>NZ_BBYR01000047.1 GCF_001293525.1 Pseudideonella sakaiensis | reverse complement strand
GGAGCGGGTGCCGGGGTCGGCGCCGGAGCGGGCGCCGGGGTCGGTGCCGGAACGGGTGCCGGGGTCGGTGCCGGAGCGGGTGCCGGGGTCGGTGCAGGCGCGGGTGCCGGAGTCGGGGCAGGCGCGGGCGCCGGGGTCGGCACGGGTGCCGGCGCCGCGGTCGGCGGGGTCGCGGCCGGCGGGTCGTCACCGCCGCCGCAGGCGGCGAGGAACAGGACGGCCAGGCTGGCCGAGATCATGCCGTGGTGGCGGACGGGCGACGGGACGTGGGACAAGGCAGGGCTCCTGGGCAGCGCGTGACGGGCGGTGTCGGGTCGTGACGACCCATGACGACGACGCGGCGCATTCGAACCGATCGCTCCCGCAGGGCCCACCCCGGGAACGCGGGGACTCCCCCCATTCGGGAGGGGAGCCCCGCATGGCACAGTGCGTGCAACCGGCCGCCCATCGGGCCGTGCCGCGCTCGAGCGGCCCGGCCCGCTGCCGATGCCCTCGCGACCCCCGTTTTCCCCTGGAGCCTCCCGCATGAGCGACACGTCCCCGGCCGTCCACCTGGTCTCGCACCCGCTGGTGCAGCACAAGCTGACCCTGATGCGCCAGAAGGACCGCAGCACCAACAGCTTCCGCCGCCTGCTCGGCGAGATCAGCATGCTGATGGCCTACGAGGTCACGCGCGACATGCCGACCCAGCTGATCGACATCGAGACCCCGCTGGAGGCGATGAAGTCGCCGGTCATCGACGGCAAGAAGACCGTCTTCGTCAGCATCATGCGTGCCGGCGCCGGCTTCCTCGACGGGATGCTGAACGTCGTGCCCGGCGCGCGCATCGGCCACATCGGCCTGTACCGCGACCCGAAGACGCTGGTCGCGGTCGAGTACTACTTCAAGATGCCGCAGGACATGCACGAGCGCGACGCCATCGTGCTCGACCCGATGCTGGCCACCGGCAACTCGGCCGTCGCGGCGGTCGACCGGCTGAAGGAGACGCGCCCGCGCTCGATCCGCTTCGTCTGCCTGCTCGCCGCGCCCGAGGGGCTGAAGAACATGCAGGCGGCCCATCCCGACGTGCCGATCTACACCGCGGCGATCGACCGCGAGCTGAACGACCACGGCTACATCGTCCCCGGCCTGGGCGACGCCGGCGACCGCCTGTTCGGCACCAAGTAGCCCCGCCGCGCGCGAGGCCTCGGCACGCGTGCGCCGGCCGCGGGGCCGCGCCCGGGTGTACGCTGCGGGCCGGCCCGCCGCGGGCCCGGCCGGCGGCCTCGGTCGCCCCCTGGTGCCCTGCGGCGTTCCCTCCCATCTGCCTCGAGGAGTCCGCCATGGCGACCCGTGCCCCCCGCTCCCACGGCCTCCGCGCCCTGCCGCGCGGCGCCCGCCCCGCCCTGGTCATGCTGGCCAGCCTCGCCGTGCTCGCGGCACTCGCCGCGGCCGGCCCGGCGCGCGCCGGCTCGGCCGAGGTGCGCTTCGTGCAGCCCGAGACCTACCGCGATGCCAACCCGCAGCACCGCGGCCCCGACAGCGAGGCCCAGGCCGCGGTGCAGGCCGAACTGCAGCGCCACCTCGAGCGGCTGGCGCAGCAGCGCCTCGGCGCCGACGAGCGGCTCGCGGTGCAGGTGCTCGACATCGACCTCGCCGGCGAGATCGAGCCCTGGCGCCGCGCCGGCGGGCAGGACCTGCGCATCGTGCGCGACATCACGATGCCGCGCATGACGCTGAGCTTCACGCTGACGCGCGGCAGCGACGTCCTGGCCAGCGGCGCGCAGGAGCGCGTGACCGACCTGAACTTCCTGCGCGGCTTCAACCGCTACTCGTCCAGCGACCCGCTGCGCTACGAGAAGGCGATGCTCGACCAGTGGTTCGACGCGCGCTTCGCGCGGCGCTGAGCCGGCCCCGCCCGACCACGAGCCCGGCGGGGCAGGGCCGCGCCCCGGGGGCGGCTCAAGCCGCCCGGCGCAAGGCCTGCGACGGCGATTCGCCGAACAGCCGCCGGTAGTCCGCGGCGAACTGGCTGAGGTGGCCAAAGCCCCACTGCGCGGCCACGTCCTGCACCCCCTGCCCGCGCGCGGCCGCCTCGCGCAGGCTGCGCCGCGCCCCGTTCAGCCGCAGCGCGCGCAGCGCCTGCAGCGGGCTCAGCCCGAGCACGTCCTCGAAGCAGTACTGCAGCGTGCGGCGGCTCAGGTGCAGCCGCTCGCACAGCTGCGGCACCGACGGCGGCTGCTCGGGGGTCGCCAGCACCAGCGCCTGGGCCCGGGCCACCAGCGCGTGGCGCCGCGCCTGGCTGGCGCGCACGCCGGGGTCGACCTCGGCGCCGTCGAGCGCGCCCAGCAGCGGGCACAGCATCAGCGCCTGCAGCTGCAGCGCGCTGTCGCGGTGCCAGGCGAGCGCGGCCGCGCCGTCCAGCAGCGGCTCCAGCAGCGCCAGCCAGTCGCGTCGCGCCACGGCCGAAAGCGGCAGCAGCTCGCGCCCGCGCAGCCGCGTCCAGTCCACCTCGCAGCCCTGGGCCGCGGCCGCCGCCTCGATCCAGGGCCGGCGCACCACCACGCCGTAGATCGCATGCCGGTCCGGCGTGACCAGCTCGAAGTCCGTGCCGCCTGGCCGCGTCATCAGGCCCGGGCCGGCGTCGAGGCGGCCGTTGATGCGCGCGGGCGCGCCATCGGCGCGGGCCGCCAGCCCGAACCAGAAGGCGTCGTCCCAGACCCGGCAGCTCTGGCGCAGCGCATGGCTGGTGTGCTCGACGAAGACCTGCATCTGTGGCAGCTGCAGCTCGGTCAGGCCGCCGTGGAAGCGGCCGGCCGAGAGCTGGTCGTAGCGCTGCTCCCAGTCGGTCAGGTGGGCGGCGTGCTCGTCCGCGTCGTCGGCCTCGCGGTGCTGGCAGGGCACCGCGGGCGACGGCGTCTCGCCGGCGCGCCAGCCTGGGGCGAGGTCCGCCCGGCCACGGGGCGGCGCACCAGAAGGGCCAGGGGGGAGGGGGCTCATGTCTGCCGAATTCCGATAACGCCGGCACTCCGGGGCTTCCTACCATGCTGCATTGCAACAAGCGTTCCGTCCCGGGGCCCGGGTGCGGCGCGCCGTCCCCTGTCCTGCGCGAGGAGCCAGACGCGATGACGACCACCACGGCCCCCGGGGCCACCACCCTTCGACCCGTGCTCGGCACCCTGCAGCTGTGGGGCATCGCCGTCGGCCTGGTGATCTCCGGCGAGTACTTCGGCTGGAGCTTCGGCTGGGCCTCGGCCGGCACGCTCGGCTTCCTCGTCACCACGGTCTTCGTGGCGGCGATGTACACCAGCTTCATCTTCAGCTTCACCGAGCTGACCACCGCGATCCCGCATGCCGGCGGGCCCTTCGCGTACAGCCGGCGCGCCTTCGGGCCGACCGGCGGCTACCTGGCCGGCGCGGCCGTGCTGATCGAGTTCGTGTTCGCGCCGCCGGCGATCGCGCTGGCGATCGGCGCCTACCTCAACGTGCAGTTCCCGGGCCTCGACCCGAAGCTGGCCGCCGTCGGTGCCTACCTCGTGTTCATGACGCTGAACATCCTGGGGGTGCAGATCGCCGCCACCTTCGAGCTCGTGATCACGGTGGTCGCGGTGGTCGAGCTGCTGGTCTTCATGGGCGTGGTCTCGCCCGGCTTCTCGATGGCGAACTTCACGCAGGGCGGCTGGGCCGGGCAGGACCAGTTCAGCCTCGCGGCCGTCGGCGGCATCGTCGCCGCGATCCCCTTCGCGATCTGGTTCTTCCTCGCGATCGAGGGCGTCGCGATGGCCGCCGAGGAGGCGAAGGACCCGCGCCGCTCGATCCCCCGCGCCTACATCGCCGGCATCCTGACGCTGGTGGCGCTGGCCTTCGGCGTGATGGTGTTCGCCGGCGGCGCCGGCGACTGGACCCGGCTGGCCAACATCAACGACCCGCTGCCCCAGGCGATGAAGCTGATCGTCGGCGAGTCCAGCGGCTGGCTGCACATGCTGGTGTGGCTGGGCCTGTTCGGGCTGGTGGCCTCCTTCCACGGCATCATCATGGGCTACTCGCGGCAGATCTTCGCGCTCGCCCGTGAGGGCTACCTGCCGGCGCCGCTGGCCGTGCTGCACCCGCGCTTCAAGACCCCGCACCGCGCCATCCTGGCCGGCGGCGTGGTCGGCATCGCGGCGATCTTCAGCGACGAGTGGCTCACGCTCGGCGGCAATACCCTCACCGCCAACATCGTCACCATGTCGGTGTTCGGCGCCATCCTGATGTACATCCTCAGCATGCTCAGCCTGTTCAAGCTGCGTGCGAGCGAGCCCGCGCTCGAGCGCCCCTTCCGCGCGCCGTTCTACCCGGTGCTGCCGGCCTTCGCGCTGGCGGGCGCCGGGGTCTGCCTGGCGACGATGGCCTGGTTCAATGCGCTGATCGCCGCCGTCTTCGCCGGCTTCCTGGCGCTCGGCTACGTCTACTTCCTGGCCACGCGCGGCCGCCGCGAGGGCGTCGCGGCGACGGCGGGCGCCGCGGCCGCGACCGGGTCGACGTGAGCGGCAAGCCGCTCCCCGGCTGGCGCCACAGCGTGGCGGGCCGCCAGTACGTCTTCCCGACGCTGGCGGACCTGCTGGCCAAGGCCACGCCGGAGCGCTCGGGCGACCAGCTCGCCGGCCTGGCGGCCGAGAGCGCGCAGCAGCGCGTGGCCGCACAGATGGCGCTGGCCGATCTGCCGCTGCGCCACTTCCTGAACGAGGCCGTCGTGCCCTACGAGCACGACGAGGTGACCCGCCTCATCGTCGACAGCCACGATGCCGCGGCCTTCGCGCCGGTCGCCCACCTCACCGTCGGCGACTTCCGCGACTGGCTGCTGCGCGACGAGACCGACGCGGCCGTGCTCGCGGCGCTGCGCCCGGGCCTGACGCCGGAGATGGCGGCCGCGACCAGCAAGCTGATGCGCCACCAGGACCTGCTGCTGGTGGCGCGCAAGTGCGAGGTGCGCAGCGCCTTCCGCGGCAGCCTCGGCCTGCCCGGGCGGCTGTCGACGCGGCTGCAGCCCAACCACCCCACCGACAGCGCCAGCGGCATCGCCGCCAGCATCCTCGACGGCCTGATGTACGGCAGCGGCGACGCGCTGATCGGCATCAACCCCGCCACCGACAACCTGCCGCAGGTGGTGACGCTGCTGCACCGGCTCGACGAGCTGATCGCGCGGCTCGAGATCCCGACCCAGTCCTGCGTGCTGACCCACGTCACCAACACGCTGCAGGCGATCGAGCGCGGCGCGCCGGTGGACCTGGTGTTCCAGTCGATCGGCGGCACCGAGGCCACCAACCGCAGCTTCGGCATCTCGCTGGCGCTGCTGGCCGAGGCGCAGGCGGCCGCGCGCTCGCTCGGCCGCGGCACCGTCGGCCAGAACCTCATGTACTTCGAGACCGGCCAGGGCAGCGCGCTGTCCGCGCAGGCCCACCACGGCGTGGACCAGCAGACCTGCGAGGCCCGCGCCTACGCGGTGGCGCGCCGCTTCGAGCCGCTGGTGGTGAACACGGTGGTCGGCTTCATCGGGCCGGAGTACCTCTACGACGGCCGCCAGATCGTGCGCGCCGGCCTGGAGGACCACTTCTGCGGCAAGCTGCTCGGCCTGCCGATGGGCTGCGACGTCTGCTACACCAACCATGCCGAGGCCGACCAGAACGACATGGACGTGCTGCTGACCCTGCTCGCCGCCGCGGGCTGCACCTTCGTGATGGGCATCCCGGGCGGCGACGACATCATGCTGAACTACCAGACGACCTCCTTCCACGACGCGCTCTATGCGCGGCGCCTGCTCGGCCTGCGGCCGGCGCCGGAGTTCGAGGCCTGGCTGGCGCGCATGCAGATCTTCAGCCGCGCCGATGCCGGCTTCCGGCTGCACGACGGCCTCGCGCCGGGCCTGCGCCCGCTGCTGCCCGGGGGCGCAGCGTGAGCGAAGTGCCGCCGGTGGTGCCCAACCCCTGGGAGGGGCTGCGCCGCTTCACCGACGCGCGCATCGCGCTCGGCCGCGCCGGCGTGAGCCAGCCGACCGCGCCGCAGCTGGCCTTCCAGGCCGCCCATGCGCAGGCGCGCGACGCCGTGCACCTGCCGCTGGATGCGGCGGCGATGCGCGCCGCGCTGCAGCCGCTCGGCCCCGGCCTGGTCGAGCTGCGCAGCGCCGCGGCCGACCGCCGCACCTACCTGCAGCGGCCCGACCTGGGGCGTCGCCTCGACGCGCCCAGTGCCGCGGTGCTGGATGCCTGCGCGGACGAGCAGCTGCCGCCACCGCAGGCCGACGGCCGCCGCGTCGACCTGGCGATCGTCGTTGCCGACGGGCTGAGCGCGCTCGCCGTGCACCGCCAGGCCGAGCCGCTGCTGTCGGCGCTGCTGCCGCTGCTGGCCGCCGAGGGCTGGGCGCTGGCGCCGCTGCTGCTGGTGCACCAGGGCCGCGTCGCGCTCGGCGACGAGGTCGGCGAGCGCCTCGGCGCGCGGCTGGTGCTGGTGCTGCTCGGCGAGCGCCCCGGCCTCAGCTCGCCCGACAGCCTCGGGGCCTACCTCACCTGGGCCCCGGCGATCGGGCTGACGGACGCAGCGCGCAACTGCGTGTCCAACATCCGCCCGGCCGGCCTCGCGCCGCCGCTGGCCGCGCAGCGCCTCGCCTGGCTGCTGCGCGAGGCGCGGCGGCGCGGCCTGAGCGGCGTCGGGCTGAAGGACGAGAGCGAGCTCCCGCTGCTGGCCACCGACGGCGGCGTGCCGGCGCTGGCATCGCCGCCGGGGCGCTGACGCGGGCGCAGCCCGGCTGCGGGATACTGGCCGCACCGCGCGCCTGCGCCCGCCCCGTGCCCCCATGCGTTCCGTCACTGCCGGCCCGACCCGTCCCGCTCCCCTCCCGGCCGCGCAGCGCCTGCGCCGCGGCGGCCTGCTGCTGGCCATCGCGGCCGCGGCCTGCTCGGCCGGCGCCGAGCCGATCGGCGAGGTGGACACGGTGTTCAAGCTGATCGGCCCCGACCACAAGATCGTCGTCGAGGCCTACGACGACCCCAAGGTGTCGGGCGTCACCTGCTACGTCTCGCGCGCCAAGACCGGCGGGCTGAAGGGCGCTTTCGGCCTGGCCGAGGACAAGGCCGAGGCCTCGATCGCCTGCCGCCAGGTCGGCCCGATCGCCTTCGCGCAGCCGCTGCCGAAGCAGGAGGAGGTCTTCAGCGAGCGCCAGTCGATCCTGTTCAAGCGCCTGCGCATCGTCCGCATGGTCGATGCGAAGCGCAATGCGCTGGTCTACCTGACCTACTCCGAGCGCGTCATCGAGGGCTCGCCGCAGAACAGCGTCACCGCGGTGCCGGTCGACCGCGGGACCGCGATCCCGCTGCGCTGAGCGCGGCGGGCGCGGGGCGGCCGCGGCGCTGCGCTGCGCTCAGCGTCCGGCCCCGAACCACCACCAGGCCAGCAGCCCGCCGCACAGCGCCCAGACGGCGACCACCAGCACCGCGCCCCAGGCCCACTTCGGCGCCCGCCCGCCCTCGGCCTCGGCCTCGGCCCAGCGCGCCTCCCAGAGGGCGCGCGGCGTCAGCCGGATCGCCAGCGCCACGCCGAGCGGGATCAGTACCAGCTCGTCGAGCTGGCCGATCAACGGCAGGAAGTCGGGGATCAGGTCGATCGGGCTCAGCGCATACAGCAGCACCAGCAGCGCGACCAGCTTCGGCGGCCAGGGCGTGTCGGGGTGGCGCATCAGCTTCCACAGCGCCAGCACCGCGGTGCGCAGCCGCGCGCGGCCCGCGGCGCCGAAGACCTCGCGCCACCTCATCGCCGGACCCCGCGCGCGGCTCGGCGGCGCGCGGCGGGCGGTGCGCCCGCCTCGCGCCGGTCGGCGGCCGCGTTCATGTCGTCGAGCAGGCGCGCCAGGCGCTGCTCGAGCTTCTCGGTGCTCAGCTGTTCGCGGAATCGTTCGACCATCAGCGGCAGGCTCATCGGGCTCGGGACCTCGAGCCGCACGTGCTCGGCCGGCAGGCGGCGCATGCGGGCCAGCGCCGCGGCGAGGCGTCGCACGTCCAGTTCCTGCACCAGCACCTCGCGCTCGGCCTGCCCGAGCAGCAGGTTGCCGGCATCGTAGCGGCGGAAGACCTCGTAGAACAGGCTGCTCGAGGCCTGCAGCTGGCGCGTGCTCTTCGGCTGGCCGGGGTAGCCCGTCTGCACCAGGCCGGCGACGCGCGCGATCTCGCGGAAGCGCCGCCGGGCCAGCTCGCTCGCGTTCAGGCTGGCCAGCATGTCGTCCAGCAGCGCGGCCTCGGCATAGAGCCGGCCGTCCAGCAGCGGGGCCGGGTCCACCGGCTCGGCCGACAGCAGCTCGAAGCCGTGGTCGTTGATGCTCAGCGAGAAGGTGTTGGGCGCGTCGCGCGCCAGCCGCCAGGCCAGCAGGCTGGCCAGGCCCAGGTGCACCTGGCGGCCGGCGAAGGGGTAGACGAAGAGGTGGTGGCCCTCGCGCGAGCGGAACTGCTCCACCAGCAGCAGCGCCGGCGTCGGCAGGCGCGACATCAGCGCCTGCGTCTGCAGCATCGGCCGCGCGGCCTGCAGCTCGGGGCTGTCGTAGCGGCCGGCGGCGGCCTCCGCCAGGCGCTCGAGCACCGCGTCGGCCAGCTCGGTGGACAAGGGCATCTTGCTGCCGGCCCAGCTCGGCACCAGGCCCTTGCGGCGCGTCGCGCGCTGCACGTAGGCGGTCATCTCGCGGATGCGCACGAACTCGAGCAGCCGGCCCGCGAACACGAAGCAGTCGCCGGCCTTCAGCCGCGCGAGGAAGCCCTCTTCCATGTGGCCGAGCACCGCGCCGTTGACGAACTGCACCTTCATCGCCGACTCGCCGACGATGGTGCCGATCCCGAGCCGGTGGCGCCGCGCGATGCCGCGGTCCGGCACGCGCCAGACGCCGTCGACCCGGGCGATGCGGTGGTACTCCGGGTAGGCCGCGAGGCTGCCGCCGCCGCCCTCGACGAAGGCGCGCGCCCAGTCGAAGTCCGCGCGGCTCAGCGCGCGGTAGGCGTGGCTGCCGCGGACCTCGGCGTACATCGCGTCGTCGGTCCAGCCGCCGCCCAGCGCCACCGTCACCAGGTGCTGCACCAGCACGTCCAGCGGCTGCTCCGGCGACTCGCGGCGCTCGATGCGGCCGGCCTGCGCCGCCTCGCGCGCCGCGGCCGCCTCCACCAGCTCCAGCGTGTGCGTGGGCACCACGGTGATGCGGCTGCTGCGGCCCGGCGCGTGGCCGCTGCGGCCGGCCCGCTGCAGCAGCCGCGCGATGCCCTTGGGGCTGCCGATCTGCAGCACCCGCTCGACCGGCAGGAAGTCGACGCCGAGGTCGAGCGACGAGGTGGCCACCACCGCCTTCAGCCGCCCGGCCTTCAGCCCGTCCTCGACCCAGTGGCGCACCGAGGCATCGAGCGAGCCGTGGTGCAGCGCCACCACGCCGGCCCAGTCCGGCCGCGCGCCGAGCAGCAGCTGGTACCAGGCCTCGGCCTGGCTGCGGGTGTTGGTGAAGACCAGCGTGGTCGAGGCGCCGTCGATCTCGGCCACCACCGGCCCCAGCATCTGCGCGCCCAGGTGGCCGCCCCACGAGAAGCGGCCGGGATGCTCGGGCAGCAGGGTGTCGATGCGCAGCGCCTTGTCGATGCGGCCGTGCACCAGCCGGGCAGGGCGGCCGGCGGCCTCGGCCGCGGCCTCGCCGGCCGGGCCGAGCAGCACCGCCAGCGCTTCCTCCAGGTTGCCCAGCGTCGCGCTCAGGCCCCAGACCACCAGCGCCGGGTTCCAGTGGCGCAGCCGGGCCAGCGCCAGCTGCACCTGCACGCCGCGCTTGTTGCCCAGCAGCTCGTGCCACTCGTCGACGATCACGGTGTGCACGCCGCCGAGGGCCTGCGGCGCCTCCTCGCGGCTGAGCAGCAGGCTGAGCGACTCCGGCGTGGTGACCAGCGCGGTGGGCAGGCGACGGTCCTGGCGGGCCCGCTCGGCCGAGGGGGTGTCGCCGCTGCGCTGGCCGAGCGTCCAGCGCGGCGCGAGCGCCGGCAGCGGCAGCGCCAGCGCGCGCGCGGTGTCGGCGGCGAGCGCGCGCATCGGCGTCAGCCACAGCACGCCCAGCGGCGGCGCGGCCGCTGCGGCGGCCCGGGCGGCGGGCGCACCCGGGCCGGAGGCGGCCGCGGGCGCTGCCGTGGCCGCGCCCCGCTGCGCTGCCTGCGCCAGCGCGCCGAGCCAGACCGCGTAGGTCTTGCCGCTGCCGGTGGTGGCGTGCAGCAGGCCGCTGTGCCCGTCCGCCATCGCCTGCCAGACCTCGCGCTGGAAGGGGAAGGGCGTCCAGCCGCGCGACTGGAACCAGGCCTCGGCGGCCGCGGGGCTCACGCGCGGCGGCGGCGCGCGGCCGAGGCGGGGGCCGGTGCGCCGGCGCGTGCGCCTTCGCGTGCGGGTACGGCGGCCGGGGCCGGGACCGGGGCAGCCGGGTCCGGCCCCGCGGTCGCGATCCAGCCTTCGAGCGGGTCGGCATCGGCGGGCCGGCCCCAGCCCGGCCGCAGCGCGCACCACGCGGCCTGCAGCAGGCACAGCGTGGCATCGAGGCGGTCGCCGCTGGCGTCGGCCACCAGCGCATCCGTCAGCGCCGGGCGCGCGCGCAGGCGCAGGCCGAGGCGGCTGCGGCCCTGCAGCAGCGCGTCCACCAGGTCCTTGCGGGCGATCAGCCGCTCCGGCGTCTGCTTCGCGGCCTCGTCGCTCTTGTACGAGCGCGCGCCCAGCAGCTCGCGGGCGAGCAGCCCCGGGTAGGCCTCGAGGGCCACCCGTGCCGGGTCCCCGGGGTGCAGGCCCGGCAGGTCGACGCCGGCGTCGAGCAGCCGCGGCACGCCGGCGTGCAGCATGTAGGCCACCGGCGGGTTGACCCACTTCATCGACGGCGAGGAGCCGGCCGGGCCGTCGCAGCGGCGGTGCGCGAACTTGCCGCCGACCGGCCGCGCGGCGCAGAAGGCCGCGAAGGTGTCGCGGATGACGGGGCGCTCGAGCGCCGCGTAGTGCCGGATCAGCGCCGGCCAGTCGGTCGGCCAGCCGAGCTGCTCCACCAGTTCGCGCGGCAGCCCGAAGGGCAGGTCGAAGCCGCCCACCCACGGCGCCTGCGCCGGGTCCGCCAGCCACGCGGAGAAGGCCTCCAGCGTGTCGAGCGGCTGCAGCCCGAGCAGGGTCACCGTGCCGCCGGGGGCAGCGCCGGGCGCGGCGGGCGCCGGGTCCAGCCGGCCGCGCGCGACGACGATGGGCTTGCGCCGGGTCGGACGGCTCGAGAAGTCGACGCCGACGACGTCGATCGGCGCGGCGGGCGGGGGCAGGTCGGCCGGACGGTCGCGCGAGCCGGCGCTGGCGGCGTGACCGGAGCCGGGGCCGGGGCCGCCGGAGGCCGGGGCGCGCGGGGTCGCAGGGGCAGGCATGGGCCGCGATGCTACGCAGCCGCGGCGGCTGCGTGCGCGACACGGCTTCCCGGCGGCGGGTCCGCGGGCTTCCGGCCCGTTCCCGCCCCGGCATCCGGCCCGTTCCCGGTCCGCAGGCGCCCCGGCCGCCCGGCCCGGGCGTCGGCCTGCCCCTTCCCGCCGCGCCGGCGCCCGGCCTGCGCCAGAATCGCCCGATGCCGCTGCGCCGCCGCCTGTTGTTCGCCGCCCTGGCCGTGCTGGCGCTGGCGGCGCTGGCGCTGGCCGGCTGGCGTCTCGCGCTGCAGCGGCTGGAGGCCGCGGTGCTGGGCGCGCTCGGCCCGCGCGCGACGCTGGCGGCGCTGCAGCTGCGCTGGGAGGGCGTCGAGCTGCAGGGCCTGCGCCTGCGCGCCGAGCGCAGCGGCCCGCAGGCCTGGCCGGCCGAGGACGAGCTGCGCGCCGAGCGCGTGCGGCTGCGGCCGCAGTGGGCCTCGGTGTGGCGCGCGCTGACCGGCGGCGAGGGGGGCTGGCAGATCGCGCGCGTCGACGTCGACGGCGCCTACCTGTCGGTGCTGCGCGGCCGCGACGGCCGCCTGCGCGCGCTGCCCTCGCTGCTCGGCGACCCGGCCGCGCGGCGCGACGCGGCGCCGCTGGCGGTGCTGGTGGGCACGCTGGCGCTGCACGGTGCGACGCTCGACTTCCTCGACGCCCGCGTCGCGCGCCCGCCGCACCGGCTGCACTTCTCCGGCCTGCAGGCCGAGCTCGGCCCGATCGCCTGGCCGGCGCTGGACCAGCCGATGCCGCTGCGCATCGACGCGGTGATGCACGGGGCCGGCGGCGGCGCGGCTCGCGACGGCCGGGTGCACGTGGACGGCACGCTGACGCCCGCCACCCGCGACGCCCGCCTCGCGCTGCGCCTGGACGGCGTCGACCTGCGCGTGCTGCAGCCCTACCTGCTGCGGCTCAACGAGGGCGGGGTCGAGCGCGGCCGGCTCGACCTGCAGGTCGACGCGACGGTGCGCGGCCAGCAGCTGCATGCGCCGGGCCGGGTGCGCTTCTCCGAGCTCGCGCTCGGCCGCCGCGGCGTGCTGGACACGGTCGCCGGCGTACCGCAGCAGCTGGTGCTGAAGGCGATGGAGGAGCGCGGCCGCATCGAGCTCGACTTCGTGCTCGAGGGCCGGCTCGACGACCCGGCCTTCTCGCTCGAGGAGAACCTGTCCACCCGCATCGCCGTCGGGCTGGCGAAGGCGCTGGGCGTCAGCGTGGGCGGGCTGGTCGAGGGCCTGGGCAGCGTGGTGAAGGGGCTGTTCGGGCGCTGAAGAAGCTGTGAACGAACCCGCCACGCCCGCTCAGCCCAGCGCCAGCCCGGCGACCCCGAGGCCGATGCAGGCCGCGCCGGCCAGCCGCCAGCCGCGGTCGCCCTCGCCGAGCAGCCGGCCGCCGAGCAGCGCGGCGAACAGCATCGAGACCTCGCGCGCCGGCGCCACGTGCGACAGCGGCGCCATCGTGGCCGCGTACAGCACCAGCACGTAGCCGAGCGGGCTGCACACCGCGATCAGCAGCGCATGCCGCCATTGGCGCCGGAAGCTCGCGAGGAAATCGGCGCGCGCGCGCAGCGCCGCCGGCAGCATGAAGGGCAGGCGCAGCAGGTTGCCGAAGTAGTCGACCAGGATCGGCGACAGCAGCGCCACCTTCACCGCGTAGCCGTCGATCAGGGTGTAGCCGGCGATCAGCACGCCGGTGGCGGCGCCCCAGCCGACGCCGGCCAGCACGCGGCGGCGCCGCGCCGGGTCGTGCGCCTGGGCCCACAGCCCCGGGCCGCCGGCCACCAGGAAGACGCCGGCGGTGACGCCGGCGATGCCCAGCGCACCCGCCAGGCTCAGGCGCTCGTCGAGCAGCAGCAGGGCGCCGCAGGCGCTGATCAGCGGCCCGGTGCCGCGCGCCACCGGGTAGACCACCGTCAGGTCGCTGGCCGCGTAGCCGCGCAGCAAGACGTGGAAGTAGGCCAGGTGGGTCAGGCCGCTGGCCAGCACCAGGCCCCACTCGCGCGGCCCCCAGTGCGGCAGCGTGCCCCAGGCCGCCCAGAGGCCGAGCGGCGCCCACAGCACGGCCACGCCGAGCGCGGACAGCAGCACCAGCGGCGCCCCGCCCTCGGCCTTCTTCGCGACGATGTTCCACAGGGCATGCAGCAGCGCGGCGACGAGTACCAGGGCCAGGGCGGTCAGGGGCATGGGCGATGATTGTCATCGCAGCGTCACGAGCCGCTGGCAAGGGGTCGGCGGCGCGTGAGGCAGGCGAGGGGAGGGCGGGATGGCGAACGGACCGGTGCTGGTGGAGGTGCTGCGCGGCGACGCGGTCGAGTCCGCCCATAGCGGCGCGGTGGCGGTGGTGGATGCGCGGGGCACGCTGCGCCTCGCGATCGGCGACGTCGATCGCCCGGTGTTCCCGCGCAGCGCGGTGAAGGTGCTGCAGGCGCTGCCGCTGGTGGCGGGCGGCGCCGCCGACCGGCTCGGCCTGGACGATGCCGAGCTGGCGCTGGCCTGCGCCTCGCACAACGGCGAGCCGGCGCATGCGGCGACGGCGGCGGCGATGCTGGCCAAGGCCGGCGTGGGCGTGGACGCGCTCGAATGCGGCACGCACTGGCCGATGCACGAGGCCAGCGCGCGCGCGCTGGCGGCCGCCGGCGCCGTGCCCGACGCGCGCCACAACAACTGCTCCGGCAAGCACGCCGGCTTCGTCTGCGTGGCCTGCCTGCTGGCCGCCGGCGGCGCCCCCGGGCGGCCGGACGGCGACGCGGTGCGGCGGCGCGCCGCCGGCTACGTGCGGCCGGACCACCCGGTGATGCGCGAGGTGGCCGCGGCGCTGCAGGCCGCGACCGGCGTCGACCCGGCGCGCGCGCCGGTCGGCACCGACGGCTGCTCGATCCCGACCTGGGCGCTGCCGCTGCGCGCGCTGGCGCTGGCCTTCGCGCGCGTCGGCACCGGGCAGGGCCTCGATGCCGACCGCGCGCGCGCCGTGCAGCGCCTGCGCCGCGCGGTCGCTGCCGCGCCGTTCATGGTGGCCGGCAGCGGCCGCTTCGACACGCGGCTGATGGAGGCGCTCGGCGAGCGCGTGTTCTGCAAGGTCGGCGCCGAGGGCGTCTACACCGCCGCGCTGCCCGAGCTCGGCCTCGGCGTGGCCGTCAAGGTGGACGATGGCCAGGCGCGCGCCGCGGAGGTGGTGATGGCCACGCTGGTGGGCGCCCTGCTGCCGCTCGACGCGCCGGCGCGCGCGGTGGTCGACGGCCTCGCGGCGCCCGTGCTGCGCAACTGGAACGGCCTCGAGGTGGGCCGCCTGCGCGCCGCGGCGCCGCTGCGCTCGGCGCTGGCCCCCGGCTGAGACAGGCGCGGCCTGGCCGCCGGGCGCGCGCCCGCCCGCGCGCGGCGGGCGGCCCCGGAGCCAGCCGCCCCGGGCCAGCGCCTCTCAGCCGCCCAGCGCGCGCACCAGCAGGCCGGTGCCGGAGACGATCAGCAGCGACCAGACCACACGCATCGCCTGCGCCCGGTCCAGCCGCGCGTGCAGGCGGCTGCCGAGCAGGAAGCCGGCGAGCGCGGCCGGCGCCATCGCCAGGGCCAGCGCCAGCAGCCCTGGCTGCGCATACAGGCCGGTGCCGCTGAACAGGGCCAGCCGGATCGCTGCCGTGACGAAGATGAGCACCCCGATGGTGGCACGGAAGACGGCGGCGTCGTCCAGCCGGCGCGCCAGGTAGAGCGTGTAGATCGGGCCGCCCGTGCCGTACAGCGCGGTGACGGCGCCGCCGGCCAGGCCCGCTGGCGCCGCCCAGCGGGCCGACACCGGCCGCACCGGCCGGCGGTTCAGCAGGCTCCACAGCGCGAACAGCAGCGTGAAGGCCCCGAGCGCGCCCAGCAGCACGCGCTCCGGCACCTGGACCAGCAGGGTCACGCCCGCGACCATGCCGACGCACAGCCAGGGCAGCAGCCGCAGCAGCTCCGCCCGGCTCAGCCGGTGCCGGTTGCGCAACCCCAGGATCAGGCCGGCGGCGAGGTCGAACAGCAGCACCATCGGCACCACGAAGCGCAGCGGATAGAACTGCGCCAGCAGCGGCACCGCGACGATCGACGAACCGAAGCCCGTCAGGCCGTAGACCGTGTAGGCGAGCGCGACGATCGCCGCGGTGGCGGCGAGCACGCCGGCCGAGCCGGCGAAGGCGGCCCCGCCAACCTCGATCACCCGGCCCGCTTGATCGTCGGGGCCGGCGCGCCCTCGATCATCACGTTGATGCAGGCCGGCTGGCCGCTCGCGACGGCGCGCGCCAGCGCCGGCGCGAGCGCGGCGGCCTCGGTCACCCCCTCGCCGTGGCCGCCGAAGGCCTGGGCCACCTGGTCGTAGCGCGTGGGCAGCAGCTCGCAGGCGAGCAGCCGGTCGGGGCCGTAGTCGCGCAGCTGGATCTGGTACTCGGCGTTCCAGCGGGCGTCGTTGCCGATCACCGCGACGAAGCCGAGGCCGTGGCGCACCGCGGTGTCGAACTCGGCGATGTGGAAGCCGACCGTGCCGTCGCCCATCACCGCGACCACGGGCGCCTCGGGCTGCGCACAGCGCGCGGCCAGCGCGTACGGCAGCCCGGCGCCGATCGAGCCGGCGACGCCGTTGTTGACCCGGTGCGGCGCGCGCAGGCAGGCCATCGCCCACTGCCCGATCTCGCCGCCGTCGCAGACCAGCACCGCGTCGGGGTGGCTGTCGAGCAGGGCCTGCAGCGGGCGCAGCATCTGCACCGGGTGCAGCCGGCCGGGCGTGGCGGCGGCCAGCGTGTCCCAGGCCGGCGGGCGGAAGGCGAGCGCGGCGCGGCACTCGTCCAGCCAGTCCGCCGCGGCGATGCGGGCGCTGGCGCGCTCGGTCAGCGTGCGCACGGCGCTGGCCGCATCGGCCTGCCCGACGAGCTGCAGCCGGTCGCCGACGGCGCGCCGGCTGCGCGCGAACTCGGCCTCGTCGGCATCGACCTGGTGCACCTCGGCCGTGGCCGGAAAGGGCGGCTTGCCGTGCTTGAGCGTGAAGTCCAGGCGCTTGCCGAGCAGCAGCACGGCGTCGGCGCGCGCCAGCAGCGCGGCGAAGTCGCCGAGGCTGGGGTCGGCGATGCCGCGCGGGCTTTCCATGCCGATCACCGGGATGCCGCTGGCCGCCTGCAGCGCCTCGGTGGCGCGGCGCGCGGCGCGCGTCATGCTGGCCGCGCCGACCAGGATCAGCGGCCGGCGCGCCGCCCCCAGGCGGGCCAGCAGCGCGTCGGCCAGCGCCGGGTCCAGCGCCTGCGGCTCGGGCTCGAAGGCCGCCGCCGGCGGCTGGCGGCCCGCGAAGGCGCGCTCCAGCACGTCGGTCGGCAGGCTGAGGTGCACCGGCCCGGGCCGCCCCGAGCGGGCGATGCGGAAGGCGCGGGCCAGGTCGTCCGCCACCGCGTCGGGCGACGCACAGGTCCAGGCGGCCTTGGTGACCGGCGCGGCCATCTCCGCCTGCGCCATCTCCTGGAAGGCGCCCAGGCCGAGCTGGTCGTTCGGCGCGTGGCCCGACAGCAGCAGCACCGGCGCCTCCGCCATGCGCGCGGTGTACAGCGCCGACACGGCGTTCGCATGGCCCGGCCCGCCGGTCACCAGCGCGACGCCGACCTCGCCGGTCAGGCGTGCCCAGGCATCGGCCATGTGCACGGTGCTGGCCTCGTGGCGGGTGTGGACCAGCGCGATCCCGCGGCCCAGCACCGCGTCGTAGACCGGCATGATGTGGTTGCCGGAGAGCGTGAAGAGGCGCCGCACGCCGGCGGTCTGCAGGGCCTGCACCAGCGCATCGGCGCCGCGCGGGCCGCGGGGGGAGGTCATGCTCGGGGTCCTCGTCGGTCGGGGGTCACTTGATCTCGATCTGCAGCTGCCGGCCCAGGCGCTCGTAGACGGCGAACTGGGCGGCGATGAAGGCCTCGGTCTCGGCCGGGCCGAGCACGCGCGGGATGCTGCCGGCCTTCTCGGTGGCGGCCTGCCACTGCGGGTCGGCGGCCGCGCCGGCCAGCAGCGCCGTCCAGCGGTCGACCAGGGCCCGCGGCATGCCCGGCGGGCCGTACAGCGCGCTCCAGCCGACGATGGCCTCGAGCTGCGGGTAGCCGCTCTCGCGGGCGGTCGGCACCTCGGGCAGGTCCTTCAGCCGCTCCGGCGTGGTGGTGACCAGCGCGCGCAGCCGGCCGCCCTTGATGTTGCCGATCACCGAGGTGAGGTTGCCGCAGCTGAAGTCCACGTCGCCGGCGATGACCGCCATCGCCGCCTCGCCGCCGCCCTTGTAGGCGATCTGCACCGCGGCATCCTTGCCCAGCTTCAGCTGGTCGAACAGCAGCTGCGGGCCGAAGTTCAGGATGGTGCCGGCACCGGAGGTGCTGTAGTTGAGCTTGCCCGGGCGCGCCTTCAGCGCGTCGGTCAGGTCCTTCAGCGTGCGCAGCGGCGACTCGGCGCGCGTCACGCAGACCACCGGGTTGAGCTCCAGCAGCCCGAGCAGCGTGAAGTCGTTCCACTTGTAGGCCAGCGTGGGCTGCAGCGCCGGCAGCACCACCTGCGAGCCCACGCGGGCCAGCAGCAGGGTGTAGCCGTCCGGCCGGGCCTGCTTCACCGCCAGCGAGCCGATCGCGCCGCTGGCGCCGGCGCGGTTGATCGGCAGCAGCGGCTGGCCGAGCGCGCGCTGGGTCCCCAGCACCAGCGCGCGTGCCGCCACGTCGGCATCGCCGCCGGGGCTGAAGGGCACGATCAGCGAGACCGGCTGGGTGGGGTAGGCGCTGCCGGCCTCGGCCGCTGCGCCGGCGGGCTGGGCGGCCACCGGGGCCAGGGCCAGGCTGCCGCTCAGCCCGAGGGCTGCACCGACGCGGCGGACGAAAGGGGTCATGGGCTTCTTCTCCTGCGGGTCCCCGCGCGGGGTGGGTCGTGGGGCCGGCCGGGCCGGCTCAGGCGGGTGTGCCGGGGCCCTGCGCCGGGGCCGGGCGGATCAGGCTCTCGCCGGGCGCGACGCGCGTGAAGCGCACCGGCTCGCGCTGCATCGCCAGCGCGCCGGCCTGCTGGCGCACGACGATGTAGGTCGAGCCCGGCAGGTCGCCGGTGGCGGGGTGGTCCTGGCGGAAGTGCGCGCCGCGCGAGTCGTCGCGGGCCAGCGCCGAGGTCGCGATCACGCGGCTGACCGCGATCAGGTTCTTCAGGTTCAGCCAGTCGTGCCAGCTCAGGTTGAAGGCGCGGTCGTCGCCGGCGACGCCGCTGCGCTCCAGCGCCGCATCGAGCTCGCCCAGCGTGTGCAGGGCCCGCTGCAGGCCCTCGGCGCTGCGCACGATGCCGACGTCGTCCCACATGCAGGCGTACAGCGCCTCGCGGATCGGCTCCAGGCTGGCCGGCGGCTGCGTGAAGGGGTGCTCGTGGCGCGCGATCGAGGCCTCCACCGCAGCGGCATCGGGCGTGCGCCAGCGGCCCTCCTGCTGCACCCACTGCGCCATCCGGTCGCCGGCGATGCCGCCGAAGACGGTCGAGTTGGCCACGCCGTTGCCGCCCAGGCGGTTCGCGCCGTGCACGCCGCCGGTGTCCTCGCCGGCGGCGAACAGGCCCGGCATCGGCGTGCGGCAGTCGGCGCCGAAGACCACGCCGCCCATCATGTAGTGCGCCGTGGGCACGACCTCGACGCGGTCGCCGGCCAGGTCGAAGCCGCAGTCCGCGCAGCGTTCCACCATGCCCTTGAACTGGCGCCGCACCTGGTCCGGCCCGAGGTGCGACATCTGCAGGAAGACGCCGCCGTTCGGCGAGGTGCGGCCGGCGCGCATCTCGGCATCGATCGAGCGCGAAACGATGTCGCGCGTCGCGCGTTCCTCGCGCGGGTCGTAGCGCGCCATGAAGCGCCGGCCCTCGCCGTTCAGCAGCCAGCCGCCGGCGCCGCGCAGGCCCTCCTCCAGCACGGTGCCGGTCATGCGCGTGCCGCTGCCGGCCAGCAGCCCGGTGGGGTGGAACTGCACCATCTCCATGTCGCGCAGCGGCAGGCCGGCGCGCAGCGCCATCGCCAGGCCGTCGCAGCTCTTGTCGCCGGAGGGCGTGTGGTACTTGTACATGGTCGGGCCGCCGCCGGTGGCCAGCAGCACCGCGCGCGCCTGCACCAGCACGTAGCCGCCGCTGCGCATGTCGATCATCAGCACGCCGGCCAGGCCGCTGCCGTCGTCCGCCGGCAGCAGCTCGATCGCGCGGTGCTCCTCCAGCCGGTCGATGCCGCGCGCCCAGACCTGCTCGGCCAGGCGGTTGATGATCTCGATGCCCGTCAGGTCGCCCTTGTGGACGGTGCGGTCGAAGGTCTGGCCGGCGAAGGCCTTCTGGTGCACGCTGCCGTCGGGGTTGCGGTCGAAGAAGCAGCCGAGCTCGTTCTCCAGCTCGTGGATGCGCTCGATCGCGGTGCTGACCAGGGTCCAGGCCAGGTCCTGGTCGGCCAGCCACTTGCTGCCCTCGATCGTGTCCATGAAATGGCGCTCGACCGAGTCGCCCGGCGCCAGCGCGACGTTGTAGCCGCCCTGGACCATCCGGGTGCAGCCGCACTTGCCGAGCAGGCCCTTGACGGCCACGGTGATCGACAGCGCGGGCGCCGCCTGGTGCGCGTGCAGCGCGGCGAACAGGCCGGCGCCGCCGCTGCCGAGGATCAGGATGTCGGTGCGCAGCGTGCGCAGCGGGGGGCGCGCCGTCATGCCCGGCCCCGCGCCGCGGCATCGCCCGCGGGCGCCACGCCCAGGCTCGCCAGCACCGCCTCCCGGCGTGACTGCGCCTGCGTGCGCACCACGTCGTAGAGGCTGCCGCCGTGGCTGTCCATCGCCACCAGCAGCGGGCCGAAGTCGCGGATGCGGAAGCGCCACAGCGACTCGGGGTTCAGGTCGTCCAGGTCGACCGCCTCGATCTGCTCGACCCAGGTGGTCTCCAGCGCGGCCGTGCCGCCGACGATCGCCAGGTAGGCACCGCCCAGCTCGGCGAAGGCGGCGGCCGAGGCCTCGCGCAGGCCGCCCTTGCCGACGATCAGGCGCACGCCGTGGCGCGTCATCAGCGGGCGCGTGAAGCGCTCCATGCGGTCCGAGGTGGTGGTGCCGATGCACACCGGCGCATAGCCGGCCGGGTGCTCGGCGCTCGGCGGCACCTGGCGGACGTTCGGCGCGGTGTGGATCACCGCGTGGCCGTTCAGGTCGAAGCGGGTCGTGCGGCCGCGGTCGAAGAGGTGGATCTGCGTGGCGTCGCGGATGCCGTACAGCGTGCGCTGCAGCGTGACCGTGTCGTTCACCCGCAGCGCGCGGACCTGCGCCTCGTCGACGGGCAGCGTGAGTTCGTGGTGGGCCATGGCGTGGGTCGTGCGCGGGCGGCTCAGTGGCCGTAGGCCACGCCGGCCGGCGTGAAGCGGGCGCGCGCGCGGCGCGCGGAGTGGCACTGCATGTTGACGGCGATCGGGTTCATCGTGATGTGGGTCGCGGCCAGCTCGATGTGCACCGCGAACGCGGTCGCATCGCCGCCCAGGCCCTGCGGGCCGATCGACAGGCGGTTCACCGCGGCGGACAGCTGCTCCTCGAGCGCCGCGCCGTCGGGATCGCTGCAGCGGCTGCCGAGCGCGCGCGTCGCGGCGCGCTTGGCCAGCGCCACCGCCAGGTCGGAGGTGCCGCCGAGGCCAACGCCGACGATGGTCGGCGGGCAGGTCTTGCCGCCGGCCGCCAGCACGCAGTCGACGACGAAGGTCTTGATCGCGTCGATGCCCTCGGCCGGGATCGCCATCTTCAGGAAGGAGTTGTTCTCCGAGCCGCTGCCCTTGGGCACCATCTCGATCTCCAGCAGCTCGGGTTCCTCGCTGAAGTCGATGTGCAGCACCGGCACCTCGATGCCGCAGGAGCTGTGCTCGTTGCGGCGCGTCAGCGGGTGCACCACCGAGCTGCGCAGCGGGTACTCGCGGGTGGCGCGCTCGCAGCCGCGGCGCACCGCCTGCTTCAGCGCGTGGCCGTCGACCTCCACGCCGCGGCCGATGCGCAGGTTGTAGATCGGCACGCCGGTGTCCTGGCACAGCAGGTTGTCGGTGCGCTCGGCCACCTCGATGTTGGTGCGCATGGTCGCCAGCACCCGGCGCGCGGTGCCGTCGGTCTCGCGCGCCTCGAGCTGGTCGAAGCCGCGCTTGATGTCCGGCGGCAGCACCTTCAGCGCGCGGATGTACAGCTCCTTGGCGGCGTCTTCCACCGCCTGCAGGTCGATCTTCATGGTGGGTTCGGGCGGGTGTCGGTTCAGTTGGCGCTCAGGCGGCGGTTGCGCACCACGGTCGCCCAGCGCTCGCCTTCGTCGTCCATGGCCTTGGCGAACTCGGCCGGCGTGTTGCCGACCGGGGTCATGCCCTGCACGTAGAGCCGGCCCTTGATCTGGCTGCCGGCCATGGCCTTGACGGTGTCGCGGTGGATCTTCGCGATGATCGCCGGCGGCGTGGCGGCCGGCGCCAGCAGCCCGAACCAGCCGGTGTTCTCGAAGCCGGGCAGGCCGCTCTCGGCGACGGTGGGCACGTCGGGCAGCAGCGGCGAGCGCTCGCGGCCGGTGACGGCCAGCGCCCGCAGGCGGCCCGGGCCGAGCAGCGCCGACGCGGCCGCGAAGTTGCCCACCATCATCTGCGTCTGCTTCGCGATCAGGTCGGTGTAGGCCGGCGCCTCGCCCTTGTAGGGCACGTGCAGGATGTCGATGCCGGCCGCGTTCGCGAAGTTCTCGCCCGCCAGGTGGACCTGGCTGCCGACGCCCGCCGAGCCGAAGCTGATGCTGCCCGGCTTCGCCTTGGCCAGCGCGATCAGGTCCTTCACGCTGCGCGCCGGCGAGTCGTCCGGCACCACCACCAGCATCGGCCCGCTGGCGACGTTGGTGATCGGGACCAGGTCGCGCCGCGTGTCGAACGGCATCTTCTTGTACAGCTGCGGGTTGATCGTGATGCTGCCGGACGCGAACAGCAACGTGTAGCCGTCGCCGGGCGACTTCGCGACCACGTCGGCGCCCACGTTGCCGCCGGCGCCGGCCCGGTTCTCCACCACCACCGTCTGGCCCCACATCTCGCCCAGCTGCTGGGCCAGCATGCGGCCGATCACGTCGGTCGAGCCGCCCGGCGCGAAGGGCACGATCAGCCGCACCGGGCGGGCCGGCCAGCCGGCGTCGGCCGCGGCCTGCGCGGCGGCCCCGGCGCCGCTGCCGGCCAGCCCCGCGGCGGCCAGCGCCTGCAGCAGGCGGCGGCGGGTGAGTGCGTTGGAGGGGAGGGCTCGGGTCATCGCGTGTCTCCTGGCGGGGGGTCGGTGCTGCTCTGGCGGCAGCCTGGGGGAACGGCGGCGCTGCGGGGCGCCGGAAGGCATCGCGTCAGCCGGACAGCAGGGCCAGCGCGAAGGCGAGGCCGGCCGCGGCGGCGACGCCGGCGGCCACCGCGATCAGGTCCTTGCGCAGGCCGGCGGGGCGGCCGAACTCGATCAGCAGCAGGCGCACGCCGCCCATCAGGTGCAGCGCGAGCAGCACCACCAGCCCCCATTCGGCGAACTTGAACAGCGGGCGGTCGGCGAAGCGCAGGAAGCCGTCGAGCGCCGCCGCGCCGTGCAGCGCCTGGCCGAGGGCCCAGAAGTGCAGCGGCAGGAACAGCGCCAGCCCCAGCCCGGACAGGCGGTGCACCAGGAAGGCCCACCAGGCCGGGTGCGCCCGGGCGCGGAAGTCGTTGCGGCGGGGGAGGTTCGTCATGCGGCGACCCTCCCTCATGCCGGGGCCACGACGGCCCAGACGGCGCGCAGCCCGGCCAGCAGCAGCAGCACGCCGAAGGCGCGGCCCAGGCCGAGCGCCGCCCGCTCGCCGAAGCCGCCCCATTCGCGCGCGATCGCCGCCAGCCCCGGCGGCACGTGCACCGCGCAGGCGACGACGAACAGCGCGTAGAAGGCACCGACGCCCCAGTGGCCCTGGGTGCGCCCGAGGATGGCCTGCGCGCTGAGGCCGCTGCGCACCGCGTAGACCAGGGTCACGAGGTGCACGACGACGCACACCGCCAGCACCATGGCGCTCAGGCGCTGCCAGTACCAGCGGCGGGCCTGCGCGATGGCGTCGGCGGCCCGGTCCTCGCGCGGCGCGGCTGCCATGGCCGCGGTGGCCTTCACAGCTCGCCCCGCACGGCCGCCTTCGCGACGGTGCGCTTCAGGCCCGCGATGGCCACGGTGGGCGCGAGTTGCTTCGGGCAGCGCTCGGTGCACGAACCCTGCGTGTGGCAGGCGTGGCAACCGGCATCGCCGGCCACCGCCCGCAGCCGCTCGCTGCGCTGGGTGTCGCGCACGTCGTTCACCAGGGTCCAGGCCCGGTTCAGCGCGGCCGGGCCGAGGTAGTCGGGCCGCCACGCGACGACGTCGCAGGAGGCCACGCAGACCCCGCAGCCGATGCACTCGATGCCCGCGTTGGCGGCGCGGCGCTCGGGCGAGTCGGGCGCGACGCGGGCGAAGTCCTCGTGGCGCGTGGTGCTGCCGGCGAAGCTGCCCTTCGCGCGCGCCCACTTGTCGAAGAAGGACGTCATGTCGGTCGCCAGGTCCTTGATGACCGGCAGGTTCGACAGCGGCGCGATCTCCAGCGTGCCGCCGTCGCCGGCCACCTTGGCGACGTGGGTGCGGCAGGTCCAGCAGGCCTTGCCGTTGACGGTCATCGCGCAGGAGCCGCACATGCCGACGCGGCAGGCGAAGCGGTAGCTGAGCGAGGGCTCGAGGTGGCGCTGGATGTGGGTGACGACGTCGAGCACCGTCTGACTCGTCTGGCGCGGCACCTCGTAGGCGCTGAAGCTGCCTTCGGCGCCGCCGCGCCAGACCTTGACCGAGAGCGTGGGCTGCATCCGCGGGACCGGGCTGGAAAGACGAAAGCCGGGATCATCGCCAGCGGCAAGGCAAAGTGAAAGCCAATCTTTCTTCGCTCGAGATCGAGGATTGCTTTATCGTCGGCCATGGCCTCCGTGAGAACCCTGAAGACCTTCCTGGCCGTGGTGCGCCACGGCAGCTTCGCCGCGGCGGCCGCCGAGGTCGGCCTGACCCCGGCCGCCGTCGGGCTGCAGATGCAGGCGCTGGAGCAGTCCCTCGGCCAGGCGCTGTTCGACCGCGGGCGCCGCGCGGTGGTGCTGAACCCCACCGGCCGCCGCATCGTCGGGGAGGTGGAGCAACTGGTGCGGCGCTGGGAGGCCCTCGCGGCGGGCACCGACGGCGACGAGGCCGGCCTGTCCGGCGTGGTGGTGATGGGCGCGCTGGTCTCGGCGCTGATGGGCGCGTTCGCCGACGCGCTGTGGGCCGTCAAGGGCGCCAACCCCCGCCTCGACGTGAAGCTCTTCGCCGGCCTGTCGAGCGACTTCGCGCCCCGCGTCGCGCGCGGCGAGCTGGACGCCGCGATCGTCACCCAGCCGCCCTATGCGCTGCCGTCGAACCTGGTGTGGAGCCCGATGTACGCCGAGCCGATGGTGCTGATCGTGCCGCGCGTGCCCCGCTTCGATGCCAGCGGCGGTGCGCTGGCCCTGCTGTCGGCCGCGCCCTTCATCCGCTTCGACCGCGCGACCTGGACCGGCCGCCTGGTCGACGAGGTGCTGTCGGCCTGCCGCGTGCGCGTGCACGAGGGGATGGAACTGAACTCGGTGGAGGCGATGGTCGAGATCGTGCGCCAGGGCTTCGGCGTCTCGGTGGTGCCGCGGCTGGCCAATGTCGACTGGGGCCGCGACCGCGCGCTGCGCGTGCTGCGCCTGCCCGGCGTCGACGTGCAGCGGCACGTCGGCATGCTGGAGCGCGCGAGCCATGCGCGCGAGCGCTTCACCGGTGCGATCAAGCGCTACTTCGCCGAGCGGGCCGTGCCGCGCGCCCGACGCGCGGCGCGCTGAACGGCGCCCGGCGCCGGCGCGGGGCCGGGCGGGCGCCGGGCGCTGCGGCGCGGCCCGGTCAATCGTGCTTGCCGACCGGGCGCGACAGCAGGTTCACGTAGTCGTGGTGGGCGGTGTTGATGGTCGAGACGCGGTACTCGACCGGCCGGTCGTGGAAGCTCAGCGCGGTGCGCCGCACCTGCATCACCGGCTGGCCGGGCGGCACGCCGAGCACGCGCACCGCGTGGCGGTCCGCCGCCACCGCGCGGGCGCGCTCGCGGGCGCGCAGCACGCTGATGCCGAAGTCCGACTGGTAGAACTGGTAGATCGTGCCGGGCCGCTCGCGCATGCGCTTCTCGCTCAGGCCCTTGAACAGCGCGGCCGGCAGCACCAGCCGGTCGTAGATCACCGCGGCGCCCTGCAGCCGCAGGCGGTTCTCCATCTGGATCACCGGCTCGCCCGCGCGCAGTTCCAGCGCCTCGGCGGCCTCCTCGTCGGCACGCGTGCGCTCGAAGGACACCAGGTCCACGCGCGGCGCCTCGCGCAGGCCGTCGGCGCGCTCGACGTGGAAGAACTGGAACAGGAAGCGGTCGGTGTTGTGGGTCGCGACGAAGGTGCCGCGGCCCTGGCGCCGCACCACGATGTGCTCGGCCGCCAGCTCGTCGACGGCGCGCCGCAGCGTGCCGATCGACACGCCCATCTCGCCGGCGATCTCGGTCTCGCTCGGCAGTGCCGCGCCGGGACGGCAGCGCCCGTCCTCGATCGCCCGCAGCAGCGCGCGCTTGACCAGGCGGTACAGCGGCATGCCGGCCGTCTCCGGCGGGATCGCGGCGAACAGGGCGGCGGCGCGGGCAGGGCGGGGCATGGGCAGCAGTCTACGGGAAGGAAGCCAGCTCACGCAGGTCATCTATATGACCCGTTTGACGCTCGGCGCCGCGGCCCTCAACATCCGCTCCGCGAATCGACATCCAACCCAGGAGACCCCCCGATGATTCACTTCGTTCTGCACGATGCGAACGACACCGTCGCCGTCGTCGTCGTCGAAGGCGTGAAGGCCGGCACCGCGATGACCGGCTGGATCATGGACGAGGACCGGACCATCGAGGTCCAGGCCCGCCAGGACATCCCGATCGGCCACAAGGTGGCGCTGAAGGACATGGCCGTCGGCGACACGGTGCTGAAGTACGGCATCGACATGGGCAAGGTCGTGGCCCCGATCAAGGTGGGCGAGCACGCACACGTCCAGAACATCAAGACGAAGCGCTGGTAACCCCCCCGGAGCGGCTTACGCCGCTCCCCCCCAGGGGGGCGCCACCGACGGCCCGGCGGAGCCGGTTCCGTGGTGGCCGCTTGATCCATGGTCAATCATCGAGACATCGACATGAGCATCGTTAGCAAAGACACGACTTTCCTGGGCTATCGCCGCGAGAACGGCCGCGTGGGCGTGCGCAACCACGTCATCATCCTGCCGCTCGACGACCTGTCGAACGCGGCCGCCGAGGCGGTGGCGCACAACATCAAGGGGGCGATGGCGATCCCGCACCCCTACGGCCGCCTGCAGTTCGGCGCGGACCTGGAGCTGCACTTCCGCACCCTGATCGGCGCGGGCTGCAACCCCAACGTGGCCGCCGTGGTGGTGATCGGCATCGAGGACGGCTGGACCAAGAAGGTGGTCGACGGCATCGCCACGACGGGCAAGCCGGTGGTCGGCTTCGGCATCGAGGGCCATGGCGACCACGAGACCATCATGAAGGCCAGCAAGGCGGCGCGCGAGTTCGTCCAGTGGGCGAGCGAGAAGCAGCGCGAGGTCTGCCCGATCCACGAGCTGTGGGTCTCCACCAAGTGCGGCGAGAGCGACACCACGTCCGGCTGCGGTGCCAACCCGACCGTCGGCAACGCCTTCGACAAGCTGCACCCGCTGGGCAACTACCTGTGCTTCGGCGAGACCTCCGAGATCACCGGCGGCGAGAAGATCGTGGCCGAGCGCTGCAAGACCACCGAGGTGCGCGACAAGTTCATGTTCATGTTCAACCGCTACCAGGACATGATCAACCGCCACAAGACCAGCGACCTGTCCGACTCGCAGCCGACCAAGGGCAACATCGCCGGCGGCCTGACGACCATCGAGGAGAAGGCGCTCGGCAACATCCAGAAGATCGGCAAGAAGTGCACGGTCGACGGCGTGATCGACAAGGCCGAGATGCCGACCCACCCGGGCCTGTGGTTCATGGACTCGTCGTCGGCCGCCGCCGAGATGGTCACGCTGTGCGCCGCCTCGGGCTATGCGGTGCACTTCTTCCCCACCGGGCAGGGCAACGTGATCGGCAACCCGATCGTGCCGGTGATCAAGATCTGCGCGAACCCGCGCACCGTGCGGCTGATGAGCGAGCACATCGACGTCGACACCTCGGGGCTGCTGCAGCGCGAGATCAACCTCGACCAGGCCGGCGACAAGCTGCTGGAGTGCATGCTGCGCACCGCGAACGGCCGGCTGACGGCGGCCGAGGCGCTGGGGCACCGCGAGTTCGTGCTGACGCGCCTGTTCGAGTCCGCGTGAGACCGCCCCGCGCGGGGCACGGCCCCGCGCGGACGCTGCATTCGACCTTGAAGGCTGCATGAAGATCGTCATCACGGAGTTCATGGACGCGCCCGCCGTGGCGCAGCTCGCCGCCCGCCACGAGGTGGTCTACGACCCGACGCTCGTCGACGACCCGGCGCGCCTGCACGCGCAGGCGGCGCTGGCCGACGCGCTGGTGGTGCGCAACCGCACCCAGGTGCGCGGCGAACTGCTCGCCACGCTGGGGCGCTGCCGCGTCGTCGGGCGCCTGGGCGTGGGGCTGGACAACATCGACGTCCCCGGCTGCGAGGCCCGCGGCATCGCGGTCATCCCGGCCACCGGGGCGAACGCGCTGAGCGTGGCCGAGTACGTGGTCGCGACGGCGATGCTGCTGCTGCGCGGCGCCTACCAGGCCAGCGCGCAGGTCGCCGCGGGCGCCTGGCCGCGGCCCGCGCTCATCAACGGGCGCGAGGCCGGCGGCAAGACCCTGGGCCTGGTCGGCTTCGGCGCGATCGGCCAGCTCACCGCGCGGCTCGCGCAGGGCATCGGCATGCGGGTCATCGCCAGCGATGCGGCGCTCGGCGCCGGGCACCCGGTCTACCGGGACACCGGCGTGGCGCCGGTGGGCCTCGACGAGCTGGTCGCGCAGGCCGACGTCGTCAGCCTGCACGTGCCGCTGGTCGACTCGACCCGCCACCTGTTCGATGCCCGGCGCCTCGCGGCGATGAAGCCGGGCGCGGTGCTGATCAACACCGCGCGCGGCGGCATCGTCGACGAGCCCGCGCTGGCCGCGGCGCTGCGCGAGGGGCGGCTCGGCGGCGCGGCGGTCGACGTCTTCGCCGACGAACCGCTGCCGGGTGGCGGGGCCTTCGTCGATTGCCCGCGGCTGGTGCTGACGCCGCACATCGCGGGCCTGTCGGTCGAGGCCAACGAACGCGTGTCCTCGATGATCGCGCAGCGCGTGCTGGAGGCGCTCGGCTGATGGCACGCCTGACGATGGAGGAGGCACGGGCGCGCGTGGCGGCGGCGCTGCGCGCGGCCGGCGCCGGTGACGCGATGGCGGCCGCCACCGCGCGGGCGCTGGTGCTGGCCGAGGCCCAGGGACTGGGCTCGCACGGGCTGAGCCGGGTCGCCCAGTACGCGACCCACCTGCGCAACGGCCGCGCCGACGGTGCGGCGGAGCCCGCGCTGGTCCGCGCGAAGGGCGGCACGGCCGTGGTCGATGCCCGCGAGGGCCTGGCCTTCCCCGCCTGCGAGCAGGCCGTGGCCGAGGCGATCGCGCGGGCGCGCGAATGCGGCGTGGCGCTGGTCGGCGTCGTCGCCAGCCACCACTGTGGCGTGGTCGTCGACCACCTGCGCCCGGTGGCCGCGGCCGGGCTGGTGGGGCTGGGCTTCTCGAACTCGCCGTCGGCGATGCCGGCGGCCGGCGGGCGCCACCCGGTCTTCGGCACCAACCCGGTGGCCGCGGTGTTCCCGCGGCGCGCGCCGGCGCTGCCGCTGATGGTCGACCTGAGCCTGTCGGAGGTCGCGCGCGGCAAGCTGATGGTGGCCGCGAAGGCCGGCCAGCCCATCCCCGAAGGCTGGGCGCTGGACGCCGACGGGCGCCCGACCACCGATCCGAAGGCCGGCCTGGCCGGCTCGATGCTGCCGATCGGCGCGGTGTCCAGCCCCAAGGGCGCGATGCTGGCGCTGGTGGTCGAGCTGCTGGTGACGGCGCTGATCGGCGCGAACTACGGCTTCGAGGCCTCGAGCTTCTTCGTCGACGAAGGCAACCGCCCGCGCCTGGGGCAGACCTTCCTGGTCATCGACCCGGGGGCGCTGGCCGGCCGCGAGGCCTTCCTCGACCGGCTGGAGGTGCTGGTGGCCGAAATGCTGCGCGACGAGGGCGTGCGCCTGCCCGGCGAACGGCGCGAGGCGCTGCTCGCGAAGGCACGGGCCGAGGGCCTCGAGGTGCCGGACGCGCTGCTGGCCGGCTGGCCCGCGGCCTGAAGCCGCCGGGGCCCTGCGCGGCCTCGGACGTTTTTCGGGGATCGATCGACGCTTTTCCTGCTGGCAGCATGCCCGGCCCCGGGGCAGCATGCCGGCCGACACTTGGAGACGAGACATGCAACGACGCACGCTGCTGCAGGCCGGCCTGGCGCCGGCCCTGCTTCCCCTGTCGAGCTGGGCCCAGGGCCCGGTCGGCGGCTATCCGAAGGCCGGCAGCACCCTGCGCTACATCGTGCCCTTCCCGCCGGGCGGCCTGACCGACGTGATGGCCCGCCTGGTGGGCCAGCAGCTCGGCGAGCGCTGGAAGCTCAACGTCGTGATCGACAACAAGCCGGGCAGCGGCGGCCAGATCGGCGCGGCCGAGGCCTCGAAGGCCGCGGGCGACGGCCAGACCCTGCTGGCGATCACGCTGGCGCATGCGATCAACCACACCCTCTACCCCAAGGCCTCGTACAACCTGCTGAAGGACCTGCGGCCGGTGGCGCTGCTGGCGGGCTCGCCGATGGTCGTCGTGGTGCCGGCCGGCAGCCGCCTGCAGAGCCTGCAGGACCTGGTGGCCGCGGCCAAGGGCGGCAAGCTGAACGCGGGCTCCAGCGGCAATGGCACCCCGCCGCACCTGACGCTGGCGCTGTTCAACGAGCTGGCGAAGACCTCGATCCAGCACGTGCCCTACAAGGGCGGCGCACCGTCGATGACGGACCTGATCGGCGGGCAGCTGGACGTGGTCTTCTCCAACTACCCGGAGTCAATGGCGCACATCAAGAGCGGCAAGCTGCGGGCGCTCGCCGTGGCCAGCAGCGCGCGCATCCCGTCGCTGCCCGACGTGCCCACGTCGGCCGAGGCCGGCATGCCGGGCCTGGCGATCGAGAGCTGGACCGGCATGCTGGTGCCGGCCTCGACGCCCGACGCGGTGGTCGACGCGCTGTCGGCCGAGGCGGTGAAGATCATGGCCGCACCCGAGGTGGGCGAACGCGCCCGCACGCTGGGCTTCCGGGTCGATGCCCGCGATGCGAAGGCCTTCCAGACCTTCCTCGCGAACGAGGTCGAGCGCTGGGGCCGCCTGATCGTCAGCGCGAAGATCTCGGCCGACTGAGCGGCGGCCCGTTGCCGGCCCGCCGACGGCCGGCCAACGGGCCCGGCACGGCCCGCGGGCGGCAGCGGCCGCGCCACGGGCCCGCCGGACTCACTGGGCCTTGTTGGCGAAGGCCTTCAGCGTCGGGTTCGCGTCCAGCGCCTTCAGGTACTGGTCGGTGATGTAGCCCTTCGGGTCCGGCACCTCGCTGAGGGTGCCGACACTCTTCAGGTAGCCCGACAGCGCCTCGAAGGCGCCGTCCGCGGTGGAGGGGCCGGATGCGCGCGACAGCAGCCGCAGCTGCTCGTCCAGCGGGTAGATCGGGCGTTCCATCTCGGTCGAGAGGTAGGCGTCCTTCAGCTTGATGCCGTTGACCTCGAAGAACTTGCGCAGCGAGGCCATGAACTCGGCGCGGTTGTTCTTCTGGTAGTTCACGGCGCGCAGGTAGACGGCGAGGAAGCGCGCCACCGCGTCCGGGTTCTGCTGCGCGAACTCCTTGCGCGCGATCAGCGCGCCCAGCACCAGCGCGCCGGCGTCCTTGCCGCTGCAGATCACCTCGGCGCCGATCTGCTCGTTCAGCGTGTAGGTGTTCGGCGCCCAGGTGCCCGCCAGCATGCCGTTGCCGCCGGTGTAGGCCGACACCAGCTGGGCCGGCGCCAGCGTGACGATGCCCACATCGCTGCGCTGCAGGCCCCACTTGCGCAGGCAGGCCATGGTCGCGTACTCGCCGGTCGAGTTCGGGCTGAGCAGGATCTGCTGGCCCTTCAGCTCCTTCGCCGGGTTGGCCTTGATCGCGGCCAGCTTGTCCTTGCGCGCCACCACCGCGTTGGTGGCCGACTCGTCGTTGGTGATGCCGATGGTCACGATGTCGTAGCGCTGCGCGCCCAGCACCGCCGGCGGTGAACCGGTGCCGCCGACGTCCCAGGACTTGCTGGGTGCGCCAGCGATCTGCTGCGCCCCGGCCGGATAGACCACGAACTCCGGCTTCAGGCCGGCCTCGGCCCACCAGTTCTTCTCGGTGGCGACGTAGATCGGCAGCGCCCAGTACGCGATCTGGTAGCTGATCTTGATCGGCGTCGGCGCCTGGGCGGCGGCCGGCACCGCGGCGGTGGCCATCACGCCGGCAGCGCAGGCCAGGGCGACGACGCGGCGGCGCCAGGCGGAAGGACGGGGGGTCGGCATCGGGCGGTCTCCTGTACGCGCGTGTGTGGGGAAGGGTCGAAAGCTGAAAGCGCGTTCAGAAAATGGTCGTTTCTTTGGCGGGCCCTGTCAAACGATCTGCGCCGAAATCGGCCCGGAACCCGGGAATGCCCTGATTCGATCGGGTGGAAATCGACGGTTGGCTGTGTTGCAATGCGCAGCAAGTCCTGAATGCGCATTCAAGAACGGCCGTTCTTCCTGCCTTGCCTGCTGCCACCCCGCCCCTGCCGACCGGTACGCTGAAGGTCCTCGCCGACCAGAGCGGCATCTCCGCGGCCACGCTGTCGCGCGTGCTGAACCACCCCGACCAGGTGCGGCCCGCGCTGCGTGCGAAGGCCGAGGCGGTGCTCGCGAAGGCGGGCTACGTGCCGCACGGTGCGGCCCGTTCGCTGACGCTGCGGCGCACGCTCACGATGGGCGTGGTGGTGCCCACGGTCGACAGCGCGCTGTTCGCGCGCATCGTCGAAGGCCTGCAGCACAAACTGAACGCGCAGCGCTACCAGCTGCTGCTGGCCAGCAGCGCCTACGAGCCGGCGCGCGAAGCCAGCGAGGTGCGCGCGCTGATCGAGCGCGGCATCGACGGCGTGATGCTCATCGGCACGCGCCGCGGCCCCGGCGTGATCGAGATGCTGCAGGCGCGCCGCATCCCCTTCGTCACCACCTGCCACCACGATGCCGGCAGCGCCTGGCCCACGCTGGGCTGGGACAACGTGGCCGCCGCCGAGCGCATGGCCGACTACCTGCTCGACATCGGCCACCGCCGCTTCGGCGTGCTCGCCGGCATCACGCGCGACAACGACCGCGCGGCCGACCGCGTGCTCGGCTTCCGGCGGGCGCTGGCGCGCCGCGGCGTCGAGCTGCCCGACGCCGCGGTGATCGAACGGCCCTACACCGTGGCCGAGGCGCGCGGCGCGATGGCCATGCTGCTGCGGCGCGCGCAGCCGCCGACGGCCGTGATGTGCGGCAACGACATCCTGGCCTACGGCGCGCTGCAGGAATGCCTGTGGCGCGAGCTGCGCGTGCCCGAGCAGATCTCGATCACCGGCTTCGACGACATCGAGATGGCCGCCCACTGCAAGCCCGGCATCACCACGCTGCACGTGCCGGCGTTCGAGATCGGCCAGCAGGCCGGCGCGCGGCTGCTGGCGGCGGCCGCGGCCGAGCGGCCGTTGGAGCCGGACCACCTGTGCTGCGAGCTGGAGCTGGTGGTGCGCGGCACCACCGCGCCGCCGGCCGAGCGACGCGAGACCCCTGCCGCCGCGCCGGCCCCGCGCACCGCGCCGCGCCGGCGCACCCCACGCTGACCCCCTCATGACACCGACCGACCACGACCCCCGCACGCACGATCCCGCGGCCCTCGCCGCCCACGCCCACGCGATGCGACGCGACGTGGTCCGCCTCGTCGGCGCGCTCGGCCAGGGCTATGTCCAGCAGGGCCTGGGCGCCGCCGACCTGTTCGCGACGCTGTTCTTCTCGACGCTGCGGCTGCGCGCCGCCGACCCGCGCTGGCCCGACCGCGACCGCTTCCTGCTCTCGACCGCGCACAACTCGGCGCTGTTCCATGCCGCGCTGGCGCGGCGCGGCCTGATCGATCCGGCGCGGCTGGACAGCTACGTGCAGGACGGCTCGACGCTGGAGGTGAACGTTTCGCAGCGCCTCGGGCCGCTGGTCGAGGCCACGCTCGGCTCGCTGGGCCAGGGGCCGTCGGTCGGCCTGGGCATGGCGCTGGCGCTGCGGCGGCGGGGCAGCCCGGCGCGCGTCTACGTGGTGCTGGGGGATGGCGAGCTGCAGGAAGGCCAGGTCTGGGAAGCCGCGATGTACGCCGGCGCCCACGGCATCGCGTCGCTGTGCGTCGTGATCGACCTCAACTTCATGCAGGTCGAGGGCCACACCGACCAGGTGCTGCGCCACGAGCCGCTGCTCGACAAGTGGCGCGCCTTCGGCTGGCAGGCGCTGGCCGTGGATGGTCACGACATCCCCGCGCTGCAGCGCGCGCTGGCGCAGGCCGACGCGACGCGCGACCGGCCGACGGTGATCGCGGCCACGACCCTCGTCGGCAAGGGGGTCGGTTTCCTGGAAGGCCAGCTGGGACACAACATGAAGCTCTCGCCCGAAGACACGCGCCGCGCCCTCGCGGTGCTGGACGCCGCGGAGGTGGCGGCATGACGGCCCCCGCCCGGTCCCTGGCCGCCACCGCCACCGCCACCGCCACCGCTCCCGCGGCGGCCGCCGGCCTCACTGTCTCCGACTTCACGACGCGCGGCGCGGTGCCGCGCGTCTACGGCGAGGCCTTGCTCGAGGCGGCGCTGGCCGACGAACGCATCGTCTGCCTGTGCGCGGACCTGACCGGCGCCACCGAGACCGACCTGTTCCGCGACCGCCTGCCCGCGCGCTTCCACAACGCCGGCATCGCCGAGGCCAACATGGTGGGGATGGCCGGCGGCATGGCCGGCTGCGGCGAGATCCCCTTCCTGCACACCTTCTGCGTCTTCGCCACGCGCCGGCCCTTCGACCAGGTGGCGATGCAGGTGGCCTACCCGCGCGCCAACGTCAAGCTGGTGGGCTTCCTGCCGGGGCTGACCACGCTGCTGGGCGTGTCGCACCAGGCGATCGAGGACGTGGCGCTGATGCGCGCGCTGCCGAACATGACGATCGTCGAGCCCAGCGGCCCGGCCCAGGTGCGTGCGGCGGTGCAGGCGGCGGCGGCGCACGACGGCCCGGTCTACCTGCGGCTGCGCCGTGCCGACGCGCCGCTGCCGGCCGGGCAGCCGCTGCAGCCGCTGCAGATCGGCCGCGCGCAAGCCTTGCGCGACGGCGACGACGCCGTCGTGTTCGCCAGCGGCGCGCTGGTGCAGCCGGCGCTCGACGCGGCGGCCCGGCTGGCGCCGCTCGGCCGCGAGGTGGCGGTGGTCAACGTGCACACGATCAAGCCGCTCGACGTCGAGACCGTCGTCGCGATGGCGCGCCGCTGCCGCGTGGTGCTGACGGCGGAGAACCACTCGATCATCGGCGGCCTCGGCTCGGCCGTCGCGGAGGCGCTGATGGAGGCCGGCGTGGCCGCCCGCTTCGACCGCGTCGGCGTGCGCGACACCTTCGCCGAAGGCGGCAGCACGCCCTACCTGTTCCGCAAGTACGGGCTGGATGCCGAGGCCATCGCGGCGCGGCTGCAGGCGCTCTGGGAGGCCCCGCGATGAGCGCCGCCACCCCCGCGGGCGGCGCGCCCGCCCGGCCCGATCCGGCCACCCTGCGCGCGCTCGGCCCGGTGGCCTTCGTCGGCCTCGGCGTGATGGGCGGCGCGATGCTGCGCAACCTGGTGCGCGCCGGCGCCGACTGCCGCGGCTGCGATGCCTCGCCCGCCACGCTCGAGCGCCTCGCGGACCTCGGCTGCCCGCTGTTCGCTGATCCCGTCGACGCGGCGCGCGGTGCCGCGGTGCTGGTCACGATGCTGCCCACCTCGGCGCACACGCGCCAGGTGCTGTTCGGCGAGGCCGGCCGCGGCGGCGCCGCCGCGGTGCTGGCCGATGGGGCGCTGGTGATCGAGATGAGCACCGGCGACGCGCTGGAGACCGACCGCATCGCCGCCGAACTGGCCGCGGCCGGCCTGCGCTGCATCGACGCACCGGTCGGCCGCACGCCGCGCGAGGCGGCGGCCGGTCGCGCGCTGGTGATGGCCGGCGGCGACACGGAGGACGTGGCGCGCGCCCGCCCGCTGTTCGAGGCGCTGGCGGACACCATCGTCCACGTCGGCCCGCGCGGCAGCGGCATCCGGCTCAAGCTCGTCAACAACTACATGGGCATGGTGGGGATGGTGATGACCGCCGAGGCACTGATGTTCGCGGCCAAGCTGGGGCTGGACCGCGCCACGGTGGTGAAGGTGCTGTCCACCACCGCGGCCGGCCGCGGCCAGCTCAACACCAACTACCCGCACAAGGTGCTGGCCGGCGACGTCACGCCCGACTTCCCGCTGCGCATGGGCTACAAGGACATCCACCTCGCGATGAACCTGGCCGCCTCCGTCGGCGCGCCGCTCGGCCTCGGCGGCTATGCGCGCGAGATGTTCGCGCTCGCCAAGTCCTGGGGGCGCGAGGAGCAGGACTGCACCGCGATGCTGCTGCTGCTCGAAGACCTCGCGCAGGTGCCGCGATGACGGCCGGATCCGCCCGCCTCGAGGCCGCGACGCCGGCCGCTCCCGCCCGCGCGCGGCCGCGCCCGCGGCGGCGCCGGCTGATCGTCGGCACGGTCGCGCTGCTGCTCGCGCTCGGCAGCTGGTTCCTGCTGGCGCGCCTGGGCGTGGTCAGCGGTGGCCGTTTCCCGACGCCGGCCGACGTGGGCCGGGCTGCTGCGCAGATCGTCCAGTCGCCCGGCTATGCCGGCGGCACGCTGTGGCAGCACGTGCTGCAGAGCTGCCGCCTGGTGCTGATGGGCTTCGTGGTGGCGGTGGGCACCGGCGTGCCGGTCGGCCTGCTGATGGGCGCCAGCCGGCGCGCGGACGCGCTGATCGGCCCGGTCTTCTCGCTGCTGCGGCCGATCCCGCCGCTGGCCTGGATCCCGCTGGCCATCCTCTGGCTGGGCCTGGGCGATGCGGCCAAGATCTTCCTGATCTGGGTCTCGGCCTTCACGCCGGCGCTGATCAACACCTATGCCGGCGTGCGCAACGTCGACCCCACGCTGCTCGAGGCGGCCCGGGTGCACGGCGCGCGGCCGCACCAGCTGGTGCGCGAGGTGCTGGTGCCGGGCGCGCTGCCGATGATCTTCACCGGGTTGCGGCTGTCGCTGCAGACCGCGTGGATGACGCTGGTCGCTGCCGAGCTCGTCGGGGCCTTCACCGGCCTCGGCAAGGTGCTGGCGAATGCCGCGCTGGACATCAACCCCGGCATGATCCTGTTCGCGATGGTCTGGGTGGGCCTGCTGGGTGCGGCGATGACGAAGGCGCTGGAGCGCCTGGAAGGCAGGGTGATGCCATGGCTCGACCGATGACCCGCGGCGACCTGCTGCTCTCGCTGTCCGGGCTGGCCGGCTTCTTCGTGCTGTGGCAGGTGCTGGCGGCCAGCGGCCTGTTCCCGCCGCGCTACCTGCCCAGCCCGGCGGCGGTGCTGCGCACCATGGTCGAGCTGACGCACGACCCCTACTCCGGCGCCACGCTCTGGGGCCACCTGTCGGCCAGCCTCGGGCGCTTCGGCACCGGCTTCCTGCTGGCCGCGGCGATCGGCATCCCGCTCGGCCTGCTGATGGGCTGGTACCGCTGGCTGGACGACGTGGTCAGCCCCTTCTTCGAGGCGCTGCGCTTCGTCGCGCCGATCGCCTGGGTGCCCTTCGCCGGGCTGTGGTTCGGCACCGGCATCGGCGGGCCGACGCTGGTCATCTTCTCGGGCGCCTTCCCGCCCTGCCTGATCAATGCCTACCGCGGCGCGAAGTACGTCGACCGCCGGCTCGTCGAGGCCGCGCGCACGCTGGGTGCCAGCGGCCCGCGCATCGTCGGCGAGGTGCTGCTGCCGGCCTCGCTGCCGTCGATCGTCGCGGGGCTGCGCGTCAGCGCCGGCATCGGCTGGCAGTCGCTGATCGGCGCCGAGCTGATCGTGGTCGGCAGCGGCGTCGGCTACATGATGGTGCAGGGCCAGCTCAACGTGCTCACGCCGGTGGTGATGGCCGGCATGGTCGCGATCGGGCTGGTCGGCGTCGCGATCGACCTGGCGCTCGGCCTGGCCGAGCGCCGCATCCAGGCCGGGTGGGGGCGCTGATGCGCAACGGACCCGACCCCTCCCGCGCCCGCCGGCCGGCCCTCCCGGGCCGCCGCAGGCGCCTTTCCCAGGAGCGCCCGTGAGCAGCATCCGATTCGAGAACGTGCGCCGCGATTTCAGCCGCGGCGGCGAGACCTTCCAGGCCCTGAGCGACGTGAACCTCGAGGTGCGCGACCAGGAGTTCGTCGCCATCGTCGGCCCCTCGGGCTGCGGCAAGACCACGCTGATGCGCATGGTGGCCGGGCTGGAGTTCCCCAGCGCCGGCCGCGTCACCGTCGATGGCCGCGAGATCACCGACCCGGGCCCCGACCGCGCCGTCGTGTTCCAGGCCTTCGCGCTGTTCCCGTGGAAGTCGGTGGCCGACAACATCGGATTCGGGCTGAAGTGCAAGGGCGTGCCCGAGGCCGAGCGCGCGGCCGTGGTGCAGCGCTACATCGCGCTGATGGGCCTGGCCGGCTACGAGAAGGCCTACCCGCACCAGCTGTCCGGCGGCATGCAGCAGCGCGTGGCCATCGCGCGCAGCTATGCGCTCGACCCCGGCGTGCTGCTGATGGACGAGCCCTTCGGCGCGCTCGACGCGCAGACCCGCGTGGTGATGCAGGAGGAGCTGGTGCGCCTGGCCCGGCTGCAGCCCCGCACGGTGCTCTTCATCACCCATGCCGTCGAGGAGGCGGTCTACCTGGCCGACCGGGTGGTGGTGATGAGCCGGCGGCCGGGCCGCATCCGGGAGGTGATCGACGTCGGCGCGGTGCGGCGGGCCGAGGGCTGGGACCGCCTCGAGCGCATCGAGGAGGTGATGGACACGCCGAGCTTCGTGCACCTGCGCACGCAGATCTGGCGCTTGCTGCGCGAGCAGCAGGAAGCGGTGGCGGCATGAGCGCGGACGTTTCCCTCGGCGCGGCGCGCCCTTCCGTCGGCGTGCACGACCTGCTGATCGTCGGCGCCGGCTTCGCCGGCATGTACATGCTGCACCGGGCGCGCGGCCTCGGCCTCGACGCCACCGTGCTGGAGGCCGGCGACGACGTCGGCGGCACCTGGTACTGGAACCGCTACCCCGGGGCCCGCTGCGACATCGAGAGCTTCGAGTACTCCTACGCCTTCGACGAGGCGCTGCAGCAGGAGTGGGTCTGGACCGAGCGCTATGCGCCGCAGGCCGAGATCCTGCGCTACGCGCAGCACGTGGCCGACCGCTTCGGCCTGCGGCGCGACATCCGCTTCCGCACCCGCGTGGTGTCGGCGCACTACGACGCCGCCGCGCAGCGCTGGAACGTCGGCACCGAGGCCGGCGACACGCTGCAGGCGCGCTGGGTGGTGATGGCCACCGGCTGCCTGTCGGCCGCCCGCGTGCCGGAGCTGCCGGGCGCGGCGGACTTCCGCGGCCGCCAGCTCCACACCGGCCGCTGGCCGCACGAGCCGGTGTCCTTCGCGGGGCAGCGCGTTGGCGTGATCGGCACCGGCTCCTCGGGCATCCAGGCGATCCCGGTGATCGCGCGCGAGGCCGCCCAGCTGGTGGTGTTCCAGCGCACGCCGGGCTATTCGCTGCCGGCCTTCAACCGCCCGCTGCCGCGCGAGGCGCTGGACGAGGTGAAGCGCGACTACCCGGCGCTGCGCAAGCGGGCGCGCGAATCGATGGCCGGCGTGGCCGGCTACCCGGTGCCGACGCGTTCCGCCTTCGACGTCGACGAGGCCGAGCGCGACCGCATCTACGAGACCCACTGGCGCGCCGGGCGCACCAGCATCGGCCGTTCCTTCACCGACCTGCTGACCGACGCCGAGGCCAACCGCACCGCGGCCGACTTCGTGCGGGCCAAGATCCGCGCCAGCGTCGCCGACCCCGGCCTCGCCGAGACCCTGCTGCCGCGCCATGCGATCGCCACCAAGCGCGTCTGCCTGGACTCCGGCTACTACGAGACCTACAACCGCGACAACGTGCGCCTGGTCGACCTGCGGCGCACGCCGATCGAGCGCCTGACGCCGGACGGCATCCGCATCGCCGGCGAGGACATCGCGCTCGACGCGATCGTCTACGCCACCGGCTACGACGCGATGACCGGCGCGCTGCTGGCGATGGACATCCGCGGCCGCGACGGCCTCGCGCTGCGCGAGGCCTGGCAGGCCGGGCCGCGCACCCAGCTCGGCCTGATGACGGCCGGCTTCCCCAACCTCTTCTTCGTCACCGGGCCCGGCAGCCCGTCGGTGCTCAGCAACGTGATCGTCTGCATCGAGCAGCACGTCGACTGGATCGCCGGGCTGCTGCGCGCGCTGCGCTCGCGCGGCGCCGGCGTCGTCGAGCCGACGCTGGAAGCGCAGGACGCCTGGGTGGCGCACGTCAACGCACTGGCCGCGCGCACCCTGTACATGGACGCCGACTCCTGGTACCTCGGCGCCAACGTGCCGGGCAAGCCGCGTGTGTTCATGCCCTATGTCGGCGGCGTCGGGCCCTACCGCCGCCTGTGCGACCAGATCGCCGCCGACGGCTACCCCGGCTTCCGCTTCAGCGCCGCCGGCGCCCCGACCGAGCTTTCCGCCGACCCCTCCGCCGTTCCCCCCGCCGTCCCCCCCGCCGTCCCCCCCGCCGTCCCATGAGCACCACCTACCTCAAGCAGGCCAGCCGCACGCCCGAGACCGAGACCGCCACCGCGCAGAAAGTCGTCACCGAGATGCTGGCCCGCATCGGCGCCGACGGCGAGGCCGCGGTGCGCGACTACGCCCGCACGCTCGACGGCTGGACCGGCCCGATCGTCGTCGAGCGCGCGGAGATCGACCGCCGCGCCGCCGAGGTGCCGGCCCAGGTGCGGCGCGACATCGACTTCGCGATCGCGCAGGTGAGCCGCTTCGCCGAGGCCCAGCGCGCGTCGCTGCAGGAGTTCGCCACCGAGCTGCACCCCGGCGTGCAGGCCGGCCAGCGCGTGCTGCCCGTCAACGTGGCCGGCTGCTACGCGCCGGCGGGCCGCTATGCGCACATCGCGTCCGCCTACATGGGCGTGGCCACCGCCAAGGCCGCCGGCGTGAAGACCATCGTCGCCTGCTCCGGCCCCTTCCGCGGCGGCCCGATGCACCCGCACCTGCTCTACGCCTTCGACCGCGCCGGCGCCGACGTGATCCTGACGCTGGGCGGCGTGCAGGCCATCGCCAGCATGGCCTACGGCCTGTTCACCGGCCGCCGCGCCGACGTGATCGTCGGCCCGGGCAACAAGTTCGTCGCCGAGGCCAAGCGCACGCTGTTCGGCCAGGTCGGCATCGACGTGTTCGCCGGGCCGTCCGAGGTGGCGGTGATCGCCGACGAGACGGCCGACCCGGCGCTGGTGGCGAGCGACCTGGTGGGCCAGGCCGAGCACGGCCACGAATCGCCGGCCTGGCTGTTCACCACGTCGCGCCCGCTGGCCGAGGAGGTGATGCGCCGGGTGCCCGTGCTGATCGAGGCGCTGCCGCCGACGGCCCGTGACGCGGCCGGCGCGGCCTGGGCGAACTACGGCGAGGTCGTGCTGTGCAGCACGCGCGAGGAGATCGTCGCCGTGTCCGACCGCTACGCCAGCGAGCACCTCGAGGTGCACGCCCGCGACCTCGACTGGTGGCTGCAGCACCTGAGCTGCTACGGCTCGCTCTTCCTCGGCGAGGAGACCACGGTGGCCTTCGGCGACAAGGCCAGCGGCCCGAACCACGTGCTGCCCACCAAGGGCGCGGCGCGTTACTCCGGCGGCCTGTCGGTGCACAAGTTCATGAAGACGCTGACCTGGCAGCGCATGAGCCGCGAGGCGGCGCGCGACATCGCCGAGGTCACCGCGCGCATCTCGCGGCTGGAGGGCATGGAGGCGCATGCGCGCACCGCAGACGACCGCCTGGCCAAGTACTGCCCCGGGCAGGCCTTCGAGCTCGGCGAGCCCGTGCAGGTATGACGCCCGCCGCGATGTTCGCGCTGGACGGGCGCCGGGCGCTGGTGACCGGCGGCAACTCGGGCATCGGCGAGGCGATGGCCCGGGCGCTCGGGCGGGCCGGCGCGCGCGTGCTGCTGGTGGCGCGCCGTGCGCCGGAGCTCGCCGCGGCCGCGGCCCGCCTGCAGGCCGAGGGCATCGAGGCCGCGGTGCTGCCGGGCGACCTCGCGGACGTGGACGGCCTGGTCGGCCTCGGCCGGCGTGCCGAGGCCGTCTGGGACGGCATCGACATCCTGGTCAACGCCGCCGGCGTGAACCTGCGCCAGCCCTTCGCCGAGGTCAGCCCCGCCAGCTGGCAGACCCAGCTCGCGCTGCACCTGGCCGCGCCCTTCTTCCTGACCCAGGCGCTGGCGCCCGGCATGCGCGCGCGCTGCTGGGGCCGCATCCTCAACATCGCGTCGCTGCAGAGCGTGCGGGCCTTCGACCACAGCGCGCCCTATGGCGCCGCCAAGGGCGGCATCGTGCAGCTGACGCGGGCGATCGCGCGCGAGTGGGGCCCGCACGGCATCACCTGCAATGCGATCGGCCCCGGCTTCTTTCCCACCCCGCTCACCGCCGCCGTCTTCGACGACCCGGTGGCGGTGCAGCGCAATGCCGCGCAGACCTGCCTCGGCCGCAACGGCGTGCTGGAGGACCTGCACGGCGCCACCGTCTTCCTCGCCAGCGAGGCCAGCCGCTACGTGACCGGGCAGACGCTGATGGTCGACGGCGGCTTCACCGCCCGCTGAGCGGCGCAGCCCGCTCCCCCACGACCCCGCAGGACACCGTCCCGATGAAAGCCCTGGTCTACACCCAACCCGGCGAGATGCAGCTGCTCGACCGCGAGATGCCCGAGGCGGCGGACGGCGAGGTGCTGCTGCGCATCGAGGCCGTCGGCATTTGCGGCTCGGACCTGCACGCCTGGCATGGCCACGACCCGCGGCGCCAGCCCGGTCTGGTGCTGGGCCACGAGTTCGTCGGGCGCATCGAGGCCTCGCGCGCGGCCGGCTATGCGGTCGGCACGCGCTGGACCGGCAACCCGCTGATCGTCTGCGGCCGCTGCGAGTACTGCCAGCAGGGCCGCAACAACCTGTGCGCGCACCGCAGCATGGTCGGCATGACGCGCCCCGGCGCCTATGCCGAGTACATGAGCATCCCGGCCGCGTCGCTGATCGCGATGCCGCCGGCGATGCCGGCGACGCGGGCGGCGCTGACCGAGCCGGCGGCCACCGCCTGGCATGCGGTCAACCTCTCGATGCGTGCGCTCGTGCGGCCGCTGCACGAGTGCCGCGTGCTGGTCATCGGCGGCGGGGCCATCGGCCTGCTGGCGGGCCTGCTGCTGCGCCACCTCGGTGTGGCCGGCCTGACGATGACCGAGCTGAACCCGCTGCGGCGCCAGGCCATCGCCGAGCACGTCGGCTGCGCCGCCGTGGACCCGCGTGCCACGCCCTTGCCCGACGCCGCCTTCGACTTCGTGATCGACGCGGTCGGCGCGAAGGCGACGCGCCAGCAGGCCTTCGCGGCCATCAAGCCCGGCGGCGTGGTGATGCACATCGGGCTGCAGGACTGGGCCAGCGAGATCGACATGCGCAAGCTGACGCTGGCCGAGATCACGCTGCTGGGCACCTACACCTACACCACCGCCGACCTGAACGCCACCGTTGCGGCGCTCGACCGCGGGGTCTTCGGCGACCTGGCCTGGGTCGAGGAGCGGCCGCTGGCCGACGGGCCCGGCGCCTTCGTCGACCTCGACCGCGGGCAGTGCGCGGCGGCGAAGATCGTGCTGCGGCCCTGAGGGCGATCAGGCCTTCAGGTCCATCTCGAGGTGGATGAAGTCGCCGCGGTACACGACGTGGCCGACGTAGATCACGCGCCGCCGCGCGCCGGTGAAGACCCGCCGCACCTCGGCCACCGGGGCGTTCACGCCGATGCCCAGGTGGCGGGCCACCTCCAGGTCGGCGGTCGAGATGGTCAGCACCTGGCGCGCGGTCGCGATCTTCAGGCCGGGCAGCGAGGTCAGCAGCGGGATCACCGTGCCCTGGCGGAAGGCCTCCGGGTCACGCGCGAAGATCGCCGCGTCCAGGTGGATGTCGATCACGCAATAGGGCCGCCCCTGGTGCGCGTGGACCCGGCGCATGTAGACGTACTGCGGTGCCGCGACGCCATCGTCCTCGCTCAGCAGCGGTGCGCGGCCGGCCTCGGAGGTGTCGATCGTCAGGATGGTCGGCTGGGTGTCGCGATAGACCTCGGCCAGGTGCTTCAGCGAGGTCTCGACGCGCAGCCAGCGGTCGCTGTGCGGCTGGCCGGTGACGAAGGTGCCGCGGCCGCGCTGCGGCGAGACCAGGCCCTCGCGCGCGAGCTGGTCAATCGCCTGCCGCGCCGTCACGCGCGCCACGCCGTATTCCGTCACCAGCTGGTCCAGCGAGGGCAGGCGGTCGCCCTCGCGCCAGATGCCCTTGGCGATGCGCTGCCGGAACAGCGCGGCGAGCTGCACGTAGAGCGGAACCTGGGTGTTGTCGAGCGGCGGGTTCATCGGGACGGGTCGGTGGCCAGGCCCGCATCTTCGCGCACCAGCGCCGCGCCCTTCTCGGCGATCATGATCGTCGCGGCGTTGGTGTTGGTCGAGACCATGCGCGGCATCACCGACGCGTCGATCACGCGCAGCCCGTCGACGCCGCGCACGCGCAGGCGCGGGTCGACCACCGACGCGGCATCGCCGCCCATGCGGCAGGTGCTGGTCGGGTGGAACACCGTGCCGCCGCGGCGGCGCGCGAACGCGGCCAGCGCCGCCTCGTCCTGCAGGTCGGCACCGGGCAGGTGCTCCTCGCCCGTCACCAGGTCGCGGAAGGCGGGCTGGGCATAGATCTCGCGCAGCTGCCGCAGCCCCGCCACCAGGACCTTCAGGTCCTGTGGCTCGGTGAGGTAGCCGGCCCGGATGCGCGGCGGCGCGAGCGGGTCGGCGCTCGCGATCGCCACCGTGCCGCTGGACGCCGGTCGGCACTGGGCCGCCGAGGCCGAGAAGCCGGAGAAGCGGTGCAGCGGGTCGCCCGGCTTGTCGACCGACAGCGGCATCACGTTGAACAGCACGTCGGCGCGACCGTCGCGCGCATGCTCGGTGCGCGCGAGGCCGCCGACCTGGCCGGCGCCCACGGTCAGCGGGCCGCGCTGCCGGAACAGCCACTCGGCGCCCATGCGCGCCAGCCCCCAGGGGCTGCGCACCTGGTCGTTCAGCGACAGCGGCCGCTTCAGCTTGACGATCACGCGGGCCTGGTAGTGGTCCTGCAGGTTGGCGCCGACCTCCGGCGCATCGACCTGCACCGCCAGCCCGTGCCGACGCAGCAGCGCCGCCGGCCCGATGCCCGACAGCTGCAGCAGATGTGGCGACTGCAGCGCGCCCGCGGCGAGGATCACCTCGTGGGCCGCGCGTGCCGAGCCGCTGCGGCCGTCCTGCCGCCATTCGACGCCGACCGCCCGCCCGTGCTCGATCAGCACCCGCGTGGCCTGCACCCCGGTGAGGACCCGCAGGTTGGGCCGGCCCAGCGCCGGCGCCAGGAAGGCGCTCGCGGCGTCGCAGCGCCAGTGGCCGCGCAGCGTCAGCTGGTAGCGGCCCAGGCCGTCGCTGCGCGCGCCGTTGAAGTCCTCGGTCAGCGGGTGCCCGGCCTCTGCACCGGCGGCCAGCCAGGCCTCGCAGTACGGGTGGTCGTTGCGCAGGTCGGACACGCACAGCTCGCCGTCGGCGCCGTGGTAGCGGCTGGCCCCGCCCGCATAGCGCTCCGAGCGGCGGAACAGCGGCAGCACGTCCTCGTAGCCCCAGCCGGTGGCGCCGTGCTGCGTCGCCCAGTCGTCGAAGTCCGCCGGCTGGCCGCGGATGTATAGCAGGCCGTTGATCACGCTCGAGCCGCCGAGCGCCTTGCCGCGCGGCCAGACGATCGGCCGGTCGCCGGTCGAGGGCTCGGGCTCGAGCGGGAATTGCCAGGTGAAGCGCGGGTCGTAGATCGCGCGGAAGTAGCCGACCGGCAGGCGCAGCCAGAAGTGGCGCGCGGCCTGCCCGGCCTCCAGCAGCAGCACGCGGCAGGCGGGGTCGGCGCTGAGGCGGTTCGCGAGCACGCAGCCGGCCGAGCCGGCGCCGACGATCAGCACGTCGCAGCCGGCGACCTCCTGGCTCATCGGCCGGCTCCCGGTACCGGGCCGCTGCGAGGGGGGCTCATCCCTTGACGGTCTGCAGGTAGAGCTGGGGATCGAAGTAGCCGCTGGCCGGCACCGGCCGCGCGATGTTGCCGGCCACCGCGAAGAAGTCCGTCACCTGCTGCAGCCAGCGGGTCACCGTGCCGTCGGCATAGCGGCTGCGCCATTCCGCGCTCGTGTAGTACTTCGAGAACTTCATCGACTCCTTGAACTCGGCCAGCGGCACGTCCTTGTACTGGGCCCGCTGCAGCTGCTCCGCGGCCGCGTCGAGGTTGCCAACCAGCTGGTCGTTGACCTCGCTCCACGCCGCGATCAGCGCCGCCAGCGCCGGCTTGTTGGCGTCGTAGAAGTCGTTGCGCGCCGCCCAGCCGCCCATGATCGCCGCCTGCGGGAAGAAGGCCGAGGCGTCGACCAGCTTGCGCGCGCCGGGCACCTTCTGCTTGACGACGTTGTCGAACGGCGTCCACAGCGCCACCGCCGGCACGGCGCCGGAGACGAAGGCCGTCACCGCCTCGGCCATGCGCTGGTTGACCAGCTGCACGTCCTTCGCCGGGTCGAGGTTGGCCGAGCGCAGTGCGCGGTCGAGGAAGACGTGCGCGGTGGTGCCGGTGGTGGTCGAGATCTGCCGGCCCTTCAGGTCGGCCAGGGTCTTGACCGCGTCGTCGCGCACCCACAGCTGCGCGGTCGCGTATTCGATGTTGTTGACCAGGAAGACCTTGCCCTGGCCGCGGGCCGGGAAGTTCGAGACCACGGCCCCGGTGGACAGCACGTCGAGGCTGCCGCCGATCATGGCCTGGAACAGCTCCAGCCCGGTGGTGAACTGCGTCAGCTGCAGCTCCAGCCCGCGCCGCGCCCAGGCGCCCGAGGCCTGGCCCAGCCAGATGTGCCCGTCCACCGCCGGCGTGTGCAGGTAGCCCACGCGCAGCCGGGTGGTGGCCTGCGCGCGCACCGTCGGGGCGAGGCCGGCCAGGGTCGCGGCGCTGCCGGCGAGGCCGGCGCGGATCAGGGTTCGGCGGGTCAGGGTCATCGGTGTCTCCGTGAAGGGCGTGCGGCCGGGCCGCGGGAAGCTCAGTCGGACAGGCGCACGGCCTGCCGCGCCTGCTGGGCGGTCTGGTTCGCGTACTCCTGCATCACCAGCGCGCGGATCTGCGCGCGCAGCGCGGCGAAGCGCGGGTCCTCGTGCACCGCCTCGCTGCGCGGGTAGGCGAAGGGCACCTCGATCACGCAGCGCACGCGGGCCGGCCGGGCCGTCACGACGACGATGCGCGAGGACAGGTAGATCGCCTCGTCCACCGAGTGCGTGATCAGCAGCACCGTCTTGCCTTCGGAGGCCAGCACCTGCAGCAGCAGGTCCTGCATCGCGCTGCGCGTCTGCGCGTCGAGCGCGCCGAAGGGCTCGTCCATCAGCAGGAAGTCGGGCCGCACCGCGTAGGCCCGCGCCAGCGCGAGGCGCTGCCGCATGCCGCCGGACAGGTGCTTGGGATGGTGGTCCGCAAAATCGGCCAGGCCCATCAGTCCCAGGTAGCGCTCGACGATGGCGTCGCGTTCGGCGGGCGTGGCGCTGCGCTGGCGGTTCGCTGCCAGCCGCAGGCCGAAGGCGATGTTCTGCCGCACCGTCAGCCAGGGGAAGACGCCGTACTCCTGGAAGATCACGCCGCGGTCGGGCCCGGGGCCGGTCACCGGCCGGCCGTCGAGCAGCACCTGGCCGCGCGTGGGCCGGCCGAAGCCGCCCACCAGGTTCATCAGCGTGGTCTTGCCGCAGCCCGAGGGGCCGATGACCGAGACGAACTCGCCCTGGGCGATGTCCAGCGTCACGTCGTCGACCACCGTCATCGGGCCGGCGGCGGTCGGGAAGTCCATCCCGACGTGGTCGAAGCGGATGCGCGTCATCGGGGCACCGGGGGCGGGAGGAGGAGGGACGGCCGCGGTCATGCCAGGCGGTCCTGCCAGGCCACCAGCCGGCGCGTGGCCGCGCGCAGCGCCAGGTCCATCGCCAGCGCGATGCTGCCGATGCAGATGATCCCGACGTAGATGGTGTCGAGCTGGAAGAAGGACGAGGCGTTCTGGATCAGCGCGCCCAGGCCCTGCTGGGCCGCGATCAGCTCGCTGGCCACCAGCGTCGCCCAGGCCACGCCGAGCGCCACCCGCACCGCCGTCAGCGTGTGCGGCACCGTCAGCGGCACGATCACGCGCAGGAAGATCTCGCGGTCGCTCGCGCCCAGGGTGCGCGCGACCCGCACGTAGATCGGGCTGATCTGGCCGATGCCCTCGACCATCACGATCACCCCGGCGAAGAAGGCGGCGTAGAACAGGATCACCGTCTTCGCGGCCTCGCCGATGCCGAAGTAGACGATCACCAGCGGGATCAGCGCGATCGGCGGCAGCGCGCGGAAGAAGTTGATCAGCGGGTCGACGAAGCGGCGCACGCCGCGGTACCAGCCGATCGCGAAGCCGACGGGCACGGCCACCAGCACGCCGAGGAAGACCCCGAGGAAGACGCGCTGCGTGGACATCCAGACGTCCAGCCCCAGGCGGTCCTGCGCCAGTTCGACGAACTTGGCCGCGACCGCGTGTGGCGCCGGCACCAGCGCCGGGTTGACCAGGCCGCTGGCGCGGACCAGGTACCACAGCGCCAGCAGCAGCAGCCAGGGCGCGGCGATCTGCGCGGCGCGGCGCGGCGCAGGATCGGCGGGACGGACGGGGAGGCGGGGTGATCCACGGTTGCGGACTCTAATCAGATGAACGTACTATCGACCATCACTTCATTTCTATGGTTATAACCCGGACGAATGAACACCACGGATCGGGGAAACACCCCATCGAGCGCGGCGCCGGCCGATCGGCCGGCGGCGCTGCCCCGGCGCATCGCGCGCGTCGACGCGCACGTGCTGCGCTGGCCGGTGCAGGAGCCGGTGCGCACCTCCTTCGGCACCATGCTCGACCGCCCGGCGGTGCTGGTGCGCGTCGAGGACGAGGACGGCGCCTTCGGCTGGGGCGAGGCCTGGTGCAACTTCCCGGCCTGCGGCGCGGAGCACCGCGCCCGGCTGGTGGAGACCCTGCTGGCGCCGCTGCTGGTCGGCGCGGACCTCGACCACCCGGCCCGGGCCTTCGAGCTGCTGACGCGGCGCACCGCCGTGCTGGTGCTGCAGACCGGTGAGCCGGGCCCGGTCGCGCAGGCCATCGCCGGGGTCGACACCGCGCTGCACGACCTGGCCGCGCGGCGCGCCGGCCTGCCGCTGTGGCGCTGGCTGGGCGGCGACTCCGACCGGGTGGCCGCCTATGCCAGCGGCATCAACCCCGACCGGCCCGGCCGCGCCGTCGAGGCCCTGCAGGCCCAGGGCCACACCCGCTTCAAGCTGAAGGTCGGCTTCGGCGCGGCGCGCGACCGCGCCAACGTGGCCGAGCTGCGCGCTGCGGCCGGCCCGCAGGCCGCGCTGATGGTCGACGCCAACCAGGCCTGGGACCTGCCGGAAGCCGTCTCGATGGCCGAGGCCCTCGGGGGCGCCGGCCTGGCCTGGCTCGAGGAGCCGCTGCGCGCCGATCGGCCGGCCGAGGAGTGGCGCCAGCTCGCCGCCGCCTCGCCGGTGCCGCTGGCGGCGGGTGAGAACTGCATCGGCGAGGCCGCCTACGAGGCGCTGATCGCCAGCCGCGCGGTCGCCGTGGTGCAGCCCGACCTCGCGAAGTGGGGCGGGCTGTCGGGCCTGCGTCCGCTGGTCGCGCGCATCCACGCGGCCGGCCTGCGCTGGTGCCCCCACTACCTCGGCGCCGGCGTCGGCCTGCTCGCCTCGGCCCACCTGCTGGCCGCGCTGGGCCGGCCGGACGGCCTGCTCGAGGTCGACTCGAACGAGAACCCGCTGCGCAGCCTGCTCGCACCGCCGCTGCAGGCGCTGGCGGGCGGCGAGCTTGCGCTCGGGGACGCGCCGGGGCTCGGGGTTGAGCCCGACCTCGCCGCCTGCCGCGCGCTCTGCGTGTCCCGCGCCGGGGTGTGACCGCCTGCAGCGGCCTGCCGGGCGGTCACGCTGCGGGGCCGCGGGCCGGCGCCCGGCTTGCGGCCCCCGGCCTCCCGCGGCGCCTGTGCGAACATCGGCGGCAAGGGGCCGGGACCGTCCGGCCGGCCCCACGCCGTCCAACCTCTCCAGGAGCCCTTGCATGAAATCCCGCGCCGCCGTCGCCTTCGGTCCCGGTCAACCGCTGCAGGTCGTCGAGATCGACGTCGAGCCGCCGAGGAAGGGCGAGGTGCTGGTGCGCATCACGCACACCGGCGTCTGCCACACCGATGCCTTCACGCTGTCCGGCGACGATCCGGAGGGCCTGTTCCCGGTCGTGCTCGGCCACGAGGGGGCCGGCGTGGTGGTCGAGGTGGGCGAGGGCGTCACCAGCGTCGCGCCGGGCGACCACGTGATCCCGCTCTACACCGCCGAGTGCGGCGAGTGCCTGTTCTGCCGCTCCGGCAAGACCAACCTCTGCGTGTCGGTGCGCGCCACGCAGGGCAAGGGCGTGATGCCCGACGGCAGCACCCGCTTCTCCTACGAGGGCCGGCCGCTCTACCACTACATGGGCTGCTCGACCTTCAGCGAGTACACCGTGGTGGCCGAGGTCTCGCTCGCGAAGATCCACCCCGAGGCCAACCCCGAGCAGGTCTGCCTGCTCGGCTGCGGCGTGACCACCGGCCTGGGCGCGGTGAAGAACACCGCCAAGGTCCAGGAGGGCGACTCGGTGGCCGTGTTCGGCCTCGGCGGCATCGGCCTGGCGGTGATCCAGGGCGCCCAGCTCGCGAAGGCCGGCCGCATCATCGCGGTCGACACCAACCCCTCGAAGTTCGAGCTGGCGCGCGTCTTCGGCGCCACCGACTGCGTCAACCCGAAGGACCACGACAAGCCGATCCAGCAGGTGATCGTCGAGATGACCGGCTGGGGCGTGGACCACTCCTTCGAGTGCATCGGCAACGTGAACGTGATGCGGGCCGCGCTCGAGTGCGCACACCGCGGCTGGGGCCAGTCGGTGATCATCGGCGTGGCCGGCGCCGGCCAGGAGATCTCCACCCGCCCGTTCCAGCTCGTCACCGGCCGGCGCTGGCTCGGCACCGCCTTCGGCGGCGTCAAGGGCCGCTCGCAGCTGCCCGGCATGGTCGAGGACGCGATGGCCGGCCGGATCCGCCTCGAGCCCTTCGTCACCCACACCATGCCGCTGCCGGAGATCAACGAGGCCTTCGAGCTGATGCACGAAGGCAAGTCGATCCGCAGCGTCGTGCACTACTGACGCGGGGCCGGCGATGGAACGCATCGAGCAGCACGCCAGCTTCGGCGGCAGCCAGGAGGTCTGGCGCTTCCATTCCGACGCGCTCGGCGCGACGGCCCGCTTCGGCGTCTACCTGCCGCCCGCCGCGCTGCGCGGCGACCGCTGCCCGGTGCTCTACTGGCTGTCCGGCCTCACCTGCACCGAGCAGAACTTCATCACCAAGGCGAACGTGCAGGCGCATGCGGCGCAGCACGGCCTGATCGTCGTCGCGCCCGACACCAGCCCGCGCGGCGACGGCGTGGCCGACGACCCGGCCTACGACCTCGGCCAGGGCGCCGGCTTCTACGTCAACGCCACCCAGGCGCCCTGGGCCCCGCACTACCGCATGCAGGACCACGTCGCCGAGGAACTCCCCGCCCTCGTCGAGGCCCGCTTCCCCGCCACCGACCGGCGCGCCGTCAGCGGCCACTCCATGGGCGGCCACGGCGCGCTCGTCACCGCGCTGCGCCACCCCGGCCGCTACCGCAGCGTCTCCGCCTTCTCGCCCATCGTCGCGCCCAGCCAGGTCCCCTGGGGCCGCAAGGCCCTCGCCGCCTACCTCGGGCCCGACCCCGCCGCCTGGGCCGAGTGGGACGCCGTCGAACTGCTGAAGACCGCCCGCGAGCGCCTGCCGCTGCTGGTCGACCAGGGCGAGGCCGACGAATTCCTCGCCCGCGAACTGCGCCCGGACCTCCTCGAAGCCGCCTGCGCCGCCACCGGCCACCCGCTGACCCTGCGCCGCCAACCCGGCTATGACCACAGCTACTACTTCATCGCGAGCTTCCTCGGCGAGCACGTGGCGCACCATGCGGCGGCGTTGAGGGGCTGAGGGGCGGCTGGGGCCGGGCCTGCTGCCAGTGCAGCAGGGCGTCGGCCGCCGCCCGGCCCAGCAAGGTCGGCAGCGCCTCCGGGGCAGGGCGCGACAATCCCTCGGTCCGTCCAGTCCTGACCGCCGACGGGGCCCCTGCCCACCTTCACGTCATTCGCCCGCCCATGCCCGATCGAGCGCCCGCCCCAGGCGCCCCCACCCCCCAGCCCCGCAACCCCCTGCACGGCCTGACGCTGCAGGCCCTGCTCGAGGCGCTGCAGGCCCGCTACGGCTGGGACGGCCTGGCCGAGCGCATCCCGCTGCGCTGTTTCAGCCACGAGCCGAGCGTGTCGTCGAGCCTGAAGTTCCTGCGCCGCACGCCCTGGGCGCGCGAGAAGGTGGAGGGGTTGTATCTGTTCATGCTGCGCGAGCAGCAGCGCGGCGGGCCGGGTCGGCCGGCGTCCGGCCGACCCGGGCGATCGGCGGTCTGACCCGGCGTGGGCGCGGCGCGTGCCGCGTGCACGCCAAGCGAGCTAGCCCGGCACGCCCAAGGCCGCCGGCGCCTCGGCCGCTGCCGACAGCAGGGCCCGGTTGCGCGCCACGTCGCGCTCGAAGGCGGCGAGCACCAGTTCGGAAATGTCGGCGTGCAGGATCACGGTGCGGGCCGCTTCGGCGTGGGCGTCGAAGGATTGCAGGAGCCGGGTCAGGGCGGCGCTGGGCAGTGTCTCGACCAGTGCGGGGAGGAAGGCGTCGAGGGCGATCAGGCTGCCCTTGAGTTCGCAGATCCGCTCGGTGACATCCTGCAGGTTCTTCATGCGGCTCCCCTGTCTTGCCAATGAAAAAGCGCGGCCGGGCCGCGCTTCGCTTTGCAGGCCTGCCGCGTCGTTCGCGGCAGGCCTGCCGTCATGCCGTGTGCCGGAAGCCCCGACGCGCCGCGCGCACCGGGCTGCCGGTCCGGGCGGGCTCAGGCGATCGCCTGGATCCGCGTCGCCTGCGGGCCCTTCTGGCCCTGGCCGACCTCGAACTGCACGCGCTGGTTCTCGGTCAGCGTCTTGAAGCCGGTGCCCTGGATCTCCTTGAAATGGGCGAACAGGTCCTTGCCGCCGTCGTCGGGGGCGATGAAGCCGTAGCCCTTGCCTTCGTTGAACCATTTCACGGTGCCGGTCTGGGTGCTCATGTCGGATGCCTTTCGAGGTCGGTGGGGGGCGTGACGCAGGAGTGCGCCGAGCGTCTACGCGCCAAAAGATCTTCGAAGGGACCGACGCGACCGGCCGGAGGCCGGGACGAGCACAGGGACCGGAAAAGGTGGAAGTACGCCAAGGCATCGTACGCCCTTTGCGGCGCCGCCCGCGGGTATTTCGCAGGCAGGGTCATGCGTCGGCCGTGAGGGTCCTGCGCCGTGAAGAAAGTCCTGGCGGCAGGCCCCCGGCGGGGACTAAGCTGCGCCCCGCGTCACCGTCGATGCGTGAGGAGACCGCCATGCCGCAGTTCAGCGCCGCCGAGATCAATGCGATGCGCGTCATCCTGGCCGGCGGCAGCGCCGCGGCCCGGCTGAAGCTCCTGTCGCAGGTGGCGGTGACGCCGCCGAACACGGCCACCGGCGCGCCGGCGCTGACCGGCGATGCCAACACCGACTGGACCAAGCTGAAGGTGCTGCCGGCCGGCAAGCGCGTGGCCTACCTCACGCTCAGCGTCTCGAACGACGTGGCCAAGAAGGGCGCCCTCACGTTCGAGGCCGAGATGGCCGACGGCGTCTCCTCGGGCGACCGGCTGGTCAAGCCGGGCTGCTGGTGGCTGCCCTGGCAGTCGCGCCACATCGTCACGCTGAAGATCGATGCGCTGAACGGCATGCTGAAGGACGCCGCGAACGTGGACTTCCCGAACCCGGGGCTGTTCTTCACCGCGGCGCTGTCGGGCTGCTCCGTCTTCGTGCGCGGCCACGTGCAGCACCCGAGCGTCTACCACGCCGGCATCGACGGCAAGCTGTTCGACAGCGGCAACGTGAAGGGCGTGTTCAACAAGGCGGCGATCAAGTCCGGCCAGCTGGCGGGCAACTCGGCCGACTTCTGGCGCCGCGCGATGGGCGGCATGAACACCGGCCCCGGCGGCACCACCTGGTCGGGCCAGTACAAGCCGAACCTGGCCGAAGTCAACCTGAACCACTACGTCAACGACAAGGCCACCGGCACCACGGTGAACGCGGCCGCGCTCGAGAAGTTCATCCGCAAGAACAAGAAGCTCTACGGCATCGACGTGCTGGCCGTCTCGCCCTGGGGCTGCGTCTTCGGCCTGCGCGAAGGCACCGTCTGGCACTTCTACCTGCAGCAGAACGTCACCATCATCTACAGCAAGGGTGGCGCACCGAAGCAGGACGCGGCCGTGCTGCGCGTGACGGAGTTCTTCCCCGGCGTCGGCCAGGCCGACCCGCCGGCGCTGAAGAACGCGGACTTCGACGCGATCACGCGCGCGCTGGCGTAGCGCCGGCCGGCCGGGCGGGTTAACCCGCCCTTTCGGATTTCGAGATGGCCGCGCCGGGCCGCAGCGGCGAAGCTCTCGCCACGCCTGCGATCGCCGGGCGATGGAGACAGCATGGCTCGACAGCTCCCCGGGCGCCGGTCCGCCCTGGTGTTCGCGCTCGGCGCGGTGATGAGCGCTGCGGCGCCGGCCCAGCCCGCGGGCGCTGCCGTGCGGCTGGTCGTCGGCTATGCCGCGGGTGGCCCGGTCGATGCGGGCGCGCGCCTGGTGGCGCCGGCGCTGGCGCGCGAGCTGGGCCAGGCGGTGGTGGTGGAGAACAAGCCGGGCGCAAATGCGACGCTGGCCGGCGACCTGGTCGCGAAGGGGCCGGCGGACGGCACGCTGCTGTGGTTCGCCGCCAGCCCGACGGTGACGATCAGCCCGCACGTGATGAAGCGCATGCCCTTCGACCCGGCGCGCGACCTGGTGCCGGTGGCGCCGGTGCTGAGCTACTACAACGTGCTGGTGGTCAACCGGGAGCTGCCGTACCGCACGCTGAAGGAGCTGACCGAGCACGCGCGCAGCCACCCTGGCGCGCTGACCTACGGCTCGGCCGGCATCGGCGGCTCGAACCACCTGAGCGCCGAGCTGTTCGCGCTGCAGAGCAAGGTCCGGCTGACGCACGTGCCCTACAAGGGCAATGCGCCGGCGATGACCGACGTGATCGGCGGCCAGCTGACGATGATGTTCGACATCGTCGGCGGCGCGCGCCAGTTCATCCAGTCCGGCAAGGTGCGCGCGATCGCGGTCACCTCGCCGCGCCGCAACCCCTCGCTGCCGGAGGTGCCGACGATGGAGGAGGCCGGCCTGCCGGGCTTCGAGGTCGGCGGCTGGTATGCGGTCTACGCGGCGCCCGCCACGCCGGCGGCCACCGTGGCGCGGCTGAACGACGCGATCACGCGCGCGCTGGCCCAGCCGGACCTGAAGGCGCGGCTGGAGGAACTGGGCTACGAGCTGTGGACGGGCGCGCCGCGCCTGGTGGCCGAGCGGGCGCAGAAGGAGCGCGCGATGTGGGCCACGGTCACCAAGGGGATCGAGATCGAATGAGCGCGCCGGGCCGCTCCAAGGGCGAATGCCGGAGTGCGGAGCACGAAGGTCGTCAATTCGTCGCGCCGGGCCCATCCGACCAGGCGCCCGCACAGCGCCTGCACGAGGCATTCGACCGCTGGGTGCGCGAGGCGCCGTCGCGGGTCTTCGTGCACCTGCCGGCCGGGCCGGGCGAGGACGGCGCCCCGGCGGCCTCGCGCACGCTGGACTTCGCCGCGCTCGGCGCGATGACCGATGCGCTGGAGGCGGAGCTGCGCGGCGACGGCGTCGGTCGCGGCGACCGGGTGCTGATCGTCGCGGAGAACGCGCCCGAGCACGTCGCGCTGATCGTCGCCTGCAGCCGCGTCGGCGCGTGGTCCTGCGGCGTCAACGCGCGCATGGCACCGGGCGAGATCGCGGCTTTCCTGGCCAAGGCCGATGCCCGCGTCGCCTACTTCACGAGTGCGGTGTCGGAGGCGGCGCGCGCGCATGCGCAGCGGCATGGCGCCCGCCCGTCGGCCGTGGCCGGGCTCGAGCGCAGCGCGCCGCGTGCGCAGGCGCAGGCGGAGACCGGGCCGCTGGCCGACACGGTGGCCGCGATCATTTTCACTTCCGGCACCACCGGCGTGCCCAAGGGCGTGCTGATGACGCATGCGGGCGTGCTGCACTTCGCGCGGGTCTCCGCGGCCTCGCGCGCGCTGGGCGCCGACGACCGCTCCTATGCCTGCCTGCCGATGACCCACATCTTCGGCCTGGGCACGGTGCTGATGGCTTCGCTGCACGCCGGCGCCGCGCTGGTGATGCGCGCCGGCTTCGACCCGGCCGACCTGCTCGAGGCGCTGGCCCGCGAGGGCGTGACCCAGCTGCAGGGCCCGCCGGCGCTGTATGCGCGCCTGCTCGCCCACCTCGACCGCGAGGGGCGGGCGCAGGTGGCCGCGCCGTCGCTGCGCTACCTCTACACCGGCGCTGGGCCGCTGGACGCCGCGCTGAAGGCGCGCGTCGAGGCGGCCTTCAGGCAGCCGCTGCACCACGGCTACGGGCTGTCGGAGTACGCCGGCTCGGTGCACCTGACGCGGCGCGGCGAGTGGCGCCGCGACACCTCCGCCGGCTACCGCGTCGACGGCGCCGAACTGCGCATCGTCGACCCGGCCACCGGCCTTGACCGGCCGGCCGGCGAGCGCGGCGAGATCTGGCTGCGTGGCGCCGGCCTCACGCCCGGCTACTTCCGCGACCCGGAGGCCACCGCGGCGGTGATGCGCGGGGGCTGGTACGCCAGCGGCGACCTCGGCGAGCTGCGGCCCGACGGCGCGCTGTTCGTCGTCGGCCGGCTGAAGGAGCTGATCATCCGCTCCGGCTTCAACGTCTACCCGGCCGAGGTCGAGGCGGTGCTGAACGCCTTCCCGGCGATCGCCCGCTCCGCCGTCGTGGGCCGCGACGCCGGCGACGGCAACGAGGAGGTGCTGGCCTTCGTCGAACTGCGGCCCGGCGCCGCGCTGGACCGCGGCGCGCTCGCCGCCCACCTGCAGGAGCAGCTCGCGCCCTACAAGCGCCCGGCCACGGTGACCGTGCTCGCGGCGCTGCCGATGACGGCCAACGGCAAGATCCTGAAGCGGGCGCTGGTGGTCTGACGGCGCCCAGGCGCCCCGGCGCTCCTGGCGCTCCCAGCACTCCCGGTACTCCCGGCGCTCGCGGGCCCACGCGCGCCCCGCCGTGCCGCCCGGCTTGCTTTCCGCCGCGCCGGCGCAGCCGTCTCGCCTAGCATCGCGCGATGCCGACCGATCCATCCCCCCTGCTCCCCGCCGCCCCGTCCGACGCGCCGCAGCCACTCTCGGCGCCGGCGCTCGACGCCGCGCTCGCGCCCGACGCGCTGGCCGCCACCATCGCGGCCCTCGCCGAGGGCCGCCTCGACACCGCCGCGCTCGCGCTCGGCGTGCGCGAACGCCTCGTGGCCGACGCGGCCGGGCTGCAGGCCTTCGCGGCCTGGCCCGAGCCCGCGGCGCTGGCGGCCGAGGCCCGCGCCGCGGCCGCGCGCGGGCCGCTGCACGGCCTGCCGGTGGCGGTGAAGGACATCATCGACGTGGCCGGCCTGCCCACCGGCTGCGGCAGCCCGCTGCGCGCCGGCCACCGGCCCGCGGCGGATGCGGCGGTGGTGGCGGCGCTGCGCCAGGCGGGCGGCGTGGTGGTCGGCAAGAGCGCCACCACCGAGATGGCCTTCCTCGAGCCCTCGCCGACCGGCAACCCGCGCGCGCCCGGGCGCACGCCCGGCGGTTCGTCGAGCGGCTCGGCCGCGGCGGTCGCGGCCGGCCTGGTGCCCTTCGCGCTGGGCACGCAGACGGGCGGCTCGGTGGTGCGGCCGGCGGCCTACTGCGGCGTGGTCGGCATGAAGCCCAGCCTCGGGCTGCTGCCCACCGCCGGCACGGCCTGCTTCTCGTGGTCGCTGGACACCGTCGGCGTGTTCGCGGCGCGCGTCGACGGCGCGCGCCGGCTGCTGGAGGCCCTCACGGGCCGCCGCTGGGCGCGGACCGACCCGAGCCGCCCCTGGCGCATCGCCGTCGTCGACGGGCGGCCGTGGGACGAGGCCTCGGCGGCGATGCAGGACGCGCTCGGCAAGGCCGCCGCACGGCTCGCCGCCGCGGGCCACGCGGTGACGCCGACGCGGCTCGGCGCGTGGGCGCCGGCGCTGTTCGAGGTGCATGCCGCGATCCAGGGCCGCGAGGCCAGCGCCTGCCTCGGGCCGCTGCGCGCCGCCCGCGGCGACGCGATGTCCGCGACGCTGCGCGGCTACCTCGACGAGGCCGCCGGCATCGACGCCGCGGCCTATGCGGCGGCCTGGCAGCGCCTGGCCGCCGAGCGCCCGGCCGCGCTCGCCGCCTTCGATGGCGTGGACGCGCTGCTGATGCCGAGCGCGCCGGACGCTGCGCCGCCGCTGTCGGCGCGCAGCACCGGCCCGTCGACGCTGAACCGCGTCTGGACCCTGCTCGGCACGCCCTGCGTGAACGTGCCCGGCCTGGCGACGGCGGAGGGCGCGCCGCTCGGCCTGCAGGTGGTCACGCCGCCCGGCGCCGACGCGCTCGCGCTCGCCGTCGCGGAGGACCTCGAGGCGCTGCTGGCCGCGGGCTGACGGCACGCGGCCCGGGCCCGGCGCGCCGGGGCCGTCGCCCGGGTCCCGGCGTCCGCCGATCGGGCCGCTGCGCTGTCAGCCCGCCGCGTCCTCCACCAGCCGCACCAGCGTGTGCAGCACCCGGTTCGCCGGCGTCGGCACGCCGTGCGCCTCGCCGCGCCGCACCACCAGGCCGTTCAGGTGGTCGATCTCGCTGCGCCGGCCGCGCATCAGGTCCTGCGCGGTGGAGGAGAACTGGCCGGGCATGGTGGCCGCGAGGCCGGCCACGCTCGCGTCGAGTTCGGCCGGCAGGCGCACGCCTTCGGCGGCAGCCACCGCGCGGCATTCCGCGACCACGTCGCGCATCACGGCCGCGACGCCGGGCGCCTGCACCAGCCGGCCATAGGGCTGGCGCGCCAGCGCCGACAGCGCGTTGTAGGCGCAGTTCAGCGTCAGCTTGGACCAGAGCGCGGCCTGCACGTCCTCGCTGACGGTCGTCGGGATGCCGGCGGCGGTGAAGATCGCAGCCACCGCCGCGGCCCCGGGCGCCGGCTCGATCAGCAGCTCGCCGCGGCCGTGGTGGCGCACGTGGCCCGGGCCCGCCATCTCGGTGGCCACGTAGACCACCGCCGCGCCGACCGGCTGGGCCAGCCGCGCGCGCAGGCGCGCCGCGTTGTCGACGCCGTTCTGCAGGCTGAGCACCAGCGTGTCGGCGCCGAGGTGGGGGCGCAGCGCGTCGGCCGCGGCCTCGGTGTCGCCGGACTTCACGCACACCAGCACCAGGCCGGCGCCGCGCGCGGCCTCGGGCGAGGTGCTGGCCGCCAGCGGCACCTGCACGTCCAGCGTCGCGGTCTGCAGGCGCAGCCCGTGCGCGCGCACCGCGTCCACGTGGGCGGGCCGGCCGATCAGCGTCACCGCGTGGCCGGCGCGCGCGAGCAGCGCGCCGTGGTAGGCGCCGACCGCGCCGGCGCCCATCACGGCGATCGTCATCGGGGAAGGGGTCGTCATGTGCCGCACTGTAGGGCAGCCGAGCCAACCGAGCGGCGGGTCCGGCGCACCGGAGGCGGGTGCGCCGGCGCGGGCCCCCGACCGGGCCCGGCGTGCCGTCCTACGGCCAGCGGCGGGGATGGCCGACCGCCCCGGCCGGGGCCTGGCGGGATAAAGGGCGGGCAGTCTTTCCCTCCCACCCTTTGAATCAAGGAGACCCCCGATGAATACCGCCACCCTGACCAGCGACGTGATCTCCTCCGACCGCGTCGAGGGCACCAAGGTCTACAACGAGGCCGGCGAGAAGCTGGGCTCGATCGAGGAGCTGATGATCGACAAGCGCAGCGGCCGGGTCCGCTACGCGGTGATGGAGTTCGGCGGCTTCCTCGGCATGGGCACCGACCGCTATCCGCTGCCCTGGGACATGCTGAACTACGACGTCGACAAGGAAGGCTACGTCGTGCCGCTGGACAAGGACCGCCTGCAGGGCGCGCCGCGCTTCGCGCAGGACGCGCGCCCGGACTTCACGACCGACTACGGCCGCAGCGTGAACGGCTACTACGGCGTGCCCTTCATCTGACCCTTCCGCGTGGCCGCGCGGTCGGCGTCTCGTCCGACACCTCCGCGCGGCGTCTTCCGTGAACCTCCCTCGCCCGCGCGGGGTCGCACCCTCCCGAGGCCGCCGGCATGCGCTGCGGCCGGGGCAGACAACGACGACGACGCGAGGGAGCTCGAGGCCGGATGGCGCATGCATGGACGTTTTTCAGGGCGGGTGGGGTCGACCAGGTGGTGCTGCGCAGCGGCGCGGACCTGGCCCACCTGCATGAGCTGGACCAGAAGCTGTGGGTCGCGCTGGCGTGCCCGACCCAGGGCCTGGAGATCGATGCCCGCACGCTCACGCTGATCGACGCCGACCACGATGGGCGCCTGCGTGCGCCCGAGGTGGTGGCGGCGACGCGCTGGGCCTGCGCCCGTCTGCGCGATCCCGACGACCTGGTGCGCGGCGGCGACCGGCTGCGGCTCGCGTCGCTGGTCGACGACGCGGAAGGCGCGGCGCTGCAGGCGCTCGCGCGGGAGGTGCTGGTCGCACGGGGCCGTCCCGACGACGACGCGGTCACGCTGGCCGACCTGGATCCGCGCGCGGGCCTGCTGCCCCCCGGTGCCGCCGCGCTGACGGCCGCGGCGCTGCGCGAGAGCGACGACGACGCGGCGCTGGCCGACCTGGTGGCCGCCATCGCCGCCCGGTCGGCGGCGCAGCCGCCGCGCACCGGCGCCGATGCGCCGCCGTCGGCGCCAGCGGGCGCCGCGCCCGCCACCGATCCGGAGCACGCCCCGATCGACCGCGCGGCGGCCGACGCCTTCTTCGCCGAGGCCGCCGCGGTGCGCGCGTGGCGCGCCGAGGCCGACGGGGCGTCGGCCCGCGTGCCGCTCGGCGAGCGCACGGTCGATGCGCTGGCCGCCTGGCAGGCGGTGCGCGCCAAGGTGGACGACTACTTCACGCGTGCGCGCATCGGCGGCTACGACGCGCGCGCGGTCGCCGCGATGAATCCCTCGCTCGACGACTATGCCGCGCTGGCGGCGGCCGGGCCGCTGTCCGCGGACGCGCCTGCGCTGGCCGCGCTGCCGCTGGCGCCGGTCGCGCCCGGCCGGCCGCTGCCGCTGGTCGAAGGCGTCAACCCGGCGTGGGCCGCGGCGCTGGCGACGCTGCGCGAGCAGGTGGTGGGCCCGCTGCTGGCCGCCCCGGGCGCGCCTGCCCCGCGCGAACTGCGCGAGGACGACTGGCAGCGCCTGGGCGTGCGGCTCGACGAGGCCCGGCGCTGGCTGGCGGCCCGGCCGGAGGGCGTGCTGGCCGGCTGGGACGGCGCGCGCCTCGCCCCGTTCGATGAGCCGGCCCTGCGCGAACGGCTGGCGGCCCGGCTCGACGAGGCCGAGCTTGTCGGCCGCCGGCATGCGCTGATCGACGACCTCGAGAAGCTGGTGCGGCTGCAGCGCGACCTGCTCACGCTGCTGCGCAACATGGTGTCCTTCGCGGCCTTCTACCGGCGCGAGGGCGCGATCTTCCAGGCCGGCACGCTCTACCTCGACGGCCGCAGCTGCGAGCTGAGCGTGCGCGTCGCCGACCCGGCGCGGCATGCGCTGGTGGCCGGCCTCGCCAAGGCCTGCCTCGTCTACTGCGAATGCCGGCGCGCCGGCCGCACGATGCACGTGGTGTCGGCCGTCACCGCGGGCGACACCGACTTCCTGTTCGCCGGCCGCAACGGCGTCTTCTACGACCGCCAGGGCCTGGATTGGGATGCTACCGTCACCAAGGTGATCGAGAACCCGACCAGCATCCTGCAGGCCTTCTGGTCGCCGTACAAGAAGTTCCTGCGCATGGTGGAGGAGCAGGTGGCCAAGCGCGCCGCGGCGAGCGAGGGCGTGCAGAGCGCCGGCATGTCGGCGCTGGCGGGGCGTGTCGCGGCGGTCGGCAAGGCGCCGGCCGCGGGCGGCGCGGCGGCGCCGACCGCGCTGCGCTCGCGCATCGACGTCGGCACGGTGGCCGCGCTCGGCGTCGCGCTCGGCAGCCTGAGCGCGGTGCTGGTGGGCGTGTTCGGCACCTTCGTCGAGCTGGGCTGGTGGATCCCGCTGGCGCTCGGCGGCATCGTGCTGGCGATCTCCGGCCCCAGCATGCTGATCGCCTGGCTGAAGCTGCGCCAGCGCAGCCTCGGCCCGCTGCTGGACGCCAGCGGCTGGGCCATCAACGGCCGGATGCGGGTGGACGTGCGGCTGGGCGGCTCGCTGTCGCAGCGCGCGGTGCTGCCGCAGCATGCACGCCGGCTGCTGGCCGAGCCCGGGGCGCCCCGGCGCCGGTGGGGCTGGGCGCTGGTGCCGGCCGGCGTGGCCCTCGCGCTCGGCCTCGCCGCGTGGCGCTGGGGGCTGCCCGACGCGGCAGCGCCCGAGCTGCCGCAGGCCGCGCCGGTGGTCGCGCCGGCCGCGTCGGTCGCGTCGGCGGCGGCCCCGCGCGCCTCCCCCTGACGCGGGCAGGACCGCAGCGCACCGGGCACGTCGCCGACGGCGGCGAGAATCCCGCATGGACATCGACTTCGAGACCCTCGGCGCCTACGAGCGCTACAAGCTGATGGCCAGCCTGATCGTGCCGCGGCCGATCGCGCTGATCACCACGCTCGGCGCCGACGGCACCGTGAACGCGGCCCCGTTCAGCATGTTCAACATGGTCGGCGAGGACCCGCCGATCGTCTTCGTCAGCATCAACCGCCTGCACGACGGTCGGCTGAAGGACACGGCGGCCAACATCCTGCGCAGCGGCGAGTTCGTGGTGCACCTGACCGACGAGGCGATGAGCGCGCAGATGCACGCCTGCGGCGAGGCGCTGCCGCCGCAGGTCAGCGAGCTCGCGCACACCGGGCTGAGCGCCTGCCCGTCGCGCAGCGTCGCGCCGCCGCGCATCGCCGAGGCGCCGGTGGCCTTCGAGTGCGTGCTGCACGAGACGATGGAGACGCCGAGCCGCTACGTCTTCATCGGCCGCGTGCGCTGGCTGGCGGTGCGCGACGGGCTGGTGGACGAGCAGGCCTGGCGCGTGCGCCTGCAGGACTACCACCCGGTCGGCCGCTTCGGCGCCAGCTACTACGTCACGACGCGGGACCGCTTCGCGATCGAGGCGCCGGCGGCCGTGGCCGAGGCGCGGCCCTTCGACGAGCTCTGACGGCGGCCGGCCCGGCCGCGCGCCGTGGCCCGCCGCTTGCTTCGATTCCCCCGGCCCCTCCCCAGGACACCCCCGATGGCAAAGATCCCCCCCGGCGTCGGCCCCCGCTATCCGCAGGTCGTGGTGCTGTTCGGCGCCACCGGGGACCTGGCGCGGCGCAAGCTGATCTCCGGCCTCTACCACCTCGCGTCGTCCGGCTTCATCCCCGGCTGTCGCGTGATCGGCGTGTCGCTGGACGACCTGGACGCCGATGGCTTCCGCGCGATCGCGCGCCAGGCGCTGGGCGACTTCTCCGCGCGCAAGGTGTCCGAGGCCGACTGGCAGGCCTTCGCCGCCGGCCTGGACTACGTGCCGCTGTCGGCCGGCGCGCCCGCGCTGCGCGCCGCCGTCGAGCGCGCGGAGCAGGCCATCGGCCGCGAGAGCCGCCGGCTGCACTACCTCAGCGTGCCGCCGAACGCGGCGCTGCCGGCGGTGCACCTGCTGCGCGAGGCCGGGCTGGTGGACGGCGCGCGCATCGTGATGGAGAAGCCCTTCGGCACCGATCTGGCCAGCGCCCGCTCGCTGAACCAGCGCCTGCACGAGGTCTTCGAGGAAGCGCAGATCTTCCGCATCGACCACTTCCTCGGCAAGGAGCCGGCGCAGAACATCCTCGCCTTCCGCTTCGCCAACGGCCTGTTCGAGCCGATCTGGAACCGCAACTTCATCGACCACGTGCAGATCGACGTGCCGGAGACGCTGGGCCTGGGCAAGCGCGCCGGCTTCTACGAGCAGACCGGCGCCTACCGCGACATGGTGGTCACCCACCTGTTCCAGATCCTCGGCTTCATGGCGATGGAGCCGCCCACCTCGCTCGACCCGCAGCCGATCGGCGAGGAGAAGAACAAGGTCTTCCGCAGCATGCTGCCGATCCAGCCGGGCGACGTGGTGCGCGGCCAGTACAGCGGCTACCGGCGCGAGGAGGGGGTCGACCCGGACTCCGACACCGAGACCTTCATCGCGCTGCGCTGCCACATCGACAACTGGCGCTGGGCCGGCGTGCCCTTCTACCTGCGCACCGGCAAGCGCATGGCCGAGGGCCAGCGCATCATCTCGATCGCCTTCCGCGAGCCGCCGAAGAGCATGTTCCCGCCCGGCTCGGGCGTCGGCGCGCAGGGCCCCGACCACCTGACCTTCGACCTGGCCGACGCCACCAAGATGTCGCTGTCCTTCTACGGCAAGCGCCCGGGCCCCGGCATGCGGCTGGACAAGCTCAGCCTGCAGTTCGCGATGAAGGACACCGACCTGGCCGGCGAGGTGCTCGAGGCCTACGAGCGCCTGATCCTGGACGCGATGCGCGGCGACCGCACCCTCTTCACCACCGCCGAGGGCATCGAGCGGCTGTGGGAGGTGTCGGTGCCGCTGCTGGAGAACCCGCCGCCGGTGCGCCTGTACGAGCCTGGTTCCTGGGGCCCGAAGCCGGTGCACCAGCTGATCGCGCCGCATGCGTGGCGGCTGCCCTTCGAGCGCGCCTGGCGCGACCCGAACACCACCGGCGGTTGAGAGCCCCCCCGGGGCCGGCCGGCGCCCGTCCCGGCGATTTCTCGAGGGCCCGGAACAACCCGCATCCAGATCGGCCGGCACCGGCCGAGAATGAAGGTCTCTGCAATCGGGCCGGCAGCCGCGCAGACGGTTCCCGGGTGGAAGGAGACGGCCATGGTGGAGTGGGTTCGGCGCTACAGCCTCGTGCGCCGGGTCGGCGTCGGCTTCGGCGTGCTGGTCGCGCTGTGTGCGGCGCTGCTCGCGCTGGCGCTGCAGTCGCTGCCCGCGGGCCCGGCCGCGCGGCTCATCGCCGCGCTGGCGCTGGGCGGCCTGGTGTTCGGCAGCGCGGCCGGGCTGCTGATCGCGAGCAGCGTGCGCGCGACCATCGAGCCGACGGTGCAGTCGGTGATCCGCATCGCGCAGGGCGACCTGGAGACCAAGGTCGAGTCCCCCGGGCGCGACGAGATCGCCTGGCTGCGCGGCGAGCTGAACGGCATGCGCAAGAAGCTGCGCGGCATCGTCCTCGAGGTGCGCGGCAACGTCGACGGGGTGGCCACCGCGTCGCGCGAGATCGCCAGCGGCAATGGCGACCTGTCGGCGCGCACCGAGCGCCAGGCGGCCGCGCTGGAGCAGACCGCCAGCGCGATGGCCGGGCTGGCCGACAGCGTGCGCGGCAATGCGCGCGCCACCGCCGAGGCGCGCTCGCTGGCCCAGGCCTCCGGCGAGATCGCCACCCGCGGCAGCCAGGCGACGCAGCAGATGACGGCGCGCATGGCCGAGATCCACGCCAGCGCGGCGCGCATCGCCGAGATCATCGGCGTGATCGA
>NZ_BBYR01000046.1 GCF_001293525.1 Pseudideonella sakaiensis | reverse complement strand
CACCGCGGCGTTCAGCGCCAGGATGTTGGTCTGGAAGGCGATGCCGTCGATCACGCCGGTGATGTCGGCGATCTTCTTCGAGCTCTCGTTGATGCCCTTCATCGTGTCGACCACCTGGCCGACGACCTCGCCGCCGCGCGTCGCGACCGCGCTGGCATTGCGCGCCAGCTGGTCGGCCGCGCGGGCGTTGTCCGCGTTCTGCGTCACCGTCGAGCCGAGCTCGCCCATCGACGCGGTGGTCTGTTCCAGCGCGCTGGCCTGCATCTCGGTGCGCCCGGACAGGTCGTTGTTGCCCTGGGCGATCTCGGCGCTGGCGGTCGCCACGCCCTCGGAGCCGCTGCGCACGGTCGCGACCACGCGGCCCAGCGCCTGCTGCATCTCGTGCAGCTGGGCCATCAGGCTGCGGCTGTCGCCTGCGCGCAGGCGCACCGGGGTCGACAGGTCGCCGGCCGCCACCGCGCGCGCCAGTTCGGCGGCCTCGTGCGGCTCGCCGCCGAGCTGGCGGATCAACTGCGCGGTGATGGTGGCGGCGGCCGCCACGCCGCACAGCAGCGCCAGCAGCGCCAGCCCGACCACCCAGCCGCGCGCCTGGACGAACAGCCCATGCGCCGCCTGGGCCGTGGCCTGGCTCTCCTCGAAACCGTGGGCGGACAGCTTGTCGATCGCCGCCAGCACGTCGTCGGCGGCCATCTTCGCGGCACCGTCGGAGATGTCGCGCGCATCGGCCCGGTCGGCCGGCGCCTTGAAGCCGACCACCCGGTCGTGCACCTTCAGGTACTCGGGCCAGGCCTTGGTGATGGCACCGAACAGCGTGCGGTCCTCGTCGTCGTCGACGAGCCGGCCCGTGGCGCCGAGGTGCTCGTCGGTGCGGCCGCGCGCCGCGCGCATCTTGTCCTCGTACTCGGCCATGGTGCTGGCGTCTTCGGCGCGGCTGTGCTTGACCTCCAGCTCGCGCAGCTCGAGCACCGCCGCGCGGGCCGATGCGAGGTGGCTCACGCCGGGCAGCCACTTCATCGCGACCTCGTCCGAGGCCGCGCTGACCCGCGTCAGCGCGATGACCGAGAACACGCCGAGCACCGCCGTCAGCAGCAGCACCACGCCGAAGGCCGCGGCCAGCCGGCTGCCGATCGGCAGGCGGTTCCATCGTCCTTGCAGACGTCCCGGGATCGGGGGTGGGGATGCCATCGCTCGTTCCTCCTTGACCGTTCAGCGTCCGGGGGCCGGCATCATTTCTTGTAGCCGATGTAGGTCGCGCCGATCACCTTGCCGGCGGCGTCCTTGATCGGGCGGTAGCAGGCGGCGAAGGGGGTGCCGAGCACATCGACGTCGCCGCAGAACTCCTGGCCCTTCGAGACCGCGTCGTAGGCCTTGGCACGCGCCAGCGTGGTGCCCACGCCACGCTTGCCCTCGGGGGTCAGCACGTTGGTGCTGACGCGCACGAATTCGTCGCCTTCCTTGACGAAGATCGTCGCGGTGGCGCCGGTGCCCTTGCGGATCTCGTCGACCACGTCGTAGTTGTTGTTGATCTTGCGGGCGCCGTAGTAGATCGCCGGCACGGTCTTGTCGCGCGCCATGTCGGTGCCCTCGAGCTTGGGCGTGCCGATCTTGGCCAGCCGCGCCTCCAGCGCGTCGATGGTGGCGCGCGGGTCTTCCACCGCCTGGGCGAGGCCGGCGGCGGTGGACAACAGGGCGGCGGCGAACAGGGCGAGGCGGCGGTTCATGGGAACTCCTTCGGGGTCGAAACGGGGTCGAGACGGGGGTGACACGGGCGGCGTAACACGCGCGCTGAGCCGGGTTTCGGCCGACCTGCCCGATCCTTGAGGTCGATCAAACGAATCGCCCGCATTTCGTGCGATCGCTACCGCCCGCAGCCGCCGCGGCAGCCCGCCTCGGGCGACGGCCGTGCAGGCGCCCCGGGCGTCTTCTCCCCGCCTCGGCGCCGACGCCGCGCCGACCGCGGCCGAGGCCGAGACCGGTGGAGTCGGTCGCCGCCGCCGCGCGACCGTTCAGCCGGCGACCAGCGCCCGGTGCTGCCGCAGCGCCTCGGCCATGAAGGGCGCCAGGCCGGCCCCTTCGCCACCCGCGCCCGCCTCCACCTGCGCCAGCAGCTCCTGCCGCATGTGCGGCTCCCAGAAGCTGCGCAGGTGGCGCGCCGCGCCCTCCAGCGCCTCGGCGCGGTCGGGCATCGCCTCGAAGAAGGCGCCGATCTGGTTGGCCATGCGGATCAGGTGGTCGGCGTGCATCGGGTTGTCTCGGGGTCAGGCCGGCGCATCCGCCGCGGGCGCGAGCCCGAGCCGGCCGGGGTGGGTGTAGGCGACCAGGTCGTCGCCGCGGGCGAAGCCGACCAGGCTCAGGCCGCCTTCGTCGGCCCGTCGCACCGCCAGCGCGGTCGGGGCCGAGACGGCGGCCAGCAGCGGCGCGCCGAGCACCAGCGCCTTCTGCACCATCTCGACGCTGGCCCGGCTGGTGACGGCGACGAAGCCGGTCGCCGCGTCGAAGGACGGCTCGCCGCGCGGCGGCCGCGCGAGCGCGCCGATCAGCTTGTCCAGCGCGTTGTGGCGGCCGACGTCCTCGCGCAGCAGGCGGACCGCGCCGTCGCGCGCGCACCAGGCCGCGGCATGCACCGCGCCGGTGGCCCGGTTCAGCGGCTGCAGCGCCGCCAGCTCGCGCATCGCGCGCGCCACGGCCGCCGGTGCGATCGCGACGGGCGGCGGCGTCGGCCCCGCCGGCCGGCACGCCAGCGCCTCCAGGCTGTCGAGGCCGCACAGGCCACAGCCGGTGCGGCCGGCCAGCGTGCGCCGGCGCGCCTTCAGCCGCGCCTCGGCGGCCGCGGCCACGCGCAGCTGCAGCGTCAGGCCCTGCGGGCCGGGCTCGACCTCGATCCCGTAGCACTGCGACGGGCCGTCGAGCAGGCCCTCGGCCAGCGCGAAGCCGAGCGCGAAGTCCTCCAGGTCGGCCGGCGTGGCCAGCATCACCGCGTGCGAGATGCCGTTGAAGGCCAGCGCCACCGGCATCTCCTCGGCGACCCAGTCTTCGCCGCGCCCGACCCTGCCATCGCGGCAGCGCAGCACCGGCAGCCGGCAGGCCGCGCCTTCCTCGACGAGCGTGTCCCCGGGGGTCATGGCCCGACCGCCTGGCGCCGGGTGGCCCGGTCTGCCGTCACTGTGCGCCGCGTCACTTCGCCGGCACCGCCTCGTCGCGCTCGCGCGGGCGGCGCTGCGCCAGCAGCGCGTCCTGCACCGCGCGGAAGCGGCCATAGTCCTGCTGCCACTCCGAGGGCTGCATCACCGGCATCACCTGCACCGCGGTCACCTTGTACTCGGGGCAGTTGGTGGCCCAGTCGGAGTTGTCGGTGGTGATGACGTTGGCGCCGGACTCGGGGAAGTGGAAGGTGGTGTAGACCACGCCCGGCTGCACCCGGTCGGTCAGCGTGGCGCGCAGCACCGTCTCGCCGGCGCGGCTCGCGACGCCGACCCAGTCGCCGTCGCGGATGCCGCGCTCCTCCGCGTCGTGCGGGTGGATCTCCAGCCGGTCCTCGGCATGCCAGCGCAGGTTCTCGGTGCGCCGCGTCTGCGCGCCGACGTTGTACTGCGACAGCGTGCGCCCGGTGGTCAGGATCAGCGGGAAGCGGCGCGTCACCTTCTCGTCGGTGGCGATGTACTGCGTGATGATGAAGCGCCCCTTGCCGCGCACGAAGTGGTCCACGTGCATCGTCGGCGTGCCCTCGGGCGCCGCCTCGTTGCAGGGCCACTGCAGGCTGCCGAGGCGGTCCAGCTTGTCGTAGCTGACGCCGTGGAAGCTGGGCGTCAGGCGGGCGATCTCGTCCATCACCGCCCGCGGGCTGGCGTAGTCCATCGGGCAGCCGAGCGCATTCGCCAGCTTCACCGTCACCTCCCAGTCGGCCAGCCCGGCCTTCGGCGGCATCACCTTGCGCACCCGCGAGATGCGGCGCTCGGCATTGGTGAAGGTGCCGTCCTTCTCGAGGAAGCTCGAGCCGGGCAGGAAGACGTGGGCGTAGCGCGCCGTCTCGTTCAGGAACAGGTCCTGCACGACGATGCACTCCATCGCCATCAGCGCGGCCGCCACGTGCTGGGTGTTCGGATCGGACTGGACGATGTCCTCGCCCTGGCAGTACAGGCCCTTGAAGCGGCCCGCCAGCGCGGCGTCGAACATGTTGGGAATGCGCAGGCCGGGCTCGGGCTGCAGCGTGACCTGCCAGGCCTCCTCGAACAGCGCCCGCGTCGTCGCGTCCGACACGTGGCGGTAGCCGGGCAGCTCGTGCGGGAAGGAGCCCATGTCGCAGGAGCCCTGCACGTTGTTCTGGCCGCGCAGCGGGTTCACGCCCACGCCCTCGCGCCCCACGTTGCCGGTGGCCATCGCGAGGTTGGCGATGCCCATCACCGTGGTCGAGCCCTGGCTGTGCTCGGTGACGCCGAGGCCGTAGTAGATCGCGGCATTCGGCCGGCGCCCGTGGCGCGCGACGAAGTCCGCCAGCGTCGCGGCCGTGCCGTCGCTTCGGCCGGTGGCGTACAGCCGCGCGGCGGCCCGCACCGCGGCCGCCGGCACCCCCGTCACCGCCTCGGTCGCCTCGGGCGCGTTCTCCGGCCGGGCGACGAAGGCGCGCCACTCGCGGAAGCTCTTGTCGTCGCAGCGCTGCGCGACGTAGGCCTCGTCGACCAGGCCCTCGGTGACGACCACGTGCGCGAGCGCGGTGACCATCGCGACGTTGGTGCCGGGGCGCAGCGCCAGGTGCTCGGCCGCCTGCACGTGCGGCGACTTCACCAGGTCGATGCGGCGGGGGTCGATCACCACCAGCTGCGCGCCCTCGCGCAGCCGGCGCTTCAGCCGCGACGCGAAGACGGGGTGGCCATCGGTCGGGTTCGCGCCCATCACCACCACCACGTCGGCCTGCGCGACCGAGCGGAAGGTCTGGGTGCCGGCCGATTCGCCGAGCGTCTGCTTCAGGCCATAGCCGGTCGGCGAGTGGCAGACGCGGGCGCAGGTGTCGACGTTGTTGTTGCCGAAGCCGGCGCGCACCAGCTTCTGCACCAGGTAGGTCTCCTCGTTGGTGCAGCGCGACGAGGTGATGCCGCCGACCGCGTCGCGGCCGTGCGCGGCCTGCAGCCGGCGGAACTCGCCGGCCGCGTAGGCGATGGCCTCGTCCCAGCCCACCACCTGCCAGGGGTCGGTGATGCGGCGGCGGATCATCGGCGTGGTGATGCGGTCGGCGTGCGTCGCATAGCCCCACGCGAAGCGGCCCTTGATGCAGGCATGGCCCTCGTTGGCGGCGCCGTCCTTCCACGGCACCATGCGCACCACCTCGCTGCCCTTCATCTCGGCCTTGAAGCCGCAGCCGACGCCGCAATAGGCGCAGGTGGTCAGCACCGCATGCTCGGGCTGGCCGAGCCGGATCACCGACTTCTCCTGCAGCGTCGCCGTCGGGCAGGCCTCGACGCAGGCGCCGCAGCTGACGCACTCGCTGTCCATGAAGGCCTGGTCCTGGCCCGGCGACACCCGGCTCTCGAAGCCACGGCCGCTGATCGTCAGCGCGAAGGTGCCCTGGGTCTCCTCGCAGGCCCGCACGCAGCGGTTGCAGACGATGCACTTGCTCGGGTCGTAGCTGAAGTAGGGGTTGGACTCGTCCTTCGGGCTGTCCAGGTGGTGGGCGCCGCCGTGCTGCCCGCCGACGCCGTAGCGCACCTCGCGCAGCCCGGTCACGCCGGCCATGTCCTGCAGCTCGCAGCGGCCGTTGGCGCTGCAGGTCAGGCAGTCCAGCGGGTGGTCGGAGATGTAGAGCTCCATCACGCCCTTGCGCAGGTCCTGCAGCTTCGGGCTCTGCGTGCGCACCTTCATGCCGGGCTCGACCGGCGTGGTGCAGGAGGCCGGGTAGCCGCGCCGGCCCTCGACCTCGACCAGGCACAGCCGGCAGGAGCCGAAGGGCTCCAGGCTGTCGGTGGCGCAGAGCTTGGGCACGTGCACGCCGGCCTCGACGGCCGCGCGCATCACCGAGGTGCCCTGGGGCACGGTGACGGGCTGGCCGTCGATCTCCAGCGTGACCTCGACCTCGCTGTCGCGGCGCGGGGTGCCGTGGTCGGTCTCGTGCAGGGACGGGGACATGGGCTGCTCCTTCAGGCGGCCGCGCGGCCGTCGGGCGCGGGCAGCCCGAAGTCCTGCGGGTAGTGGTCCAGCGCGGACAGCACCGGGTAGGGGGTCATGCCGCCCATCGCGCACAGGCTGCCGTGCAGCATCGTGTCGCACAGGTCGCGCAGCAGGGTGACCTGCTGCACGCGGCGGGCCGGGCCGTCGCCGTAGGCGGGCGCGGCACGCAGCCGGTCGATCACCTCGACGCCGCGCGTCGAGCCGATGCGGCAGGGCGTGCACTTGCCGCAGGACTCGAGCGCGCAGAATTCCATCGCGTAGCGCGCCAGCCGCGCCAGGTCGGCGCGGTCGTCGTGCACCACGATGCCGCCGTGGCCGACCACCGCGCCGACCGCGGCATAGGCCTCGTAGTCCAGCGGCAGGTCCCACTGCGACTCGGGCACGTAGGCGCCGAGCGGCCCGCCGACCTGCACCGCCTTCACCGGCCGGCCGGAAGCGGTGCCGCCGCCGTAGTCGAACAGCAGCTCGCGCAGCGTGACGCCGAAGGCCTTCTCGACCAGCCCGCCGTGGCGCACGTTGCCGGCCAGCTGGATCGGCAGCGTGCCGTGCGAACGGCCGACGCCGAAGTCGCGGTAGGCCGCGGCGCCGTGCGCCAGCACCCAGGGCACGGTGGCCAGCGTGATCACGTTGTTGACCACGGTGGGCCGGCCGAACAGGCCCTGCAGCGCCGGCAGCGGCGGCTTGGCGCGCACGATGCCGCGCTTGCCCTCCAGGCTTTCCAGCAGCGCGGTCTCCTCGCCGCAGACATAGGCCCCAGCGGCCTTGCGCACCGCGAGGTGGAAGCGGCGGCCGCTGCCGAGCAGGTCGTCGCCGAGGCAGCCGGCCGCCTCGGCACGCGCGATCGCCGCCTCGAGCACCGCGATCGCGTGCGGGTACTCCGAGCGCACGTAGACGAAGCCCTGGGTCGCGCCGACCGCGACGCCGGCGATCGCCATGCCCTCGATCAGCAGGAAGGGATCGCCCTCCATCACCATGCGGTCGGAGAAGGTGCCGGAGTCGCCCTCGTCGGCATTGCAGACCACGAACTTGGTCTCGCCGGGCGCGCCGAGCACGGTCTTCCACTTGATGCCGGCCGGGAAGGCGGCGCCGCCGCGGCCGCGCAGCCCGCTGTCCAGCACCTGCTGCACCACCTCGGCCGGCGCGAGCGCGAGCGCCTGCCGCAGCCCGGCCCAGCCGCCGTGGGCGGCGTAGTCGTCCAGCGAGAGCGGGTCCGTCAGGCCCATGCGCGCGAAGCACAGCCGCTCCTGCCGCGCGAGGTAGGGGATGGCATCGGTCGGGCCGTGGCCCAGGGCATGGCGGCCGCCGTGCAGCCAGCCGGCGTCGAACAGGCCGGGCACGTCCTGCGGCGTCACCGGCCCGTAGGCCAGGCGGCCGGCCGGCGTCGCGACCTCCACCAGCGGCTCGAGCCAGAACAGCCCGCGCGAGCCGTTGCGCACCAGCGTCACCGCGTGGCCGCGCGCCGCGGCCTCGCGCAGGATCGCGCGGGCCACCGCGTCGGCGCCGACCGCGAGCGCGGCCGAGTCGCGCGGCACGTAGACGGTGACGGGGGCGACGGGCGTCGCGGCCGCGGTCACGGGGCCTCCGCGAGGGCCGGGGCGGGCACTGCCGCGTCGACCAGCGCGCCGATCAGCGCGTCGTAGCGCTGCGGCGTGATGCGGGCATGCGGCTCGCCATCGATCGCGATCGCGGGCGACGAGGCGCACAGGCCCAGGCAGTAGACCGGCTCGAGCGTCAGCCGGCCGTCGGCCGAGGTGGCGTGCAGCGCACAGCCGGCCTGGCGCTCGGCATGCGCCACCAGGTCCTCCGCGCCCATCGCCTGGCAGGCCTCGGCGCGGCACAGCTGCACCACGTGGCGGCCCGGCGGCGCGCTGCGGAAGTGGTGGTAGTAGGTGACGACGCCGTGCACCTCGGCGCGCGACAGGTTGAAGACCTCCGCGATCACCGGCACACCCTGCGGCGGCACGTGGCCCCAGCGGTCCTGGATCGCGTGCAGCGCCGGCAGCAGGCCGCCCGGCTGCGCCCGGTGCGCCGTGGCCAGCTGGCGCAAGGCCTCGGTGTCGATGTCCATGGGCGCTCCTGCACGGTGGGATCGGGGAACCGGCCGGCCGCCGGACGCCCCCGGCGGCTTGCCATATGACACGGACCACATATGATGCAGGCCCGCCGGAAGCGACTGTAGGCGCCGCTCCGATGGGCCGCAATATGAGCGCGTCGGCGCATCTCACCGGAGATCGATCTCCTATGACTCTGCGTAGTAACCCGCAGTCCGCCCCCGCGCCGGTGCCGCCGGCCGGGGCCCGCGCCGATGCATGAGGTGCGCATCCGCCCGGTCTGGACGCTGAACCGCAGCGACGGCGATGCGCTCTCGCCCCGGGTGGTCGAGCTGCTGGTGCGGGTGCACGAGCACGGCAGCCTGGCGCGCGCCTGCGAGGCCGCCGCCCTCTCCTACCGGCACGCCTGGCAGCTGCTGCGCGAGGGCGAGGCGCTGTTCGGCGAGCCGCTGCTGACGATGGAGCGCGGCAAGGGCTCGCGGCTGACGCCGCTGGGCGAGAAGCTGGTCTGGGCCGACCGCCGCATCGCCGCGCGCCTGTCGCCGCTGCTGGACACGCTGGCCTCGGAGCTGCATGCCGAGATCGCGAAGGTGCTGGCGGCCCCGCCGCCGCGGCTGCGCATCCATGCCAGCCACGGCTTCGCGGTGCAGGCGCTGCACGGTCTGCTGCAGCAGCAGGGGCTGGCGCACGAGCTGAAGTACTGCGGCACCGCCGAGGCGCTGGGGTCGCTGAACAGCGGCGGCTGCGAGGTCGCGGGCTTCCACGTGCCGCTGGGCGAGCACGAGGCGGCGGCGGTGGCGCACTACGCGGCCTGGTTCCGGCCGCGCTCGCAGCGCCTGATCGGCGTGGCCACGCGCCGCCAGGGCCTGGTGGTGGCGGCCGGCAACCCGAAGAAGATCTACTCGGTGGAGGACCTGGCGCGGCCCGACGTGCGCTTCGTGAACCGCCAGCCCGGCTCCGGCACCCGCTTCCTGCTCGACCAGATGCTGCGCCGCCACGGCGTGGACCCGGCCCGGGTGCGCGGCCACGAGCAGTGCGAGTACACCCATGCGGCGGTGGCCGCCTACGTGGCGAGCGACATGGCCGACGCAGGCTTCGGGCTGGAGGCGCCGGCGCGCCAGTTCGCGCTCGAGTTCATCCCCTGCCAGACCGAGCGCTACTTCCTGCTCTGCGACGAGCGCACGCTCGAGACGCCGGCGCTGCAGGCGCTGCGCGCGGTGCTGGCCGGCCCCGACTTCAAGGCCGCGGTGGACCAGCTCCCCGGCTACCGGCCGGACGGCGCCGGCGAGGTGAGCACGCTGGAGGACAGCTTCGCGAGCTGGCGGCCCGCGCTCACGGCCAGGCCGGCGGCCGCTTCTCGATGAAGGCCTGCACGCCCTCCAGCGCGGCCGGGTCCATCATGTTGCAGGCCATCGTGCGGCCGGCGTCCTCGTAGGCCGCGGCGATGCCCTGCTCGATCTGCCGATAGAACAACGCCTTGCCCATCGCCACCGCGACGCGGGGCTTGGCGACGATGCTGGCGGCCAGCCGCTCCACCTCCTCGTCCAGCGCGTCGGCCGGCACGACCCGGTTCACGAGACCCAGCGCCTGCGCTCGCCCGGCGTCGATGAAGTCGCCGGTCACCAGCAGCTCGAAGGCGGCCTTGCGCGGCAGGTTGCGGCTCAGCGCGACGCTCGGCGTCGAGCAGAACAGCCCGAGGTTCACGCCGCTGACCGCGAAGCGCGTGCCCTCGGCGGCCACCGCCAGGTCGCACATCGCCACCAGCTGGCAGCCGGCAGCGGTCGCCAGGCCCTGCACCTGCGCGATCACCGGCAGCGGCAGGCGCTGCAGGCCCAGCATCACCCGGGTGCAGCGCGCGAACAGGCGCTCGTAGGCGGCCTGCGAGGGCTCGGCGCGCATCTCCTTCAGGTCGTGCCCGGCGCAGTAGGCGCGGCCGGCGGCGGCCAGCACCACGACGCGGGCCGCGTCGTCGCCGGCCAGCGCGTCGATCTCGGCCTGCAGCGCATCGAGCATCGCCTCGCTCAGCGCATTGAAGGCCTGCGGCCTGTTCAGCGTCAGGGTCACGACGCCGCGCGCATCGCGGGCGCGGCGCACCAGGGGTTCGGCGTCGGGGGTGGGCGTGGCGGAGGACATGGCTTGCTCCTGCGGGCGGACCGCGGCCGGCGGGCTCATTCGATCGCGCTGGCCGAGCGCGCGCGCTCGCGCAGCGAGAACTTCTGGATCTTGCCGGTCGAGGTCTTCGGGATCGGCTCGAAGCGGATCTCGCGCGGCAGCTTGTAGCCGGCCAGCAGCGTGCGGCAGTGCGCGATCAGCTCCTCGGCGGTGACGGCGGCGTCCGGCTTGCACTCGACGAAGGCCACCGGCGACTCGCCCCACTTCGGGTCCGGCCGCGCCACCACCGCGCAGGCCATCACCGCGGGGTGCCGGTAGAGCGCGTCCTCCACCTCGATCGAGCTGATGTTCTCGCCGCCGCTGATGATGATGTCCTTGCTGCGGTCCTTGATCTTCACGTAGCGGTCGGGCTCCATCACCGCCAGGTCGCCGGTGTGGAACCAGCCGCCCGCGAAGGCCTGACGCGTCGCGGCCGGGTTCTTCAGGTAGCCCTTCATCACCAGGTTGCCGCGGAACATGATCTCGCCCATGCTGCTGCCGTCGGCCGGCAGCTCGGCCAGAGTCTGCGGGTCGCGCACCGACATGCCCTCCTGCAGCGCATAGCGCACGCCCTGGCGGCCGTTCAGCCGCGTCTGCTCGGACAGGTCGGCCTCGGCCCAGCCCGGGCGCTTCACGGCCACCGCCGCCGGCCCGTAGACCTCGGTCAGGCCGTAGACATGGGTGATGTCGAAGCCCAGCCGCGCCATGCCCTCGATCATCGCGGCCGGAGGCGCCGCGCCGGCCACCATGCCGCGCACCCGCTGGTCGATGCCTTCGCGCCAGGCCGCCGGCGCGCTGATCAGCAGGTTGTGCACGATCGGCGCCGCGCAGTAGTGGTCGACGCGGTGCAGCCGCATCGCCTCGAGGATGGACTGCGCATCGACGCGGCGCAGGCAGACGTGGGTGCCACCGAGCATCGCCACCGTCCACGGGAAGCACCAGCCGTTGCAGTGGAACATCGGCAGCGTCCACAGGTAGCGCGGGAAGTGCGGCATGGTCCAGGTGGCCGCGTTGCACACCGCGTTCAGGTAGGCGCCGCGGTGGTGGGTGACCACGCCCTTCGGGTCGCCGGTGGTGCCGCTGGTGTAGCTGACGGCGATCGCGTCCCACTCGTCCGCCGGGCCCTCCAGCCGCGGCAGCGGGGCATGCGCCGCCAGCCAGGCCTCGTAGTCGTGCGCGCCGAGGCGCTCGCCGGGGCCGGCGAACTCGCTGTCGGCCACGTCGATCACCAGCGGCGTGCGGCCGTGCTCGTCGCGCAGCAGCGCCAGCGCGCGGGCCATGGTGGGCGAGAACTCGGTGTCGGTGATCAGCACCGCGGCCTCGCAGTGGTTCATCTGCCAGGCCAGCAGCGGCGCGTCCAGCCGCGTGTTGAGCGTGTTCAGCACCGCGCCCAGTGCCGGCACCGCGTAGTGCGCCTCTACCATCTCGGGCGTGTTCGGCAGCATCACGCTGACGGTGTCGCCGCGGCCGATGCCGTGCGCGCGCAGCGCCGCCGCCAGGCGCGCCGAGCGTTCCCGCACCTGGGCCCAGGTGTAGCGGCGCGCGCCGTGCACCACCGCCGGCAGGTCGCCGAAGACCTCGGCGCTGCGCTCGACGAAGCTCACGGGGCTGAGGGCGACGTGGTTGGCGGGGGTCGGGTCCAGGTCCTGGTCGTAGAGGCTCATCGGCGGGTGCTCCTGCGGCGGCGGCGGCGCGCCGGCCCGGCATCTTAGATCCGCCGCGCGCGCCGCTCGAGCCCGTGCAGCAGCGCCAGCGCCAGTGCGCCGCTGCCGAGCACGGCCAGGCCCACCCAGGCCGCGCTGACCCCCGCCAGCCGCTGCCCGCCGACGTAGCCGAGGCTGGACCACAGCATGCCCGCGCAGCTCAGGCAGAACAACGCCGGCAGCACCGGGTAGCCGGGCACGCGGAAGGGCCGCGGCCGCAGCGGCTCGCGGGCGCGCAGCCGGAACAGCGCCAGCCCGGTGAGCAGGAAGAACAGCCAGAACACCGGCGCGGTGAACTCCACCATCGCCTGGAAGCCGCGCCCGCCCGCCGCCGCCAGCACGACCAGCGCCAGCGCGAGCGCGCCCTGGGCCAGCAGCGCCACCGGCGGCGTGCCGCGGCCGGCGTCCCAGCGCCCGAGCCCGCGCAGCACCGGCCAGTCCTCGCCGAGCGCCTGCGCCGTGCGCGCGCCGACGATCAGGGTCGCGTTCATCGAGGTCAGCGCCGCCATCGCCACCATGGCGGCGACGAGCTGGCCCGCCGCGGCCCCGAAGACCACGCGCAGCGCGTCGGCCGCCGGCGCCGCCGAGGCCGCGAGGCCCGCGCGACCGAGGATGGCCGCGTAGGCCGCGTTCACCGCCAGGTAGAGCGCGGTCACGATCGCCACCGAGACCAGCAGCACCCCGGCGATGGCGCGCCGCCCGCGCAGGTCGGCGCTGAGGTAGGCGGCATCGTTCCAGCCGCCGTAGGTCAGTAGCACGAAGACCATCGCCAGGCCGAGCGCGCCGGCCGTCGGCCCGGCGGCCGGCAGCCCCGGCACGGCGGCCGGCCCGGCCGTCGGGCCCGCGGCGGTCGCCGCGACGGGCCCGAACCCGGCGGCCACCGCGAGGCCGGCGGCGACGATCAACAGCAGCCCGAGCAGCTCGAGCGCGGTCATCAGCGCCTGCGCGTTCGCGCCGCTGCGCAGGCTGCGCAGGTTCAGCGCGGTCAGCACGGCGATCGCCAGCCCCGCATGCCAGGCCGCGGAGTGCGGGCCGAGCGGCAGCAGCTGGGTCGCGTAGTCGCCGTAGACGTAGCCGAGCAGCACCAGCGAGCCGGTGGTGATCACCGTGAAGCGCGCCCAGGCATACAGCGAGGCGACCGGCCGGCCCCAGGCGCGGCCGAGGAAGTGGTACTCGCCCGCGTGGCTGGGCCAGGTGGTCGACAGCTCCGCGTAGACCAGCGCGCCGCACAGCGTCAGCAGGCCGCCGGCCGCCCACAGCGCCAGCATCCAGCCCACCGACGGCACCTGGCCGGCCACCAGCGCCGGTGTCTTGAAGATGCCGGCACCGACGACGATGCCGACGACGATCGCCACCGCCTGCCAGGGCCGCAGCGTGGCCGCACCCGCCCCGCCCGGGGGCGCCGTCATCGCAGGCGCACCGGTCCAGCGGCCGCACCGGCGGACGACAGGCGCTGCGGCGCGTCGGCCGCGTCGCGGCCGTCGATCGGCGTGCGCCCGCCGCGGTGGCTCGCCTCGGCCGGCACTGGCGCGGCGCCGCTGCGCGTCGCCAGGCCGCGCCAGCGGTCGCCGGCGACGCGTCCGTCGAAATGGATCGCGCGGCCATCGGGCGCGCGCCACGCGAAGCGCAGGCGGTCGCCGTCCAGCCGGGCATCCACGAGTCCGGCCGAGCCGTCGTCGACCCGCGCCTCCCCGTCCACCCGCTGGAAGCGCTGGCGCAGCTCGAACGTGGTGGCCGGCAGCCCCAGGCCCGGCGCCTCCAGCGCCCAGGCCCCCGAGGCGTTCGCCGGCACGGTCCAGCGGTAGAGCTGCGCCAGGCCGGCGCGCCCCTGCTCGTCGGGCAGCCACTCGCCCATGTCGAAGGAGTGCGAGACGACGCGGGTGCCAGGCGCCATCGCGAACAGCGTGGGCCGCAGCCGCAGGTTGAGCTGCGGCAGCAGGTACATGGTCACGACCGTCGCGTCGGAGAAGTCGGTGGCGAAGATGTCTGCCTCGCGGAAGCGCGCCCGCTCCTCGGTCAGGCCGGCGGCACGCGCCCGCTGGCGCGACAGCGCCACCAGCTGCGGGTTGAACTCGAGCCCCAGCGCACGCGCGCCGCGGCCGAGCGCGGCGGCGATGACGATCTTCCCGTCGCCGGAGCCGAGGTCCACCAGGCGGTCCGCCGGGCCGACCTCGCCCATCTGCAGCATGCGCTCGACCGCCGCGTCGGGGGTCGGCACCCAGACCACGTCCTTGCCCGGCTGGCCGCTCTCGGGGCGGTAGGCGTCGCTGGCCTCAGCGGCGACCGCGCGGCGCGGTCCCGGGCCGAAGGCGGCGCCGACGGCCAGCGCCAGGCCCGAGGCGAGCAGCCCGCGGCGGGGTGGCGCCGCCGGTCCGGCGGCGGCCTCGGTCGGGCGGGACGGTGCGGGGGGCGGCATCGCGGTCTCCTCATCGTCGCAGGGTCGGCCGGACGGGCCGGGTCGCCCCCTCTGGCTCGCCGCGGTGGCGGAAGTTCCCGCCGCGTCGCTGCGCCGTGGCGCGGCGCGTGCGCACAGCGCCCACGGGCCGGCGGCTGCCCTCCGCGGCATGCGCGCCGACCAGCCACGGCGGGCCGCGCCGGCCGGCTCAGCCGCGCGCGGCCGCGTGCAGCGCCTGGTCGATGTCCCAGAGGATGTCGTCCACGTGCTCCAGGCCGACCGACATCCGCACCATGTCCGGCGGCACGCCGGCGGCGAGTTGCTGCTCTGGCGAGAGCTGGCGGTGCGTGGTGCTGGCCGGGTGGATGACCAGCGTGCGGGTGTCGCCGATGTTCGCGAGGTGGCTCATGAACTGCGCCGCCTCGATGAAGCGCACGCCGGCGTCCAGGCCGCCGCGCACGCCGAAGGCCAGCAGGCCGGACGCGCCGGGCAGGCCGTCGACCGTGCGCATCTGGCGCTGCACGAGCGCGTGCTGCGGGTGCTCCGGCAGCCCCGGGTAGCTGACCCAGCCCACGCCCGGGTGCTGCTGCAGGTGGCGCGCGACGGCGAGCGCATTGCGGCAATGCCGCTCCATGCGCAGCGGCAGCGTCTCGATGCCCTGCAGCAGCTGCCAGGCCGCCAGTGGCGCCAGCGCCGCGCCGTGCACGCGCAGCGCCTCCATGCGGGTGCGCATCGTGAACGCGAAGTCGCCGAAGGTCTCGTGGAACTTCACGCCGTGGTAGCCGGGCGAGGGCTCGGTCATGCCGGGGAAGAGGCCGTTGTCCCACGCGAAGCGGCCGGTCGCGCGGCCACCGTTCGGCCGCCCGCTCTCGACGATCACGCCGCCCAGCGTGGTGCCGTGGCCGCCGAGGTACTTGGTGGCCGAGTGCACCACCAGGTCCGCGCCATGGGCCAGCGGCTGGCACAGGTAGGGGCTGGGCACCGTGTTGTCGACGATCAGCGGCACGCCGTGGGCGTGCGCCACGTCGGCCACCGCGGCGATGTCGAGCACGGCGAGGCTGGGGTTGCCGAGGCTCTCCGCGAACACCGCGCGGGTCTCGGGCCGCATCGCCGCCGCGAAGGCCGCGGGGTCGGTGGCGTCGACGAAGCTGGTCTCGATGCCGAACTTGCGCAGGCTCACGGCCAGCATCGTCACGCTGCCGCCGTACAGCGCGCCGGCCGCCACCACGTGGTCGCCGGCCTGCAGCAGCGTGGTCAGCGCCATCGACTCGGCCGCCATGCCGCTGGCGCCGGCCACTGCCGCACGGCCGCCCTCGAGCGCCGCGACGCGCTCCTCCAGCGCCGCCACCGTGGGGTTGCTCAGCCGCGAATAGACGTTGCCGAAGGTCTGCAGGTTGAACAGGCTGGCCGCGTGGTCGGCGCTGTCGAAGACGAAGCTGGTGGTCTGGTAGATCGGCAGCGCGCGGGCGCCGGTGGCGGCATCGGGGATCTGGCCGGCGTGGATGGCCAGGGTCTCGGGGCGGAAGGCGCGATCGGCCATGGCGGCGCTCTCAGGGCGTCCCGGCCGCAGGAGCCGGGGCCCGGCGCGCCGAGATCACACGGGTGTTGACGCCGGCCCAGTGCAGGCCGCCGAACAGCCGCGCGTGCTCGATCTTCACGCAGCGGTCCATCACGCTGTCGAGGCCGGCGGCGCTCACCAGGCGATCGGCCTCCTCGTTCAGCACGCCGATCTGCTGCCAGAGGCAGCGCGCGCCGAGGGCCAGCGCCGCCTGCGCGATCGGCAGCACCTCCTCGGTGCGGCGGAACACGTCGACCATGTCGACCGGCCCCGCCAGGTCCTCCAGCCGGGCCACGCAGCGGCGCCCGAGGATCTCGCCGCCGGCGTAGCGCGGGTTCACCGGGTGCACCTCCCAGCCCTGGTGCAGCAGGTACTTGGCGACGAAGTGGCTGGGGCGGTGCCACTCGGCGGACAGGCCGACGATGGCCACGCGGCGGTGGCTGTTCAGGATGCGGCGCAGGCTGGGGATGTCGTCGACCATGGGCGCGGGCGGTGGGGCGTCGGGCCGCATGCGGCGCGGCCCGACCGGGGTCCGCCACTGTAGGGCCTCGCGCCGCGGGCGCCGCGCCGCCACGCCCGCGGGAGAACCCGCGGGCCGGTGCTACTTCGCGCTGACCGTGATCGTCTGCGTCGCGCTCGCGCTGCGGCCGGCCGAGTCGCGCGCGGTGATCGTGAGCGTGCGGGTGCCGGTCACCGGCGACGGCCAGGTCCACTTGAACGTCAGCCCGCTGGCGCTGAAGGCCATGCCGGCGGGCACGCCGGCGACGGACAGCGACACCGAGGACGCGCCGGGCGCCGACACGGTGATGCTGCCCGCGAGCGCCTTGCCGGCCACGCCGGTGACCGCCGGCGCGCTGATCGCCAGGCCGCCGGTGACCGCGCTGGCGATCGTCACCGCCACCGTGACCTGGCCCTTCAGGCCGGTGCGGGTGTCGGTGGCGACGACCGTCACCGACCAGCTGCCCGCCGTCGGCTTGGGCCAGCTGACGCTGCCGGCGGCCGAGACGACCATGCCCGCCGGCGCACCGACGAGGGCGTAGGTGACCGGGTTGGGCGCGCTGGTGGCCACCGTGAAGGCGAGTGCCTGGCCCGCCGTCCCGCTGACGGCCGGCGCGCTCAGCACCGGCGGCACCGGCGGCAGGCCGAGGCCGGCGAGCGCGTTCAGCAGCGGCGTGGCCTGCGGCGTGCCCAGGCCGGTGGGCAGGTCGAAGCCGCTGCGCGCCGCGCAGCCGCTGCAGCTGCCGTTGGCGCCGGACACGATGTCGGCGAAGGCGCCGGCATAGGCCGTCGGCTGGATCGCCAGCTGGGTGTAGAGCAGCGCATGCAGGCTGCCGAGCGCGCCGCGCCCGCCCTGCAGGCGCAGCGCGCGCGCCACCGCCACCAGGCCGGCCCACTGGGGCGTGGCCAGGCTGGTGCCGCCGGCGCTGATCCACTTCACCGCGGACTGGCCCGGCGTGATCACCGCGACGTACTGCCCGGTGCCCGGATCGGCATTGAAGGCCACGTCCGACACGGCGCGGCGTGCGATGCCGGCCAGGCCCGGCACGGCCGCCTGCTGGTAGGCGGGCAGCGGCGTGACGGCGCTGACGCCGCCGCCGCTCAGGCTCCAGGCCGTCTCGCTGCGCGCACCGCTGCCGCTCCAGGCCAGCCGCGTGCCGCCGACGCCGACCACGTTCGGCGAGACCGCCGGCCAGCTCACCTGCGTGCCCGAGTCGCCGGTGGCGGCCAGGTAATGCATGTCGCGCCCGGTGAAGGCCGCGTCGACCGAGGCCGTGTAGCCGCCCTCGTTCGCGCCGAAGGACATCGAGACCACGCCCGGGCCCATCGCGTTCGCCAGCTGCACCGCGCCGAGCAAGGCCGAGAGGCTGGGGTCGACCGCCTCCACGAGCACCAGCCGCGCCAGCGGCGCAGTGGCGTGGACCCACTGCACGTCGAGCGCGATCTCGGTCGCCCAGCCCGCGTCGTACGCGGGCGCCTTGGCCGCGAGGCCGCCGGCCGGCGTGGCATACGCGACGAGCAACTCGCAGGCGCGCGCCGGCGGCGCCGCCAGCGGCAGCGCGGCGCCGGGCGCCAGCGTGCGGCTGCTGCAGGCCGGCAGCCCGAACTTGGCGTTGAAGGCCGCCAGCTCGGCGGCCACGTTCGGGTTGTGGCGGGCGTTGACGATGTAGACCGTCTGGCCCGCGCCGAGGGCAGCGGCCTGGGCCGCCGTCAGGTTGGCGAGGCTGGCCGGCAGCGCGGGCAGGCCGTAGGCGGCCCGGATCTGCGCCGGGGTGTAAGTGGTGACGTTGCTGGCCGCGGCCTGGATCGTCGCGCGGCCCTCGCCGCCATCGGCCGGCGTTGCCAGCACGCGGGCGCGCTGGGCAGCCTCGAGCACCTCGACGGTCAGCCCGCGCGTGGCCCACTGCGCCTGCGCGCCCGGGATGGCCTGCACCCGCGGCGCGAGCGCGGCGGAGCGACCGCTGCCGTCGGCATCGTCGTCGGCCGGCGGGTCGAGCAGCACCGGCGCGACGTGAAAGCTCGGCTGGGCCTCCACCGCCGCATCCGCCTCGGGCACGCCGTGCACGTCGGCACCGAGCACGGCCTGCACCGTGTCCGGGCCGGCCGACAGCAGGCCCGGACCGGCGGCCGCCTCGGGCGCCGGGTCGCTGCCGCCACCGCAGGCGGCGAGCTGCAGCGCGAGTGCGACGGCCGCCCACGCCGGCGCACCGCGCCGCGCGGACGAGGGTCGGCGCCCGCCGGGGCACGCCAGCGCGCGCGCCTGCTTCGGGGAGATCTCGGGGGTGGGGGTGGACAGCATCGGGGCCCTCTCGCAACGCAGTTCGACGGCGAGGGCCACGACGGACGACCGGCGAAGCCTGGGCTTCGGGACCGGGTGTCGGCCGGTCGGGTCGGCAACCCCGCTGCCGTGGCGCTTGCGCGCGGTAGGCCGGTGGCTTTGCGTCCCCACCTTTCGATGGGTTTGCCCTCAAAACGCCCACACTGTAACAAAGGTTTACAGCCGTGGGAAGCGCCCAGGGGCCGGCACGCCGGCGCGCGTAGCGGCCGTGCGACGCGGTGCGTCGGCTGCTCCGCCCGGGCGGGCAGCGGCCAGCCGTAGCCGATGCGGCGCCCGAGACCGCAGCCCATCCGACGCGCGTGCCTGGCGATGGCTTCACGCCGCCAGCATCCCGGCCGCGGTCCGCAGGAAGCGCCGGCCGGAGACGCTGTCGAGGCCGACGGCCCGCGCCTCGTCCAGGCAGGCGTGCACGCCCTTGACGACGTGGTCGTCGTCGCTCGCACAGGCTCGCCGGGCCAGTTCGTCGAGCGGCGGCACCGGGCGCGCGTCGCCTGGCCGCCGGCGGAGGCGCGCCGCGGCGGCCGAGGCACGCTGGCCGCAGGAGAGCCTCGCGGCAGCCCAGGCCGACGCGAAATGGGCCACCGCGGCCGGCCGGTCCGCCGCGTCGAACCAGGGCAGCAGCACGCGCATCGCGCGCCCGGCGGTCAGCAGGTGCAGCACGGTGAAGTTGCCGCCAGCGAGGTGGTCGCGCGCGGCCTGGGCCGTCAGCGCGGCCAGCGTGCGCGGCCCGACGCGCAGCCGCCCGGCGAGCGCCGCGTGCGGCCCCTGCGGACCCTGCGCCAGCAGCGCCGCGACACGGTCGACGATCAGGCGGCCGTCCGGCCGCCGTGCCGGCTCGGCCGCGGCCACCGCGGCCAGCCAGGCGCGGACCGGCAGCGTCTGCCCCACGGGAGCCGCGACGGGCGGCACCGGCAGCGGCAGCCAGCGGGCCGCCCAGTAGGCCAGGGCTCGGGCGAGTTCGCCGTCGTGGCGGCCCTCGACCGCGTGGCCGGTGCGGATCAGGCCGTGGAAGGCGGCCGCGGCCACGCCGGGCATCAGCGCCGGCAGCCACTGCCGCAGCAGCGCGGCGCGCCCCTCGTCGGCCAGCCGCGTCCGGACGTGGCGGACGAGCGCGGGCCACGCAGAGAGGTCGCCGAACGCGGGCATGGCGCCTGCGGTGGCGCGCGCGCCCGGCGGCGCGGCGGGCGGCGGTCCGCCGGCCTGCGCCGCGTCGGCCCGGCTCTCCGCGCCGGCGAGGTCCTCCGCCGGCCCGGCCTGCGGATCGGCCGCGAAGCGGGCCTCGGCCCGGCGCACCACGGCCTGCTGGCGCGCCGCGTCGGCGCCGAGCGCGCGCAGCGCCGCCAGCACCATCGGCACGTGGCTGGCCAGCCCGCCGCCGTACTCCGGGCCGAGGCGGGAGGCACGGCCCATCCAGGGGTCGTCCGCGTCGGCGGCGTCCGGGTGGCGGACGCGGGTGGCCTGCTGGTCGCGCACGCGCGGCGGCGCGGGGGGCGTGGACAGGATCCTCGCGAGGGTGACGGGGGGCATGCGATCGGCTCCGGCTTGACAGGGGGACACAGGCGGCGGATGCTCGAACTTGAAGTGAACTTCAAGTCAAGCCCCTTGCCCACCCGCCATTCCGCCGCCGCCACCGCAGGGATCGCGGCCCCGCCCGCTGCCGGGGCCGGGACGGCCGAGCCGCCCGTCCCGGCCGGCTGGCTCGCGATCGGCGCGCTGGCCCGCCGCGCCGGCGTGGCCGCGAGCGCGGTGCGCTACTACGAACGCGAGGGCCTGCTGCAGGGCCGGCGCAGCGCCGGCGGGCACCGCCAGTACCCGCGCGAGGCCCTGCGCCGCATCGCCTTCGTGCGGGCGGCGCAGTCCGTCGGCCTCAGCCTGGACGCGATCCGCGCCGCGCTGGCCACGCTGCCCGGCGGCCGCACGCCGACGCGCGAGGACTGGGCCCGCCTGTCGGCCTCGTGGCGCCCGCTGCTGGACGAGCGCATCGCCGCACTGACACGGCTGCGCGACCGGCTGGACGGCTGCATCGGCTGCGGCTGCCTGTCGCTGTCGCAGTGCGCGCTCTACAACCCGGGCGACCGGGCCGGCCAGCGCGGCCCCGGGGCCCGCCGGCTGCTCGACGACCTGCCAGCGGGCTGAAGATAGGCCGAGGCCGGGCCGAGGGCGGGCTTTCCCGGAGCGCCCCGCCGCCGGCGCTACACTCGCCGGGCCAGGAGAGAGCCCGACCGCGCGTCGGGCCGCCGAAGGCGCAGGGCCGTCCGGCAACGGCGGCCCGAACGCTCAGGCAACAGGGACTGGCACCCGCCGCGGCCTCCGGGCCGTCGGCGTTCCTCGCTGGAGAGAGGCCCGCCGCGAGCGGGCCCACCGAAGGGGCAAGCGCCACCGTGCGAGCGGCGGCGCCAATCTCTCAGGTAAAGCGGACAGTGGGGGCCGTTCCGGGACGGAGGCGCAAGCCGCGGACCGGTGTCGCGTCACCCCCGAAGCCGCCATGACCGCTGTCTCCTCCTCGCCTGCTGCCTCGCCCGCGCCCGCCGCGGCGCTGGCCACCACCCCGCTGCACGCGCTGCACCGCGAGCTCGGCGCCCGCATGGTGCCCTTCGCCGGCTACGACATGCCGGTCAGCTACCCGGCGGGCATCCTGGCCGAGCACCGGCACTGCCGTGCCGCGGCGGCGCTGTTCGATGTCTCGCACATGGGCCAGCTGCGGCTGCACGGCGAGGACGCCGCGGCGGCGCTGGAATCGCTGGTGCCGATGGACCTCGCGGGCCTGCCGGTCGGCCGCCAGCGCTACGCCTTCTTCACCAACCCCGCCGGCGGCCTGCTGGACGACCTGATGGTCTCGCGCCCGGCGCCGGGCAGCGGCTTCGGCGAGCTCTTCCTGGTGGTGAACGCCGCCTGCAAGGCGGACGACCTGCGCCACCTGCAGACCCACGTCGGCCACCGCTGCCGCATCGAGCCCGCCGCGGACCGCGGCCTGCTGGCGCTGCAGGGCCCGGCCGCCGAGGCCGCGCTGGCGCGCCTGAACCCCGCGGTCGCCGCGCTGCGCTTCATGGACGCCGCCCCGCTGGACCTGCTCGGCCTGCCCTGCCTGGTCACCCGCAGCGGCTACACCGGCGAGGACGGCTACGAGATCTCGGTGCCCGCGGACGGCGCCGAGCGGCTGGCGCGCGCGCTGCTGGCGCAGCCCGAGGTCCGCCCGGCCGGCCTGGGCGCGCGCGACACGCTGCGGCTCGAGGCGGGCCTGTGCCTGTACGGCCACGACATCGGCCCGGCCACCACCCCGGTCGAGGCCGGCCTCGGCTGGGCGATCCAGAAGGTCCGCCGCGCCGGCGGCGCGCGCGCCGGCGGCTACCCGGGCGCCGACGTGATCGATGGCCAGTTCGCCACCGGCGCGTCCAACCGCCGCGTCGGCCTGGTCGGCCTGGAGCGCGCGCCGGTGCGCGAGGGCACGCCGATCGTCGACACCCACGGGCATCCGCTCGGCACCGTCACCAGCGGCACGCTGGCGCCCAGCGTCGACCGCCCGATCGCGATGGCCTACCTGCCCGCCGACCATGCCGCGCCGGCGCACGAGGTCTACGCCGAGGTGCGCGGCCGGCGGCTGCCGATGCGCGTCGAAGGCATGCCGTTTGCACCGCACCGCTACAAGCGCTGAGCCGCGGGCGCATGGCCGCGCACGCGCCCCGGCATCCCGCTGCATTCCCCCCGATTTCACCGCCCTGGAGCATCCGATGACCACGATGTACACCCCCGACCACGAATGGATCAACATCGAAGACCACGAGGCCGCCACGGTCGGCATCACGCTGCACGCGCAGGACGCGCTCGGCGACGTGGTCTTCGTCGACCTGCCGGCCGTCGGCGCGAGCTTCAAGAAGGGCGAGACCGCCGGCGTCGTCGAGTCGGTGAAGGCCGCGGCCGACCTCTACATGCCCGTCAGCGGCGAGGTGGTCGAGGTCAACGAGGCGCTGCGCGCCGACCCCTCGCTCGCCAACAGCGACCCGCTGGGCAGCGGCTGGTTCTTCAAGGTGCGCGTGGCCGACATGGCGGAGTTCGAATCGCTGATGGACGCGCCCGCCTACGACGCGCTGCTGAAGACGCTCTGAGGCCCGCCCGCCGGTCCGTCGCCCGCACGCCGGGCGGCGGCTCCGGCCGCCTTTGCCCCGCCTCCTCCTTCCCGCACCTGGCCCCCGGCCCCCTCCCATGCTGATGTCCGCTACTCCACCGCTGTCCGACCTGGAGACCGGCGACGAATTCGTCGCCCGCCACATCGCCCTCGACCCGGCCGACGAGGCCGTGATGCTGGCCGCGATCGCCGCGCCCGGCACCGAGCCGCCGGCGCAGCGCCGCGCGCTGATCGAGGCCATCCTGCCGCCGGCGATCGCGCGCGCCGCGCCGATGGACCTGCCACCCGCGCTCGGCGAGGCCGAGGCGCTGGCCGAGCTGCGCACGCTGGCGGCGCAGAACCGGGTGCTCAGGAGCTTCATCGGCCAGGGCTACCACGGCACCCACACGCCGGGCGTCATCCTGCGCAACATCCTCGAGAACCCGGCCTGGTACACCGCCTACACGCCCTACCAGGCGGAGATCTCGCAGGGCCGGATGGAGGCCCTGGTGAACTTCCAGACGATGGTGACCGACCTGACCGGCATGGCGATCGCGAACGCGTCGATGCTGGACGAGGCCACCGCAGCCGCCGAGGCGATGACGCTGGCGCTGCGCGTCGGCCGCAGCCGCTCGACCCGGCTGCTGGTGGCGCACGACGTGCTGCCGCAGACGCTCGAGGTGCTGCAGACGCGCGCCCGGCCACTGGGCCTGACGGTGCAGCCGACCCACGCGAGCCGGATTGCCGACGAGGTCGGCGCCGACGGTGGCGCCTTCGCGGTGCTGCTGCAGTACCCCGGCCTGAACGGCCAGGTGCGCGACCTGAAGCCGATCGTCGACGCGGTGCACGCCGCCGGCGGCCTCGCGATCGTCGCCGCCGACCTGCTGGCGCTGACGCTGCTGGTGCCGCCGGGCGAGTTCGGTGCCGACATCGTGGTCGGCAACACCCAGCGCTTCGGCATGCCGATGGGCAACGGCGGGCCGCATGCGGCCTACCTGGCCACGCGCGACGAGTTCAAGCGCTCGATGCCGGGCCGGCTGGTCGGCGTGAGCGTCGACGCGCACGGCCGACCGGCCTACCGGCTGGCGCTGCAGACGCGCGAACAGCACATCCGCCGCGAGAAGGCCACCTCGAACATCTGCACCGCGCAGGTGCTGCCGGCGGTGGTGGCGAGCATGTACGCCGTCTACCACGGGCCCGAGGGCCTGCGCCGCATCGCGCGCCGCGTGGCGGCCTCCACCGCGCTGCTGGCCGAGGGCCTGCGCGGCCTGGGTTGGCGGCTGCTGCACGACACCGCCTTCGACACCGTGCAGGTGGAGGTCGGCACCCGGCGCGACGCGCTGCTGGAGGCGGCGCGCGCGGCGGGCATGAACCTGCGTGCGGCGAGCGCCGACAGCCTGGGCATCACGCTCGACGAGACCACCACCCGCGCCGACCTGGTCGCGCTGTGGACGCTCTTCGCCGACGGCCGGCCGCTGCCCGACGCGGCGCGCTTCGAGCAGCCGGTGACGACGATGATCCCGCCGGCGCTGCAGCGGCGCAGCGGCTTCCTCGCGCACCCGAGCTTCCACCGCCACCACAGCGAGACGGAGATGCTGCGCTACATCCGCAGCCTGTCCGACAAGGACCTCGCGCTCGACCGCTCGATGATCCCGCTCGGCTCCTGCACGATGAAGCTGAACGCGACCAGCGAGATGATCCCCATCACCTGGCCCGAGTTCGCGCAGATCCACCCCTTCGCACCGGCCGAGCAGCGCCAGGGCTACGCGCGGCTCGACGAGCAGCTGCGCGCCTGGCTCTGCCAGGCCACCGGCTACGCCGGCATCAGCCTGCAGCCGAACGCCGGCTCGCAGGGCGAGTACGCGGGGCTGCTGGCGATCCAGGCCTGGCACGCGTCGCGCGGCGACGCCGGCCGCACCGTCTGCCTGATCCCGGAATCGGCCCACGGCACCAACCCGGCCAGCGCGCAGATGGTCGGGCTGCGGGTGGTGGTCGTGAAGTGCGACGCCGACGGCAACATCGACCTGACCGACCTCGAGGCCAAGTGCCGCCAGCATGCCGCCGAGCTGGCGGCGATCATGATCACCTACCCCTCCACCTACGGCGTCTTCGACAGCCGGGTGAAGGAGGTCTGCGCGCTGGTGCGGCGGCACGGCGGCCGCGTCTACGTCGACGGCGCGAACATGAACGCGCTGGTCGGCCTGGCCGCGCCGGGCGAGTTCGGCGGCGACGTCAGCCACCTGAACCTGCACAAGACCTTCTGCATCCCGCACGGCGGCGGCGGCCCGGGCGTCGGGCCCGTCTGCGTGGTCGAGGACCTGGTGCCCTTCCTGCCGGGCCACCACAGCGGCGGCGTGGCGCCGGGCTCGGCGGTCGGCGCCGTCTCGGCCGCGCCGCTGGGCAACGCGGCGGTGCTGCCGATCAGCTGGATGTACGTGCGCATGATGGGTGCCGACGGGCTCCGCGCGGCCACCGAGACAGCGATCCTGAGCGCGAACTACATCGCGGCGCGGCTGGCCGGCCACTACGACATCCACTACAGCGGCAACGTGCCCGGCCTGCGCGGCGGCGGCGTGGCCCACGAGTGCATCCTCGACCTGCGGCCGCTGAAGGACTCCGCCGGCGTCAGCGCCGAGGACGTGGCCAAGCGCCTGATCGACTACGGCTTCCACGCGCCGACGCTGAGCTTCCCGGTGCCCGGCACGCTGATGGTCGAGCCCACCGAGAGCGAGCCGCGCGCCGAGCTGGACCGCTTCTGCGACGCGATGATCGCGATCCGCGAGGAGATCCGCCGCATCGAGCGCGGCGACTGGCCGCGCGACGACCACCCGCTGAAGCACGCGCCGCACACCGCCGAGGCGCTGACCGCCAGCGACTGGCCGCACGCCTACGCGCGCGAGGACGCGGCCTTCCCGCTGCCGGCGCTGCGCCGCGGCAAGTACTGGGCGCCGGTCGGCCGTGTCGACAACGTGCACGGCGACCGCCACCTGTTCTGCAGCTGCGTGCCGGTGAGCGACTACGCCTGACGCGATCCGGCGCCGCGCCGGGCCGGCGGGCCCGGCGCCGCCTTCCCGACCGGCGGCGCCATGCCGCCGCCGACTGTCCCGAGGAGTGCTGCGATGGCCGTGTCGGTGTTCGACCTGTTCAAGATCGGCATCGGGCCGAGCAGCTCCCACACCGTCGGGCCGATGCGCGCCGCGCGGCTGTTCGTGGGGCGGCTCGCGCACGCCGGCCGGCTCGCGGCCGTCGCCCGGCTGCGCTGCGAGCTCTACGGCTCGCTCGGCGCCACCGGCAAGGGCCATGGCAGCGACAAGGCCGTACTGCTCGGCCTGGCCGGCCACGAGCCGGACAGCGTCGACCCCGATGCGGTGCCGGCGCTGCTGGGCGGCATCCGCAGCACGCGCCGCGTGTCGCTCGGCGGCCCGGACGGCCCGTCGGTGGCGCTCGACGAGAAGACGGACCTCGTCTTCCACCGCCGCCAGCGCCTGCCCTTCCATACCAACGCGCTGCGCTTCGTCGCCTTCGATGCCGCCGGGACCGAGCTCGACAACCGCTGCTACTACTCCGTCGGCGGCGGCTTCGTCGTCAGCGAGGAGGTGGCCGCCGACGGCAGCCGCCAGGCGCGCATCGCGCCCGACGCGACCGCCCTGCCCTGGCCCTTCCGCTCCGGCGCCGAGCTGCTGGCGATCACCGCGCGCGAGGGCTGCAGCATCGCCGACGTGATGCGCCGCAACGAGCGCCACTGGCGCGACGACGCGGCCACCGAGGCCGGCCTGCTGCGCATCTGGGATGCGATGCAGGCCTGCGTGCAGCGCGGCCTGCGCACCGACGGCGTGCTGCCCGGCGGCTTCCAGGTGCGCCGTCGCGCCGCCGCGCTGCACCGCCAGCTCTGCGCCCACCCGGAGGCGGCGCTGCGCGACCCGCTGCAGGTGCTGGACTGGGTCAACCTCTATGCGCTGGCGGTGAACGAGGAGAACGCCGCCGGCGGGCGCGTGGTGACGGCGCCGACCAACGGCGCGGCCGGCATCGTGCCCGCGGTCCTGCACTACTACGCGCGCTTCGTCGCCGCCGACGGCGGCGCGCCGCGCTCCGGCCCGGCGCTGCCCGGCGCGGCGGCGCGGCAGCTGCCCGGGGCCGTGCCCGGCACGGACAGCGGCCTCGGCCCGGTCGAGCGCGGCGTCGTCGACTTCCTGCTCACCGCCGCCGCGATCGGCCTGCTCTACAAGGAGAACGCCAGCATCAGCGGCGCCGAGGTCGGCTGCCAGGGCGAGGTCGGCGTCGCGTGCTCGATGGCCGCCGGTGCGCTGTGCGCGGTGATGGGCGGCAGCCCGGCCCAGGTGGAGAACGCCGCCGAGATCGGCATGGAGCACCACCTCGGCCTCACCTGCGACCCGGTCGGCGGCCTGGTGCAGATCCCCTGCATCGAGCGCAACGCGATCGCCTCCGTCAAGGCCATCAACGCCGCCCGCATGGCCCTGCGCGGCGACGGCAGCCACCACGTCAGCCTCGACCAGGTCATCAAGACCATGCGCGAGACCGGCGCCGACATGATGAGCAAGTACAAGGAAACCGCGCGCGGCGGGCTGGCGGTGAACATCGTGGAGTGCTGAGCGCCCCCAGGGCCGGACGCTGCCCGTCCCGCCCCCCGCGGGGGCAAGAAAACTTGGGGCGGCCCGGCGTTTTCTTGAGAGGGGCGCCAGGTCCGGGCGGAGCCCGGCCCGCGCCGGCGTCGGGAGCGGGCTCCGACCTCTGGGGGGAGCGACTCCCTCCGCGCGGGCCCGACGCGGGCTGGCTTCGACGGCAGACTGCCTGCACCCCTCGCCGTTCGCGGGGGACCACCCAGAGGAGCCCCCATGCGTGAACTCTCCGCGTTGGAAACGGCAAGCGTCGGCGGCGGCCTGATGCAGCTGGCCATCTACGAATCCACCCACCTGCGCAGCAGCAGCGACCTGGCCGCGATCTACAGCGACCTCGGCTACACCGGCAGCGACTCGTCGGCCTCCGCCACGCAATGCTCGGAGACGACGGTGGTCACCCAGAGCACGTCGTCGACGACGACCTCCTCGGTCGCGTCGTGCCAGGCGACCACGTCCTTTCCCTTCGTCAGCTGCACCTGGGGCACGCCGACGGTCTCGACCAGCCAGACGGCCGGCGTCACGCGCACCATCACGTGCACCACGCGCGACTGATCCTGCGCAAGGCTCCGCGGCAGGGTGCCCGCGCGATGGCCATGGCCCTGCTGCCGGCGCTTGTGCTGGCGGCGATACCGCACGGCGCCGCGGCCTGCGAGGCCCGCATCACCCGCAGCGGCGGCACGCTGGTCTTCGACGGGTGCATCTCTGCGGACGCGGCCGAGGTATTCGTCGGGGCGCTGCGGCAGCCGACGCGGGACGTCGTCGTCCGGTCGACCGGGGGCGCGGTCGGTCCGGCGCTCGACATGGCCGAGGCGCTCGCCGCGTCGGGCGCCGCGCTGACGGTGGCGGGCTGGTGCGCCTCGTCCTGCGCGAACTACCTGCTGACGGCGGCGGCCGTCAGCCGGGTGCCGGCGGAGGCCGCCATCGTGTTCCACGGCGATGCGGGCATCACCTGGCAACAGCTCCAGGCACCGGGCCAGCCGCCGCTGCCGCCACCGGCCCGCGCGGCGATCGAGGCGCTGGTGACACGCGAGCAGGCCTTCCAGACTCGGTACCCGCGCGCCGCAGACGTGCACCGCCGGCAGGCCGCGATGCTGCACCCGGCCGGCGCCTCCCTGGCGGACCTCGGGGCGCCCGACTGCAGCGGCCACGGGCGCACGACCTGGCGGCCGTCGGCCGGGCTGCTGCTTCGGCTGGGCCTGGTCGACGAGGTGCCCGCGACCGGGGCGGCAGCGCCGGCGGCCGGGCCTGCGCTGCCGGCCGAGGTGTCGCCCTTGGGTGCCGCCGCGCCTGGGGACGCCGTTGATCCGGGCGAGGCCTGTCCCGTGCTGCGCGGCCCGGCCGCACGGCAGACTCCGCAGACTCCGGAGATGCCGCAGACGCCGCCCGCGCCGGGGTCGGCGGCCGGGGCCGGGGCGCCCCCCGAGCCGGCCGCGCTCAGCGGTGCCCGCTGACCGGGTGCGGCACGTAGGGCGCTTCCAGCGCCGCGCGCTCCTCCGCGCTCAGCACCAGGTCGAGCGCGGCGACGGCGTCGTCCAGGTGGCCGGGCCGGGTCGCGCCGATGATGGGCGCGCTGACGCCGGGCGTCTGCAGCACCCAGGCCAGCGCCACCTGCGCGCGCGGCACGCCCCGCGCCGCGGCGACGGCGGCCACCGCGTCGATCACCTGGCGGTCGGCGTCGACCGCCGCGGTGTACAGCGTGCGGCCGAAGGCATCGGTCTCCAGGCGCGCGCTGGTCTCGTCCCAGGGCCGCGTCAGCCGGCCGCGCGCCAGCGGGCTCCACGGGATCACGCCGATGCCCTGGTCGCGGCACAGCGGCAGCATCTCGCGTTCCTCCTCGCGGTAGAGCAGGTTCAGGTGGTTCTGCATCGACACGAAGCGGGCCCAGCCGTGCGCCTGCGACACCGCCAGCGCCTTCGCGAACTGCCAGGCGTACATCGACGAGGCCCCGATGTAGCGCGCCTTGCCGGCGCGCACCACGTCGTTCAGCGCCTCCAGCGTCTCCTCGATCGGCACCTGGTCGTCCCAGCGGTGGACCTGGTAGAGGTCGACGTGGTCCACGCCGAGCCGGCGCAGGCTGTGGTCGATCTCGGCCAGGATCGCCTTGCGCGACAGCCCCGCGCCGTGCGGCCCGGGCCGCATGCGGCCGTGCACCTTGGTCGCGATCACCACATCGTCGCGCCGTGCGTACGCCGCCAGCGCGCGCCCGACGTACTCCTCGCTCGTGCCGGCCGAGTAGACGTTCGCGGTGTCGAAGAAGTTGATGCCGAGGTCCAGCGCCTTGCGGAAGAACGGGCGGCTCGCCGCCTCGTCCAGCGACCAGGGGTGGGTGCCCTGGTCCGGCGCGCCGTAGCTCATGCAGCCGAGGCACAGCCGCGACACCTCGAGGCCGGTGCGGCCGAGGCGGATGGTCTTCATGGGAGAGGCCTTTCGGGGACGGGAGCGGATGGGGTGGCTCCCGACAGGATACTCAGGCCGCCACGCGCTGCGCGCCGCCGCGCCGCACGCCGAAGCGTTCGGCCAGCGGCGAGTCCGCCGGCCAGGCGGAGACCAGGTGCTCGCGGGTGCGGTCGATGCAGCCGCCGTCGGCGTAGATGCCGCGGCCATCGCGGTAGCGCCGCATCCGGGCCAGCAGCTCGGCGCAGCGCGCGGGGTCGGCCCGGGTGCGGGCGACGTGCTCGGCGACGCGCGCCTCGTCGACGCGCAGTTCGCCGTCGGCATCGCGCCAGGTGGCGTCGCGCCAGTGGTAGATCTCGAGGCACTTGGTCTCGAGGTCGTAGGGCTGGCCCAGGGTCCAGAAGTTCGCGAAGCGGCCGCCACCGAGGTAGACGACCCAGGAGCCCTCGTAGCCGGACGCGTCGGCCGAGGCCTCGTCGGGGTTGCGGAACCAGACCCGGTCGCCCGGCACGAGGTAGCCCATCGGCAACGGCGCGTCGTGGCTGCCGGTCTCGACCAGGAAGACGTCGTGGAACCGGCCCGACGCGATCGCACGCTCGCGCCACGCGGCCTCGAGGGCGAGGTAGACCGGCGGGTCGACCTCGGCCAGTTCCTCGGCCAGCGCGAGCAGCAGCACGTACTCGGTGGCGCGGTAGCAGGAGAAGGCGTAGCGGCGGCCGCCGTGGGCGGGCTGGGTGGCGCGGCGCAGCGCGTCGATCAGCGAGACGCCGGGCAGGATCACGAAGCCGTGGTCCTCGTCGTAGCGCCAGCACTCGCTCGGCCGCTCGACGGCGCAGGTGTGGAAGGCCAGCGCGGTGCGGGCCGCCGCGGCCACGGTGCGCAGGCGCACGCGCAGCGCGCTGCGCAGTGCGTCCAGGCTGCCGAAGGTGGTCGGCAGCGGCCCGAGCAGCCAGGCCGCGACGGTCTCGCGCGCGAGCGCGCCGCGCTCGTCGGGCGCCGGGCCGGCCGGGGTGGCCGGCGGCTCGCCGGCGGGCCCGCCGGCGGCCTCGAGCCGCTGCGCCAGGTCCAGCGTGTCGCCGCAGGGCGCCCAGCGGGCCGCATCGGCGGGGGCGAGGCCCAGGCTCAGCAGCGGGCCGTCCGCGCCGGCGCCGACGGCCGTCGAGACGGCCGCGCCGAAGGGGTGGCCGTCGAACAGCGCGGCCAGCCAGGCCCGCACGGCCGCCGCCTCTCCGGCGCCCCGCACCGCCACCCGCAGGCCGCCGACCGGGGGCGCGCCCCGGGCACCGTGTTCGTCCATCGCCTCTCCCCCGGGACCCTGGCGGCCCGCGCCGGCCATTCTGCGGGGCCCGCCCGCCGGCGCCCACCGGGCACACCCTAGGCGGATCGGCCGGCCGCGCCCCACCCCGCTGCGGCGAACGCGCCACACCGGAAACTCCCCGTTGCCGACCCCCGCGGCCCGTCCTACGATCCGCACCGCCCGAAATCGAACGCTCGTTCGATTCCATCACGACGGAGACACGGCATGAGCACGCATTACCGGTTGACGGCCCTGGCCGCAGCCGCCCTGTTGGCCGCCTGCGGCGGCAGCGACGACGCCACCCCGACCGCCGGCGGCGGCAGCGATCCGAACGCCCGCGGCGCGCTGGTGTTCAACCCGCCGGCCCAGGTCACGGCGCTGAGCGCGGCCCAGTTCACGGCCCAGCTGAACGAGAGCGCCACCGGCCGCTCGCTGGCCCAGGTGCTGGGCACGCCGCGCTGCGGCGTCACGGTGCACGCGATGCAGTTCGGCACCGTCGGTGGTGCCGGCGAAACCACGCGCTCGAGCGGCGCGCTGATGCTGCCCACCGGCAGCGACGCCGGCTGCACCGGCGCCCGCCCGATCGTGCTCTACGGCCACGGCACCACCACGGTGCGCAGCTACAACATCGCCGCGCTGAGCGACCGCGGCAACGCGGCCTATGGCGAGGCGCTGACGATCGCCGCCGCCTACGCGGCCCAGGGCTTCATCGTCGTCGCGCCGAACTACGCCGGCTACGACATCTCCACGCTCGGCTACCACCCCTACCTGAACGCCGACCAGCAGTCGAAGGAGATGATCGACGCGCTGGCCGCCGCCCGCAAGGCGCTGCCACTGGGCGGCGCCAGCGACTCCGGCAAGCTCTTCATCAGCGGCTACTCGCAGGGCGGCCACGTCGCGATGGCCACGCACCGCGCGATGCAGGCCGCCGGCCAGACGGTGACGGCCTCGGCGCCGCTGTCGGGCCCGTACGCGCTGTCCGCCTTCGGCGACGCCGTCTACTACGGCAACGTCAACCTGGGCGCGACGATCTTCACGCCGCTGCTGTCGACGAGCTTCCAGAAGGCCTACGGCAACCTCTACACCAACCCGTCGGAGCTCTACAACGCGCCCTTCGCCAGCAGCGTCGAGACCGCGCTGCCGTCGAACGAGACGACCAACAACCTGATCGCGCAGGGCCGCCTCGCCACCACGCTGTTCAGCACCACGCCGCCGACCGCGCCGGCCGGCTCGCCGCCGAGCCTGCAGGCGACGCTGAACGCGGTCACGCCGCCGACCACGCCGACCACGCCGGCCGCGCTGGCGCCGCTGTTCGCGCTCGGCTTCGGCAGCAACCCGCTGGTGCGCAACGAGGCCCGCCTGGCCTTCCTGCTGGATGCGATCGCCAACCCCGACGGCGCGGTGCCGACCTTCACCACCGGCCGCGCGGCGACGGCGCCGGCGAACAACCTGCGCAAGGCCTTCAAGGCCAACGACCTGCGCAACTGGACGCCGACCCGCCCGGTGCTGATGTGCGGCGGCAACGCCGACCCGACGGTGTTCTACGCGCTGAACACCGGCACGATGCAGGCGTACTGGGGCAGCGGCAGCACCGCGGCCGCGGCGGGCCTGGTGCAGGCGCTGGACGTCGATTCGGCGGCCACCGTGTCCGACCCGTTCGGCGCGGTCAAGGCCGGCTTCGCGCAGGCGAAGGCGGGCACCGCAGCAGCGGCCGTTGCCGGCGGCGCCACCGACGGCGGCGCGAGCGCCGTCATCTCGGCCTACCACGGCGGCCTGGTGCCGCCGTTCTGCAGCGCGGCCGCGCGCGGTTTCTTCCAGCAGGTGCTGGCGAGCGGCGGCTGAGCGGCCGCCGGGCGGGGCGCGCGCCGGCGCCTCGGGCGCCGGCGCGGCCGGCCGATTCGCGGCGACTCGTCCGGCGACCCGCGCCGCCTGGGCGCGACTGCCACCGCCGCCTCGGCGCGACGACCCGCGCCGCCTAGGCCCGACTACCAGCGCCGCCTGGGCCCAACTACCAGCGCCGCCTCGGCGGCGCGAGCGGCACCGACCATTCGAGCGGCGTCGGCGCCGGGTCCGCGAGCCAGTCGCCGATCGTCGCGGTCTGGTGGCGGTCGGCCAGCAGCGGCGTGTGGCCGGTCTGCGGCACGTGGGCGATCGACAGCGGCCGCAGCGCCTGCATGCGCACCAGGGTCTCGGGCGTGAGCGCATCCGATTCCATGCCGTGCATCAGCAGCACCGGCATCGGCAGCGCGCCCCAGTCGGTCCACTGGTCCACGTCCTCCTCGGCAGCGCGGCGGTAGGCCTGCAGCGCGCGCAGGTCGTGCCGGTAGACGCGGCCGCCGTTCTCCGGCGACCAGCGCGTCTGGTGGTGCGCGAGGAAGAGCCGGATGTCGTCGGTGGCCGGGCCGTCGTGCTTCTGCGCGGCGCCGATGCGGCGCGTGATCTCCGCCGGGCTGCGGAAGACGTGCAGCCGTGCCAGCACCTCGGCGCGGCGCTGGCGCCGCTCGCGCGGCAGCGCCGGACCGATGTCGTTCAGCACCAGCCGGGCGATGCGCTGCGGCTCGCGCGCGGCCAGGCGCATCGCGACGCTGCCGCCGAGCGAGGAACCGAGCAGCGCCACCGGGCGGCGCGCGCTCGCGCCGAGCGCATCCAGCCACTGGCGCAGCTGCTCGACATAGGTCTCGAAGTGGTACTCCGACTCGTCGGCCAGCCAGCCGGAATGCCCGCGCCCCACCCAGTCCATGCAGACCACGCGCCAGCGCGTGCGCAGGTCGGCGGCGAGGAAGGCGAAGCGCATCGCGACGTTCGCCACGCCGCCGACGCAGGCCAGCACCGGCGCGTCCGGCGGGCCCCAGTCGAGCCAGGCCGCGGGGAGTTCGTGGTCGCGCCGCTGGCGCGGCGGCACGCCGTGCTGCAGCGCCTCCGGCATGCGGAAGCGGAAGTGGCGCAGCCGCCAGAGCCCGGCGAAGCGCGCGTCCAGGCGCTCGGCCACGGCCTCGTAGCGCGACCAGGTCTCGGGGTCGGGCCGGTCGGGCGGCGCGGGCACGGCGGCCGCGGCCGGCGCCCGCGCGGCGAGCCGCAAAGGCACCGCCGCAGGCGATGCGCCGGGCCGGCGGCCGGCCGATGCGAGGGCCAGCGGCTGCCGGGGCGTCATCGCCCGCCCTCCGCGGCCGGCGCACGGCCCTCGCGCTCGCGCTGTCGCAGCACGTCGATCATCACGTTGAAGGTGCGTGCCAGCCGGCCGAGTTCGTCGTGGCGGCGCACCGTCAGCGTCGCGCCGGCGTAGTCGCCGCGCTTCAGCGCCTCGGCGGCCCGGGTCAGCGCGAGCACCGGGCGCGTCAGGCCGCGCGCCAGCAGCCACGCGCCGAGGCCGGCGAGCACGCCGACCAGCAGCAGCGCCGCCGCCAGCTGCGTGGCGAGCCGGTCCACCGGCGCCTCGAAGTACGCCTCGGGCTCGCTCACCACGACCGTCCACGGCAACCCGGGCACCGGCGCATGGCCGGCCACCTCGGGCTCGCCGTCGCGCGGGCTGCGGAAGGCCAGGTGGCCGCCGCCGCCCGCCTCCACCCGGGCGCCGGCGACGGCCTCGGCCAGCGCCGGCAGGCCGAGGCTCTCGATGCGGTCGCGGCGGAAGCGCTGGTCGGCGCGGATGCGCTCGAGCACGGCCGGCGCCAGCGGCACCAGGCTGCGGAAGCGCCACTGCGGATCGGGGTGGTGCAGTACCACGCCGTCGGCATCGATCAGCCAGGGCTGCCGCGGCGTGCCGGCGCGCACCTCGTCGAGCACGCCGGCGATCGCGCTCGCGCGCAGGCGCAGCACCACCGCGCCGAGCACGCCGGCGTCGGGCGTGCGCACCGGCGTCGCGAAGAAGACGCCGGCCTCGCCGGCCACCGCGCCGACGACCACGCCGGTGACGTGCTCGCGGCCGGCCCGCGCGGCCTGGAAGTACTCGCGGAACGCGAAGTTGCGGCCCATCACCTCGGGGTCGCTCGACACCACGGCGGTGCCGCTGCGGTCCATCAGCATCAGCAGCTGCAGGTCGGGGTTGGTGGCGACGATCGCGCCGAGCTTGCCGCGCAGCGCCGCGAGCGTGGTGGCCTCGGCGGCAGGCGCGGCGGTCGGCAGGCCCGCGGACGGCCCCTCCACCGCATCCTCGGCGCCGGGCCCGGCCTCCGCGGGGCGCGCGGCGGGCCGCGGGCGCTGCGCGCGCTGCAGCAGGAACTCGACGAAAGCCGGGTCGGTGCCGATCGCGCGGCTCAGCTTCTGGCTGTCGCCGACCAGCTGCGCCAGGCGGCCGGCGGTGCTGCGGGCGATCAGCTGCAGGTTGCGGCGCTCGCCGTCGGCCACGGCGTCCAGGCTGCCGCGCAGGTGCAGCAGCCCGGTGAGCGCCATCGGCAGCAGGGCCGCCAGCAGCAGCGCCGCGGTGGCCTTCGCGCCGAGGGACCAGTGCGCCGGCGCGGCGCGCCGCCGCAGGTCGGCCCACAGCGCGCGCGGGCCGGCGCGCCAGCGCAGCGGCGGTACGGGGGTCTCGCCGGCGCCCGGGCCGGCCCGGCGCAGCGCCTCGCCGAGGTCCAGCAGGCCCGCGTGGCCCGCGTAGAGCGCCTGGCGCCAGTCGGCCACGCTCTGCGGGCGGTCCGCGGCACGCGGTCGGAGCGCCCAGTCCACCGCGGCCAGCACCGCGGGGCTCCAGCGGCCGCGGCCCAGCACGGCGGCCGGCCGCATCGGGTCCGCATGGCGGCGCTCGTCGGCCGTCGGCGGCTTGCGCCCGGCGATCATCCAGTACAGCGTCGCGCCGAGCGCGTAGACGTCGGTCCAGGCGCCCTGCGCGTCGTCCAGGTACTGCTCGATCGGCGCGTAGCCGGGCGTCAGCGCCACGTCCTCCGCGCCCGACCCCGGGGCCGGCAGCGCCTGGCGCGCCGAGCCGAAGTCCAGCAGCACCCAGCTGCCGTCGCGCCGCACCTGGATGTTGTCGGGCTTGATGTCGCGGTGCAGGAAGCCCGCGTCGTGCACCACCTGCAGCCCGTCCAGCAGCGGCGCGAGGCGGCGCAGCAGCGCGGTCTCGCGGGCGGCGTCGGCGGGGTCGAGCGCGGGCTCGGCGGCCGGGCCGCCGGCGGGCGCGGCCGGCGGCGCGTCGTGCGCGCTGGCGCTCCCCGCCCCCTGACGCGCCCACCATGCCTTCAGCGACTCACCCCGCTCGTACTCCAGCACCATGTAGGCGGTGCGGTTCGCTTCGAAGAAGCGCGCCACCCGCACGATCGCGGGGTGGCGGAAGCTGGCCAGCGTGCGGGCCTCCACGAGGAAGGCCTCGAGCCCGCTGCGGTAGCGGCGCAGGTGCTCGCTGGCGTTCGGCGAGACGGTGCGCTCCGAGGTGCGGAAGGCGATCTGCGCCGGCAGGTACTCCTTGATCGCGACGCGCGCGTTCAGGTGCACGTCGGTCGCGAGGTAGGTGATGCCGAAGCCGCCCTGGCCGAGCACGCGGTCGACGCGGTACTCGTGCAGCCGGAAGCCCGCCGGCAAGGCGAGCGTCGGCTTCGGCCCGCGCGCCGCGGCGCGCGCCGGTCCGTCGGCCCGGACATCCGCCCCCATCGACCCCTCCCGCGCACCCCCACGGGCGCCCCGCGGCCAGTCTGCCCCGGAGGCGGCCGGCCGATCGCTCGTGGAGACGGCGCGGGCGGTGCCAATTCCCCGGACCGCGGGGCCGCCGCGCGCGCCGCGATGCGGGCGCGCGTGGTGGCCCGCAGGCGCGACGTAGACTGCGCGCACCGCCGCGTCCGTGCGGCTTTCGAAGGGTTGCCGAGCCATGCTCGATCGTCTCGACACCGCCGCGCGCCAGGCCGCGCCGGCGGTCGACCGCTGGTCCGTCCGCGGTGTGGTGGAAAGCGCCGAGGAACTGAACGTGCGCCAGGGCGTGGCGCAGGCGCCGGCGCGGCGCGTCGATGCCGGCGCGATGGTCAGCGTGCTCGACCGCGGCGGGCTCGGCTACGCCGCCACCGGCGACACCAGCGAGGCCGGCCTGCGCGAGGCCTTCGGCCGCGCCCGCGCGCTGGCCCATGCGGTGGCCGGCCACGGCCTGTTCGACCACGGCCGCCTGCCGCCCGTGACCGCGCGCGGCCGCTATGAGAGCCGCGTCGAGCGGCCGGTCGCCGCGAGCCGCCTGCGCGAGCGGCTGGACCGGCTGGCCGCGGTGAACGCCGGCACGCGGGCCGACCCGCGCATCGTCGACAGCAGCGCCAGCCTGTGGACGCTGGACTGCCGCCAGCGCCTGGTCACCGGCGACGGCGGCGACATGGCGCAGGACTGGCAGATCGTGATCCCGAACGTGGTTGCCACCGCGCAGGTGCAGGGCGTCACGCAGACCCGCTCCGCCGCCGGCCAGTACAACGGCTTCTGCCAGCAGGGCGGCCTGGAGGTGCTCGAGCGCGCCGGCTTCGAGGCCGACGGCCCCCGCGTGGCCCAGGAGGCGATCGAGCTGGCCCTGGCCCCGCCCTGCCCCAGCGGCACGATGGACCTGCTGCTGATGCCCGACCAGATGATGCTGCAGATCCACGAGTCGATCGGCCACCCGCTGGAGCTGGACCGCATCCTCGGCGACGAGCGCAACTTCGCCGGCACCAGCTTCGTGACGCCCGACATGTTCGGCCACTACCGCTACGGCAGCGAGCTGCTGAACGTCAGCCACGACCCCGGCCGGCCGGAGCAACTGGCCAGCTTCGGCTGGGACGACGACGGCACGCCGGCCGAGCGCCGGCTGCTGATCGAGCGCGGCGTGCTGCTGCGGCCGCTGGGCGGCAGCGTCTCGCAGGCGCGGGCGCGCGCGTTCGGCCTGGACCTGGAGGGCGTGGCCACCACCCGCGCCTGCAGCTGGAACCGCGCGCCGATCGACCGCATGAGCAACCTCAACATCGAGCCCGGCGACGCGAGCCTGGACGCGCTGGTCGGCGCGATCGACTTCGGCGTGATGATGCGCACCAACCTCAGCTGGAGCATCGACGACTCGCGCAACAAGTTCCAGTTCGGCTGCGAATGGGGCCGCGTGATCCGCGGCGGCCGCCTGGCCGAGGTCGTGCGCAACCCGAACTACCGCGGCATCAGCGCCACCTTCTGGCGCTCGCTGGCCGGCGTCGGCGACGCCTCCACCTTCGAGGTGATGGGCACGCCCTTCTGCGGCAAGGGCGAGCCCTCGCAGGTGATCCGCGTCGGCCATGCCGCGCCGGCCTGCCGCTTCCGCGGCGTCGACGTGTTCGGGGGGGACGCCTGATGACGACCCCGACCGCGACCCCGACCCCGGGCCCCGACGCGGCGCCCGCCTGCGTCACGCCGGCCTACTTCGAGGCCCTGTGCACCCTGCTCGCCGACGAGGCCGGCGGCGCCCACTGCAGCCTGCTGCTGAAGGCCGAGGCGAGCGACTTCGTGCGCTTCAACCGCGGCGCGGTGCGCCAGGCCACGCAGGTGCAGCAGGCCTACGCCACGCTCGCGGTGGCGGCCGACGGCCGCCGCATCGCGTCGACGCTGAGCCTGAGCGGCCGGCCCGACGAGGACCTCGCGCGGCTGCGCGCCGAGGCCGCCGTGCTGCGCACCCAGCTGCCCGAGCTGCCCGCCGACCCCTACCTGCTGCTGCCCCCGCCGGCCACCAGCCACCGCCACGAGACCGGGCAGCGGCCGCCGGTGGAGGCGCTGGTCGCGCAGGTGGCGCGCGCCGCCGCCGGCCTCGACTTCGTCGGCTTCTACGCCGGCGGCCCGGTGGTGCGGGCCTATGCCGACAACGCCGGTGCCCGCCACTGGCACCACGTCGACACCTTCCACGTCGACTGGTGCCTCTACCACGCGGCCGACAAGGCGGTGAAGAGCGCCTACGCCGGCGCCACCTGGTCGGACGAGGCCTTCGCGGAGCGCGTCGCCGAGGCCGCCCGGCGGCTGCCGCTGCTGGCGCGCCCGCCGCGCGTGCTGCCGGCCGGCGCCTACCGCGCTTACTTCACGCCGACCGCGATGGTGGAACTGCTCGGCACCCTGGGCTGGAGCGGCTTCGGCCTGAAGGCGCGCCGCACCGGCACCTCCAGCCTGATGCGCCTCGCGCACCAGGACGCCGCACTGCACCCCGCGCTGCAGCTGCACGAGGACACCGCGCACGGCCTCGCGCCCGCCTTCACCGAGGACGGCTTCGCCAAGCCCGCCCGCGTGCCCCTCGTGCTCGACGGCCGCGCCGCCGACACGCTGAACTCGCCGCGCACCGCGCGCGAATACGGCGTCGCCGCGAACGGCGCCAACCCCGAGGAACGCCCGCTCTCGCTCGACCTCGCCGGCGGCACGCTGCCCGAAGAGGAAGTGCTCGCGGCCCTCGACACCGGCCTCTACGTCAGCGACCTCTGGTACCTCAACTACTCCGACCGCCTCGCCAGCCGCATGACCGGCATGACCCGCTTCGCCTGCTTCTGGGTCGAACGCGGCCGCCTCGTCGAGCCGCTGCAGGTGATGCGCTTCGACGACGCCTTCCTGCGCATGTTCGGCGACGGCCTGCTCGCGCTCACCGACCGCCCCGAGCGCATCCCGGACAACAGCAGCTACCTCGAGCGGCAGCTGGCCGGCACCACGACGCCGGGGGCGCTGGTGGAGGGGTGGCGGTTGACGCTGTAGGGCGGGCGGCGGTGATCATCCGCATAGAGATAGATGCGCGACATGCCCAAGCGACTGCCGCTGACACGCCCTGACGGCGAGGTCCGAGAACTGAAGACCGAGGATCTCGAGCGCTTCGCACCGGTGACGGGGTTGCCGCCGGCCCTGCAGCGAGCGCTGGGCGTGCGCGGCCCGAAGAAGGCGCCGACCAAGGAGCGGATCACCGCGGCTCGACACCAACCGCTGCAAGTCTTTGATCCGTAGAGGGCAGCCCTTCGGAATTGCCACTACAGGAGGTTCAGCTGGGCGTCGATGGTCGGCTTTTTGGCGTTGAGCGCAGCAAGCGTTTCGGCCTGGCGGGGTTGAATGGTGGAGACGCCTTGAATGGAGGCGCGGCGCGGCGAACACCGCAGCCTCTCCCTCCGTGGCGCAGCGCAGCACCAGGCCCAGCAGCCATTCGGCCAAGTCGCGGTCGCGGTTCTCGTCCCAGCGCAGCGCCGGGTCCAGACTGCTGTCGTAGCGGTAGGTCTTCGGCGGTTTCTTCGTCGAGAACTGGTCGTGCATGCCGACATCGGGTCGCGGCGTTGCTTCTTGGTTGTGCTTGTAAGCAGTGGTCGATGGCGTCGCCATCGATGTCCCTCGGTGCGTTGTTCATCCTGCGTCGAGCATCGGCTGATGCGGCTCGTCGGCCAGGCTCACGTGGTCCAGCCGCCATCGCTTCAGAAGTCGGCTCTCAGCAACCGTCATCACGCTATCCGAAACTGCGTCGCATGACAGAAGCTGAATCTGGGTCCATCTCACTCCATCGAAGAAGGCGCTTTCGAATGCGTCTTCGATAGTGGCCGCAGCCTTCTGAGCCGCCGAGAACGCAGCCGGCTCGTCCTTCGTGCTGTCGTACAGCAGCGTGATGCGCAACCGGTAGACGTCGTCGGGCGCCGTGCGCACGACCTCGGCGCCTTCGTCAACGTCGAACAAAACGGCGAGTACGTGTAGGCCAGCCGGCCCGAGCGCCTTGGCAATCTTCCTTTCGAGCTGGCCCGGCTTTGCCTTCAGTCGTGCCTCGAACTCGTCGGCAAATGCCGCTCTTCGGTATCTGGCAGCAAGCCAATGCTGGAGCGTTACCAGCGAATCAGGCGCCAGAACCCAATTGGACAATGGCGGACGCCCAAGGACGGCTTGCTTGGGTAACTGGGTCTTGCTGGCAGCCAGTAGCTCGACTGCAACCTCGTTCTCGCCCACTTCAAAAACGAGGTGAAGCCTGCGAGCAGTCTTTGCGTTCGTGTCTGCACCCAGCTGCTCGATGCGTCGCCCGATGATGACCTCGACCTGCGGCTCACGCTCTTCCGGGGCCGCGATGTCGCAATCATGGGTCACCATGACGACAACCGTCTGTTCCGGACTTTCGGTCGGCACCAATCCGAGCGAGACCGCCGCCTCGGGACGGAGGACGTGTCCTTGGCGCCAGTCAGTCGAGGCTCGTTGCCCGTCCGCCATAGCGCCCCGCGTCAAGCATCTTCAGCTGGCGCGGGACTGGCGTAATCATCGACGCCCGATGTTTGACGCTGTCGCCCGGAAAGCTGCTTGTTCAGCCGTTGTCTTTGGCCTGCCTCTCGGCTCAGCGTTTGCAGAAGTGACTTCGCGACCTGCACCGCGTCCCCACCCTTCAACACTGCGTCCAACACCGTACCTCCGCCTGCGACGCGCCTTCTGAGCGTCTTGGTGTCGACCGCAAGGCCAGCATTGACGAAGACATCGGACGCACGGGCGAGCATGGCGAGCTTGGCAGCGGCAATCGGCGAAGGCTGCGCGCCGTCCTGCCAAGCGTAGACCGCTTGCCGGGAGACGCCAAACAGATTGGCCAACTCCAATACAGCAGGCTTGAGTACTTCTCTGATGCGGGCGAGGTTCTCTGCAGGCGTTGGCTCGATAGCGACGGCCGCGGGCGCGGCATTGGCCTCAGATTTTTCGTAGTAGATGGGCGAGTTGGAAGTAGCAGCCCGCCGTTCCAGCGAAGCCGGTGTGACGACGCCCATGGTGCCCGCGGCGCAGTAGGCGAACGAAAGCACAGCAAGGACCGTCCCCGTTGCTGACGACGCAATGCCGGGTCGGGCCCCGGTCGGCGGATGGAAGTTGGGTGCGTAGAGCACCGCTGCCGATGCGTTCATACTTATCCCCCTGCTATTGCCAAACCTTGAGGGCGTGTTCTGACACGCTCGCATCGAAGGCCATCCGGATTCTCGTATGAAGCATGTCCAGTCGCACGCGCAGTTGCTCCATGTCGAAGGGCTGCCGACCAACTTGCGATGCGTCTGTGTCGATGATGGCGTGCGGGCCGTTGACCTTCTCGAAGCGCTCCGGGACACGCAATCCTTGCGGCTCCAAGTCCATTGGGAAACCAAGCGGGCCGCTACGAACAATGGTCCGAGACAGCAGGTTGGCATCCGGAAGGGGAATGTGCGTCTCGGACAGCGACAGCCCGATGGCAACACCATCGGGGAGGCGACCGGCTAGTCCTAGGACTCCAGGCGCGAGATAGTCCCGCAGGTCGTCGGCATCGTTCTTGGGTACGACTGCATCCAGGTAGCGGATGCCAACGCGTTCCGAATAGCCAAGAGAAATGCACTCGTGGACGATGGCCAGCCCTTCGAAGAACTGTTCAGAGAACGTCTGGAAGGTGTCGTACTCCGTAGTTTGGAAAGACAAAGCGCCCTGTTCGACGATGAAGCCTTGGGTCCCCTGCATGTTGAGGAACATGTGTCGTTCCACGGCATGTGGGATGGCTTGCTCGACATCCGGCTCAGCGGCGACAGGCCCAGCAACCAGGTTCACGATGAGCGTCCTGCCAGGACGATGGTCCGGATAGCCGGCCTTGCGCATCCTGTCCTGGATGCTCGCGACGTAAGTACTCAGGCTAAGGATGGGATTGTGCCGGACCTGGGCGATGGTGAAGTACACCGGCGCGTTCTTCATCTTCTTGCCCATGCGACCCCCGATTGACAGACAACTTGACAGTTTACACTGCGCTTGACAGAAGTCGACCCCCGAGTTCAGCTCGAGGCGCGTGAGGTGCAGCCCTGCCAAGCGAGCCCGGGCGCCCGACTCGCCGGCGAAGGGCAAGCAGTGCCTTCAGCGCGGCTGCGGTACGTCTCGCCGGCTTAGCGGACGTCCTCTGTGAGGCACCAGCCCAGGCGTCCACCGGCTACGCCAAACACGCACGTGTACGGACGCACTTGGAACTCCGGAGTGACGATGAGCTCCCCGGCATCGCTCCGGGAAGGCTTGTCGCTTCGGCCAATTGCTCGCCCTCGGTGGCGCAGTCGGGCACCAGGCCCAGCAGCCACTCGGCCAGGCAGTGGTCGCGGTTCTCGTCCCGGCTCAGCGCCGGGTCCAGGCTGCTGCTGTAGCGGTGGGTTTGGCTGAGCGGCGCGCCGGCGCTCTCTTTCTGGTGGCCAAGACTGCTCCCGTTCAGTGATGGCATGAGGGAACCACGGAGGATACCGGCCGAACTTCCGCCTCGCGGCGGTCGCCTCGCCCGGGAAACCCGCGTCCACGCCTGCCCAGGGTGGGATCCCCGACCGCGGCACCGCCCCGTTCACCCCGCCTCCACCCCATCCACCCGGTGGAACACCTTATGCATGGAGACCGGCACCACGACCCCCGAGGAGCCGCTCCATGGACACGCCGCAGACGCTCGCCACCAGCCTCTTCTCCCACGTCAAGCCCGGCGACACGCCGTGGCGCAGTGACGGGCTGCGCGATTTCTTCCTCTACCGCGACCTGGGGGTGGCGGCGGCCACGGGCGGGCGGGTGATCGCGCAGCTGGTGAAGGCGAACCAGGCACCCGAGAAGGGCACCGGCTGGCACCGCCATGGGGCGGACTTCCACATCGTGATCATGACCAAGGGCTGGGCCAAGTTCATGTACGAGGACCAGGAGACGCTGGTCGAGGCCGGCGACTGCGTGCACCAGCGGCCGGGCATCACGCACTTCCTGTTCGACTACTCGCCGGACATGGAGTACCTGGAGATCGTGTCGCCGGCGGATTTCTCCACCGTCGATGCCCCGGCGCCGGCCGAGGTGCCGGTGCCGGCCGGCTGGTAGCGGCTGGCCGAGGCGGACCGGGCACGGCGCCGAGCGGTGCGCCCTGCCCGTTCGGGCCGGCCCCACCGGCCGCCCCGGGCCCGCCGGCCGGGCCTCAGAAATCCATGTCGAGCTCTTCGATGTCGTCCGGCTCGGCCTTCGCGGCGGCGATCCATTCCTGCATCTCCGGCATCGCGAGGATGGTCTCGCAGTAGCGGCGGCACGGTTCCGGCAGCGGCACGTCGTAGGTGTGGAAGCGGGTGCAGACGGGGGCGAACATCGCGTCGGCGATGGTGCGCCGCTCGCCGAAGAGGTAGGGGCCGCCGTAGGTGGCGAGGCAGTCAGTCCAGATCTCCAGCACGCGGGCGATGTCGGGCTGGGCGCCGGCCCAGACCTTGAAGCCCGGGTGGCGCGCCTTCAGGTTCATCGGCAGCGACGCGCGCAGGTTCGCGAAGCCGGAGTTCATCTCGCCGCAGATCGAGCGGCAATGGGCGCGCGCCAGGCGGTCGGCCGGCAGCAGGCCGGCCTGCGGGCAGACCTCGTCGAGGTACTGCGCGATGGCCAGCGTGTTCCAGACCTTGGCGCCCTCGTGGCTCAGGCAGGGCACGCGGATCGACGGCGCCAGCAGCAGCAGTTCCTTGCGCGCATCGGCGTCGTCGGGCGAGACCATCACCTCGTCGAAGGGCAGCCCGGCGAAGCGCACCAGCAGCCAGCCGCGCAGCGACCAGGACGAGTAGTTCTTGCTGCTGAGCGTGAGCGAGGCACGCACGGCGGCCGCGGGCGCGGGCCGGCCGGCCTTCGGTGCCCGTGCGGCGCGCGGCGCGGCGGCGGCCGGCGGCGTCGCGGCCGGCGCCGCCGGGCGGGCCGCGCGGGCGGACTTGCGGGCCGCGGGCGGCGGCGGGCTCACGGTCGACGACATCGGCGGGTCTCCAGGCGGTCGGTGCGGGGGGCAGTCGCCGACCGGGTGCAAAGCCTGTGCCAGTGCGGCGCAGGCCGTCCATGCCGCCCGGTGGCGTCCACGGACCGGGCCCGACGGCCCGGCCGCGCGCCGGCCCTGGCTCGCAAGTTGCTGATCGGAGGCCATGCCCGGTCACGCCAAAGGACGACAGCGATGATGTACCAGGCCTACCAGGCCCACAGCGACCTGAGCTGGCCGCTGCGTGCGCTCAGCCGCCACGCGCTGCCCTGGCTCGGCAGCCTCTCGGCGGCCGGCCTGCCGGACCTCGGCCAGCGCCGCGCCGCGGCCGCCTGCCGCACCTATGCGCTGTCGGAGGTCACGCACCGGCGGCCGGCCTTCGGCATCGACGCGGTCGAGGTGGCGGGGCGCCGTGTCGCGGTCACCGAGGAGGTGGTGGACCGCACGCCCTTCTGCAGCCTGCTGCGCTTCCGCAAGGACCTGGGCGACGACACGGTGCAGCCCAAGGTGCTGCTGGTGGCGCCGATGTCGGGCCACTTCGCGACGCTGCTGCGCGACACGGTGCGCACCATGCTGGCCGACCACGAGGTCTACATCACCGACTGGCACAACGCGCGCGACGTGCCGCTGGCCGCCGGCCGCTTCGGGCTGGACGAGTACACCGGCCACCTGATCCGCTTCCTGCGCGTGCTCGGCGAGCGCGCCAACCTGATGGCGATCTGCCAGCCCTGCGTCGCCGCGCTGGCCGCGGTCTCGCTGATGGCGGAGGACCAGGACCCGGCGACGCCGGCCAGCCTGACGCTGATGGCCGGCCCGATCGACTGCCGCATCAGCCCGACCGAGGTGAACCGCCTCGCGACCAGCAAGGACATCGGCTGGTTCGAGCGCCACCTGATCGCCACCGTGCCGTGGATGCACCCGGGCGCGGGCCGGCGCGTCTACCCCGGTTTCGTGCAGCTGACCGCCTTCATGAGCATGAACCGCGAGCGGCACGCGAATGCCTTCCGCGAGTACTACGAGCTGCTGTCGCTGCCCGAGCCGGACGCCGAGCAGCTCGCCAAGGCCGAGCACACCCGCGCCTTCTACGAGGAGTACCTGGCGGTGGCCGACCTGCCGGCCGAGTTCTACCTCGAGACCGTGGCGCGGGTGTTTCAGACCTACGACCTGCCGAAGGGCGAGCTGCGCGTCGGCGAGCGGGTGGTGAACCCGGCGGCGATCCGCCGCACCGCGCTGCTGACGGTCGAGGGCGAGCGCGACGACATCTGTGCCACCGGCCAGACCCTGGCCGCGCAGGACCTGTGCAGCGGGCTGCGGCCCTACCTGCGCACCCACTACGTGCAGGCCGGCGTCGGTCACTACGGCGTGTTCAGCGGCCGGCGCTGGCAGAACCAGATCTACCCGGTGGTGCGCGACGTGATCCACGTCTCGCAGTGACGGCGCGCGGCCGGCGCTGCCCGGGCCGGGGCGCGCTCACTTCGCGCGCAGCTTCGCGAGCGCGCCCTGCGTCTCCTGCCACAGGTCCATGCCGACGCTGGTGGCCACCGAGGCATTGACGCGGGTCAGCCGGTCGCGCATGCGCGCGGCCTCGGCCGGCGACAGCGCGTTCACCTGCATGCCGCGCGCCTTCAGGTCCGCCAGCGCGCGCGCCGCCTCGTCGCGCGTGTCCTTGCGCTCGAAGTCGCGGCTCTTCTTCGCCGCGTCGACGAGCACCTTCTTCTCGGCCGCCGACAGGCCGTCCCAGAACTTGCGGCTGACGGTGACGATCCACGGGCTGTAGACGTGGTTGGTCACGGTCAGGAACTTCTGCACCTCGTAGAACTTGCTCGAGACGATCGTGTTGAAGGGGTTCTCCTGCCCGTCCACCGCCTTCGTCTCCAGCGCGCTGAACAGCTCGCTGAAGGGCAGCGGCACGGCGTTCGCGCCGAGGCTGCGGAAGCTGTCGAGGAAGACGTTGTTCTGCATCACGCGCAGCTTCACGCCGTCCAGGTCCTCCAGCCGCGTGATCGCGCGCTTGTTGTTGGTCAGGTTGCGGAAGCCGTTCTCCCAGTAGACCAGCCCGACCAGGCCCTTGGGCTCGAGCCGCGCCTTGACCTTCTCGCCGATCGGGCCGTCGAGGATGGCATCGGCCTCGCGCACGTCGTTGAACAGGAAGGGCGTGTCCCAGAGCGCCATCTCCTGCGCGATGCCCACCAGCGTGGCGGTCGAGCCGACCATCATCTCCTGCGCCCCGCCGATCAGCGCCTGCTGCATCTGGTTGTCGGAGCCGAGGCTGGCGCCGCCGAAGGCGCGGATCTTCATCTTGCCGCCGGACAGGCGCTCCACCTCCTCGGCGAAGACCTTGACGGCGCGGCCCTGGTTCGACTGCTCGTTCAGGCCGTAGCCGAAGCGGATCAGGCGCGGGCGGATGTCCTGGGCGAAGGCCGGCGCAACGGCGGCGGCGGCGAGCGTGGCGGCCGCGGCGGCCAGCAGGGAACGGCGAAGGACGGTCATCGGGGTGTCTCCGGGGTGGGGTCGGGAAGGCTTCAGTGCATCCAGCGCAGCGGCGCGGTGACGATCTGCGGGAAGACCACGAACAGCGCGAGGATCGCGAGGTAGGTGACGAGGAAGGGGTTGACGCCGCGCACCACCTGGTCGAGGCGCAGGCGGCCGACGCCGGCCACCACGTTCAGCACCGTGCCGACCGGCGGCGTGATCAGGCCGATCGCGCCGTTCAGCACGAACATCAGGCCGAAGTAGACCGGGTCGATGCCGGCCTTGACGGCGATCGGCAGCATCACCGGCGCCAGGATCAGGATGGTGGGCGTCAGGTCGAGCGCGGTGCCGATCGCCACCAGCAGCAGCATCATCACCGCCATCAGCACCCGCGGGTGCTCGACCAGCGGGCCGAGCCAGCCGGTCAGCGTGGCCGGCAGGTCGGCCAGCGTCACCATGTAGCTGGCCACCTGCGCGCCGGCGCAGAGGAACATCACCACCGCGGTGGTCTTGGCCGCGCGCACCAGCACGCCGTGCAGTTGCGCGAGGTTCATCTCGCGGTGCACGAACAGCGCCACCACCAGCGCGTAGACGGCGGCCACCACCGCGGCCTCGGTGGGCGTGAAGACGCCGCTCTTCATGCCGCCGATGATGATCAGCGGCATCAGCAGCGCCCAGAAGGCGCGCGCGGTGGCGCGCAGCCGCGCGGCCAGCGGCTGCGGCGCCTGGCCCGGCAGGTCGAGCCGGCGCAGGCACAGCTTCCACGCGACGATCAGCCCGGTGCCCATGATCAGCCCCGGCACGATGCCGGACAGGAACAGCGCCGAGATCGAGGTGTTGGTCGTGACGCCGTAGATCACGAAGGGCATCGACGGCGGGATGATCGGCGCGATGATGCCGCCCGACGCGATCAGGCCGGCCGAGGTGTGCATCGGGTAGCCGTGGGCCCGCATCATCGGCAGCAGGATGGTGGCCAGCGCCGCGGTGTCGGCCAGCGCCGAGCCGCTCATGCTGGCCATCAGGATCGCCGCGCCGATGGTCACGAAGCCGAGCCCGCCCTTGATGTGGCCGACCCAGGCCTGCGCCATGTCGATGATGCGCCGGCTGATGCCGCCGGCGTTCATCAGCTCGCCGGCCAGGATGAAGAAGGGCACGGCCAGCAGCGGGAAGCTGTCGACGCCGGCCACCAGGTTCTGCGCCAGCAGCTGGGTGTCCCAGAAGTCGAGGGTCCAGGCCATCGCGGCGCCGGTGAGCACCAGCGCGAAGGCCAGCGGCACGCCGACGGCCATGAAGCCGAGCATGGCGACGAGGAAGACGACGGCGGAAAGGGCTTCGTTCATGGGGGGCGTCCGGTGCGGCGGGTCACTCGACCTCGGCGCCGTGGCCGAGGTCGAGGGCGCGGCCGCGCCACAGGTTGGCGGCGGCCATCGCGCCGATCGCGACGCTGGCCAGCAGCGCCGGCAGCGGCAGCAGCGCCACCGGGTAGCCGAGCACGGTGCTGCGGCTGTCCAGCCCCACCACCACCTGCTGCCAGGCGCCCCAGGCCACCATCGCGCAGGTCGCGGTGACCAGCGCATGGATCAGCCGCGTCAGCAGCGCGAGCCCGCGCGGGTGCCGGCGCAGCGGCGCGACCAGCGCGGTGAAGGCCATGTGCTCGCCGGCCGGGTAGGCCAGCGTCGCCCCGAGGAAGACCATCCAGACGAACAGCAGCCGCGACAGCTCCTCGCTGGCGGCCACGCCGCTGCCGAAGCCATAGCGCAGCACCACGTTGACGAAGACGGCCAGCGCCATCACGGCCAGCATCGCGGCCATCAGCGACTGGGCAGCACGCTGCCAGCGGGTCGGCGGCCGGGTCGGTTCGGGGCTCATCGGGCGTCTCCGGGGATCGGAGCCTCGCGCAGCCAGTCGCCGACGGCGGCGGCCAGCGCCTCGCGCGGGCGGGTCGCGTCGAGGCAGAGCACGCCGGGCTCGCCGTGCGGCGGCTCCAGTGTCGCGAACTGGCTCGCCACCAGGCTGGGCGGGAACAGGTGGGCGCCGGCGCGGGCCGTCACGCGGCGCAGCGACTCCTCCGGCGTGATCTCGAGGAAGACGAAGCGCAGGCCCGGCAGCGCGGCGCGCAGCCGGTCGCGGTAGGCGCGGCGCAGCGCGGAGCAGGTCAGCGCCACCGCGCGGCCGCCGGCCGCGTGGGCCGCCACCGCCGCGGCGAGCGCATCGAGCCAGCCACTGCGGTCGGCATCGTCCAGCGCGATGCCGGCGCGCATCTTCGCGATGTTCGCCGGTGGGTGGAACTCGTCGCCCTCCACCAGCGCCCAGCCGGCGGGCTGCGCGACCGCGTGGGCCACGCTGGACTTGCCGCAGCCGGCCACGCCCATGAACACCACCGCCGCCACCGGGGCGGGCGGGGTGCGCGACGCGGGTCGAATTTGGATAGCGCTATCTTGCATCGGTGAAACCTGGCCGCGGCGGCGGCATCGGGTGCGGCGGCCGCAGCCTCTGGCAACGGCGACCCTCTGAACCACGAGGCGCCGGGATGTCGGGAAGACCCCGGGGCCCGGCTTGATTGGATAGCGCTATCCTAGCCAGAATCCCACGGCCCACCCTCCGTACAAACCCGATGCCGCGCGACGCCTCCCCGCCCGCTCCCCCTGCCCCGCCCCTGGCCCCCGCGCGTTCGGGCCGGGCCACCGGCCGCGTCACGCTGGCCGACGTCGCGCGGGCCGCCGGCGTCAGCCCGATCACCGTCTCGCGCGCGCTGCGCCGCGAGCGCTCGGTGGCGCCGGAACTGGTCGCCCGCGTCGAGGCCGCGGTGCGCCAGCTCGGCTACGTGCCCGACCCGGCGGCGCGCGCCCTCGCGTCGGCGCGCAGCGACCACGTCGCGGTGCTGGTGCCGCTGCTGTCGAACAACCTCTTCGTCGACCTGCTGGAGGCGGTGCACCAGGTGCTGTGGCCGGCCGGCTTCCAGACCCTGATCGGCGTCACCCACTACGACCCGGCCGAGGAGGAGCAGCTGCTGCAGGCCTACCTCGCGCACCGGCCGGCCGGGCTGCTGGTGACCGGCTTCGACCGCTCCGAGGCGGCGCGCCGGCTGATCGCCTCGAGCGGCGTGCCCTGCGTGCACCTGATGGAGATCACCTCGGCGCCGGCGGTGCACTGCGTCGGCTTCTCGCAGGCCGAGGCCGGGCATGCGATCACGCAGCACCTGCTGGCGCGCGGACGCCGCCGCATCGCGTTCGTGGCCGCCCAGCTGGACCCGCGGGTGATGCAGCGCGCCGAAGGCTACCGGCGCGCGCTGCGCGCGGCCGGCCTCTACGACCCGGCGCGCGAGCTGCTGAACCCGCAGCGCTCGTCGATGGCGCTGGGCGGCGCGCTGTTCGCCGAGCTGCTGCGGCGCCAGCCCGACACCGACGCGGTGTTCTTCTGCAACGACGACCTGGCCCAGGGCGGGCTGCTGGCGGCGCTGCGGCTGGGCGTGGCGGTGCCGGCGCAGGTCGCGGTGGCCGGCTTCAACGACCTGAACGGCAGCGACCAGATGCTGCCGCCGCTGACCACGGTGCGCACGCCGCGCAGCCGCATCGGCGCCGAGGCGGCGCGCATGCTGCTCACGCTGGTGCGCGGCGAGCCGGTGCGCGCGGCCAGCCTCGACCTCGGCTACGAGCTCGTGACGCGCGAAAGCACCTGAACCACCGACCCGACGCTTGCGTCATCCCGCCGCGCCCGGTAGAACCGGCGGCTCGCGAGCCCGGCCTGCAGGCGGCCGGGCCGCTTCCCTGGAGACGCCGATGACACGACTGCCGAGCTTCCTCGCCACCGCCACAGCCGCCGCCCTGCTCGCCGGCTGCGCCTACAACGCCCCGGCCACCGATCCGGGCCCGCCGCCGCAGCGCAGCGCACCGCCCCCGCCGCCGCCGCGCCCGCCGGCGCCCCCGCCGGCACCCGCGCCCGCGCCGGCACCGGTGGCCGCGCCCACCGCGGTCGGCCTGCTGGAAACCATCCTGCGCCGCGTGGCCGGCGATTCCGACGTGCAGATCAGCCGCACGCCCACCGGCGCGCTGCTGCTGCGCGCCACCGGCGACAACGCCTTCGACACCGGCAAGTCGGAGCCGAACGCGAACTTCCGCAACTTCCTGCAGACGCTGGCGCAGGCGCTGGCGACCCAGCCGCTGCTGTCGGCCCGCGTCACCGGCCACACCGACTCGACCGGCGACGCCACGTTGAACGACCGCCTGTCGGAGGCCCGCGCCAAGGCGACGGTGGCCGCGCTGGTCGGCCTCGGCGTCGCGCAGGACCGGCTGCTGGCCGAGGGCCGCGGCTCGCGCGAGCCGATCGCCGGCAACGACACCGCCGAGGGCCGCGCCAGCAACCGGCGGGTCGACCTGCTGGTGATCGAAGTGCCGCGCTGACGCCGGCCCGCCGCGGGCGCCGCGGGCGC
>NZ_BBYR01000045.1 GCF_001293525.1 Pseudideonella sakaiensis | reverse complement strand
TTGTAGCGGCTGGTGAACTCGCTGCCGCTCAAGATCAGGCTGTTCGCGGCGCGGGTGATCTGGCTGCCGGCCGTGGGGATGTAGCTCGTGGGGACGGAGCCCGCCTCGACCTGCGCTCCCCACACGCGGACGCCGCTGGTCCCGTCGCCGGTGTAGACCGCAGAGCCGGCGGCCACCGTCTGCATGAACAGCGTCATGACCATCGCCGTTGCGGTCCCGGCAGTACCCGAGACCCACACGCGCCACCCGCCGCTCACGCGCTCCACGCCGCTGAAACTCAGCGTCCCTGACCCTATTCCCTGCGCCCCGGAAGCCGTCCCCGCGACAGGATCGATCACGACCCGGAAGCCGTTGGTGCCTGGGGTGTCGGTGAACTGCACACGCAGGAACCGTGCGGCACTGCCGGGCTGCTCGGTCACGTGGATGCTGACGCAGATCGTGGCACCCGATGCAATCGTGAAGCTCTGCTGCAGGGCATGCGCGCTGTTGGTCGCGTCTTCCTGGATCCGATCAGCTGTCGTCGTGCCGTCCGGTGCTAGGCCCACGTCGGCCACGATGCTCGCTGCGATCTTGGCCCACGAAGCGGAGTCGAACTCCTGGGAGCGCAACGCGAGATTCGTGCGCTGCTCCTGGTTCAAGAGCCCGAGGCACGCCAGCGATACCAGGTCGTGCGTGAAGCTTGGCTCGTTGGCCGCGGACTGCGCCAGTGCGCCGAGCCTGGTGGTGTAGGACTCCGGGGAGTTCCGCGCCACGATCACCTGCGGCGGCACGCGCCGCGAGTTGCGGAAGTCGGCGAGGAAGGCCGGTTTCATCGCGGGCATGTCAGGTCCTCAGGGTGTAGACGGTGACGGTGTGCGACAGCAGGGTCACGCTGCCGCCGGTGGTGTTGCTGTAGACGACCGTCGCGCTGTTGGCAGAGGTGATCTCGGCCGTGACGGTGAGGCCGGCGCGGCTGATCCCCAGCACCGGCGGCAGCACCAGGTCTCCGACGACAGCGCCGGGCACGGGAACGGTGAACGTCGCCTGCGTGCCATTCGTGATCGTCGGCGGCGTGGCGTTCGTGGCCGAGCCCCAGGGGCCGATGCGGAGGTCGCCATAGGCTCCAGCGCCGAGGTGGCGGTGCAGGGCCACGCTGTCGGGGTCGGTGCCGGTGAGCAGCTGGAGCAGCGCCTGTACGTCGCGATAACCCAGCAGGCCCACCAGCGCGCGGCCGAGCTCGCTGAAGTCGGCCTGCTGCTGGGCGGGCAGCAGCGGCCCGCCGGCGTCCTCGCCGTCCTCGCCGTCGACGCCTGGGATCCCGATCCCGTCGGCGCCCGCCGGGCCCGCGGCACCGGTCGCCCCTGTCGCCCCCGTGGCGCCGGTCGCGCCGGCGGCGCCAGGCGGCCCGGCCGGACCTGCGGCGCCAGTAGCACCGGCTGCGCCGTCAGCACCCGGCGGGCCGGCCGGGCCAGGCGCGCCTGCGGCGCCCGGCGCGCCGTCCGCACCTGGCGCGCCGGCGGCGCCTGTGGCGCCATCGAGCCCCGGCGGGCCCGGCATGCCGTCCTCACCGTCGTCCGGATCCAGCGGCAGCGGCAGGCCGAGCGTGGCGAACTGCTGCTGGAAGAACGCGACGAGGTCGTCCCAGCCGAGGTAGGCCAGCTCGCGCAGGTGCCGGTGCAGCACCACGTGGTCAGGATCGGTGCCGGTCAGAAGCTGCAGCAGCGCCTGCACCGCGCGGTAGCCATCGGCGATCGCGATGGCGCGGCCGAACTCGCTGAACTCGGCGAGGTTCTGCGCCGGGATCGCCGGCATCGCGGGCTCCTCGGGGTCGTCCGGGTCGGCCAGCAGCACGGCGCCATCGGCGCCGGCTGGGCCGGCCGGGCCCGGCGCGCCGGCTGGACCCGCGGCACCATCGGCCCCGGGCGGGCCGGCGGGCCCAGGGGCGCCTGCAGGTCCCTGGTCGCCCTGCAGGCCCTGCATGCCGTCGGCACCATCGTCCCCGTCATCCCCGGGCATGCCAGGCACGCCGTCGAGCCCGGGCGCGCCTGGGGCTCCGGCATCGCCCGGCGGGCCGCCCGGCGGCGCCGGAACGCCCGGCAGCCCATCGGCGCCGTCCTCGCCGTCCTCGAACCATAGGACCGGCCCGGGCGCTGGAGGGATGGAGCCGGGATCGGTGCCGCCGCCGGCGGCGAGGCCGTCGACGACACGCTGCAGCCGCGCCAGGTCCTGGCGGATGCCGACCATGGTCTGCGACCCGCCCTGCTGCGTCAGCGCGGTCTGGCCGGCCTGCTGGTTGATGTCGACGACCTGCTGCTGCAGCCGCCGCAGGTTCTCGCGGATGTTGTCGATCGCCTGCTGGACGGCTGGCAGCTCGAGCGCGCGCGGCGTCGGGACTGCGATGAGCCCCCGCTTCGCGGCTGGCGGCACGGAGGTCGCCATCAGGTCAGCTCGAGCGCGTCTTCGGCCGCCGCGGCGCTGCGCACCGTGGAAGTCCCCATGAGCTCGATCTCCCAGGCCGCGGCGTCCTCGGGCGCCGGCAGCGTGAACAGCGCGTCCGAGCTCACCACCTTCTTCTTGACCAGCACCCCGTCGGCGTAGAACCGGACCACCAGGTTGGCGTAGCCGGCGGCGCGCACCCGCGCGTAGATCATCGCGGCGTCGCGCGGCAGCTCGTTGAGGCGGCCGCGGTAGACGTAGACCATGTCCGAGGCGCCGGCGTCGAACTCGTAGACCCGCTGGCCGTTGGGCGCGACGGCCGTGCTCGCCAGCGGCAGGTCGGCGTCGGTGGGCTCGGCGTTCGCCGACAGGCGCAGGAACAGGGCGTCGTTCAGCGCGTCGACGTGCGAGGCCGCCGCGTGGGCCGACAGCCGCACCAGGCCGAAGCCGTTGGCGCGCGGATCGAGGATCCAGCCCCGGGCGCCGCCTCCGGTGGTCCAGAAGAAGAGCATGCCGTCGTGCACCTCGCAGCGCACCGAGGTGGGATCCAGCGCCTGCCACTGCCGGCGGCTGAAGAAGCCCTCGCTGATGTTGCGGACGTCGCCGGCCGAGCCGGCGCAGGCCATGAAGCCGTCGGGCGACGCGAACACGACCCCGAAGCCCGGCAGGTTCACCATGCTGGGCTTCGACGTGCAGGCCTGCGCCGCGCCGGGCTTGCTCATCGAGTAGCTGCCGGGCTCGTTGCCGGTGGCCGTGTAGACGTGGGCCCTGGTGCCGATCACGACGGTGTTGTCGATGTTGGCGATCGCCACGATGTCGACGTCGGTGGGCAGCCGGAAGCGCACCGGCCAGCCGTGCGGCCGCCCGGCTCCGGAAAGGCAGAGCTGGTTGCGCCGGAAGCCGGCCATGATCCCGTTCGGCAGCGCCAGGATGCCCTGCAGGTCGGCCGGCGGGAGGTCATCCTCGGCGGTGTCGAGCACCTCGTTGTCGGCGATCGCGGTGTCGTCGAGCGTGTCGACGAAGTCGGCCTGCGCCAGCGGGATCTCGGCCACCAGCACGAAGACCGTGCCGCTGGCGCCGTTGACGGCCCGGAAGAGCTGCTTCGCCACGATCTGGTAGTCGGGATCGGTGCCCAGCGGCACGGCCGTCGGGGTCGTCACCGTCACCGAGACCCCGTCGGGCCGCAGCACCGTGGCGCTCGCCGGGCCGGGCGCCGAGGCCTCACCGAGGTCGTTCACGAAGCGGTAGACGTAGCTGGTGGCCGTCGGCTGCGCGACGTAGTTCGTGGAGCCAGAGGCCTGCACGCGGGCGGAGTAGATCCGCATCGTGGAGGTCCCGCCGAGCTGCTCGAATGTGCCGTAGAAGCCGAAGTAGTCGCCGCGCGCCACGTTGAGCGTCGCGGTCACCGAGCCGATGTCGACGTCGGCGGTCGTGCGCACGGTGGCGACCACGCGCGTGCTGTCGTCTTCGTTGACCGTGGCCTTCAGGTGGATGCGGAACTTGCTCCCGGCCACCAGGGTGGGCAGTGAGCCGACGGTGGCCACCATGCTCCCGTACTGGGACCAGGTGTCGCAGACGCCGATGGACAGGGACCAGCTGCCGCCGCCGAGGTTGTCGACCACAACCGCGATGCCGGCGCCCTCGGCCGAGCGCAGCATGCCGAAGCCGGCGCGGCTGCGGCCGGCGACGTCGTTGACCTTCCAGTCCGCGGTGAACTCGGCCACCGCGGCCTGGCCGACGTTGAAGTCGCGCGCGATGAAGCACGGGATCGGGCCGCCGGTGTTGTCCTGCCAAGCCAGCTCGTAGCAGGGGCCGTCGGGGTCGGAGCCCGGGATCTGGCGGGTTTCTGCGCTGAAAGCCATGGTGCTCGCTCAGTCCGAGAACGGCCGCTGCGGGCTCGACAGCCAGCTCTGGGCCAGTTCATCCCCGTTGTCCTGCACGTCGATCGAGTAGGTGGTCGGCGTGGGGTCGATGCCGAGCTCGAGGGTTGGTGCCGCATCGGGCGACGGCACGCCCAGCGGCCTCGTCGTGACGGGGTACGGCGCCGCGCCGGTGGTCGCCAGCGCGTAGTTCGTCCACCGCGGCGTCGCGTAGAGCCCGGGCGCCGTGATGTAGGCGCGGAACGTGGTGTCGCCGGCGACGATGCCGCGCGCGACATCGACGTCCTGCTCCCAGCTCAGCCAGGCGCCGTTGAGCCGGTAGATGGTCTGCACCGCGCCGCCGTTGGCAAGGGTGGTCGCCAGCAGGTACTGGCGCCAGGCCTGCAGGTCGCCGCTTTGCAGCCGCGCGTTCGTGGCGACCTGCGCGGCGTTCTCCGGCAGCCGCTGGGGCGCCAGGCGCGGGAACTCGCCGATGAAGCTGGGGATCGCGATGCGCACCGGGTCACCTCCGCGCGTCGACGACGCGCACCGTGGTGTCGGCGCCCTTCTTCCAGGTGTCCCAGATGCTCGAGGCCATGCCCATGAACTGCGCCGACTTCGCCAGGTCCTGGCGCACCGTGTTCTGTGCGTAGGCCACCCCGAGGGTGTAGGCCCAGAGCGAGGTGTCGAACGCCGTGCTCAGCGGGATCGTCTCGCCCAGCGCCAGCGCCGCCGGCGTGCTGCCGAAGACCAGCTCCGCGGTGGCGCCGCTGGTGGCCGGCGGGCTCACCATGAACCGCGCCGGGTTGCGGCGGTCCTGCATCCAGTACCGCGGCGCGGCCGAAGCGGTCTCCGAGGGCCAGTCCGGCCTGGTGCGGCCGAACTCGACCTGGTCGACCTGCTCGACGACGGTCCCGGCGCCGTTGCGCGGGATGTCGATGAGCACAAGCCCGCCGGTCGGCAGAGACTGCCGCACGCCGGCCACGAGGGCCTGGATCTGCGTGACGACGTAGATGTCGAGCAGCGTCCCGCAGGCCTGGGCGATCCCCGCGTTGAGCCCCTCGAGAAGCGAAGGATCGGACCAGGTGTCCTTGTCGGCGTCGATCAGGGTCTTGCGGACGCGGTCGACCATCTGCTGCGCGGTCGTCATGGTGCTGGCTCCAGAACGCCGGTGGCCGGCGTGTAGTCGTCGGTGTAGACCGGGTCGCCCTTGACGACGCGGACCTCGTCGATCAGCGCGAAGCTGCTGTAGCTGGTGCTCGAGCCGACGTGCACCGCGGACGACGTCGCGACGGTGGTCTGGTCCTGGAACTCCTGGTAGGGGCCGCCGCCACCGTAGAAGTAGGTGTCGGTCTGCACGCCGTCGATGAAGAGCCTCATCCAGCCATCGGCGTCGCGCGTCAGGGCGAGGCGGTGGGTGTTGCCGTCGCGGAAGAACGCCTTGTCGCGCAGCGTGTAGTAGATCGTGCTCAGGCCGGTCGCGAAGCCGAACTGCAGCCGGTTCGCGAAGCCGCCGTCCCCGAAGCGGATGAAGACCTCGCCCGCGGCGTGCGGCTGGGAGTAGAGGTACTGGTAGCTGCCGGTGTCGACGTCCAGGCGCACGGCCATCTCGATGCAGAACGCGCCGGAGCCGAAGTCGAAGTCGGTGACCCGGTCGACCGTGTAGAGCCTCGCCGACGAGCTGCTCATGTCCAGCGCCTTGCCGAACAGGATGCCGGGGTCGGCCACGCTCACGTTGGAGGCGGCCAGCGATCGCGCGTAGGTCGAGTCGTCCTCGATCAGCCCGGTGTCGGCGCTGATCTTCAGCAGCACGTCCATCGGTGGCGGCGGGGGAGGAGGAGGCGGCGGCGGGGGTGGCGGCGGAGGTGGCGGCGGGGGTGGCGGTGGCGGCGGCGCTGGCTCCGCCGGCACGACGCGGACGCGCGTCATCAGGACCTCGCGCAGCTTGATCCGCTGCGGCCCGTTCCACCACTGCCCGAAGTTCACCCGGATGGAGCCGAAGCCGCGCGGGAACGCCACGGTGCGCAGCAGCGTGTCCCCGTTCAGGAAGTGGATGCGCTCGCCGTCCTCGTCGAACACCAGCGAGAAGAAGGCAGAGACGGCGGCGCCGTGCGCCTGCCAGGTCCCCGCGAACTGAGTCAGTGCCGTCGTGACCAGCAGCTGCCCCGCTGGGTTGGTGGACAGCAGGAACGACGGCACGTAGTCGAAGCCATTGTTGTAGTAGACGAGGCTCAGGTTCGGCGCATAGCCGCCGGTGCCGTCGGTGCTCATCTCGAGCACCTCGATGCGCCAGCGAATGGCGACTCGTTGGCCCGGGTACTGGCGGACGTCGACCTTGCCGCCGCTGGGGGAGCTGTAGACCACGAGCTGCGCCTGCGTCGCCGGGTCCGGGGCGAGCTCGGTGCCGCCGGCGGTGAGCACGATGTAGGGCTCCGACGCCGCGAGCACCTCCACTGTCGCCGGCGTGGCCTCGATGTCGGCTGTGCTGCTGATCTGCGGCGCGTAGAGCAGCCTCACCGGCTCGCGCGTTGCCGTGAGGGTGACGGCGTTGGCGCCGGCCTGGCCGTTCACCGTCGCGCTGATCGTGGCGGTCCCGAGATCCGCCTCGGTGCCGACGGCCGTCAGCCTCACCCGGGTCGTCCCTGCGGGGCCGTCCTGAACCAGCGAGGGCGCGACGCCGCCGGAGGCGGCGGGGTTGAGGCGGGCCCATGCGATGGCCCAGGCCACGACATCACCGGGCTGCAGGCCGACGATCCCGACGTAGCGGTCGAGCGTGCCCTCTTCCTCCGGCAGGCCGACGGTCTGGCTGGTCGCGTTGCCGGCCAGGAACACCAGCGCGAGCGGGTTCGTCTCGTCCGGCGGCTGCGGCCAGCGCAGGGGCGACGGCGCGCGCGGCGGCTCGCGCAGCACCACGGGCCAGGCCCGATGCGGCTCCCTCATATCGGCAGGACCCTGGTGCGGATCATGGCGTTGCCGCCCCCGGGGCGGTCCGTCGGCGCGGCGCCGGCGTTGAAGCCGCGCGCGGCGCTCAGCCGGGCCGAGTTGATCGCTGCCGAGGCGGCGTCGGCGCGCCGCGTGGCCTCCTTGGGGTCCTCCCAGGGTGTGCGGCGCAGCGCCAGCAGCGTGCCGAGGGCGCCGTCGCGCAGCGCATCCTCCCAGTCCACCAGCAGCTCGGACGGCAGCGTCGTGGCGTCGCGCGCCGGCTGGACGACGGTGGTCACCAGCACCTCGTAGGCCGCATCCGGCAGGCGGTGCAGGGCTATGCCCCCGTGCGGGATGTACTGGTAGCGCGTGGGGGCCTGCTCGGGGTCGTTGGGGTCCCAGCCGCCCGAGTAGCCCTCGGTGAGCGGCCGCCACCGGCCGCCGACCTTGATCGCGGCCTGGTTGATGCCGATGATCTCGACCGCGGCGTCGTCGACGTCGAGTTCGTAGATCCGGTGGCCGTCGACCGTCGAGAAAGGCACGTTGCGCTGCAGCCAGCGCGCCTCGTTGCAGAACCGGCGCGCGGCGTCGAGGTAGTGCTGCAGAGCGATCACCGTCGGGCACTCGCGGGCGTGCTCGAGCACGCGGGGCAGCAGGGTGACGATCTGGATCGCGGCCATCAGGCGCCTCCCGGGGTGCGGCCGTAGCGCGCGGCGGCGGCCTTGGCGGCTTCCGGCGCGACGCCGATGGCCTGCATGAACGCGCCCCAGTGGGTCGATGCCTTCGCCGGGTCCTGGCGCGGCCCGGCCATGGCGTAGGCCTCCGACAGGACGCCGTGCACCAGCGCGGGCTCGTGGATGTCGTCGAGGTTGATCGGGCTCGAGGGCAGCGCCAGCGCCTGCGGCTCCGCGGCGTAGAGGCCGCGCAGCGCCCCGCTGCCGTTGTTCGGTGGCTCGACGGTGAAGCGCCGGGGGTCCCGGTCGTCGATGCTGTAGTCGCGCACCAGCAGCGCGGGCGACTGCGGCGTGCGCAGCGCGACGTCGAGCAGCGCACGGTCGACCAGGCGCACCGGGCTGTCGTCGGAGACGTTGGCGTCGAGCCGCATCGTGACGCGGCCACGCAGCGGCAGCGCCTGCTGCGTGCCGGCGGCGAGTGAGATCGTGCCGTGGACCAGCAGCAGCTCGGGCTTGAGCTCGCAGGCCTGGCGCTCGGCGCGATTCAGCGCATCCAGCAGGCCGGGGTCGGTCCAGAAGACGCCCGGCGCGGGGTCTCGCAGTTGCCGCCGCACCGTCGTGATGACGGCGCTGGCCAGGATGGTTCCCACATCAGGCGCCGGCAGCCGTGCCGTCGGGCCCGGTCTTCGTCTCGCCGCCGCCCTGGCCGGCGGCCGCGGCCGCCGCGTCCTGCGCTTCCAGGAACCGCGCCCGCAGGTTGACCGGCCCGAGACGGGGGTGCAGACCGTAGCCGCGCTGCTCGGCGAGGTCGCGGATCTCCTGATCCGGCATCGCGTCGAGCATCTCGGCAGTGAACGTGGTGTCCACGGTGACCACCACCACCTGGGTGTTCGTGCTGCGCGCGGTCTCGACGATGGCCCCGTCCGGCGTCAGCCCGGCGCCGGCGCCTGCGGGCTTCGTCTCGCCGCCGCCCTGGCCGGCGGCCGCCGCGACGACGTCCTGCGCGAGCTGCCAGACGTCGGGGTGCGGCTGCAGCTTCGGCCACAGGGCGGCGGGGTACGGCTGCACGTCGCCGTGGCCGGCCCAGACGACGCTCGTGCCGCCGCGGCAGTCGTTCTTCGGGCCGCGCTCGGCCGGCCAGACGCAGCGGACCAGGATGGTGGGTTGCATGTCGCTTCCTTCGGTGCTTGGGGTGGGTCAGGGACGCGCCGCCGGGCAGCAGCGGCTGCCGCGCCCGGCGGTCGCTGTCACTTCGCGCCGACCTGGTTGATCTCGGCGATGCACCAGATCTCCGGGTTGCCGGAGATGCCCGTGGGCGCGGTGCCGACGACGATCTGCGCGTAGACGTCCTCCTCGAAGGTGATCGGCTTGAACGCGCACTCCAGCCGGCCGCCGGCCTGGCCCGTGGTCTGGCCGGTGCCGGCGAAGTAGGTCGAGCTCGGCGAGAGCGCGCTCGCCGGGTTCACCGGCCGGTAGCCGACGCCGAAGACGAAGGTGGTGCCGGTGTCGCAGTCGTCGAGCTGGAAGGACAGCCGCGTCAGCTGGGAGCCGCCGGGGATCAGGAAGTCGATGGTGTCGGCCGCCTGGGGCGTGCCGAGCTGGCCGGCGCCGAGGACCGCCTTGTCGACGATCGTGACCGAGTTGCCGTCGACGCGCATCGGCTTCGGGGTGAGGGCCCGCTGGGCCTTGAGGGATGCCATGGTGAGGTTCCTTGGGGGTGATGGACGGGCGCGGGCGCCGCGGCGGCACAGCCGGCCGCCGAGACGCCAGCGGGGCTCAGCCGTTGCGCTTGCGCACGACGCAGTCGATGACCGCGACGCCGAAGTCGGTCGGCTCCAGGTCGCCGGCCTCGTTGGGCAGAGCCCAGCGCAGCTTCTGCTCGGAGCCGATGATCTCGCCCGCGAACTCGAGGTTGCGCTGGAAGTTGGTGCGGTTCTCGAGCAGCGAGTAGGTCTCCTCGCTGGTCTGGTTGGCGCCGCTGGCCAGCGCGAGCGCCTGGGCGCCCAGGAACACCAGGCGCGACACCTGGTGCGTGGTGCTCAGGCCGGCCGCGACGGTCACGTTCGTCTCCGTCGCGGTGAGGCGGTTGCCCGCGGTGACGTGGGGCACCGCGTCCGAGGCGTTGAACCGGATCGACGTCTGGACCTTCTTGAGCAGGATGTTCCGCCACATCAGCGTGTCGCCGCTGAACAGCGGGTGCTTCCTGAGCTCGCCGTAGCTGGCGCGCTTGATGGCGTTCTGCTCGAAGGTGCGCAGATTGTTGTTCGCCGTCGTGTCGGTGAGGAGGTCGTTCCAGGCCAGCTCGTCCAGCAGCAGGATGCCCTTGATGGGGTCATCGCCGGCCGCCGGGTCGCCGGGGATCTGGATCGGCGCCATGCGAACGGGCATCTCCGACCAGATCGCCGCGAACTCGTCGATGTGGCTGAGCTTCAGGGTGTCGGTGGTGACGACGCTTCCGAGCTGCGCGCCTCCCTGGGTCAGCCCGGCGGCGTTGACGACCCAGTGCCGGTTGTAGGTCGGGGCCTTGACCGGGTTGATCATCTGCTCGGCGAACTCGGGATCCGAGGCCTGCGGCACGATCCAGTCGGTGCCATCCTGGCGGCCGCGGGCGCCGGCCAGCATCACGTGCGCCCGCTGCCAGCGGAAGCGCGGCATGCCGCCCTTGAGCTGCATCAGCGCGTTCGTGCGCATGCTGTGCGGCGTGCGCTGCTGGGTCATCTTGCCGCCGGCGGAGACCGGCAGCGTGGCCATGTCGATGCGGATGTCCTGCGAGCTGTGCTTCAGCGTCGCACCCAGGCCTTCGGCGTTGCGGTCGCCCATGACGGCGCGCAGCTTGATGACGTGCGCGCAGTCGACCTGCACGACGTCGCCGGGACCCTTGGAGAGCTCGTCGACGCGGACCACCGGCATCTCGACGGTGGTCTGCTGGCGCAGCTTGCGCATCGCCTGGTCGTGCGTCGGCATCGGGCCCGTGAGGGCGGTCAGCGGGGTCGGCGCGCGCACGGCCATCGCCGCGAGCGCCTTGGAGTACTGCTTGTTGGCCAGCGGCGAGCCGGCCGGAACGGAGGTTGCGGACATTGAGGTGGGGTCCTGACGGACAACCCCACCCCGAGACGGATCACGACATGATGGGCAGCGCGGCGAGGATGTCCTCGTCGGTCGCGCCTTGTTCCTTCATGCGGTGGTAGTCGGGGGTGGGGTTGTGGCTCGGTGAAGAGCCCCCACGCATGTCGCCCACGGTCAGGGGTGCGGAGGTCGCGGCCGGCGGGGCCGCCGCGACGCGTTGCAGTGCTTGCTCGAGGGGCGCCGGCGCAGGGGCGGCCTTCGAGGGCGTGGTGAACTGCTGCTGGACCAGCTCGGTGACCTTCGCGAAGCGTTGCGCAAAGGTTGCGTTGGCCCAGCCTTCGGACTGGCGGAGCATGGTGTCCGCGGCCTTCGCCGCGGTCCAGCGCCGTTGATCCGGGTCGTTCTGCCACTGGAGCAGTTCAGGGATGTCGTCGACCGCCTCCTGCACTTCGGGCACGAGCTGGTCGGGCACGAAGGGCGGTGAGGCCGGAGCCGGGGCGGCCGCCTCGGCGACCTGGCGCAGCCGCTCGTTCTCGGCGCGCAGCGCCTCGAGCTGGGCGGCCGCGTCCGGCGCGAACTCGCGGAGATCGGCGAGCTGCTCCTCCGTGAGCGCGGCCGCGGCTGCCGCCGGCGACGGCGCGCCGGCGTTCCGGGTCGCAAGCTCGCGTTGGAGCCGCTCGTTCTCTTCGCGCAGCCGGCGTTCCGACTGCCGCGACGCACGCAGCGCCGCCTTCACGCTGCCCTGCGCCTCGGCGGGGGCCGGGGCTGGGGCGGGCGTCGCGGCGGGTGCTGCGGCCGGCGCCGCGGGCGCAGGGGCTGCCGGCGGGGTCGCATCCGAGCCGGGCTGGCTCGGCACGCTCTCCTGGACCGGCGCGCCTTCCGCGGCCGGCGCGGCTGCGGGTGCAGCTGCGGTCTCCGGCGCAGCCTGGGGCGGCTCGGCGGCCTGCTCGGCGGCGGCCAGCGCAGCCGCATCGGACGCCTCCGACTCGCGTCGGGCGTTCTCGATGAGCTGCAGGTCGTGTGCGTCGAACTCGGCGGCTGGGTTGTCCATGAACTGTTCCTTTCCCTCGGCCATTCCTACGGGTGGCGCCCCGAGGCCTCGCCTTGCGGCGGGCCACCGTCCGTCAGGTACACGGCCGACGCGGTGGACGATTCCGCGCGGGCCGGCTGCCGATCAGGTACGCCTGGCAGACTGTCGGCTCTCGCCTGCCAGGGCTCATGCGCGAATTCTTGAGCGACGCCGGGCCTTGTGGTCAAGCCGTGGCGTCGGCCTCCGCCAGCGCCTGCTCGATCGCGATGCGCTCCTGCTCCTCGGCCGACAGCGGGGCCGCGGCCTCCGCCTGGGCGATGTCGCGCTGCTGCTGGTGCTCGAGCTCGCTCATGCCCATGCTGTGGCCGATCTCGACCGTCTTCGCCTCGTTCAGCCCGGCGCGGGACTGCACCTCACGGACCTTGGCGGCCTGCTCTTCGAGCGCGAGGCGCGCGGCCTCGTCGGCGAGCTGCTGCTGCTTGGCCTGCTGCTCCTGCTGCTGCGCCTGCAGCCGCTCCTGCGCCTGGCGGTCGCCTTCGGTCGGCAGCCCGAGCACGCGGCGGACATCGTCGGCACGCTCCCGGCGGTCCGGCATGTCGGTGTTCTCGACGAAGCTGGGAACCAGGACCGCGGCTGCCTGCGGCGAAGCCTGGGCCACGGCCTGGATGATCTGGCCGACGAGCTGCTGCTGCTGCATCCGGAAGGCCGGCGTGCTCGGCGCCTCGCCGAGCCCGGCGCGCACCGCGGCGTCCTCGACGCCGTTGCGCATCTCCATCGCCTCGGGGTCCCACTGGTTGAGCACCACCACGCGCCGCGGTTTGCCTCGGCCGACGCGCACCCGCTGGCCGGGCTGCATGTGGTCCTCGATTACGAGGTCGAGCAGCCGCTCGTAGACGCCCTGGCGCGCGTGGCGGTAGTTGTCGTTGAGGTCGGCCATCGCGACGGCGCCCTGCTCGATCAGCAGGCTGTTGGCGATGCCGCTGGTGACGCCGCTGGCGGCCTGGCCGAGCTGGCTGCCGTAGACGCCGGGCACGTCCTGCATCAGCTGCTTGTCGTCGGCCATCATGTCGAGCTGCTCCTTCTGCGCCTGAAGGTTGCTCGAGACCTGGAACCCGTTGGTGTTCTTGCGGTTCGGGTTCAGCACCACCGTGAGATCGGGGCGCATCACGGCGGCTGCGATGTCCTCCAGGGAGTTGACCTTCGTGTCCAAGGCATCGTTGTCCGCCATGATCTGGCGGGCCCGCAGCAGCCACTCCACGCGCAGGCGACGGCGGTTGTAGCCGTCCTGCGGCGCGATCATCCCTTCGACGAGACCATAGGGGCTCTTGTCGGCGTCGTCGCGGTAGGCGAAGAACGGCACGTAGGGGAAGTCGCGCCGCCGCGTCCCGACGTCGACGAGGCGGTGCGGGCCGCAGAACAGCGCGCATCGAACCTGCCGCGTCAGCGCCCGCTCGATCGGCACGGTGCCGCTGGCCACCGCCTGCACGTGGGCCTGGTTGGCCTGGTTGAACAGGACCTTGCGCGTCGGCGACAGCACCAGGAAGACACCCCAGGCCGGGACCTTGTACCAGACCTCGTAGAGCTTCACGCGCCGGCGGGCGCCATCGAACCACTCGGCGCGCCGCGCGTAGCCGTGCCAGCGTTCGTGGTCGCGGTAGTGGTTGACGAGGGCGACGTCCTGCTCGTCGATGGTGTTGTCCCAGGCGAAGCCCTGCCAGCCGTTGCTGGCGTTGCGCAGCAGCACGCGGTGCTGCGGCATCGCTGCCTCGAGCTCGTCGAGGTCCTTCCACTGCTTGCGCGCCACCCAGCGCGCGTCGCGAAGCAGCAGGTCCTTCGACGCCCAGTCCCACCACATCTCGTGGCGCGGCACGTCGGCGACGCGGTAGGGGTAGTCCATCGGATCGCGGTTTCGTGCGACCTCGACCCAGCCGACGCCGCCGACCACCTGGCCGAAGTAGGACTGCCCGATGGCGAGATCGGCCTTGGTCTCGCGCTGCGCTTCCTTCAGGCCGTGGCTGAGCGCATCCTGAACCTCGGCGAGGTCGTCATCGTCGGCCTGAACCACGGGGTCCGTTCGGGCCTTTGCCTCGTTGCCGCAGACCGATCGGATGACGCGGCCGACCAGGTTGGTCGGCTTCACGTCGCCGAGGCCTTCGGCCCGGGCTGCCGCTTCCTGCTCCGGGGTGAACTGCTTGCCGTCGACGTAGGCGTGCGCGATGTCGCTGCGGATCCGCCAGCTCGGCTGGTCCTCGCAGTCCGACACCAGCCGCAGCAGGCGCGTCAGGTTGAAGCTGCCACGGCCGGCGGCGTCCTGCCCAGCGTGGCTGTCCGGGGTGTCGTCGTCGATGGGCCGCAGCGACGGGTCCGGCGCGGCGGAACCGGTGCGCACCATCTGCGCGCTGACCTGGTTGGCGATCATGTGGGGTACCCCATCCTGCGGCGGAAAGCCGCGATGTCCTTGCTGCTGTGGTTGCCGATGTCGAGCATCCGCGAGCCCTCGCCCGCACCGAGGACGAGGTACTGGCCGGCCTCGCAGTTCGAAACCAGGACGCCGCCTGCGTAGTAGCAGTGCGCCTGCTCGACCTCAAGGTTGAAGACGATGCCGCTGCCGGCTGGCGATACCCGCGCAACGGCGGCCGCAGAATCGCTTCGCCGAGTGCTTGTTGACGATGAAGCGAACGAGGCATTGCTCGCAGACGCGGCCCTCGTTGTCGACGCCTGATGCCCGTCGCGCAGCCTGTTGACAGGCTTGGCCGCAGAAGCCACGGCGCACCGATCCGGCGCGGACCTCGTAGGGACGCCGGCACTGAACGCAGGTGAGGCGCTCCATGGGCCGGGAGAGCATGCCGCGCCGGCTGCGATCGGCTGCGGCCTCGCTTCCGGCCAGCGCGCGGTTCGCCGCAGCAGCGAGTGGCCGAGCCGCCTCAAGCAACGCACGAAGCTCTGCCTTGTCGCGCTCCAGCCCATGCATACGGCCATGCTCAAGCTTGCTCTGCAGCTCAAGGTTGTCGAGCCCGCAGTCGGCCTTGTTCCCGTCCTTGTGGTGGACGTCGAATCCGTCCGGGATTGGGCCGTGCGCGTGCTTCCACACGGCGCGGTGGAGATACTCGCCGCCGACCCGGTGGTGCGCCTTGAAGTAGCCCTCGGGCTTGAGGTAGTAGCGGACGCCGTTGAACTCTTGGACGGGGTGTTTGGCAGGCCGACCCACAGCGTTCCTTCGGTCACAAGGGGCTGCATGTACTGTAGCGCCGCGGCCGGAACAAAGTGGCCTTCTGGGGCGGCAAAGGGGTGATCGGGCGTGCATCGAAGCGCCGTGCCCGTGGTGATCTCGACATCAACGAGCGCGGGCACTTCACGGCTCATGTTCGCGACGACACGCCGCGGGCCCACCGGGGTGTTGACGAGGTCTCCGATGCGCAGCACCTCGATCGGCACGACGCCGCGGGGCGTCGAGATCGGCGTGCCTGCGACGAAGCAGGGGTGGGACCACTTGTTCTTGTCCGGGAGATCGCGGTAGCGCTCCTCGCCGGCGACCCTGACCCGCCGGTAGGCGTACCCGCCCTGCAGGCCTTTGCGCGTGACCTGGCAGTCGGGGTGGATCAGCATGCCGGGCTCGCCATCGATCATTCGCTTCATCGGCGCCGCGAAGGCCTCGGCGCGGAGGACGAAGTCGTTATTGCCGGGCGCGGGCGTGGCCTGGATGCCCTCGGCGGCCAGCAGCTGGAAGGCAGTGCGCTCGTCGACGTCGCCGGCCTGGCGCTGGCCGCCGGCCGGGTCGCCGTAGATGCCGTGCACCGTCCACTCGGCGAAGTGCTCGTTCGTGAAACGCCTGAGCTCTCGCGCGAAGCGAACGATCCCGGTGTCCTCGGTGACCAGCTCGCGCCGGAACCGCCACTGGCCGCTCGTGGTGGGCTGGCCGAAGAGGGCCGCGGGTGTGAGGCCGAAGTCGAGGCCGATGTAGAGACCCAGCGCGCGCACCAGCTCGAAGGGACGGCACATCACGCTGTCGCGGTAGTCCGGGTACACCGGCTTGCCGTCGCGGACGAACCCGTACTCGTTGGCCAGGTTCACCCGCACCCAGTCGTCGTCCTTGCCCTGGGCGCCCTTGAGGTAGTAGCCCAAGGGCAGGTTCCGCAGGTTCTCGGCGTCGGGGTTCGTGCGCCACGGCGCGTCGGCGCTGTCGCGGATCAGGCCGCCGGGCTGCCGGAAGAAGGCCCAGCCCTCGGGGCGCTTCTCCTCGGCGAGCTTGTAGTACCAGTGGTCGGTGTCCGGCGCGTTGGTGTCGCCGAAGATGCCGTGCCAGGTCGGGCCGACCTCGCCCTGCGGGTAGCGGCCGACGCGGAGGTCGACCATCTGCACGATCGCGAAGGGCAGCTCCTTCACCTCGGACAGCATCGCCGCGGTGAGCTGCAGGCCGCGCAGCTTCTTCACGTGCTCCTCGCGGTCCAATGCGAGGAAGATGATCTCCGCCTGCACACGGGTCGGCTTGTCGCCGATGCGCTGCGGCGGCAGCGTGAAGTCGAGATGGTGGGTCGGCGGCTCGCGGCTGCCTTGAACGAAGCGACCCAGTGGCTCGAACATCTCAAGCCAGTCCTTCGCCGTGGTGCTCAGCAGGTCGCTGTAGGTGTTCCGGATGAACGCGAGGCGGGTGCGCCGAACGCCCTGGCTGTCGGGCTGCTGGTCGCACACGATCCGAAACGCCTTCCAGCAGGAGGCGTTCGTCTTGCCGGAGCCGAGTGGCCCCATGATGAAGGCGCGCTGCTCCCGGCACTGCAGGTAGGCCTCGGCGACGGGCCCCTGCGGCTTGTAGGAGATCTCGAAGCGGCTGCGGTGCTCCACCGCCTCACCTCCAGAGGCCGCTGTAATCCTTCGCGCCTGGCTTCCCACCTGGCGCCGGCGCGGCGTCGGATCCCAGCAGCTTCTTGGCCGCGTCGCGGTTCTGCGCCGGCGTGTTGCCGAACTCGGTCTTGCTGATGTCCCGGGCCGTCGAGCCGATGAGGCGCTGGTAGTCCAGGCTCTTCACCGGCCGGCCGTTCTCGCCGACGAGCGCGCGGTGCGTGCCGTCGCGCATCACCAGGACCACGTTGCCGTCGGCGTCGGTGAAGCGGCTCTGCACCTTGGCGGCGCCCTCCCCTCCGCTGGAGCCGCCTCCGCCGCCGCCGCGCATGCTGGCGCGCAGCTGCGCCACCGACAGCGATCCCTGCACCCGCATGCGAGCCACGTCGCGCTGCACGTCGCCACGAGCCTCGATCGCATCGAGCCCCTGCTCGCCCCGTTGCGCCAGGGTCTTGCGCGTCTCCTCGCCGCGGGCGCGGATCTGCTCGAGCTCCCAGTCGTGCTTTCGCTTCTCCTCGGCGCGCTTCACCCCGACCCCGTACTGCGCCGCCACGGCCAGGTACTGCTGCGGGTCCCATCCCGAGGATGCGTCCAGCGCCAGCAGCGCGGCTGCCTCCGGGCGGTTCATGACCTCCGCAAGCTGCGCCTGCTGGCCGACCTGGTCGAGCGCCTGCCGCACGCTCACCGAGCGCACGGGGTCGTCGGGGTCGGCGCTGCGCCGTTCGGTCACCGGAGCGTCGTAGAAGCCCGTGGCGCCGGCCGGGGCGTCCGGCGGGAGCTGGGCCTGCCGCTGGGTGCGCGCCTCGTCGCCGCTGGCCGGCGTGTCGCCGCGGATGTAGACCCTGACCATCGGCACGACGCGGAGGTCGCCCGCTGGGCTGCGCGGGTCCGGGATCAGGCCCACGATGCGCTTGTCGACGATGGTGCCGCCCTGCCCCTTCGTGCCGATGCCCTTGCGGACGTCGCGCGAGAACAGCACGTTGGCGCCGCGGACCGCCCTGGCCTGGTCGCCGCCCTCGAGCCCGGCCTGCAGGTCCTGCACGGCCGCCTCGATCGCCGAGGGCTGGCCCGGGGCGCCTCGGACGTAGTCGCGGGGGTCCCGGCCCAGCAGCGCCGTCATGGTCTGCGTGAACGCGCCGGGCTCGCGCTCGAAGACGCTGAGGTCCCCGTTGGCCAGCGCCTGCAGGCGCTTCTGCGCCTGGGGAACGGCCGTGCGGGGGTCGTAGCTGGGGTCCATGTAGCCGCGCGCGAGGGCGTCGCGCTGCTGCTGGATCTGGCGGGCCTCGTCAACCACGGCGCGCTGCGTCGCTTCGTCCGGTGTCGCGCCGGCGGCGTCGAGGCCTACGAGCCGCCGCTGCAGGCCCGCCTCGGCCAGGCCGAGCCCGCGCTCGGCGTCGGACAGGCCGAGGCGCCGGCGCTGGTCCTGGCGGTCCTGCAGAAGCTCGTTGTCGAGCACCGCCTGCCGTGCATCGGCGCGCGCCTGGCGCTGCTGCTGGACCTGGCGGTCCTGGACGTCCATGGCGAGACGGAAGCCGCTTTCGAGGCCTCGTGCGATGCCGGCGCCGACGCTGGTGGCCATCATCAAGCTCCCGGGTTCAGAAGAGGCTGCCGGCGAGCCCGCCGACGATGCCGCCGACCAGCGCGCCCCACGGGCCCGCCGCGGCCCCGTACTGCGCGCCGAGGGCGAAGCCGCCGACGGCGCCGATGCCGGCACCGAGTTGTGCGTTGCCCTGTTTCTCGGCCGCGGCGGCTTCGCGGTTGCGCTGCTCGCGCTGCTGCTCCTCGGCCGCGACCTGGCCGAGCATCTGCATCGCACCGGCGCGCTGCGCCTGGCCGACCGTGGCGAGGCCTGGGCCTGTCGAGGCGGGGCCCCGCACGCTGACGCCCAACCCGTAGGTCCCTGGGATGCTCATGTGATGACTTCCTTGTGCGTGAAGTAGCGGCGCTCCGCGGCTCTACGTGCTGCCACGGCCTCGTCCTTGGTGGCGAACGTGCCGATGTGGATCTGGCGACCTTCGTGACCGATCTTGGCCAGCCACGGCCGCGTGTACTCGGGGCGGTGGTGAACGCCAGGCACACCCGAGCGGTTGTCGGCTCGAGTGCCACGGTTCTCGCAGTTCTGTTTCCCCGTCGCTGATCGCAGGTTGCTCGCTGCGTCGTTCAGTCGATCACGGTCGCGGTGGTCGATCTGGTGCTCAGGCCATTCGCCGTGCATGTAGAGCCACGCGAGGCGCGCAGCCACGTACGATCGGCCGTAGATCTCGATCATCCTTCTGCCCTTTCGGTTCACGGTGCCGGCCCGATCTCCGGCCTTCGCCCTGCGACCACGGTCGACCAGCCAGTAGAAGTGCCCCGTCTCCGGTTCGTAGCGCAGCAGGCGACGCAGCACGTCTTGCGTGACGATGGCTGGCGGCGACTCCAACTTGGTCGTCATCCCGCGAGTCCCTTCAGTTGCGGCGACGGCAAGCCGAGGATGGACTGCTGCCGCGCCAGGGTGAGGTCGCGCGCGCTGTTCTGGGCGCCGACGTCGGCCAGGGAGCGCGCGAGGTTCGTGGAGCGGTCCGCGGCGCGCTGCTCGTCGGCGTCGAGCGACAGGCCCATGCCGCGCAGCCGGCGCTGCGTCGACGCCGACCGGGCATCGAATGAGGCGTTGACGTCGCGGCTGGCCTCGGCCATGGCCTTGGCGGCCTGCCCGGTGTCGGTGGCGTAGGAGATCAGCGAGTTCTCGAACGGCACGAAGGTCCTGAGGTAGTCGGCCCACTGCTGGCGCGTCAGCGCCGCGTAGGTGTCCGCGGCCGAGCCCGGCAGGCCTCCGAGCTGCACCGCCGCGGGGGCGCCGATCGGCGTCAGGCCGGCCATCGCGGGGTTCGTCGCTGACCCCGCGGTCGTGCCCAGGCTCCAGACCTGGTTGCCGTTGCTGTCGGTGGGCATCAGCGCCTCCCTCGGATCGCGGCGCCGGTCGCGGACAGCGGCGAGTCCTGCGGGACGATGCCGACATCGCCGGGCACGTCGGCTGCGCCGGTGCCGGCGAGGCCACCGGCAAGGCCGATGGCGGTGCCCGCGAGCTGCGCGTCGCCGAGCCGGCGCTGCAGCGCCGCCCTGGCGTCCGCCCCGGCTTGCCGCGCGCTGACGGTTGCCGACGTGGCGAGGCCGTTGATCGCGGAGGCCTTCTCGCCGCGCCCCAGCGCGGTCATCGCACCGAGGCCGGCGACGCGCTCGTCATCGATCGCAGCATCCGCCGCCGCCTTCGACAGGCCGGCCGAGGTCGCGGCGTCATCACCGAGGCCGGCGATCGCGAGCTTGTGGGCCGTGCTCCCGGTGCGGCCGGTGGCCGCCATGCCCTGGTCGAGCGACTGCTGCGCGGCACCGAATTTCGCGGTGGTGTCGATGCCTGCCATCGCGGTGGCGCGGCGGCGCTGGAAGCTGTTCGGGTCGGCGAGCTGCTCGACCTGCTTGCCGAACTTCTCCTGGACCGGCAGCCAGCGCTGCCGCCAGTCCATCAGCTGCTGGCGGCCGACCTCGGCCAGCGCGCGCTGCTGCTCGGTCTCGGCCGTCTGGCCGGCACCTTTCGCCATGGTCAGATGCTCCTGAAGAAGGTGTCACCGCGGCGGTGCCACTGCGGGCCCAGCAACCGCACCCAGCCCGGGCGGTCGGTGTCGAACCGGATCTCCGCGGCGCCGATGTCCGCGGCGATCGCGGCGATGTCGGGCTCCGCGCGCCGAAACGCGCCGGGCCTGCCCTCGGAGGCGGCCAGCAGGATGTGCAGCGCGCAGCGGTTGCCTGGGTCGACCTCCAGCGAGGCGATCACGACGCCATCGGGGCCTTCCAGGCACACGGCGCGGCCTCGCCGGCACAGGTCCAGGGCGTGCAGAACGGCGCGGCTCGTCGCGCAGGATCGCGCGATCCTGGCGCCGTAGCGCCGCAGGACGTGGGCCGCCTCGGCGTCGACGAGCCGGAAGGCCGTGCCGCAGACGCCAGCCACCATCAGACCGCCTCGATGTCCCCGACGACCGTGATGGTCAGGGTGCTGTTGGCGCTGGCGAGGCCGGTCAGGAAGTCGGCGGCGACCAGGCGCAGGTTGGGGTAGTAGACGTCGATGACCCCATTGGCCGGGACGCTGCGGCCGGAGCCGGCGACCTCGGTGCCGGACGCGCTGCCGGCGGTGGCGCCGATGTAGAGGCTGAACGTTGCCGCGGTGCCGGTGCGGTTGACGACGTGGATGTGCCGGATCCGGTAGGCGAGCGCCGGGCTGCCGCCGTTCACGCCGCCGCTGACTGCCGGCGGGTTCAGGATGTTGGCGGCCGAGGTCGTCAGCGCCAGCGGGCCGGCGCGGAATGGGCGGGCGTTTGCCATGGTCGATGCGTCCTGTGGGGATGCATCGAAGGGTGCCCCGGGGGCGGGTCGGCTACGGCCCTGGGCGATTCGCGGTCGGGCGCTCCACGTGCCATGGCCTTGCGGCCGCCTCACGCCGAACGATGGACTTCGCCTCGTCCTTCGGTGTGCCTGCGCGGATCAGCTCGCCGATCCGGCGCGCCATCCACGCCACTTCAGCCCGATCTGTTCCGGAGAGACGAGCCAGCAGCTCGATGCCGTTGTAGGTGCCGTCGGGGTTGCGGCACGCCGCGATGAGCGCGTCGAGCATCAGGATCCCTCCGGCTCCGCCCTGGCCGCGCGCCACGCGGCGGCGGCGCCGATGCCCTGCACCGGCCCGGCGACGGCGAACCGAGGATCGGCCGGCGTCGCCGCGACGACGTAGCGCGTGGCGAGGCCGACCTGGTCCGCCCGCAGGGATCCCTGGTCACGGGGCCGGTCCGACCTGGCTTGCCGCGGCGCGCGGGGCTCACGCTGTTGCCTGGGCTCCCTCACCTTCGGCTGCATCTTGGCGGGCCGGCGCGGCGGCGCTTCGGGCTTGGGCTTAGGAGCCTTGGCCGCGGCGCGGGCAAGTTCCATGGCATCCACCAGCGGCCGGCCGACCTCGAGCGCGGCCTCGTCGAGGAAGTAGCGGCTGCGGTTCGGGACGCGGATCATGCGGAGGTGGCCGCCGTTGACCATGTCGCTCAGGACGGTCGCGCACTGGTGGGGGCGCATGCCGGTGATCTCGCGGATCTCGGTGAGCAGCCGGCCGATCGGCGGCGCGTCGGCCATCGCGCGCAGCACCGCCTCGCGCTGAACGGCGGGCGGCGCCGGTGGACCCTTGTACTGGGCGACCGCAGCGGCCCGGGCCCACTGGACGGCGACCACGCTGAAGGCCTGGCCGGCGCGGTGCAGCGCGAGGATCTCGGTGGCTGCGGCGCGCATCGCTTCGAACTCGGTGCGGGTCACGTGCGGATCTCCCTGACGCGGTAGGTCTTCCCATTGACCGGCACCAGGTCGCCGACGCGGACACCGATCGGCACCGGCAGCTCGCCGCGGCGGCGGTGGTCGTAGGTCAGCAGCACAGGCGACCAGCGGCCGCGGCCTGGTGGGACGAGGACGAGGATCAAGACCCAGCCTCGGTCACCGGCTCCGCGCCTTCAAAGATCACCGCTTCGCGGTTGACCACGCTCCCGAAAGGTGGCATCTCAAGCACCTGCACCGAGCTCCGCTCGATCACCAGCCCAGGGTTCCGGCGAGCCTCATGCTTCGGTGGCAAGGCCTCCACCTCCGCCGCGGTGAACGGCAGGTAGGACCGGCGCCGCTGCACGTAGGCACCGCGCTTGAACAGCGCCGGGAAGTCGTTCCAGTTGACGCCGACGCCGTGCAGCAGGTCGTGCTTCTCGCGGCCACCGACCCCCATCAGCCGGCTGTGGCTGTAGTGCGCCGAAGCGGCCATCGTCAGGCTGTTCTTCGTTGCGTCCTGCTCGCGCCAGAGGAAGGTGTTGGCGCCCTCGGCCCGAGTCGGCACCGACCAGACCCGAGCGTCGAAGGTCGGCAGCCGGTCCGCGTGCTTCGGCATGCGCTCCAGCACCAGCCGGTAGAAGCGCAGCGTGGCCTGCGCGGCGAGCTGCGACGTCATCTTGGCGACGCGGCCATCGAACCAGATCTGGCTCTGGTGCGTGGACGAGTGCCACGCCAGCGTGATCTCGTCGCTCTGCGTGTAGCCCATACAGGCGCCGGTGTGCTTCACCAGCTCGACGGTTGTGCCCAGCATGCACGCTGCCAAGTCGGCGTCGAAGGGCCTGGCCATGCCGCGCGTGAAGCTGTGGAAGGCGCGGCCGTCGATGCGCGCCAGCACCGGCAGCAGCGGCATCAACCTGCGGCCGGCCTCCGCCGCCTCATACATCTTCATCCGGTCGCCAAGATCGTCCATGGTCATTTCCCTTTCTGCAGCCGCTCGACCCACGCCCACACCCGCGTCCGACCATCGAGGTAGTCGGCCTGGCCCCAGGTCTCCACGATCAGCGCGCGCAGGTCGTCGGCACCCTGCCCGGTCAGCGCGCGGTGCGCGGCTGGCGACTGCGCGAGGTTCCGCGCGGTGCACTCGCGGCAGCCGTGGGTGAACAGGCCGGTTCGGGGGTCTTGCTCGGCGGCGGCGCAGGCGGGGCAGGTGTTCATGCCCATGGCTCAGCCCTCCCGCACCAGCAGCTCGGCCTGCGGCGTCTCCAGCACCAGCGGCGTGATCCGCACCACGGTGCGGGCCTCACCGTCCGGCTCCATCTGCTCGGTCACCAGCTTGCGCACGTAGCGCCGGCTGTCGTCGACGATGGCCACGCCGCGCAGCGCGTCGAGCAGCACCTTGTTGGCGTTGTCGGCGTCGATGCAGCGGACGTCGTCGTCCCAGGTCGCCGGGTCGCGGCGCGCCCGCTTCGCCCAGTCCTGCGGCCGCTGCGGGTAGATGGCGATCTCGACGACGGATCGCACCGCGATCGGCTCGCGGATGCCGGCGACGCGGGCCTGCAGCGCGACCTGCGCCTTGAACGCGATCGCCTCCTTCGTCGGGGCCATCATCGTCCGGCCCGGGATCGTGATCGCCCGCCAGTACCGGTTCGCGGACAGCGGGTACGGCAGCACCAGCTCGATCGGAGCGCGCGGCAGCGGCTTCAGGGTTTGCGAGTGGCTCATGGCGGTCATTGGGGCTGCGTTGAGGGCGGCGCGCGCATCACGCGCACGCCTGCGTTGAGGTAGCTGTGCAGGGGCCTGACGACCTCCGCGCCGGGACGGCACAGCCGCTCGACAGCCTCGGCGCGACCGTGCTCGGCGTGGTAGGCCGCGCAGTCCTCGCGATCCGTGCACCAGCCGCCCATGCAGGCCCTGTCGGCGGCGGTCATCGGGCGGCCTCGTCGTAGGCCTCGAGCGGGACGTCGCGGTCATCCCAGGCGGTCTCGGCGGCCGGCGCGGCGACGGCGGCGAACCCGTGGTCGACGGCATGCGCTGACGGCAGACCCAGGGCGGCGCGCCAGGCCTCGCGCACCGCTGGCGTCAGCCGCTCGCCGCGGCGCTCGCGGTCCTGCAGCCGGCGCGCCCAGGCCTTCGGGTCGACGCGCTGGATGCGCATGGCATCGGCGAGGCGCTGCAGCTCGTGGCGTAGCCGCGGGATGTCCGGCCGGCCGCAGTGCGGGGCTGCCGGCGCCCGCTGGGCCCGCATGGCGCGGTCGGTCTCCGCGTCGAGCTGCTCCTGGGTCACTCGGGGCCAGAGGTGCGTCGGCACCCAGGCGTGCGCGCTGCAGAACCTGCCGCTGCCGGCGTCGACGGTCCAGCGGTTCGGGCAGCCCGTGGCCGTGCACTGCAGCGCGCGGTCGCGGTGCACCTCGTTGGCGACAGCGCGGTCGCGGGGGTTGTCGGAGGTTCGGCTCATGCGGGTGCCCCTTGCCGTGCCGCGGCGTCGTGCGCGGCGATGACGCGGCGGCGGTAGGTGTCCCAGGGCACGGCATGGCCGGTGCGGTCATCGAGTGCCGCGTAGGGCCCGAGCCCGAGCTCGACGCCGCGCCGGATGACCTCGTTGCGGTCGGTGCGCCAGTCCGGCGCCGGCGCCGCGCCGGGCGCTGCGGCGATGGCCTGGGCGTCCGCGCGGCGGCCCCGGAGCGTCGCCACGACCCAGGGGAAGCCCTTGCCCTTGCGCACCGCTTCGCGGGCAACGTCCTCGACCTGGTCCTCGGCATAGCCCTCCTCGGCGAGGGCGATGACGCGGGGGTCCGAGGGCTGGAACGCGGTCGGGGGCATGCCGCCACGACGCAGGGCGAGCCCGATCCGGCCGGCTGGCGTGGGGTCGGAGCGAGGGGGGTCGTCGTCAGGGCCGCGCGCGCGCCGGGGTGGTGGAGCTGAATCCGCGCGCCCTTGGTGTTGTTCTTCTTCTAACGTCCCGTCCCGTCCCGTCTTAGCCGTGTCTGTCACCGTGACAGGCCGTGACGGCTCACCGTGACCTGTCACAGTGACAGGTGGCGTATCGTGTCCCGTGACAGGCGGCGTGACAGGTTGGGCGGCTGGCGCCTCCGATGCCGGGACGGCCTCCGCATGGATGCGGCGCAGGTCGGACATCGGGATGTCCCACTTCGGCGTGACGCCGACGGCACGCAGCTCGGCGAACATGCGCTTGCGCTCGGCTCGGGAGCGGCGCTGGCGATCGGCCTCGTTCTCGCGCTCCTCGCGCTCCTCGCCGCGCTTCTCCCAGGCGATGAGGGCCTGCCTCGCGAGGACGGGGTGGTAGAGGCGGCCGTCACTGCAAAGCACGAAGCCGTGCAGCACGCGGGTGCGGACCTTGCGCCACTTCGCCGACGTCTCGTCCTCGAAGCCGGCCAGCTTCGCCTGGGAGCGCTCGCCGGCTGGAAGGGATGCCGCCGGCTGCTGGTTCCAGGCGGCCCACCAGAGCGTCAGGGCCGCCCGGAACTCGGCATCGCTGGCCTCCAGGTTGAAGTCGCTGGTGAAGAGCTTGGCGCCCAGCAGCGGCATGTACTCCAGGCCGCGCAGGTCCACCTCGGCCGGCACCAGCGGCTCGGGAAGGTCGGCGTCGTGCGTCATAGCGCGTCGACCTCCGCGGGTGTCGGCGCTGGCGCCTGTCGGGCCAGGGCTCGATCGCGCTGCGCGTAGGCGTCCCACATGCGCAGGTTGGCCAGGCGGGCGACGTCCATCACCTGCTCGGGCGTCAGGCGCTCGGCGGACCTGTTGGGCGTGCTGCGGCGAGCGCACTGCACAAGGACGGGGATGGTGCTGCCTGGGTTCTGGCGCAACAGCAGGACGCCCGATGCCGGCGACGGCAGGAAGCGCAGCAGGTCGTCGGACCACAGCTCGGCCGGCACGGCGAAGTAGTGCTTCCAGACGCGATTCGGCCAGCGCTTGCCCTGCGGCGGGCCGCCGGCCTCGCGCGCCGAGTAGGACCGCCAGTGCCACCACTTGTCCTTGGCGGCATCGGCCTTCAGGTCGGCGCGGCTGATCTTCACCTCGATGTCGATGACGCGCAGGTCGGTGGTGATGCCCAGGACGTCGCACTCCGAGCCCGTCCAGCTGCAGTTCGGCACCAGCAGCACGCATTTGCGCTGCAGCACCTGCAGGCTGATGGCACGCGCGATCGCGTGTTCGTTCCAAGTCACGCTGCTGCACTCCCCAGCGGCACGCGGCACGCCGTCAGGTGCTCCCAGAGCTCCAGCGCCTCGGCAGCCGTCAGGTCGATGCGCGCCCCGCGGGCCTCGATCACGTATGTGCCGTCCGAGCACCAGGCCGCGACCATCGGCAGGTCGGCTGCCGGAGCCGCCGGCGCGAGCTCGACGATCTCGCCGGGCGGCAGGGCCTCGATCGGGCCCGGCTCCGCAGCTGCGCTGCGCACGTGGTGAACGGCGTCGATGTCGATGCCCGGCGCTGGTGCTGGTGCTGGTGCGGCCGGCTGGACATCCTCGCTCGGCGCCGGCGCGGCCGGCCGCAACGCGGCCGGCAGGGTCTGCAGCGGATCCACCTGCGGCAGCGGCGGCACCCGCACGCGGCGGCCGACCGCCTTCGGCATGCTGGACAGCCGCTGTTCCGGCGTGGCCTGCGCCGCGGCGCGCGCCGGCGCCGTCAACCTGGGGCCCGCTGCAACGGGTGCCGGCGGCGCGCCGGATGGCTCCGCGGCCAGGCGCGGCACCTCAGCGGGAGGTGGCGCGTCGCGCAGCGTGAGGCCGACGCCGCCGCCCGTGGCCACGATCATGTCGGGCAGCCCGGTGGTGCTGCGCGGCGGCGCGGCGGGCGGTGCTGGTGCGTCGGCCGCCGACAGCGGCCGGCCGTCGCCGAGGCACCAGGTGCCGTCCTCGCGGAAGCGCAGCAAGCCCACCTTGACCACGCCGGCCAACAGGCTGCTCAGCTCTTCCTCGTCGACGCCCAGAGCCGCGGCCACGGCCGCCGACGGGGTGGCGCCGCGCATTTCGACGAGGCGGAACGCCCGGTGCGCGAGGCTGCCGGGCCGCAGGGTGTTGATGGGCCTCATGCTTTCTCGGTATCGCGGTAGAGCTCGGCGCCGGCGACCATGTCCGCGGTGACGCGGCGCTGCTGGACGGCGGCGGCGAGGAGGTCGGGGCCAGCGCGACGCTGGGGCCAGATGCGGGGGTGATCGGCGGTCAGCTGCGCCGATTCGGTGGCGGCCTGGTCGAGGGCGTCAGCGAAGGCGGCGCGCCAGACGTAGCCGGCCAAGCAGAGGTCGACGACGGTTCGCAGCGCACCGTGCAGGCGCTTGGCCCGAACGCTGCCGGGCTCGATGGCTGCAGCGATCTCGGCGCCGAGACCGATCTGCCACGCGAGATTCACCAGCAGGTCGTGCGCCGCCTCGGTCTCGCTGCCATCGGCCATGCCCTGGATGCGCAGGGCGTAGGTGGTCATCACGGACCGCAGCTCGCGGGCGGCGACGCCGGGAGCGCGCATGCCCGGCGGCGGCAACATCGGGCGGGGGGTGCGGGGGCGTTTCACAGCAGCCCCCGAATGCGAAATCGCGCCGCAGTGGCTATCGACGTTGCCGCGATGAACATGGGTGCGGATTCCTGCAACCGTCTCCTTCCCGGCAACCTCCGCAGCGCGGCCTCGACAGCTCGGACCATCGCCAGCGCGGTTCGGATTCCTGTAACTGGCACAGCGAGCAGAGCATCGCGCCCACCCTTGACCACCGGAGAGAGCCACGTGCCTCGAAAGACTTCACACCGCCTGCCCGACCTCACAGCCTTCGTCAATGCGATCACGCGGCTGCTTGCCGAGCTGCGCCGCTGGGGGCCGCTGCTGCAGTGCGCGGCCCCGTTCGTGTGGCTCGCGATCGCCCCGTACCTCATGGACGTACCTGCGCCACGCTGATCCCGATCGCGAGCTGGCGCACCCATGGCGCGCTCGGCGGGCATCAGGCGGCCTCCCGGATCGCCACCAGCAGGTCAGCCGCTTGCTGCGGGCAGACGCCGTTCCCGATCAGGTGCCACGCCGTTGCCTCGTTCGCCGGCAGCCTGTAGCCCGCCGGCAGGCCCATCAGGTCGCGCCCTTCAGACGCCGACACCATCCGCATGCGGTCGCCGCGAACCACGGCCCAGCGGGCGCGGGTCGTCAGCGTGCCGATGGGCCGGTGTAGGCTGCGCCCGGTCTCGCCGGATCCGCTGCCGTAGTACGGCGCCAGGAAGGCGTCGCCGAACTGGCGCCGGCCGGCCTCGATGCGAGCCAGCGTGCGCGCGCTGCGGCCGGGTCGGGCAACAGGCGACCAGCGGCCGGCCGACAGGTCGATGACGGCAGCGGCAGGCCGGTGCTCGCGCCTCGGCATGCGCAGCTCGACGGGGTGTCGCGAGCGCGTGGCGACGACGAACAGCCGGCGGCGGTGCTGAGGTACGCCGCTGTCGGCCGCGTCCAGCACCATCGGCGCCAGCGCATAGCCGAGGGCGTGCATAGCAGCGCACCACGCCGGGTACAGCACCCAGCGGGCGAACTCCGGGACGTTCTCGACCACCGCCACAGCCGGGCGATGCACCTCGGCGCAGGTCACCACGGCCCATGCGGTGGCGCGCTGCGCGTCGTGATGCGGCCGGTCCTTGCCGCGCGCCGGGCTGTGCCCCTGGCAGGCCGGCGAGGCCAGCAGGATGTCGTGCGCCGGCGCGTCGCGGAAGTCCGCCTGCTGCAGGTCCTGGCAGGCGTGGACAGTGTCGGGATGATTCGCCGCATGCCACTGCACCGCGGTCGGCCAGTGGTTGGCCGCCCAGGCGACGCGGCAGCCGGCCATCGTGGCGCCGGCGCTGAAGCCGCCGACCCCGGCGAAGAGGTCGATGGCGGTCAGCATGCGGCCTCGGCCATGGGTTGGGCGAACAGCCCACCGCGCGAGCGCTCGAGCGCGGCACTGCAGGCGGGGTTGAGCCAGACGACCTCGGTGCGGGCGCGAGCGCCGTCGGCCAGCGCAACGACGTCGTGCCGCTCCCAGTCGGGGAACAGCTCTTGGTCATAGAGGGCACAGGGATAGCCGCTGAGCACGACCATCCCTGCAAGGTCCCTGAGCACGCCGGCGAGCACGCGATGGTCGTCGTCGCTCATCTCTCGGGCGTACTTCTGCCGCACGCCTCGCGCGCTTCCCCGGGTGCTATGCGGGTACGGCGGGTCGACGTAGTGCAGCGCGCCGGGCCCATCGGTGGACTGCATCACCAGCAGCGCGTCGCGCGATTCGATCGTGACGCCGCGCAGCCGGTCAACGAACGCCGGCACCTGATCCGGCCAGGTGATCAGATCGTGCGCCGCGCTCTTGTGCCGCTCACCACGCGCGCCGGTGCGGAAGCCCGTCGCGTGCTTCGAGTAGGTGGCGCCGCTCCCGAAGCCCATGAACGAGCGAACCACCGTCCGCCGGGCTTGCTCGACTGGGTCGGGGCTGGGCTCGTAGCTCATCACGAACTCGACGCGGGCCGCCGGAGTTAGCTCGACCAGCCGGCGCAGCTCAGCTGCCTGCACTGGGTCGCGCAGCACCCGGAACACGTTGACGATCTCGTCCGCGATGTCGTTGTAGACCTCGGTGTGCGCACGCGGCTTGCGCAGCAGCACGGACGCGCCGCCACCGTAGGGCTCGACGTAGATCGCATGCGGCGGGAAGAACTGCAGGATCCACGGCGCCAGGCGCCATTTGCCGCCGTGGTAGCGCAGCGCGGGGCGGGTGACGCTCACGCCCCCTCCCCGACCGCCTCGACCCGCAGTTCCGTCGTCTCCGCGTCGCCGGGCTCGCTGTCCGGATCGAACGGCCGGAGGCAGCGGTCCGGCACCAGGAACAGCCCGCGGCACTCGCCCGACGGGCAGCTCACGGCCTCGGCCAGCTCCCAGGTCGGACCGTCGACGGCCTCCATGACGTGACCGAGCAGGGATGCCGGGGTCACGATGCGCGACACCGTCACGGGGCAGCCGATGCGCTGCGCGACGCAGCGGTGAAACTGGCAGCCGCGCACGATCATGGCGCGCTGGCCGGGCCTGCAGTTCAGGCCGCTCATTGCAGCTCCGTGTCGGGCAAATCCGCCAGCGCGGTATTGCCGCGGCTCGCGTTCGCGATTCGAATGGCGCCTCGCTGCTCCTCGAGGAGGCGCTCCTTCAGCCAGCGCCTGATCAGCGCGGTGCGGTCCAGCGCCAGGTTCCCGGCGCAGGCATCGAGCACCGCCACGAACTCGGGCTGCAGCTTCACGCGAACCTCGACGATCTCGCGGTCGGGGTTCGCCGGTCGGCTCAAGGTCGAAAGGGGATCGTCGTCCATGGCTCAGCAGCAGAAGAAGAAGCCCCGACCCGAAGCTGCCGCCCCGGGCCGGGGAAGAACCCGCGCGCGCCGGGCGACCGCCCGAGCAATGAGGAAAGGACGCGCGGTCGCCCCGGGCGTGAGCCCAGGCACATCCACTCGGTTCGGGACCTGCATGTCAGGCCCCCTCTTCGCAGCGGCGCGCCGGCGCCGCGGCGGCGCCGGCGCGGGCTGCTGCGGTGGCGCGAAGGCGCCGCGCTCGGCGGCCCAGGCGTAGCGCAGCGCGCCCGCGGCGACCGGGCGAAGTGGTGATGGCGGGTGCTGCACAGCGCGGCCTCAGGTCAGCGCCGCGATCGCGCCCAGGACGAGCGCGATGGCGGCCGCGAGCGCGGCGAACGCCACCGCGTGCGCCAGCAGCAGCAGGACCAGCTCGGCCCAGGCGGGGAGGCGGCGGGTCGGCATCAGGCGGCCTCGGCTGCTGTCGAACGGCGTGCGTCACCGTGCGCGGCAGCGGGCGGCGGGAGCTCGCGCTCACCGCGCTCCACGGCTTGGAAGTAGTCCAGCAGCGGCTGGATGGTCTGCACGCCGGGGTTGTCGCGATCGCCACAGGCGATCTTTCGCGGCAGGGTCTTCGCGACGCCGGCCTCGGCGGCGATCGACTCCCAGCGCGCGGCGCCAGCCTCGCGCAGGTTCCTCTTGAGGTAGGCGACGATGGATTCCATGGGCGCCGACTGTAATCCCAAATCTGGGACTATTCAACTCCCAGGAACGGGAATCCCGGGTTGGCACATTGGGCGCATGGACAACAGCGCTCGCCGCCACCTCGCCAAGAACGTCAACGCTCTCGTGAACACGAGGACCGGGACCCTCGAGCAGCTGGTCAAGGCGCTGGGCGTGTCGAACGGGACTCTGGGCCGGATCCGCAATGCCGAGGTCGAGACCGGCGTCGACAAGCTCACCGAGATCGCCGCGTACTTCGGCATTGAGCCGTGGCAGCTCCTCGCTCCAAAGCTGGGCATCGGGCTGTACCGCCTCGACGCCGCCAAGCAGATGGAGCCTGTCGTCAGGGGCGCAAAGCTGGAGAAGCTGGCGCACCAGTTTCAAGACGACGACGAACTGCCCAGGAAAGGCAGTCGCGCGGCGTGATCGCCGCCCATCCTGTCACCTTGCCGCTGCCGCGACGCCCCGCCATCCGTAGAACCTCCAGAGACGTCCTATCGATGGTGGAAGAGATGTACCGCAAGCAAGGTCTTTTCGACGTCAACCGCGTCGGGTGACGGCGGTGGGTCAGTACATCGACACCTTCAGGGCGCAGCCGACCGAGGAGCTGCTGCAGCGCCTGCTGATGGGCGAGGACGAGCTGCTCGCCGAGGCACGCGCGGACATTGAGCAGGTTCTGTCCGAGCGCGGGGAGCAGGTTCCCCGGTCCCGGCCCGTCGCTGAGCAGGGTGATGCACCAGCAGCAAAGAGCCCCGTGCCGGGCGTGCTGTCACTCGGGGCCCTGCTGCTCGCGGCCGTGGTATCCAGTGCCGTCACCTCCATGCCGCGATGGGTCGGCCTCACCTTGACCGGCGTGATCCTGGTCGGCTGGCTTGTGCACTGGGCCAGGCGGCGCTGATGCGAGCGCTGCTGGTGGCATCGCTTTTGGTCGTGCTCGGCGCGACGGCATCCGACACCGCTCTTGCCCTGTGCGGCGGGCCGGTAGACCACGGCGGCGGCCTCAACGCCTGCGGCTGCCACTTCAACCGTAGGACTGGCGAGTGCCACTGCCACCGACCACAGGCCTGCGGCTGCGAGTGCCAGCCGATCACCTGCCCACGGCGCCGCGCATGATCGTCATGCCGCCGCGCGTCTGCTACGCGGCGCTGGCGGCGGCCCAGGTGATCGGCTGCGCGGCACCGCCATCGGCCAGCCACTCCGTGCGAAGCGCCACCGCGGCCGAAGTAGCTGGCTGCCGCTACGTCGCCGACGTCCAAGCCATCTCTGAGGAGGCCATGCTGAGGCCGGGCTCGAACTTCGACCGCGCCCGCGTGGCAGGGCTCGATGCGGCGAAGGAGGCCGGCGCCACGCATGTAGTCTGGGGGCGTTCGGCGGTCCCGTCTCACGGGACAGCCGAGGCGCGCGGCGTTGCCTTCCGATGCGGCGCGGCGATTCCGTAGGCAGAAGCGCGACACGCCTACGTCTCGACACTCCCAGAATTGGGATTGACAGGCTCCCACATACGGGAATACAGTTTCCCCAGCGCACCACAGCGCTCAGGGAGACGAGATGCAGACCCCCCATGCCGCCGACGCGGCAGCCGCGCAGCGCCGCTACGACGCCGCGCTCCCGCCGGATGACGACGGCCCCGACCTGACGACGGCGCTGAGCCTGGGCGGCGTCGAGGTCGACGTCACCTACCGGCTCGACGCCGACGGCGCGGTCATCGTGACCGGCGCCACCCTCTGGAACGCCTCGCGCACCGACTACGGGCACGCCGACGAGGACTGCTTCTCGCGCCAGCAGCTCGACGCCTGGCGCGAGCAGATCGAGGCCGAGCTGCAGGCCGACCGCGAAGAGGCCGAGGCCATGCGGCGGGAGGCCTGCGATGCCTGACGCCGCGACCGTGGAAACCGCCCGGGCCTGGCTGGACCGGGTCGCCGAGGAGGACTTCGGCGCCGGCCTGGCCGGCCTGCCGGAAGACGCCAAGCTGCGCGACCACGGGCTCGACAGCCTGGACGTCCTCGAGCTGACGATGGCGGTGGAAGACGCCTTCGGCTGCGAGATCGACGACGCCGAGGTCGGTGACATCGACAACGTCACGGTGGGCCGCATGCTCGACCTGCTGGAACGGCACGCGGGGTTGCGCCGTGCGTGATGGGCGCGCTACTCCCTTCCGTTGCCGCGGCGGCTGCCCGGCCTGCGCGGCCGGCACCGAGTGCCCGGCGGCCGCGCAGCGCCGCTGGGACGCCGAGGTGGCGCGCCGCTGGGCGGCGCTGCAGCAGCAGGCCGACCCGCTGCCGCTGACGCCCACCGTGGCCGCGGCCGCCGCGGCGCTGTTCGGCGCCGCGGTGCTGCTGTCGGCGATCTACCCGTGGGGTGCGGCGTGATCGCCCCGCGGGACGGAACTCCCCTGCCCTGGGCGGCGCCGCACCGTGTGCACGTGGCGGCGGCGAACGACCTGCTGGCGGACACCGCGGCGGCGGAGTGCATCTCGATGCCGCCGGCCCAGCCGCGCGAGGCCGGCGAGGCCTGGCCGTGCATGACGCGGGCCGAGCACGAGCGCCTGCTGCGCGCGGCCCTGGCCGCGGCGCGGACGCGCCTGCTGCTGATCGGGGCGGGGGTCGGGTTCGTGATGGCCGTGGCCACGATCATCGGCGGCTGCAGCGTCATCGCCGCGCTGGAGCGCGCCGAGGCGCCGCCGGCCGGGGCCCTGCCGCAGATGGTGGCGCCGGATCCGCGGGGGTCCGTATGAGCACCGTGCTCTACAACTGCCGTCGCTGCAAGGTCGGCCGTCGCGTCGAGTACGCCGTCGGCCGGGAAGGCAACGGGTCTCGCACGTGGCCGTTCCGGCGCGACGAGCACGGTGCACGGCAGTTCCCCGGGGCCCACCTGGTGGCGCGTCGTCGCGACGGAACAGCCGAGTACGGCGGTGACCCGGCCGGCCTGTGCGCCGGTTGCGGCCGCCCGATGGCCTGGGGCTACCTCGAAGCCGCGCACCGGCCGGGGGTTCCCTGCGACGCGCGGTGCACGAACGCCCGCGGGTTCAAGTGCGACTGCAGCTGCGCCGGAAAGAACCACGGCGCGGGCTGGGGGCTGTTCACCGGCCTGGCGCGGGAGGCGGCATGAGCGGCCTCGATCGCGTCATCCCCATCGTCGACGAGAGCCGGTACCGCGTCACGGCGGTCCGGGCCTCGAGCTGGGGCTCGTTGTTCGACTGCGCGATGCGCTGGGAGGGTGAGCACCTTCTCGGCATCCGCAAGCCGGCCGGCCTGCGCGCGCAGCTCGGCACCGCCATCCACGCGAGCACGGCGGCCTACGACGCCGGCAGGCTGCCGGGCGGCTCGCCGCTTTCGGTCGACGACGCCAGCGGTCTGCTGGTGGAGAAGCTGTACCGGCCGGAGCGCGAAGTCGACATGGCGGCCGACAACCTGTCGGTGCGCGAAGCCGAGCGCATCGGGCTGAGCCTGCACACGCTGTACTGCCTCGACTTGTCGCCGCGGTTCGACTTCTTGAGCGTCGAGCGGCCGCTGGACCCGCTGGACATCGACTGCGGCGGCGGCGAGGTCGTGCGGCTCACCGGGACGATGGACCGCGCCCGCGTCGCGGCCGGGCCGGAAGGCCCCGTCATCCCCGATGTGAAGACCGGCACGCACGTGATCGCCGACGGCGCGGCCGTCATCAAGGGCCGCAGTGCGCAGCTCGGCGCCTACCAGCTGATGTACGAGCGCACCGAGGGCGTGCCGACGGCCGGCGCCCAGGTGCTGGCCCTGAGCACCAGCGGAAAGCCCAAGGTCGCCGCGTCGCCGGTCTTCGACGCACGGCGCGTGATGGTCGGCACCGAGGACCAGCCCGGCCTCATCGAGTTCGCCGCGGACATGTTCCGGTCCGGCCTGTTCCCCCCGAATCCCCAGTCGCTGCTGTGCTCGCCGAAGTACTGCGCGCGCTGGGCCACCTGCCATTTCCACGAGTGAGGACGACCCCATGAACGCTCCCATGCCCCTGGCCGAGGTTCGCCAGCAGCCGAGCGCCCTGGCCCTGCAGCCGGACACCGCAGTCGACATGTTCACCGAGCGCGGCTTTGCGCTCGCGAACCGCATCGCCAAGGCCTACGCCAGCTCGGACGCCGTGCCGGCCCAGTTCCGCCTGCTGGTCATGAAGAAGGTGAACGGCCAAGATCAGTGGATCGAGAACCCCGGCGCGATCGGCAACTGCATCGTGGCCATCGAGGTGGCGCGCGCCGTCGGCATGTCCATCACGGCCGTGATGCAGAACGCCGACATGATCGAGGGCAAGCTGCGCTGGTCCGGCAAGTTCGTGATCGCCGCCATCAACGCCTCGGGCCGCTTCACGCCGCTGCGGTTCAACATGCGGCCGCTGGGCCGCATCAAGGCGACCTACCAGGAGAAGACCGGCTGGGACAACCAAGCCCGGCGGCCTACCTTCGCCACGCGGGAGGTGGAGATCGACGACGTCGAGTGCATCGCCTGGGCGCTGCCGCGCGGCTTCCAGATGCCGCCCGGCGTCTACAACCTCGACCAGGCCCGCCAGCACAACCTGCCGATCATCGAGTCGGCGCCGGTGACGTTGAGCTTGGCCGTGGAGGAAGGCTGGTACGCGAAACCGGGCAGCAAGTGGCGGACCGGCCTGGCGCCGCTGATGTTCCAGTACCGCGCCGGCAGCTTCTTCGGGAACATCCACGCGCCGGACATCGTCATGGGCATGGGCCCGACCTCCGAGGAGGCGCGCGACACGCAGGTCTACGACCTCGGCGCCGACGGCACGGTGGACATGTCGGCGCCGATCAGCGCCGCCGACCTGCGTCAGCCGACCGGCGTCCGCCGGGTGGACCCGCAGACGGGGGAGATCGTGGGGCAACAGGCCGCCCCGGCGCAGGCCGCGGCCGCGCCGCCGCCTGCGCCGGCAGCACCTGCGGCCCGGGCCGCCGCCCAAGCCGCGAGCGCAACGCACGCAGCGGCGAAGGCCGCTGCGCCATCCTCGTCGTCGTTCGACGTCGACGGCTTCGCGTCCGAAGTGGACAAGGCCACCACGGAGGCTCAGCTCGACGGCCTCGAAGGTGAACTGCGCACGCTCGACGACCTCGAGCTGGCCGGGATGCTGAACGACATGGTGCGCCGCCGCCGCAACGAGCTGCTGATGCAGCAGCCTGCCGCGGCGCCGGCCGCAGCCCCCGCCCCCGCCCCGACCCAGCGCCGCACCGCGCGCGCCGCCGGCCAGCAGTCGATCGAGTGAGGCCAGCCATGTCGATCAGCACCGCCCTGCAGGGCCTGGACATCTACATGCGCACCACCGACGAGACGGGTGCCGTCACCTTCAGCCAGCACCGGGTCTGGGACGTGCAGCGGTTCGTCCGCGCGCGCCAGGACGAGGCAGCGAAGCTCAACGAGCGCAAGGGTTCCACGAAGGCCGGCGCGCAGCAGGTCACCCGCGAGCAGTACGTCGCCCGGAGCCTGTGATGCGCCTCCAGTCCATCCACATCGAGAACTTCCTCGGCGTCCGCCTCGTCGACCTGCAGCACCTGATGCCGGTCACCGTGATCGCGGGGCCCAATGGCGCCGGCAAGAGCAGCCTGCGCGACGGCATCGCCCTGGCCCTCACCGGCGACCTCGGCCGCGTCACGCTGAAGAAGGAGGCCGGCGCCCTGGTGCGCGACGGCGCCGACGCCGCGGTCTGCGAGGTCCGCTGCACCGACGGCGACACCTGGGCGGCGACGATCACCGCGGCCGGCAAGCTGACCAGCCCCATCGGCAAGAAGGGAGCCGACGCCGACCCGGTGATGCCGCTGGTGCTCGACGCGCAGCGCTTCGCGCGGCTCGACGCCACCGAGCGCCGCGCCTTCCTGTTCGACCTCACCGGCCTGAAGACCGACGGCAAGGCCGTGGCCGGACGGCTCCTGGCGCGGGGCTGCGAGCAGGCCAAGGTCGAGCGGGTGCAGCCCCTGCTGCGCGCCGGCTTCGACGCCGCGCACAAGCAGGCGCGGACCAACGCCACCGAGGCGAAGGGCGCCTGGCGCGCCCTGACCGGCGAGACCTACGGCGCCCAGAAGGCGCAGACCTGGCAGGCCGGCGTGCCGGCGCACAACGCCGAGGGCATCCCGAGCCTGCAGACCGAGATCCGGCACGCCGACGCGGCCCTGGCGACCTGGCAGAAGACCATCGGCCGGCTGCAGGCGGTCGAGAAGCACCGCGCGGAGCTCGGCGCCAAGCTCGCGCCCCTGCGCGAGCACGCTGCCCAGCTGGAGCGGATCCGCGCCCGCGCAGCCGTCAACGAGACCGAGCTGCGGCGCATCGACGCCGAGGTTGCGGCCGCGACTGCGGCGACCGGCGCCGGGCCCCGCGTGGGCCTCGTGCACGACATCGCGGCGCACCTGGCGCTGATGATCGACCACGGCGACCGCATGGGCTGGTTCGCCGACAGCGGCGACCGCGAGATCCGCGGCGCGGCCGCCGACCTGGTGGCCGCCTACGAGCGCGAGCACGGCGCGCTCGGCGGCGGCCAGGCCGACCGGGCCACGGCGTCGCGTCTGCCGGCGCTGCAGCAGGCGCAGGCGACGTGCCGCCGCACGGTGGCGAACGACCGCCGCGACCTCGAGGCCGCCATCGGCGCCGGCGCGCAGGCCGAGGCCATCGCCACCGAGCTGGCGCAGCCGTTCGACGCCGCCGAGCTGGCAGCTGCGCGCGCCGCGGTGGCCGAGATCGAGGAGCACCGCAGTCGCGCGCAGCAGCAGCTCGACACCCAGGCCGCGCTGAAGCGCGAGGCCGACGCCGCGGAAGCGAAGACGAAGCAGGCCGCGCAGCACCACGCCGACGTGCTGGCCTGGGATGCGATCGCCGAGGCGCTGAGCCCGGACGGCATCCCCGCGGAGATGCTGCGCGAGGCGCTGGGCCCGCTGCGCGAGCGGCTGCAGCAGGCCGCCGCGGACACGACCTGGCCGCTGGTGGCCATCGCCGACGACATGGCGATCACCTACGGCGGCCGGCCGCGCGCGCTGTGCAGCGAGAGCGAGCAGTGGCGCTGCGACGCGATGCTGGCCGAGGCGATCTCGCACCTGTCCGGCACCGGGCTGCTGGTGCTGGACCGCTTCGACGTGCTCGACCTGCAGGGCCGCGAGGACCTGCTGATCTGGCTGAACGTGCTCGCCGAGGCCGGCGAGATCGGCACGGCGCTGGTGTTGGGCACGCTGAAGCAGCCGGCGCCGGTGAGCGAGTTCATCGGCAGCGTGTGGCTCGACAACGGCACCGCCGGGCAGCCGCTGCGGAGGGTTGCGTGATGCGTCGCCTGATCCGCGCCGACGGCACCAGCCAGGACCTGCCGCAACCGATCTCGATCGCCGAGATCAACCGCCTCATCGGCGCCCAGGTCACCGACACGGTGAACCTGCGGCACTTGGGCCAGCCGCTGCACGTGATGGTGGTCGACGACCTCGGCTACGAGACGGAGCAGGTAGAGCCGATCCCGGGGCAGATCGAGCTGCGCCCGATCAGGGCCCGCAAGCCCGTGAACGAGGAGGCCACGCGCCTCTACCTCGCCAACTGCAGGCCCGGCACGACGCACCAGATCGTGGGTGACGTCGTCGTGGTTCCGGACGAGGACTTTGCCTGATGGAGCCGCATCACATCGCCTACGTGGCGCAGATCGCCGCATCTCTGGCGCGCGTCGCCGGCATGCAGGCCGAGAACCAGCGGCGGGCTGCGGTTGGCCAGTCGCCGGCCTACGTCGAGAGCGACTTCAAGAACGAGGCCGACAACCTCGAGCACATCGCCGCCGCGGCCCGCCTGGGCTGAACAACCTCCCCCCACCCCCACGCGAAGGACTCGCATGAACCCCGTTCTCTTCTACGACACCGAGACCTCCGGTCTGCCGCTGTTCGATCAGCCATCCGAGGACCCGCGGCAGCCGCACCTGGTGCAGCTCGGCGCCTGCCTGGTCGACCTGGACACGCGCAGGACGCTGTCCACCATGGACGTGATGGTCCGGCCCGACGGCTGGACGATCCCCGACGAGGTGGCCGCCGTGCACGGCATCACGACCGAGATGGCCTCCGACCTCGGCGTGCCGGAGCCGATAGCCGTCAGCATGCTGCTGGACCTCTGGGCCGCGGGACGCCGCCTGCGCATTGCCCACAACGAGCCGTTCGATGCCCGCATCCTGCGCATCGCGCTGAAGCGCTACCGCGACGACGAGACCGCCGACGCCTGGAAGGCCGGCGGCGCGCGCTGCACGCAGCTGCTGTCGACGCCGATCCTGAAGCTGCCTCCCACCGAGAAGATGAAGGCGGCCCGGCGCTTCCACCACAAGAGCGCGAACCTGGGCGAGGCCTACCAGCACTTCATGGGCAAGCCCTTGCAGGGCGCGCACAGCGCACTGGTCGACGTGCACGGCTGCATGGAGGTGTTCTTCGCGATCCAGGACCTCGAGCAGCAGGCGGCCGCCGCTTGACCCCTTTCGGGCGCGCCACCCCGGGCCGACCTCCTCCCTCCGTCCTCCCTGTTGCCCGGGGTGCGCCGCATCGCGCGGCCGCCCACTTTCTCCACCACCAGCCTCGACTGAGCCGGGACCCTCCCCGCCGACCACCACCACCGGAGCCACGATGTTCCAACTCGAATCCCTGACGAAGTGCCGCGTCAACGACGTCCGCGTGCTGGCGGCGAAGAACCGCAAGCCCAACGACCCGCCCGGCGGCCAGATCCTGCTGTCCGCGAGCCTGCCGTGCGCGCAGCTCGCGATGTTCGACGGCTTCCTTCCCGGCATGCTGTTCCGGCGCGCCGACGGCAAAGGCAAGCCGCAGGGCGAGCTCGACGGCATGGAGGGCATGGAGCTGACCACCATCGGCGACCACGTCAAGCGCATGGGCTGGCAGTACGAGCAGACCGGCTGCACGCTGGAAATCGACTACGGAGCCGGCGGGCACGGCAGCAACATCCGCCTCGTCGACTGCAAGGTGCACCGGGTGTCGTTCGCGCCGCGCGACGGCGGCAGCGTCGTGGTGCAGTGGACCGTCGACGCGCCCGGGCTGGAGGCTCAGGCCTGGGCGAAGCTGCCGGGCCTGAAGGCGACCGACGTGCAGCTCACGATGCGCGGGCCCGCGCTCGACGACAGCCAGGCCGACCTGGAGGACGACGACCCGCCGGCGCCGAAGCGCGGCCGCGGCCGGCCGCCGAAGACGCCGGACGCCGCGGCAGGCGCCGCCCAGCAGCAGGGTGACGGCGGTCCCTGGCCGTTCGGCGCCAACGGCGACAAGAACGCGCCGAACACCGCGATCGGCACGCCGCCGGCGGGCGGCGAAGGCGGCGGCGACGGCGGCGCCAGCGACAGCGAGGGCGGCGATCCAGACGTCCGCGCCGCGCAGCCGGCCGGCCGCCGCGGCCGTGGCCGCGCCGCGCTGGCGGCCGTGGAGTGAGCGGCGGGCCGGCCATGAGCGATCCGAAGCCCCTGACGTCGGACGAGGCCGAGGCCCTCGCCCGCGAGACCGTGAAGACCTACCTCAACGCCTGCCACGTCGGCGGAGCCAACCCGCGCGAGGCCATCGGGAATTACCTGATGAAGCTCTGCAGCGTCGCGGGCGTCGCGATGGCCCACGCCGAAGGCTCCGAGACCGCCGCGGCACGGCTGTTCGGGACCGGGCAGTTCATCGCGACGAAGATGCCCGCCGAACCGGCCCGGCTCGAGAAGCTGCAATGAGCGAACGCATCGAGCTCGAGGCCGCCCTCGCGCCCATCGAGGGCGACGACGAGGAAGCCCGGGCCGAAGCGCTGCGGCGCTGGGAGTGGGCGGCGCGCCGCGAGCGCGTGCGCTGGAGCATCGGCGCGCCGTGCCACGCCTGCGGCGAGTGGGTCGGCCACTGGGGCGGCAGCGTCGACCGCACGCACTGCTCGCTGATCCCGCTGAACGTGCCGCTCGAGGAAGTGCGGCCCAACTGCGTCACCGTGCGCCGCCACTGGATCGGGGATGCGATCCGGGCGGTGTGCAAGTCCTGAAGGACCAACATGATCCTCCCTGAGTTCATCACCTTCACCGGCGCCGACGACCAGACCAGCATCGAGGGGATGCTTGCGCTGTCGCACCGGTACCCGGTCGAGTTCGGCATCCTGGTGTCCCCGGCCCGGGAGGGCATTCCGCGCTACCCGACGGCCGAGGTGATCGACTGCATCCTCGAGGCCCGAGGCCGCCTGAACCTGGCCGCGCACGTCTGCGGCAACGCGGCGCGCGCGTTCATCGCCGGCCGCTTCACGGGCGCCGAGAAGCAGCGCCTGTCTCGGTTCCGGCGCGTTCAGGTCAACACCGCCGACACGTCGATCGATCCCCACGAGGTCGACGCCGTCGGCGCGGAGCTCGGCGTGCGCGTGGTACTGCAGTGCCGAGGCGAGCGCTTCCCGTCCGACGACGAGGGCCCGGCCTGGCTGTTCGACACCTCCGGCGGCCGCGGCGAGACGCCGAAGGCTTGGCCGTCGAATCGCAACGACGGCATCCTCCGCGGCTACGCCGGTGGCATCAACCCGGACAACGTCCGCCGCGTGGTCGACGTCGTCAGCTACACGCCAGGCCGCTACTGGCTCGACATGGAGAGCGGCGTGCGCAACGAGCACGACGAGTTCGACATCGGGCTCTGCCGAAAGGTGTGCGAGGCGGTCTACGGGGAGCGGCAGCCGTGAGCGCGATCACGCCCGACTTCCCGAAGGGCAGCTACATCGACGGCGCCGAGATGCCCGAGGACGGCTACAGCAGCGTGCAGATCGAGGAGGCCGTCGAAGAGATGCGCGCGCGCAAGGACGCCGCCTTCCTCGAGGCCACGCGGCGGGAGCGCGAACGCTGCGCCCGGGTGTGCGAGACCCTGTCGGAGGTTGCGCGCGCGGAGATGCTGCGGCAGCCGGCTGGTAGCCCGGCGCGGGACCGCTACTTCGCGCGGCGGGAGGCGCTGATGGGCGCGGCCGTCGAGCTGCGGCTGGGGCCTCCGGCCGTGGCCGGTGCTCCGGTTGCGCCGACCGTCGCCCTCTGCGCTGCAATGGACATGGACCCCTGCCCGCACGACCCCGCGCTGCGATGCGCTGGGTGCCCGGGGGGATCGATGCGGGGAGAGATCTGATGGCCGAGAACACCCGCATCGAGTGGGCCACACACACCTGGACTCCGATCGTCGGCTGCGACGCCGTCAGCCCTGCGTGCGCCAAGTGCTACGCCGCCTTGATGGCCGCCCGCCTGGAATCCATGGGCCAGGAGAAGTACCGTGGCGTGGCCGTGCGCGTCGGCAACGTCGGCAAGTGGACAGGGAAGGTGACCTTCTGGGAGCCGGACTTGGTCAAGCCGTTGACGGTCCGCAAGCCCGGCCGCTGGTTCCTGACCAGCATGGGCGACGTAGCGCACGACCTGGTGACCGACGCGCAGCTCGCCGAGTTGTTCGGCGTCATGGCGGTGGCCGGCGCCGCGGGACCCTTCCACCGGGAACAGGACGGCGTGACCGAGCGCGGCGGCTGGACGAGTAGCGACGGCGCCTGGGTGCCGGCGAAGTGGCCGAACATGCTCAGCGGCCCGCACACCTTTCTGGTGCTGACGAAGCGCGTCGACCGGCTTGCCGATCTGCTGCTGGGCCACAGTTTTCGCCGGATGGTGTCCGAGGCAGCCTACCGCTGGGCCCACAACCGCACCACGGCCGGCGCGATCGCCGACAGCATCCTGCCGCCCTGGTCGGACTTCCGCGGCGAGGCCTCGGGCTGCTGGCCGATGCGCAACGTGTTCATCGGCTGCACGGCAGAGGACCAAGAGCAGGCCGACCTGCGGCGCGCCGGCATGCAGCGCATTGCCGCGGCCGGCTGGCAGACCTTCGCCAGCTACGAGCCCGCGCTGGGCCCGGTGAACTGGGGCGGCTGGCAGTTCCTGCGGCAGCTCATCAGCGGCGGCGAGAGCGGCTGGAAGGCGCGGCCGTCGCACCCTGACTGGTACCGCGGCGCGCGCGACTTCGCCGAGGCGCATGGCATCGCCTACCTGCACAAACAGAACGGGGAATGGGTCAGCGTCAGCGAGGTGGCCGGACCCGGCGCGCACCACCACTTTCCCGACGGTGCCACGGTGCGGCGCGTCGGCAAGAAGGCTGCCGGCCGCCTGCTGGACGGCCGCACGCACGACGGGTTTCCGGAGGTGGCGCATGCCTGACGCCGGCCCGCCGCTGCACTGGCACGAGGAGCGCGCGCTGTGGCACCTGGAGCTGCTGGGCTGCTTCGAGCCCGGCGACGCAGTCGCGCCCTACGTGCCGCCGCCAGCCCGTTCGGACGACGGCTGGGATGATGATGACTACGACGACGGCTACGCCTGCACGCACTGCGGCGGTGAGGGACGTCGCGAGGTCGACGACATCTGGTGGGACGACTGCGACGAGTTCGGCTACGGGCCGTGCACGTCGTGCCGCGGCACCGGCGAGCGGCGACACCAGTGGGTGTTCTGACCATGAGCCTCAACACCCCCGCCCGCCGTCGGCGGCGCCGCATCCAGCTCCTGGCAGTCACTGCCTGGCGCTGCGCCTACTGCAGTCGGAAGATCTCGATCGACTCTATGACCGTCGACCACGTCGTTCCGAGAGCGCTGGGCGGCGCTGCCGGGATGGCGAATCAGGTAGCTGCCTGCCAACCGTGCAACGTCGCGAAGGGCCACAAGCTCCTCGGCGAGTGGAAGCCGCCGCAGCCGCTGCCGCTGGTGGCGCGCATGCCGCGGCAGGCGTTGCTGGCGCACCGGGCGGCCGAGCCGGAGGCCGCCTGATGTGCCGCGCCTGCTGGTCCCGCCCCGTCTGGCGCCTGCCGCTGGCCGACGGCCGTCGGGTGTTCATGGAGTTCCACGCCTACCTCGGCCCGAGCCTGTTCCGTGATCGTGCCTGCCGGCGCGAGATCGAGACCTGGTACGAGGACCCGGGCATCTGCGCGGCGGTGCAGTGGTTCGTCGACCGCGGGAGGCGCGCCTGATGCCGTGCACCACCATCAACCTCGGCGGCGCCAGCGCCATCGTCTGCACCCGCACCAGGTCGCCACGCTGCGCCTGCGGCGCGCCGGCGACGCTGCAGTGCGACGCCAACGCGCCGGCGCGCCGCAGCGGGACCTGCGATCGCCACATCTGCGCCACGTGCGCGACGGAGGTCGGGCCGGATCGCCACCTGTGCCCGGCGCATCGCGACGCCGCGGTCGCGCCGCCGGCGCCGGTGCAGGGAGGGCTGTTCTGATGGCCGACATCCTTCCGCGTCTGATCCGCCAGCGCGACGCGCCCGGCTACCTCGGCATGGACCGCAACAAGTTCGACCTCGAGGTGCGCCCGACGCTCACCGAGATCCCAATGGGCGACCGCGCCATCGCGTACGACCGCCATGACCTAGACGCCTGGGTCGAGGCGTATAAGGAGCGCTGTGGGCGCCCTGGTCGCACGAGGAAAGGAGAGTTATGCGAACCAGGACATCAGGTGTCATCGTCGCTGAGAACGGCGAGCGCACCATCGACAAGCAGTACAAGGGCCACCGAATCTTCGAGCGGCTCGGCCGAGTCTCCCAAGACGACGCCGAGGCCAAGCTCCGGCAGCACCAGGCGCGCGTCGACGCCCAGCAGCAAGAAGATCAACGCGGCGCTGACCAGCTGTTTCGGGTAGCGGCGGGAAAGTACCTGTTGGAGTGCCAGGCGAACAAGGTCCGCACGGTCGAGACGATCGCGGACCACATCGTCCTGCTCAACCACTGGGTGGGCGACCTGCCGCTGCGCGCGGTCTGCAATGACAGCTTCCAGGCCTTCAAGCTGGACCGGCTGGCGGGGCGGACGGCGGGAGGCCAGCCCGCGCGGGCCGTGAAGCCGGCGACGGTGAATCGGGCGCTGGAGGTGGCGCGGACGGTGTTGAACCGTGCCGCGCGCGTCTGGCGCACCCGCGACGGCAAGGCTTGGCTGGGCTCCGCGCCGTTGATCGAGCTGCTGGACGAGACCGTGACCTCCAGGCCGCCGCGCCCGATCAGCTGGTCGGAGCAGCACAAGCTGTTCCCCCATCTGCCCGGGCACCTGGAGCGCATGGCCCTGTTCTCGGTGAACACCGGGGCGCGCGACGAGAACGTCTGCGGCCTGCGGTGGGAGTGGGAGCGACACGTCCCCGACGTGAAGCGAAGCGTCTTTCTGGTGCCGTCAGAGGAGTTCAAGACGGCGCGGCCCTACGTGCTGGTGCTCAACGATGTCGCCTGGCGCATCGTGCAGCTGCAGCGCGGCAAGCACCCGGATTACGTCTTCGTCTACCGGCGGGAGCGGGAAGTGCACCACGACCGGGAGCCGAAGATGCCGTACCGCCGGATCGACACCATGAACAACACCGGTTTCCAGACGGCGCGGAGAGAGGCCGGCCTGCCACAGGTGCGCGTGCACGACCTGCGCCACACCTACGGTCAGCGCCTGCGGGCCGCCGGCGTCAGCAAGGAAGACCGCGCGGTGCTCATGGGGCACGTGATCGAGGACATGCCCGAGCACTACGCGACGGCGACGATCGCGCGGCTGATCGAGCTGGCGAACTCGGTGAGCGAGACCGCCGACCAGACGACCATCCTGCGGGTGGTCAACGGGTAGGCTGGCGAGGCGCGGTGAGCTGCGAGAGCCGGAAAGGTCACGCAGCGAGTCACGCACAAAGAAAAACGGGTCAGACGCTTGCGACGTCTAACCCGTTGAATTCACTATCGAAATAGTGGCGCGGCTGGCAGGATTCGAACCCACGACCCCTTGGTTCGTAGCCAAGTACTCTATCCAACTGAGCTACAGCCGCTGAAGCCTCACACTATAGCACGCTTTCAGGGGCTGCCCCGAAAACTTCATCCGGCCGTCGGTGCGGGCCGCGCCGTCCGGGCACCGTTCAAGGCAGGCGCGCCGCGGCCTCGAGGCACTGCCCGGCGCGGGTCTCGTCGCCCTCGCCGCGGGCGAGCGTGGCCAGGCGCACCAGGGCCTGGCGGCGCACCGCGGCGCCGAGGCTCTCGTCGGCCGCCGCCTGTTCGAGCAGCCGGCGCGCCTTGCCCCAGAGCTGGCGTTCGGCCAGCGCCTGGCCGACCGCGTGGGCCACGGCGCCCTCGCGCGGGAACTGCTGGGCGGCCGCTTCCAGGCGCGGCAGCCACTCGGAGCCGAGGCCCGGGATCGCCTGCACGAGCGCGCCGGCGAGCGCGGCGCGTTCGTCGGGCTCGAGCTCGCCCAGGCGTTCCCAGAACGGGCGCAGCCAGCCGCGGGCTTCGTCGACGGCCTCCATGCGCACCGCGGCGCGTGCCGCATGCGCGGCGACGAAGGCATCGCGGCGGTCGGCGGGATCGAGCTGGAGCCAGACCTTGCGCAACTGGTCGAGGTCGCGCGCGGTGTCGAGCGACTCGAAGGCGAGCGAGCGCAGCAGGCCCTGGGCGGCGTCGCGCGAGAAGCCCTGGTGCTTGGCGAGCAGCCGGGCGGTGCGCAGCGCCTCGAGCGGCTGCAGGCCCAGCCGGGTGGCCTGCAGCTTGAGCCGCAGCGCGTGGGTGCGGCGCGCCACGCCGGGCGGCAGCTCGGCCAGCAGCTCGAGCGCGCGGGCGGCCTGGCGGTCGTCGAGCGCCCATTCGGCGGCGAGCAGCCGGGCGCCCTCCTCCGCCGGCCGCGCGGCGGGGCTGCGGCGGGCCAGCGCGAGCGCCTGCTGCAACTGCTCGTCGCGCTGCGCGCGGTTCTGCAGCCGGTGCGCGCTGCCGGCGTGCAGCAGGTGGGCCAGCACGGTGAATTCGTTGTCCTGGCCCAGTTCGGGCGTGTCGGCCTGGATCGCCAGCGCGCGCTGGGCGGCCTTCTCGGCCCGGCTGTAGCGGCCACCGAAGTACTGTGCCAGCGCCTCGCGCAGCGCCGCCTGCGCGCTGCGGTCACGCCGTGCGAGGCGCCATTCGTGGGCGCGCTGCGGCAGGCCGGTCAGCGCGACCACGGCCTGCATCAGCGCGACGAGCACCGCACAGCCGCCGATCAGCAGCACCACGAACAGGTTCAGCGACATGTCCAGCCGCCAGCTGCGCCAGTAGAAGCTGACGAGGCCCTCGTTGGTGCCAAAGGCCGTCGCCGCCACCACGGCGGCGGCGAACAGCAGCACCAGCCAGACGACGGCACGCATCAGCGCGGGAACGGCCGAGGGGCGGCCGATCGGTCGAGGCGGTGCGCGGGCCCGGCCGCCCGGCCCGCGCTCATTTGCCGGCCGCCGCCGCGGCGAGCGCGGCCAGCGTGTCGTCGGGACGCGGCAGCCCGGCCTGGCGCGCCTGCGCGGCCACCTGGCGCAGCATCTCCTGCGCCAGCTGGGTGCGGCGCGAGCTGCGGTCGTGGTAGCGCTCGATCAGCGACTGCACGCTGGCGAGGTCGCTCTGCGCGGTGTCGAACTGGCGGCTGAGCAGCGCGAGCCGCGCGTTCAACAGGCGCAGCTTCATGTTCTCGCGCAGGAAGTAGGCCTGGTCGGGCGCGATCAGCATCGCCTCGGGGCGGTCGATGCGGGTCACGCGGACGAGCGAGCGCACCTCCTGCCACATCCGCTCGCCGACCTCGTCCAGCCAGGCCAGGCCCGCCTGCAGCGTGCCGGAGGCCGCCGGCGCGGCGCCCGACGCCGCCGCCGGCGCGGCCCCGCGGGCCGGCGCGGCCGAGCGCATCGGTGCGGCGCGCGGTGGCTCGGCGACCGAGAGCAGCGGCAGGTCGTCGACCAGGCGCACGGCCTCGTCGAGCCGGATCACCAGCGCGCCGATGTCGGCCACGCCCGCCTTGCGCACCCGGTCCAGGTCGCGCGCGATCGCACGCCGCACGCCTTCCAGCCGCGGCTGGTTGTAGCGCGCCAGGCGCTCGTCGGCCTGGCGCAGCGTGGCGACCAGTGGCTCGGCGCTGCCGCTGAGCGCGCTCTGCTGCTGGGCCACCCGCAGCGCCGACTCGATGTCGACCACGATGTTTTCGTCGCGCGAGCGCGACAGCGACTGGATCAGGTCCTCCAGCTGCCCGCGCTGCACCGCCACCTCCGACAGCCGCGCCTCGAGCAGCGCGACCTTGGCCTGCGCCTCGCGCAGGCCGTCCTGCGTCTGCTGCGCGAGCAGGCGCGCCTCGGCGGACTGGCGCTGGCTGTCCTCCTGCCGCCCGACCAGCGCCTGCTCGACCTGGTGCAGCCGTTCCTCGGTGCGCCAGGCCTGCCAGAGGCCGATCGCGCCGGCCGCCAGGCCGATGCCGGCGAGCGCGAGCACGAGCGTGGGCAGCCGCGACGCCGGCCCGGCGGGTGGCGCGGTCGGCGCGGAGGCCGCGGGCGGCGCGGCCGGCGGCAGCGCCGCGGCCGGCGACGCCGGTGCCGGCGGCGCAGCAGGAGACGCCGCCGCCTGCGGCGCGGTCGGCCCCGGCAGCGGGCCGCTCGCCGGGGCGCCGGCGACACCGTCGCTGGGCGGGGGGGACACTTCGCTCACGGGTCGCGGGGCGGAGAAGGCAGCGGGGGCTCGGTGCGCGGGGCGCCGGCGGGGAGCTCGGACGGCAGGGATTCTATGCAGGCCACCAGCGCCTCCCGCGTCGGCAGGCAGGCGGCGACGTGGCCGAAGCCGGCCGCCCGAGCCCGCTCGGCGATGCGCGGGTGCGTTGCGATCGCGCAGGCCCCGGCCCAGTCCGGCGCAGGCGCGCCGCGCGGAACGGCCACCAGGTCCGCCAGGTGGCCGATCGCCTCGCTGCTGCTGAACCACCAGGCATGGGCGCCGGGCGCCGCGCGTGCGGCGGCCAGCAGCGCCCACCCGGGGGCATCGGGCTGCGGCGGCCCGCGTCGGTAGGCGGCGAGGAAGTCGACCCGGGCGCCCGCGTCGGTGAGCCGGGCCGCCAGCCAGTCGCGGCCCCCGTCCTCGCCCCGTGCGATCAGCGCGCGGCGACCCGTCCAGTCGCGGCGGCCGAGCACGCCCCAGAGCGATTCCGAATCGAACTGCGCCGCGTCGTGCGGCGGCTCGGCGATGGCGTCCGCCGGGACGCCGGCCGCGCGCAGCGCCTCGCGCGTGCCGGGGCCCGGCGCGGCCGCGGTACAGCCGACGGGCCAGCCGCGCCCGGCCGGGCGCGCGGCGAAGACGTGGCGCACCGCATTCGGGCTGACGAAGACCACCAGGTCGGTCGTGTCCAGCGCCGCCCAGGCCGCAACCACGGCGGACGGATCGCCGGGCGGGTGGATGCCGATCAAGGGCAGCGCGACGGCGTCGATCCCCGCCGACCGCAGCTGCGCGACCCACTCGTCCGCCTGCTCGGCCGGGCGGGTGACCAGCACCCGCCGCGACGCTCGGCGGCCGTCGCCCTCAGGTCCCGCCATCCGTGTCAGGACCCCGCCTCGGCCGGCGCCTCGACGACCGCAGCCAGGTAGCCGTCCGCACCGGCGGCACGCAGCGCCTGCGCCGCCTGCAGGCCGAGCGCACGCGCCGCCTCGGGCGTCTCGACCACCGCATCGACGCGCGTGCGCAGCAGCGGCGACTGCGGCTGCTGCGGGTGGCCCAGCGCTGCGTCGACGCACAGCCGCGACCCGTCCCAGACGGCATGCGCGGCCAGCGGCAGGCTGCAGCTGCCGCCGAGCGCGCGCGAGACGGCGCGCTCCGCTTCGACCGCGAGCGCGGTCGGCGCGTGCGCGAGTGCCGCGAGCGCCGCGTCCAGCGCGGGATCGCCCTGGCGCACCTCGAGGCCGAGCGCGCCCTGCCCGGCGCAGGGGATCATCTCGTCGGGCGCGAAATGCTGCGCGATCCGCTGCGCGAGGCCCAGGCGCTTCAGCCCCGCCGCGGCCAGCACGATCGCGTCGTAGGCGCCCTCGTCGAGCTTGCGCAGCCGCGTGTCCAGGTTGCCGCGCAGCGGCTCGATGCGCAGGTCGGGCCGCCGATGCAGCAGCTGCACCACGCGGCGCAGGCTGGAGGTGCCGACCACGGCGCCCGGCGGCAGCGCCTCCAGCGAGCCGTGGCGCGGGCTCACCAGCGCGTCGCGCGGGTCCTCGCGCTCGAGCACGGCGGCGAGCACGAAGCCGTCCGGCAGCTCCATCGGCACGTCCTTCAGCGAGTGCACCGCCAGCTGGGCGCGGCCCTCCTCCAGCGCGAGCTCCAGTTCCTTGACGAACAGGCCCTTGCCGCCGACCTTGGACAGCGCGCGGTCCAGGATCTGGTCGCCGCGGGTCGTCATGCCCAGCAGATCGACCTGCCAGCCGTAGCGCCCGGCCAGCAGGCGCTGGACGTGCTCGGCCTGCCACAGCGCGAGGCGGCTTTCGCGGGTGGCGATGCGCAGGGCGCGCGCGGCGGGGGCGGGGGAGTCGGGCAGGGACATGCGGCGATGCTAGCAGCGGCGTCCGGCGGCGCCGCCCCGGATCGGCCCGGCTCCGCCGGCCCACGCGCCGGCGCGGTCCGTCCCGTCCGCCGGGCGACGTCGCGCGCTGTCACCCTCCCCGGCCCGGCTCTTGCTCCACCTCTCGCCGAGCCCGCCGACGCTCGCGCGCACGCTAGCATCCCGCCGCGCCGCGCGCCGAACGCGGCCACCACGCCCACTTCCCCCTTGCCGACCATGGCCCGCAGCAGCTCCCCTGCCCCGTCCTCCCCCGCCCGCCGCGCGCGCGCGCCGGCGCCTGCGGCCCCCGCCGCCCGCTCCCCGCGCCGCGCCGCCGATGCCGACGACAAGAACCGCCCGCTGATCGAGGACATCCGGCTGCTCGGCCGCATCCTCGGCGACGTGATCCGCGAGCAGGAGGGCCAGGCCGCGTTCGACCTGGTCGAGCGTGTGCGCCAGCTCTCGGTGGCCTACCGGCTGAAGAGCGACGCCCAGGCCGGCAAAGCCCTGGACCGCCTGCTGAAGAACCTGAGCAGCGACCAGACGGTCAGCGTGATCCGCGCCTTCAGCTACTTCTCCCACCTGGCGAACATCGCGGAGGACCGCCACCACGTGCGCCGCCGCCTGGTGCACGAGCGCCAGGGCCACCTGCAGGAGGGCTCGCTGGCGATGAGCCTGGAGCGGCTCGCCGAGGCCGACATCCGCGCCGCCGACATCGCGCGCATGCTGTCGCAGGCCTACATCGCGCCGGTGCTGACGGCCCACCCGACCGAGGTGCAGCGCAAGTCCATCCTCGACGCGGAGCGCGCGATCGCCGAGCTGGTCGAGCAGCGCGACGAAATGCCGAGCGCGCGCGAGCGCGAGGACAACGAGGCCCTGATCCGCGCCCGCGTGACCCAGCTCTGGCAGACCCGGATGCTGCGCGACGTGAAGCTGACGGTGGCCGACGAGATCGAGAACGCGCTGTCCTACTACCGCTCGACCTTCCTGCGCCAGATCCCGCGCATGTACCGCGAGATCGAGGCCGCGCTGCCCGGCCACGAGATCGCGAGCTTCTTCCGGATGGGCAACTGGATCGGCGGCGACCGCGACGGCAACCCGAACGTCTCGGCCGAGACCCTGCGCGTCGCGCTGGCGCGCCAGTGCGAGACGGTGCTGCGCTTCTACCTGGTCGAGGTGCACGCGCTGGGCGCCGAGCTGTCGATCTCGTCGACGCTGGCGCCGGTCACGCCGGCGATGGTGGCCCTGGCCGCGGCCTCGCCCGATGCCAGCCGGCACCGCAGCGACGAGCCCTACCGCCGTGCGCTGATCGGCATGTACGCCCGGCTGGCCGCGACGCTGCTGGCCTGGACCGGCACCGAGGCCTTGCGGCATGCGGTGCCGCCGCAGAACCCCTACCTGCGCGCCGACGACTTCCTCGCCGACCTGCGCACGATCGAGGCATCGCTGCACGCCCACCAGGCCGACGCGCTGGCGGTGCCGCGGCTGAAGCCGCTGATCCGCGCGGTGCAGGTGTTCGGCTTCCACCTGGCCACCGTCGACCTGCGCCAGAGCTCGGACAAGCACGAGGCGGTGGTGGCCGAGCTGCTGAAGACGGCGCGGCTGGAGCCGGACTACGCCGCGCTCGACGAGGACGAGCGCCGCGCCCGGCTGCTCGCGCTGCTGAACGATGCGCGGCCGCTGCGGGTGCACGGCGCGGCCTACAGCGAGCACACCCTGCACGAGCTGGCGATCTTCGAGGCCGCGCGCGAGATGCTGGCGCGCTTCGGCCGCCAGGCGCTGCGCCACTACATCATCTCGCACACCGAGACGGTCAGCGACCTGCTCGAGGTGCTGCTGCTGATGAAGGAGACCGGCCTGGTGCGCGGCGTGCTCGACGGCGAGGGCGAAGACGCGGCGGTGGCCGACCTGATCGTGGTGCCGCTGTTCGAGACCATCGGCGACCTGCGCCAGGCCGAGCCGATCATGCGCGCCTTCTACGGGCTGCCCGGCATCACCGCGCTGGTGCTGCGCTCCGGCCGCGAGCAGGACGTGATGCTCGGCTACAGCGACAGCAACAAGGACGGCGGCAGCTTCACCAGCAACTGGGAGCTCTACCGCGCGGAGCTGGCCCTGGCCGAGCTGTTCGGTGAACTGGGCCGCGCGCACGGCATCACGCTGCGCCTGTTCCACGGCCGCGGCGGCACCGTGGGCCGCGGCGGCGGCCCGAGCTACCAGGCCATCCTCGCGCAGCCGCCGGGCACGGTGAACGGCCAGATCCGGCTCACCGAGCAGGGCGAGGTCATCGCGTCCAAGTACGCCCACCCCGAGATCGGCCGGCGCAACCTCGAGACCCTGGTCGCCGCGACGCTGGAGGCCACGCTGCTGCACCCGACGCAGAGCGCGCCCAAGGCCTTCCTCGAGGCGGCGGCCGCGATCAGCGAGGCCAGCTTCGCCGCCTACCGCCGGCTGGTCTACGAGACCCCGGGCTTCACCGACTTCTTCTTCGCCGCCACGCCGATCCGCGAGATCGCCGAGCTGAACATCGGCTCGCGCCCGGCGTCGCGCAAGGCCAGCCGCGCGATCGAGGACCTGCGTGCGATCCCCTGGGGCTTCAGCTGGGGCCAGTGCCGCATCGCGCTCCCCGGCTGGTGCGGCTTCGGCTCGGCCATCCTGGGCTGGATCGGCACCGAGGCGGCGCAGCGCAAGGCGCGCCTGGCGCTGCTGCAGCGCATGCACCGGCAGTGGCCCTTCTTCCGCACGCTGATGTCCAACCTCGACATGGTGCTGGCCAAGAGCGACCTGGGCATCGCGTCGCGCTACCTCGAGCTGGTCGAGGACCGCAAGCTCGGCAAGCGCATCTTCGGGCTGATCCAGGCCGAGTGGGAGCGCACCGCCGAGGCGCTGTCGCTGATCACCGGCGAGACGCAGCGCCTGGCGTCCAACCCGTCGCTCGCGCGCTCGATCGAGCACCGCTTCCCCTACCTGGACCCGCTGAACCACCTGCAGGTCGAGCTGATGCGCCGCTACCGCCGCTACCCCGAGGGCAGCTCGGTCGAGGACCCGGCCTTCGCGAAGGTGCGGCGCGGCATCCACATCTCGATCAACGGGGTGGCCGCGGGGCTGCGCAACACCGGCTGAGCCGGGCGGGGGCCGCGGCGGGCCCTGGGCGGAACCCCCGCCGGGCCGCGGCCCGGGCCGTTCCCGACCGGGGCGACGGAGGCCGCGCTCAAGGGCCCGGCGGCGCGCCCGCCTCCGGGGCGAGCAGTGCCTCGCGCACCGCCGGCAGCTGGCGGCGCGACACCGCGAGCCACTCGTCCACGCCGTCCAGCCGCAGCGCCCAGGTCTCGGCCGGGGCCTCGCCTTCGGCGGCCACCAGGGTCCGGCGCTCGAGCGCGCGCACCGCGTGCCGCGCGACCAGCGCATTGCGGTGGATGCGCAGGAAGCCCGGCCCCAGCCGCTGCTCCAGCTCGGCCAGCGAGTCGTCCAGCAGCAGCCGCTGCGTCGGCGTGCAGACGGTGACGTACTTCAGCTCGGCCTTCAGGTAGCGCAGCTCGGCCCAGGGGATGCGCACGACGCGGCCGCGGTCGCTCGCCACCAGCACGCCCGCCGGCGCAGCGGCTGCGGCGGCGGCCGGTGGTGCCGCCGTGCCGGCCGGCGCCGCCGGGCCGGCGCCGGCCACGGGGGCGCGACGCTGCGCCACCCGCTGCAGCGCCGCCTGCAGGCGCTCTCGGCGCACCGGCTTGGTCAGGTAGTCGGTCGCAGCCAGCTCGAAGGCGTGCAGCGCGTGGTCCGGGTGGGCGGTGACGAAGACGATGTCCGGCGCACGCCGGCCGTCGGCTCGCAGTGCCTGCGCCAGCCCGAGGCCGTCGAGCCCGGGCATCGCGATGTCGAGCAGCAGCAGGTCGCAGTCGTGCTCGGCGAGCCAGACCCGCGCCTGCAGCCCGTTGCCCGCCTCGCCGACGACCACCGCGGGCAGCGGGCCGTCCTCGACCAGCGCGCGCAGGCGCCAGCGCGCCGGCTCCTCGTCGTCGACGATCAGCACGCGCAACGGGGCCGGTGGCGCGGCGGCGGCGGAAGGCGGCACGGGGGCGAGGCTCGTCATGGCCGGCTCTCGGGCGCGCCCGCCGCCGACGGCAGCGGCAGGCCGATCTGCACCCGCCAGCGTCCATCGGCCTCGCCGGCCTCGAAGCGCCCGGCCACGTCGTGCATCAGCGCCAGGCGCTCGCGCACGTTGCGCAGCGCGATCCCGTGGCCGCGGGTCGACGGGCCGCGGGCGGTGCCGGCAGCCGGCAGGCTGTTGCTGACCGAGACCCAGGCCAGCCCGCGGTGCACGCGGCTGCGGATGCTGATGCGGCCGCCGGCCGGGTCCGGCTCGACGCCGTGGCGCACCGCGTTCTCCACCAGCGGCTGCAGCAGCAGCGGCGGCAGGCGGGCGCCGGCGGCTGCGTCGTCCAGGTCCCAGTGCAGCTGCAGCCGCTCGCCGAAGCGGATCTGCTCGATCGCCAGGTAGCGGCGCGCCAGCGCGATCTCGTCGGCCAGGGTCACCACGCCGCCGTCGTCGGCCAAGGCGGCGCGGAACAGCTCGGCCAGGTCCTCCAGCAGCGCCTCGGTGCGGCGGGGATCGCGCCGCACCAGGCCGAGGGCGCTGTTCAGCGTGTTGAACAGGAAGTGCGGCCGGATGCGCGACTGCAGCTCGACCAGCCGGGCCCGCACCTCGGCCGGCGCCTGCGCGCGGTGGCGCAGCTGCAGCCAGACGCCGAGCAGCCCGCCCACCGCCGCACCGGTGGCCAGCAGTGCCGGCAGCGGGCCGAAGTCCACCAGCCCCTGCGTGGCCCGGTCCAGCGCCCACCAGGCGCTGCCGGCCGCCAGCGCGCCCAGCAGCGCGGCCGCGGCCTGCTGGCCCGGTGCGGAGAGCCGCGCCAGCCGCCGCCGCAGGCGGCAGGCGGCGCCCAGCCACAGCAGCACGGCCGGCAGCGCCAGGCCGGCACCGAGCGCGAGGTGGCTCAGCCAGGCCTCGGCGTCGGCGCTGACGAACAGGCTGCCGAGGCTGGGCAGCACGAGCACGAACAGCAGCGCGCGCAGCGCGACGCCGACGTGGCAGACGTCGAAGACCGTGCCGTCGCCCGGCGGCGCGGCCGCGGCGGGCGGCTCCGGCGGATCGGCGAAGCGGGAGTCCGGCGCCTCGACAGGACCCGGCTGCGGGAGGGCCGCCACGGGCGCCGCGGCCGTGCCGGTGTCCGGCAGGTCGGTGAGCCCTTCGGGCCGGGCGGGCTCGGCAGCGGACGCGGGCGGCGGCATGGCGTGGGTCGGGCGCGGGGGCGGTGCCGTGGGCGGTCGGGGCGGTCGGGGCGACACCCCCCGACTAGAATCCTGCGCCCCGATTCTCCGCTGCGCCGCCATGTCCTCCAACCAACTCGACAAGAAGTCCGAAGCCTGGTCCGCCCTGTTCTCGGAGCCGATGAGCGAGCTGGTCAAGCGCTACACCGCGAGCGTCGACTTCGACAAGCGCCTGTGGCAGGCCGACATCGACGGCAGCCTCGCGCACGCCGAGATGCTGGCGGCCCAGGGGATCATCGGCGAGGCGGACCGCGCCGCGATCGAGCGCGGCATGGCGCAGATCCGGCAGGAGATCGCCGACGGCCGCTTCGAGTGGAAGCTGGAGCTCGAGGACGTGCACCTCAACATCGAGGCCCGGCTGACCCAGCTGGTCGGCGACGCCGGCAAGCGGCTGCACACCGGCCGCTCGCGCAACGACCAGGTGGCGACCGACGTGCGCCTGTGGCTGCGCGGCGAGATCGACGGCCTGGCCGCGCTGCTGCTGACGATGCAGCGTGCGCTGCTGGCGGTGGCCGAGCCGAACGTCGCCACCATCCTGCCGGGCTTCACCCACATGCAGGTGGCGCAGCCGGTGAGCTTCGGCCACCACCTGCTCGCCTACGTGGAAATGTTCGCGCGCGACGCCGAGCGCCTGGCCGACCTGCGCCGCCGCGTCAACCGCCTGCCGCTGGGCGCGGCCGCGCTGGCCGGCACCAGCTACCCGCTGGACCGCGAGCGCGTCGCGCGCACGCTCGGCTTCGACGGCGTCTGCCAGAACAGCCTGGACGCCGTCAGCGACCGCGACTTCGCGATCGAGTTCACCGCCTTCGCGAGCCTGGTGATGATGCACGTCTCCCGGCTCTCGGAGGAGATCGTGCTGTGGATGAGCCAGAACTTCGCCTTCATCGACCTGGCCGACCGCTACTGCACCGGCTCGTCGATCATGCCGCAGAAGCGCAACCCGGACGTGGCCGAGCTGGCGCGCGGCAAGACCGGCCGCGTCTACGGTCACCTGGTGGCGCTGCTGACGCTGATGAAGGGCCAGCCGCTCACCTACAACAAGGACAACCAGGAAGACAAGGAGCCGCTGTTCGACACCGTCGACACGGTGCGCGACACGCTGCGCATCATGGCCGAGATGGTGGAGGGCATCGTCGTGAAGCCCGAAGCGATGGAGCGCGCCGCGCTGCGCGGCTACGCCACCGCCACCGACCTGGCCGACTACCTGGTCAAGAAGGGCCTGCCCTTCCGCGATGCGCACGAGGTGGTGGCGCACGCGGTGAAGGCCGCGATCGGCCAGGGCCTGGACCTGTCGGCGCTGCCGCTGGCCACGCTGCAGGGCTTCCACGCGTCGATCGGCGAGGACGTCTACGCGGTGCTGAGCCTGGCCGGCTCGCTGAACGCGCGCCAGGTGATCGGCGGCACCGCGCCCGAGCAGGTGCGCCGCCAGGTGGCGCGCCACCGCGAGCGCCTGGGCGCGGCGGGCTGACGCCGGCGGCCCGGCCCCGGGGCAGCCGTCGGGAACGTGTCCGCGCGGCGGGGGTCGCAGGCGGCGGCATCCACGGACCGCCGCGCTGCGTAGAAACCCCGGGGCTCCCGACCCCTGCCTCGAGCGCCGCTCCCCGGCGGCCATCCCCATGCGCCCTCTCCTGCTGCTGCCCCTCTTGCTCGTCGCCGGCCTGCTCGGCGCCTGTTCACCGACCGCCACGCTGAACGCGCTGGCCGCCACCGACAGCCACCGCCGCGAGGACGGGCTGCCGTACGGCACCTTGCCGCGCCAGCGCTACGACCTGTACCGGCCGAACGGCGCGGCGCCGGCCGGCGGCTGGCCGATGGTGGTCTACTTCTACGGCGGCAGCTGGCGCTCGGGCGAGCGCGCCGACTACCGTTTCGTCGGCGAGGCCCTGGCGGCGCGCGGCGTGCTGACGCTGGTGGCCGACTACCGGCTCTACCCCGAGGTGCGCTACCCGGACTTCCTGCGCGACGGCGCCGCCGTGCTCGCGCTGACGCTGGAGCGCGCCGGCGCCTGGGGCGGCGACCCGCGGCGGGTCTTCGTGATGGGCCACAGCGCCGGCGCCTACATCGCGTCGATGCTGGCGCTGGACGAACGCTGGCTCGGCGAGCGCGGCCACCGGCCGCAGGCGCTGGCCGGCTGGATCGGTCTGGCCGGCCCCTACGATTTCCTGCCGACCACGGTGCAGGCCATCCAGCCGGTGTTCCACCATCCGCAGGTGCCGGCCGGTGCGCTGAGCGTCGAGCACGTCGGCCCGCAGGCGCCGCCCGCCTTCCTCGCCGTGGCGCCGGACGACCGCGTGGTCGATCCGGTGCGCAACACCGGCCACCTCGCCGACCGCCTGCAGGCCGCCGGCGTGCCGGTGCGGCTGGCGCGCTATCCCCGCACCAACCACGCGACCCTGGTCGGCGCCTATGCGCGCCCGCTGCGCTGGCTCGCGCCGGTGCTGGACGACACGCTGGCCTTCATCGACGCGACGCCTGCCGCCGGCCGCGCGGCCGGCGCGGCCACGGCCGCCGTGCCGACGGGCCGGCGGTAGAGCCACACGGGCTTGCCGTCCAGTGCGTCGAGCCGGGCGTCCGGCCGCACGCCGGGCACCGCGAACTCCAGGCTGGCCAGCCAGGCGCCGGGCGCCAGCTCGCGCATCGCCTTCGCGTGCGCCCGCGCCATGCTCTCGGGACGCTGGAACAGGTAGACGAGCGCGAACCCGGACCAGTCCTCGGCCCACAGGTCGGTGCGGCGCACGCGCGCGTCGCGGCAGCGCAGCCGGCAGGCCAGCGCCAGCGGCCGGCTCCATTCATGCCCTTCCAGCCGCGCCGCCGGGTAGGCGCCGCGCAGCGCCCGCAGCCCGGCGCCCAGGCCGCAGCCGGCGTCCAGCACGCGCGCGCCGTCGGGCAGTGGCAGCACGCGCGCGAGGCCGTCGAGCGCACGGGCGGGGGTCGGGAACAGCGGGGCATCGCGCCAGGCGCGCTGCGGGTAGAGCAGCCACAGCAGCGCCAGCGGCAGCAGCCAGCCGGCCGCCGGCAGCGCCGGGGCCCAGCCGCTGGCCAGCAGCGACACCGGGAAGCCGCCGGCGATCAGCAGCCGGCGCCAGCGGGTGCGGCCGGCGAGGGCCGCCACGCCGCCGAGCACCAGGCCCGCGGACAGCGCCAGCGCGGGCGCCATGCCCAGGCGCAGCAGGCCGAGGGCCAGGCCCCAGGCGGCGGCCCAGGCCAGCAGCGCCGGCAGCGGCCAGGGCAGCGCGACGGCGCGCGCGGCCGGTGCCGTCGAGGCAGGCGGCGCGGGCGGTGCCATCGCGGTCATCGGGCGGTCGCCGGGCGGCGGGCTCAGAACTCGCGCAGCTTCACGCGCAGCCGCGCGATCGACTGGCTGTGCAGCTGGCACACGCGCGACTCGGTCACGCCCAGCACCGCGGCGATCTCCTTCAGGTTCATGTCGTGTTCGTAGTACATGCTCATCACGTACTGCTCGCGCTCCGGCAGGTGCTTGATCGCCTCCACCAGCGCCGAGCGCATGCGGTGGTCCTGCAGCTGGGCCAGCGGGTTCAGGCCGTCGTCGGCGACGTGGCGGTCGAGGAAGTCGGTGTCGCCGTCGTCGCCGGTCATGTCCTCCAGGTAGACGAGCTGGGTGCCGCGCACCTTGCCGAGCAGTTCCTGGTACTCGGCCAGGCTCAGGCCCATCTCCTTGGCGATCTCGCTTTCCTGCGGCGCGCGGCCGAGCTTCTGCTCCAGCTTGTGCACGGCCGACTCGATCGAGCGCTGCTGCTTGCGCGTGCCCCGCGACAGGTAGTCGTTGCCGCGCAGCTCGTCGAGCATCGCGCCGCGGATGCGCTGGGTCGCGAAGGTCTCGAACTGCACGCCCTGGGCGGCGTCGAAGCGGCTCAGCGCATCGGTCAGGCCGATCATGCCGACCTGGATCAGGTCGTCGATCTCCACGTTGGCCGGCAGCTTCGCGATCATCTGGTGGGCCAGGCGGCGCACCAGCGGGCTGTACTGCTTCAGCATCGAGTTGATGTCGAGGCGGCCTTTGGCGGTGTACATGCGGGTCTCCAGCATTCAGTTCATCGCCCGGGTGGCGGCCATGTGACGGTAAGCCATCGCGCCGGCGGCGGGCCAGCCGCCGGCCAGCGGCGGCGGATCGGCGGCCTGCGCCGCGTGCGCCGGTGGCGCGGCGGGCCGGGCCAGCTCGGCCGCCCAGCGCTGCAGCGCGGCGGTGGGCGCCTCGTGGGCGTGGGTGGCCGGGTCGACGCGCAGGCATTCGCGCACCGCCGCCCCCAGGAAATCGTCGGCGCAGCGGCCGAGCTGCTGCGCGATGCGTTCGGCGCGCCGCGAGCCGGCGGCCGCGCTCAGCAGCAGGTCGTGCACCGCCAGGCCGGCGCGCTGCGTCAGCAGCTTCATCGCCGCATAGGCGTGGGTGACGCTCGCGGGCCGCTCGTCGCTCAGCACCAGCGGGTGCGCGCAGCGGCCGGGCTCGGCGTGCGCGAACAGCCGGCACAGGTCACCGGCCGGCGCATGCACCAGGATCACGTCGGCCTGCGGCGCGGCATCCGCCACCGCCTGCAGGAAGGCGCCGGTCGAGCCGCGGTGGTCGACGAAGCGCAGCGGCAGGCCGCGCGCCGCGAGGTAGGAGACCTCGGTGGACAAGGGCTCCACGCACTCGGCCAGGCCGAGCGCGGCCAGCTCGCGCGGCTGCGGCGAGCGCTCGCCGGCGTCGACCACCAGCGTGTGGCGCCCGAGGTTCGCCAGTGCGGTGCAGATGCGCTCGAGCATCACGCCGCCGAAGGCCATGTGCGGGTTGGAGACGACCGGCAGGTGGCGGGTCGCCACGGGGGCGAACAGGCGGCGCAGTCCGTCGGCCTGGTCCTGGGGCATCGCGCGGGAGGCGGTCATGGGCGGCTGGGGGAACGTCGGTCGGGGCGGCGGGCGGATCAGAGCGCGTGGGCGGCGCCGCGGCCTTCGCGCGGCTGGGGGGCGCGGCCGCTGGCGTGGTGCTGCGGGGCCGAGAAGACGAGGTTGACGTCGTCCGCCTCGACCTTCCAGGCGGGCGCCGCGGTGGCGCGCAGCGCGCGCTGCACCAGCGCATGGGCCGACAGCCGGTGCCAGTCCTCGGGCACGCGCTGGCCGTTGGCGACGGCCAGCACCGTCAGCCGGTGGCGGATCAGCGCGTCCAGCGCCGGGCCGAGCTTGACGGCCTCGTCGATCTTCGACAGCACGATGCCCTTGGCCTGGCTGGCACGGTAGGACACCAGCACGTCCTCGATCGTCTCGCCCTGCGCGGCGGCGTTCACCACCAGCAGCTTGTTGATGCGGCGGCTGCCCAGCATCTCCAGCAGCTCCTGGGTGCGGCTGTCGCGCTGGGCCATGCCGGCGGTGTCGATCAGCACCATCTTCTTGCCGCCGAGCAGCTCCAGCAGGTCCTCCAGCGAGGCACGGTCGTGCGCGGTGTGCACCGGCACGCCGAGGATGCGGCCGTAGGCGCGCAGCTGCTCGTGGGCGGCGACGCGGTAGGCGTCGAGCGTGATCAGCCCGAGGTTGGCGGCGCCGTGCCGCGTCGCGAAGGCGGCGGCGATCTTCGCGGTGGTCGTGGTCTTGCCGACGCCGGTGGCGCCGATCAGCGCATAGATGCCGCCCTGGTCCTCCAGCGGCGCCTCGTGCTCGGCGGTGTGCAGGTTGCGCTGCAGCACGGCGGCGGCCCAGGCCTGCTCGTCGCCGACCTCGGCGCCCATGCCCTCGGCCAGCTTGCGGATCAGCGCCGGCGAGAAGCCGACGTCGAGCAGGCGCTGGCTCAGCCGCGCCTGCGCCGGCTGGCGCTGCAGCTTCTCCATGAAGGCCAGCGCGCCGAAGCGCTCCTCGATCAGGCCCTTCATCGCGCGCAGCTCGTGGATCATGTCCTGCTGCTCGCGCCGCGCATGGCCGGCATCGGCCAGGCTGGGCAGCGGCTCCTCGTCGAAGGCGACCGAGGAGCGGAACTCCGGCACCTCCTCGCGCAGCACCGGCGGCTCGCGGCGGCGCGCCGGCGCGGGGCTCGGGGCCGCGCTGCGCGCGGGCGCCGGCTCGGCACGGCGGGGCTCGGCGCGGCGCGGCTCGGCGGCCGGCGGCGGCTCGGGCGTCGGCAGCGGCTCGCCGCGCAGCTCGGCCTCGCGCTTCTTCAGCATGCGCTCGCGCACGTAGTCCTGGAACGACAGCGTGCTCATCGCGAGCTGCTCGACGTCGCGCTCGACGCCGGCGGCCGGCGCCGCGGAGGCGCTGCGGGCGGCCGGCGCCGCGGGCTGGGCGCGCTCGCCGTGCATCAGGCGCTCGCCGGCGCGCATCGCCGCGCGCGCGGCCAGCGACAGGCGGTTCGACTTCGGCGCGACTGGCGCCGCGGCGGCGGGGCCGGCCGGCAGGGCGACGTGCGGGGCCGCGACGCGCTCGATCTGCGCCACGCTCTCCGGCGCCATCGCCATCACCTCCACGCCCTCGGGGCAGGGCTTGGTCGACAGCACCACCGCATCGTCGCCGAAGGCCTGGCGCACGAGGCTCAGGGCATCGCGCGAGGTGCGAGCGGTAAAGCGTTTGACGTTCATCGGAGGCTCCAGCGGGTCGGACGGACCGGGAATCGACGGTGCATCCAGTGTGGTTCGGCGGCCGGGGCGGCGGTCGGGGGATCAGTGCGCCGAAAGCTGCCCTTTTGGGGCAGACCCCGCGCGCGGCGGCGCGGGGGCTTTCGGGGCACGACACGGATCGACGCATCGGCGACTGGAGAGGATTGTTCCCGGGCCGGCCCAGGACTTGAGCCCGATGAACGGGGTCGAAGCCCCCCATTTCGCGGCCGGCGCGGTGCCGGGGAGGGGTGGCCGGTCGGCCGACGGCCGGGCGGCCTGGCGCTCGGGCGCTCGGGCGCTCAGGTGATCCGCCGAGGGATCCAGCGATCCCTCGTTCGATCGTGCGGTCCGGCCCTCAGGCGGCGCCGCCGATGATCGAGCCGATGCGGATCGTGTGGGTGTCCGGGATCTCGCTGTGGCCGAGCACGCGCAGCCGCGGCGCGGCGCGGCGCAGCAGCCGCGCCATCGGCGAGCGGATCAGGTCCGGCACCAGCAGGCAGGCCGGCATGCCCAGGTCCTCCTGGCGCTTGGCGGTCTCGGCCGCGCTGCGCGTCAGGGTCTCGGCCACGCCCGGGTCGAGCGCCGCGCCGTGCGGCGAGTTCAGCGCCTGCGTGACCAGGCGTTCCAGCCCCGGCTCGAGCGCGATCACGTCCAGCTCGCGCACCGGGCCGTAGATCTGCTGCACGATCGCCGGCGCCATGTGGATGCGGATGCGGCGCGCCAGCTCGGCCGGGTCGGACACGGCGGCGGCCTCCTCGGCCAGGCTCTCGACGATGGAGCGCATGTCGCGGATGTGCACGCCCTCCTCCAGCAGCAGCTGCAGCACCTTCTGCAGCACCGGGATCGCGACCATCTTCGGCACCACGTCCTCGATCAGCTTGGGGGCGAGCCGGGTCACGTGGTCGACCAGTTGCTGGGTCTCGACCCGGCCGAGCAGGCGGGCCGCGTGGGTCTGCATCAGGTGCGACAGGTGGGTCGCGACGACGGTCGAGCAGTCGACCACGGTGAAGCCGGCCATCTGCGCCGCCTCGCGCTGGCGGTCGTCGATCCACACCGCCGGCAGGCCGAAGGCCGGGTCGGTGGTGCGGGTGCCGATCAGCTGGGTGGTGGCGCCGCCCGGGTTGATCGCCAGCCACATGCCGGGGTAGGCCTCGCCCTCGCCGACCACCGCGCCGCGCAGCGTCAGGCGGTACATGCTGGGCTTGAGCTCCAGGTTGTCGCGGATGTGCACGGCCGGCGGCAGGAAGCCCACGTCCTGTGCGAACTTCTTGCGGACGCCCTTGATGCGGGCCAGCAGGTCGCCGTCGCGCGCCTTGTCGACCAGCGCGATCAGGCGGTAGCCGACCTCCAGGCCGAGCGTGTCCACCGGCTGCAGGTCGTCCCAGCTGGCCTCGGCGTTGGCGTCCGGCGCCGCCTGCGGCGCCGGTGGCGGCGCGAGCCGGGCCTGCTCGGCCCGCTTCTGCAGCTTCCACGCGGCATAGGCCAGGCCGCTGGCGATCAGCAGGAAGACCAGGTGCGGCATGCCCGGGATCACGCCGAGCAGGCCGATCACGCCGGCGGTGATCGCGAAGGAGCGCGGCGAGCCGAACACCTGCTTGGAGATCTGGCTGCCGACGTCCTGTTCCTTGCCGACGCGCGAAACCACCATCGCGGCGGCCACCGAGATCAGCAGGCCGGGAATCTGCGCCACCAGCGCGTCGCCGACCGCCAGCAGCACGTAGTTCTGCGCCGCCTGCGAGGCCGACAGGCCGTGCTGCACGATGCCGATCACCAGGCCGCCGACGATGTTGATCGCCAGGATCAGCAGGCCGGCCATCGCGTCGCCGCGCACGAACTTGCTCGCGCCGTCCATCGAGCCGAAGAACTCCGCCTCCTCGCCGACCTCGGCGCGGCGGCGCTTGGCCTCCTTCTCGTCGATCAGGCCGGCGTTCAGGTCGGCGTCGATCGCCATCTGCTTGCCGGGCATCGCGTCCAGCGTGAAGCGCGCGCCGACCTCGGCGATGCGCTCCGCGCCCTTGGTGACCACCACGAAGTTGATCACCACCAGGATCGCGAACACGATCAGGCCGACCGCGAAGTTGCCGCCGATCAGGAAGTGGCCGAAGGACTCGATCACCGCGCCGGCGGCACCCGGCCCGGTGTGGCCTTCGAGCAGCACCACGCGCGTCGAGGCCACGTTCAGCGACAGGCGCAGCAGCGTGGTCATCAGGATCACCGCGGGGAAGGCGGCGAAATCCAGCGGGCGGATCATGTAGGAGGCCACCACCATCACCATCAGCGCGACCGCGATGTTGAAGGTGAACAGCAGGTCCAGCGCGAACGGCGGCAGCGGCAGCACCATCATGGCCAGCACCATGACGATGAACAGCGGCGCCATCAGCGCCTTGATCAGCACGGCGTGGGCGCCGAAGGCCCCCTGCATGCGGGTCAGCACGGCATTCATTCAGCGGTCTCCGGGTCGGCGGTCTTCCGGTGGTGCGGGTCGAGTTCGGGCGGCACGTCCAGCGCGGGCAGGTCGCCGGGGCCGCGGCCGCGGCCGGCGGCGGCCGCGCGCAGCTGGTAAACGTAGGCGAGCACCTGGGCCACGGCCGAGAACAGCGCGGCCGGGATCTCGCGGTCGATCTGGGCGTGGGCGTAGAGCGCGCGCGCGAGCACCGGCGCCTGCAGCACCGGCACCTTCGAGGTCTTGGCCAGGTCGCGGATCGCCAGCGCGACGCGGTCCGTGCCCTTGGCGACCACGCGCGGCGCGCCCATCGAGGCCTCGTCGTACTTCAGCGCGACGGCGTAGTGGGTCGGGTTCATCACCACCAGGTCGGCGGTCGGCACCGCGGCCATCATGCGGCGGCGCGACATCTCGCGCATCTTCGAGCGGATGCGGCCCTTCACCTCGGCGCTGCCCTCCGTCTCCTTGTGCTCCTTCTTCACCTCCTGGTGGCTCATCTTGAGCCGCGACAGGTGCAGGTGGCGCTGCAGCGGCGCATCGACCACGGCGAACAGCGCCAGCACCAGCAGCAGCAGCAGCAGCCCGCCCAGCACGGTGTCGCCGACCTGCCCGAGCGCGGCCGGCAGCGCCAGCCCCAGCGTGCCGACGAAGCTGTCCACGTGGGCGCGCAGATAGAGCGCCCCCACCGTGCCCAGGATCAGCGCCAGCACCACCGCCTTCAGCGCATTGATCAGCTGCTGCTTCGCGAAGATGCGCGGCAAGCCGGTGATCGGGTTGAACTTTTCGAAGCGCGGCTGCATCGCCTTCAGCGTGAAGTTCCAGCCGCCGACGGCGAGCGACGCGCCCAGCGCCACCACCGCCATCAGCACGCCCAGCGGCAGGATCACCACCAGCAGCTTCAGCGTCAGCTCGAGCAGGCGTTCGCCCATGAAGGCGGGGCTGGCCACCGCGCGGTGGTCGAAGCGCAGCGCCTGGCTCAGCAGCTCGCGCATCCAGCCGACCCACTGCGGCGCCGTGGCGACGAGCACCGAGCCGCCCACCGCCAGCGCCGCGAAATGCCCCAGGTCCTGCGAGCGCGGGACATTGCCCTCCTCCCGCGCCTTGTTGATCTTGCGCGGGGTGGCGGGTAGGTTGCGGTCTTCGGAGCTGGAATCGGCCATGGCGGGACGCGCCCACGACAGGGCGCACCGGCATTGTTCCGGGCGCCCCGCGGGACTTGAGCCCGAAAAGCGGCGCCTTCCCCGCCTTTCTTCCGGCCCGCGCCGCGCCCCGGCGGGGCATGCTCGCGGCATCGGGGACCGTCCGCGCGTGACGCATTCCACCTGCCGGCCGAGGGGCTTTGGCCGGGGGGTTCGCAAGCGGGGCGGTTGGTAACATGATGTATATCGCCGGCCCGGCCGGGCGCGACGCCCCCGCGCCGCCGCCCTGCCCCGCAGCCGCCCTCCCCCCACAGGAGCCGACATGCACGACGACAAAGAACTGCGCGACCACCTCTACCAGGTCGAAGCCCAGTTGCTGGCCACCCAGGCCGCGATCCGCAGCATCCTGACCGCGGTGCCGCAGCTGCGCCCGAGCGTGGCCCAGGAACTCGAGCAGGTGCGTGCGGCCCGGCCGGGCCGCGTGGTCTCCGACTCGGTGTTCAGCGCGCTCGACCGCGCGATCCGCCGGATGCTGCCCGCCGAAGCCCCCGCCACGCCCGACGCGGAGATCGCGCTGGTGCGCTGACGCCGCCACGGCCGGCGGCGCCGAGGGCGCCCGCCCGGCCGCAGGCCCTGCTCCGCCACGGGCGGGCGCCCCTCGTACCCGCCCCGCGGGAAGGACCGGCCCCGCTGCTACCCCTGCCGCGGCTCGACCATCCGGTCGCGCGCCGCCAGCCCCGGAAACAGCCGCACCCAGGCCAGCGCGACGGCGATCGTGCCCAGGCCCCCCAGCACCACCGAGCCGACCGGGCCGAGCAGCGCCGCGGTGGCGCCCGACTCGAACTCCCCGAGCTGGTTGCTGGCCCCGATGAAGATCGAGTTCACCGCGCTGACGCGGCCGCGCATCGCGTCCGGCGTCTCCAGCTGCACCAGGGTCTGCCGGATCACCACGTTGACCATGTCCGCCGCGCCGGACACCGCCAGCGCCGCCAGCGACAGCCAGAACTGCGTCGACAGCCCGAACACCAGCATGCTCAGCCCGAACACGCCGACCGCGACCAGCAGGTGGCGGCCGACCCGCCGCTCCAGCGGCGTGCGCGTGAGCAGCACCGACATCACCAGCGCGCCCACCGCCGGCGCGCTGCGCAGCAGCCCGAGGCCCCAGGGGCCGACGTGCAGGATGTCCTTCGCGTAGATCGGCAGCAGCGCCACCGCGCCGCCCAGCAGCACCGCGAACAGGTCTAGCGAGACGGCGCCCAGCACCACCTTGCGGTGCCAGATGAAGTCCACGCCCGCCAGCAGCGTGCGCCAGGTCACCGGCTCGCGCGCCGCCGGCCGGTGCCGCCAGCCCAGCCGCAGCATCAGCGCGACGCCGAGGCCGAACAGCAGCGTGCAGCTCAGGTAGACCGTCCCCAGCCCGGCGACGAACAGCAGCCCGCCCAGCGCCGGCCCGCCGATGATCGCCGCCTGCTGGCCGGCCGAACTGAAGGCCATCGCCCGCGGCAGCAGCCAGGCCGGCACCAGCAGCGGCGTCAGCGCCTGCTGCGCCGGCATCTGGAAGGCCCGCACCGCGCCCAGCACCACCGACAGCGCCAGCAGCAGCGTGCGGCTGTCCCAGCGCGCATGCGCCGCGCCGCCCGGCAGCGACGGCGCCAGCGTCGCCACCGCCAGCACCGCCGCCACCGCCGCCTGCGTCGCCAGGCACAGCGCCACCACCCGCCCGCGGTCGCTGTGGTCCACCACGTGCCCCGCCCACAGCGCCAGCACCAGCGCCGGCGCGAACTGCGCCAGCCCCACCAGCCCCAGGTCCCAGGCGCTCCCGGTGCGCTCGTACATGTGCCAGCCCAGCGTCACCATCAGCATCTGCGCCGCCGCCGTGCCCAGCAGCCGCGCCACCCACAGCCGCACGAAGGGGCGGTGGGCCAGCAGGTCGGCGAAGCGAGGGGGGCCGATCGGGGAGCCGTCGTCGGCGACGGGTGGCGGGCTCGCGAGAGGCGGCGCGGGCGGGGGGAGCGAGGCGGTCAAGGGGAGGCGGCGCAACGGCCGCGGGGAGCGGGGGCGGTGGGGCGACAGTGTCGCACCTCGGCGGGCGGCGCGTGGTGGCGGGCAGCGCGCCTGTCGACGCTCATCGGGCACCCGGGGATCACCGCCGCGGTTCGCGGCACCGTTGAGAGATGCACGCGCTGCACGCCACGATCAGCCCGATGGTCGATGTCGCCAGGCATGCGCCAGCATGCGGACCTCGAAGAAATCTTGGCCGACCATCTGGTGGCGAGCGGGCTGTCGCCCGAGGCGGCGCGAACGTCTGCGGTGTCCTTCGTCACCCTAACGGCGATGCACTTCGCGGCGGGCTGACCGTCGGCCACCCCCGCCTTCTTGGCGCTTCCAGTTTGGCCGGATACTTGCTGCCATCGCATGTACTGAGGGTCGGGGATGCGCACGTTTGGCACCGGGAACATCACCTATCTGTACCTCAACGGCTTTCGACTGGACGAGCGCTGCGTCTGTCGGACAACGTAGAGCTATTGCCGGCGCTGGCCGACTGTCATGCCGAAATGTTCCTGGGACTTGGCAAGACCGATGTTGACATCTCGGTGATCTCGCTCTTTCTGCCGAAGGTTCGAAGCCAGCTTCGGATCAGCTGCACTGACGGTGCGCAAACGTCGGTGCTTGCATGGAACGCTGTGTGGGATGGTCTGCTGCTCGGCGCGGTCCTCGGCACAGATGTGATGTGCAATCTTCAGTCCGACGTGCCAGCGGAGAACCTGACACCGGAGTCCAACGTGGCCGTGACGAACTACCACCTGCGGGGTTTCGCTAAGACGCCGGCGTTTGACCTGTCTGAGCTTGATGTGGTGTGGATCGAAAGCCACTTTGAAAGCGCGCGTCGGCTGCTAGCAGATGAGGCTTTCCAAAACGCGGTTCACTGCTTGGCTACCTACCGATGGCACACGATGCCCCGCGCTCGTCTGGCGGTCCTTTGGTCCGGCGTCGAGGGTCTGTTCGGCGTGGACAGCGAGATTGTCTTCAGGGTCAGTCTGTACACAGCGCTGTTCCTGGAGCCCGATGACGGTCTGAAGCGCCGAGAGACTTTCAGCCGCGTGAAGGACCTGTACAAGTTGCGTTCTAAGGCAGGCGGTCCACGGAGGCCGCATGAAGAACGATGCCAATGAAGGCGTTGAGCAGTCAGCAGTCATGTTGCGCACCCTCGTCCGCACATGCGCGGAGCGCGGCGCGCTTCCTGACATAGCTGCTTTGGTGCCGTAGCTACCCGACGCCACAGACCCCGGCGAGGTTCCAACAATCCCGGAGTGCCGAACCATGACCACCGACACCACCACCCCCAGCCCACCGCCGAAGCGCCCGCGACCGACCGCTACCGGCTTGTCGTGCGTGGCACGCTGGGCGACATGCGCGTGCGCCGCGTTCGCACGATCAGCGCGGCCGACTACCTCGAAGCATGGGCAATGTTCGACCATCACGCCGAGGCGATGTCCGAGGGGCTGGCCGAGGTCGTGCACCAAGTGCTGCCGTCGGTCGGCTGGCGCCTCGACGGCCAGCCCAGCAAGGGTTACGAGGTCGCCGACGCCAGCGCATAACGCCTCGCACAAAACAAAACGCCCGGCAGTGCCGGGCGTTTGACCTTTATGACTTACCCATGGATATGGCGGCTAGTACGGCCTGATCATGCGCCAACTTCAAATCTCGCTTCAACTTTTCACGAGCATTGCTCGAAGCCTCCGCGTGAACGCCCAAATCGTCGGCCAGCCGCACCAAATGGTCGACTCGAATTCCGAGTTCATGAGCCACGCGCACGGCTTCCGCCAGACTCAGGCACTGCCGACCCGCCTCGATCTTGCTGAGGGCGGTAGGCGAGAGATCTGTCTTCTCAGCGAAATCCTTTGCTGTCATGTGCGCCGCCTGCCTCGCCGCCTTTATGGCAAGACCGATTTGGGCGTCTGTAAGTACCTTCATATTAATTGCCTCATCCCCTGGCGCGCGACTAGCGCGTCCGGCGAAAATTAGTGATCCTTATCCCGATAGCCAATCATCCAGTAGCTCCCACAACTTGTCTGCCCAATACGTCAACTGCACCGCAGTGATGCAGTTCCGAAGACTCCAGGTGCGGCGCTGGAGCTGCTTCAGCTTCCAAACTGCCTTGCGAACTTCTGGATCATTACTCTGCTCATTTGCAGAAATCAGTTGGTCGATCGATTGAAAAAACTCTTTGGACGAGTGTTGTTTTGTCAAAATCTTCTCCTAGAGACTTAAACCTAATGCTTGCCTTCATTGTGAAACTCCCATTTCTTTAGTGACACTGCCGCGGGTTTGGAATCCGATAACTGTTTGCCAATTGAACAGACCTATACCGTTCGGCACGTTTGCGTTACGCATTCTTTTAAGACATGTCTGTACCTCCTGTTTAAGTTTGGCGATCAGCCTCAGCAGCCTCGCCTGATCCAGTTGGAGAACGTATAGCGGTCTATGGACCTCTGCGTCGCCCCCAACGCCAAAACCCTCAACGAGGGTCCCTCGTTCGATGATGTCCCGTATCCGTTGCAGCGCCTCCAGATAGCTATTCCGGATCTTCAACAGCCGATCAGTCGGGATCGGCGCGGCCTCGATGATGAGCATAGGCGGACCATGCCAGAAAGTTGCTCGTTTCGCAAGATTCCAAACCGGTACGTTGCCGATTCGCAACGCGGGAACTTCACGCGTCGACGGCGTCCCGTGCACGGCGCTGAGCGCCACTGCGCCGGGCTGCTCTTGCGGCACAAACGCCCAAAACGCCAGACCCAAAGACAAACGGCCTAGCCACCGAAGCAGCTAAGCCGTTGTTCTATAACTAATAAATGGTCGGGACGGCGGGATTCGAACTCGCGACCCCTTGCACCCCATGCAAGTGCGCTACCAGGCTGCGCTACGCCCCGACTGAGCCGCGCAGTATACCCGCAAGCGAGGGCTTCGCCGGCGATCTTCGTGCGGTCGCGGCTGGCGCGAAGCCGGGACGCGGCGGGCGAAGCGGAGCCGGTGCACGGCGGGCGCCCGGTCGGTGCGCGGCGGATGGACCGTCGTTGCGCTGCGCGGCAGCCGCCGCGCGGCTTCAGCCCAGCAGCGCCCGGATCGCGAGCAGCTCGCTGCGCACGGCGCGGGCGTCGATCGGCGGGCCGGGCGGCAGGCGGGTGCTTGCCGGCGCGGCGGGCTCGGCGGCGAGCGGGCTGCCGATGGCCGTTGCGACTGCTCCGGCGTCGGCATAGGCCGCGGGCCGCGCGGCCGGCAGGCGCGCGGCAGCGGCGCGGGCGCCCTCCTCCGCGTCGCCGGCGGCCAGCGCGAGCACCTCGTCGGCGCCGTCGTCGCCGACCTCGATCACGTCCAGGCCGTCCATCATCGAGGCCGGCAGCGGGCTGTCGTTGAGGCGGTTGCGCGCGCCGCTGATCGTGAAGCCCTGGTCGTAGAGCAGGTCGCGGATGCGGCGGATCAGCAGCACCTCGTGGTGCTGGTAGTAGCGGCGGTTGCCGCGCCGCTTCATCGGCTTGAGCTGGCTGAACTCCTGCTCCCAGTAGCGCAGCACATAGGGCTTGACGCCGCACAGCTCGCTCACCTCGCCGATCGTGAAGTAGCGCTTCGCGGGAATCGCGGGGAGTGATTTCTCCATGGAAATCAACGCTGTGCGGGCAGGGAGCTAGACTTTACTCGAAGTCTTCCCCGGCTGGTGGCGCATCGCCCTGCACCGCGGACTTGAGCTTCTGGCTGGCGTGGAAGGTCACGACGTTGCGCGCCTTGATCGGGATCGCCTCGCCGGTGCGCGGGTTGCGCCCCGGCCGCGGCGCCTTGCGGCGGATGTGGAAGTTGCCGAAGCCGGAGAGCTTCACGTCGCGGCCCTGCACCAGGGTCGCGTGGATGATCTCGAAGAAGCCGTCGACCATGTCCTTGGACTCGCGCTTGTTCAGGCCGAGGCGGTCGAACAGCAGTTCGGCCAGCTCCGCCTTGGTCAGCGTCGGCGTCTCGATGCTCGGCAGCAGCGCGCGCGCCGGCTGGACGTCGGGATCGGCCGGGTCCGGGGCGTCCTGCGGTGCCGGGGCGTCCTGCGATACATCCATGGGTCCTCCTCCAGCCGGCCGCATCAGCCGCGCAGCCGCACGCCCAGCTGCGCGCGCAGGTGGTCCAGCACCTCGGCCACGGCGGCCTCGATGCGCTCGTCGGTCGGCGTGCCCTCGTCGTCGCGCAGCGTGAGGTGCAGCGCCATGCTGCGCTCGCCGGGCGCCAGGTCGCCGCCGGCGGCCGCGGGCTTGTAGACGTCGAACAGCCGCACCTCGCGCAGCAGCGGCGTCGGCGCGGCGCGCGCGGTGTCGACCAGGCGGTCGTGGCCGATGCCGTCCGGCACCACCAGCGCGAGGTCGCGCCGGATGCTCTGCTGGCGCGGCAGCGGCACAAAGGCCGGCAGCTCGCCCTCGAGCAGGGCCGGCAGCGCCAGCTCGAACAGGATCGGCGCGGCCGGCAGCTCGTAGGCCTGGCGCCAGCGCGGGTGCAGCTCGCCGATCACGCCGACCGGCTGGCCGTCGCGCTCGATCCGCGCGCAGCGGCCCGGGTGCAGCGCCGGGTGCTCGGCGGCGACGAAACGCACCGCGCGCGGCCCGAACAGCGCCTCGACGTCGCCCTTGACGTCGTGGAAGTCGACCGGCCGCGCGCGCTCGCCCCACTGCTCCGCGACGGCGCTGCCGTAGGCCAGGCCGCCGAGGCGCAGCGGCTGGCGCAGCCCCGCCACCTCGACCGGGCCGTCGGCCACCGAGGCGTCGCGCAGGAACACGCGGCCGATCTCGAACACGCGCACCCGCGGCGCCTTGCGCGCCAGGTTGCTGCGCAGCACCTGCACCAGGCTGCCGACCAGGCTGGAACGCATCACCGACAGCGGGCTGGCGATCGGGTTCAGCACCCGGATCGGGTCCGGGTTGCCGGCCAGTTCCTGCTCCCAGCGCGCCTCGACGAAGCTGTAGTTGATGGTCTCGACGTAGCCGCGCTCGGCCACCGCCTGGCGCAGCGCATGCACGCCGCGCCGGCGCTCGCTGCGCACGCGCGGCTGCAGCGCGGCGCGCGGCGGCGTGTCGGGCAGGCGGTCGTAGCCGAGCACCCGCACCACCTCCTCGATCAGGTCCTCCTCGATCGCGAGGTCGAAGCGCCAGCTCGGCGGCGTCACCTCGAGCACCGCGGCGCCGTCGACCGTCGCCTCGGTGACGGGGAAGCCCAGCCGTTCCATCACGCCGCGGCAGGCCGCCGCGTCGACCGGCATGCCGATCACCTTCGCGGCGCGGTCCACCCGCAGCCGCACCGGCGGGCGCGCCGGCAGCGCGAGCACCTGGTCGTCGACCGGGCCGGCGCTGCCGCCGCAGATGGCCTGCACCAGCGCGGTGATGCGCTCGATCACGGCCACCGTGCGCGCCGCGTCGACGCCGCGCTCGAAGCGGTGGCCCGCATCGGTCGAGAAGGCGTAGCGGCGCGAGCGGCCGGCCACCGCGGCCGGCCACCAGAAGGCGGCCTCGATGTAGATGTCGCGCGTGGCGTCGCCGACCGCGGTCGCGTCGCCGCCCATGATGCCGGCCAGCGACTCGACCGCGCGCTCGTCGGCGATCACACCGACCTGACCGTCGACGGTGATGGTCTGGCCGTTCAGCAGCTTCAGCGTCTCGCCGTCGCGGCCCCAGCGCACGCTCAGGCCGCCGTGGATGCGCGCCAGGTCGAAGATGTGGCTCGGCTGGCCGGTCTCGAACATCACGTAGTTCGAGATGTCGACCAGCGGGCTGACCGGCCGCTGGCCGCAGCGGGCCAGGCGCTCGACCATCCAGTCCGGCGTGCGGGCCTGCGGATTCACGCCGCGCACGATGCGGCCGGAGAAGCGGCCGCAGAGGTCGGGCGCCTCGACGCGCACCGGCAGGCGGTCGTCGTGGCCGGGCGCGACCGGCGCGGTGGCCGGCAGCGTCAGCGGCGTGCCGGTCAGCGCCGAGACCTCGCGCGCGATGCCCTGCACGCTCAGCGCATGGCCGAGGTTGGGCGTGAGCTTGAGCGTGAACAGCGTGTCGTCCAGCCGCAGCCAGTCGCGCACGTCGGTGCCGACCGGGGCCTCGGCCGCCAGTTCGAGCAGGCCGCCGTGGTCCTCGGACAGGCGCAGCTCGCGCGCCGAGCACAGCATGCCCTCGCTGTCGACGCCGCGCAGCCGGCCCAGGCGGATCTCGAACGGCGGCGCGTCGTCACCGCCCTCGCCGGGCAGCTTCGCGCCGACGCGCGCGCAGGGCACCTTGATGCCGGCGCGCGCGTTCGGCGCGCCGCAGACGATGCGCAGCGGCGCGGCGGCGCCGACGTCGACCTGGCACACGCGCAGCCGGTCGGCATTCGGATGGGGTTCGACCGCCAGCACGGCGCCGACGACGACGCCGCTGAACGGCGGCGCCACCGGGCGCAGTTCCTCCACCTCCATGCCGGACATGGTCAGCAGGTCGGCCAGCGCCTGGGTGGACAGCGGGGGGTTGCAGTACTCGCGCAACCACGACTCGGGAAATTGCATCGCGCGTCTCGGGAAGGGGGCCTCAGGCGAACTGCGTCAGGAAGCGCAGGTCACCGTCGAAGAACAGGCGCAGGTCGCTGATGCCGTAGCGCAGCATCGCCAGCCGGTCGATGCCGGAACCGAAGGCGAAACCGATGTGGCGCTCCGGGTCCAGGCCCATGTGGCGGATCACCTGCGGGTGCACCTGGCCGGAGCCGGACACCTCGAGCCAGCGGCCCTTCAGCGGCCCGCTGCGGAACATCACGTCGATCTCGGCGCTCGGCTCGGTGAAGGGGAAGTAGCTGGGGCGGAAGCGCAGCGTCAGGTCGTCGGTCTCGAAGAAGGCCTGCATGAAGGCGAGGTACATCGCCTTCAGGTCCTTGAAGCTGACGTCCTCGCCGACCCACAGGCCCTCGACCTGGTGGAACATCGGCGAGTGCGTCGCATCGCTGTCCACGCGGTAGGTGCGGCCCGGCGCGATCACGCGGATGTCGGGCATGCGCGCGGCGCCGGCATGCTGCTTCGCATGCGCCTGCGCGTAGCGGATCTGCATCGGCGAGGTGTGCGGGCGCAGGTTCAGCCAGCCGCCGTGGGCGTCCTTCAGGTCGACGTAGAAGGTGTCCTGCATCGAACGCGCCGGGTGGTTCTCCGGGTTGTTCAGCGCGGTGAAGCTGTACCAGTCGGTCTCGATCTCCGGGCCGTCGGCCACGTCGAAGCCCATCGAGCCGAAGATCGCCTCGATGCGCTCCATCGTGCGCGAGATCGGGTGCACCGCGCCGGCGCCGCGCTGGCGGCCCGGCAGCGTCACGTCCAGCGCCTCGGCCTTCAGCTGGGCGTCCAGCTCGGCGTCGGCGAGCGCCTGGCGGCGCGCCTGCAGCGCGGCCTCGACCTGCTGCTTGGCGGCGTTGATCGAGGCGCCGCGCGCCTTCTTCTCCTCGTGCGGCAGGCTGGCCAGCGCCTTCAGCAGCTCGGTCACGCGACCGGCCTTGCCGAGGTAGCGGGCCTTGGCGTTCTCGAGGTCGGCCGGGGTGGCGGCGGCAGCGAAGTCGCGCCGGGCGTCGAGCGCGAGTTGGTCGAGGTCGTTCATCCGGAGGGCGGTCGGGGGGCGAACGGCGCGGCGCCGGACGAGGGCGACGCGCTGGAAACGAAAAAGGCCGCACACGAGGTCGGCCTGGAAGTGCTCGGCCTCCACGCGGGAGGCCTGCCGCGGGCCCGGCGGCAGGGCCGCCGGGCCGCTCGAGGCATCAAGCCAGCTGGGCCTTCACCTTCTCGACGATGCTGCCGAAGGCGGCAGGATCCTTCACGGCCAGATCGGCGAGGACCTTGCGGTCGATCTCGATCGAGGCCTTCTTCAGGCCGGCCATGAACTTGCTGTAGGTGAGACCCAGGCCCCGGGCCGCCGCGTTGATGCGGGCGATCCAGAGCTGGCGGAAGACGCGCTTCTTGGTGCGGCGGTCACGGTAGGCGTACTGACCGGCCCGCATGACCGCCTGCTTGGCGATGCGGAACACGTTCTTGCGGCGGCCGCGGTAACCCTTGGCAAGCGCGAGGACCTTCTTGTGACGGGCACGGGCGGTGACGCCACGTTTGACGCGAGGCATGGTGGTTCTCCTTCAGTTCGGTCCGACGCTCACAGGCCCGCGAACGGCAGCATCTGTGCCATGTGGCCCATGTTCGTCTCGTGCACGTTGACGGCACCACGCAGGTGGCGCTTGTTCTTCGTGGACTTCTTCGTCAGGATGTGGCGCTTGAACGCCTGACCGCGCTTGACGGTCCCACCGGGACGGACGCGAAAACGCTTCTTCGCGCCGCTCTTGGTCTTCATCTTGGGCATGACTGCTCCTTCTTCGATCGCTGCTGTCAGGCGCCGGTGAGGACTCCACCGTCTTGCAGGCCTGCAGCCGCTGCTTTCACCCCCGCGGCGACCAACCGCGGCGGCAATTCCTGAAACCTGTCCCGCTGGATCAGGACCGGCGCTTCGGCGCCAGCACCATGATCATCTGCCGGCCTTCCAGCTTCGGCATGTGCTCGACGACGGAGATGTCGGCCAGCTCGTCGCGGATGCGCTCGAGCAGCCGCATGCCGATCTCCTGGTGCGTGATCTCGCGGCCGCGGTAGCGCAGCGTGACCTTGCCCTTGTCGCCGTCCTCGCCGATGAACCGGCGCAGGTTGCGCATCTTGATCTGGTAGTCCCCCTCGTCGGTGCCGGGGCGGAACTTGACCTCCTTCACCTCGATGATCTTCTGCTTCGCCTTCGCCTCGGCCGCCCGCTTCTGCTCCTGGTACTTGAGCTTGCCGTAGTCCATCAGCCGGCACACCGGGGGATCGGCCTGCGCGGCGATCTCCACCAGGTCCACGTCCAGGTCGCCGGCCATCCGCAGGGCTTCCTGCAGGCTCACGATGCCCAGGGGCTCGTTCTCGACGCCGTTCAGACGGACTTCGGGGGCCGTGATCTCCCGGTTCAAGCGGTGCTTGCGCTCGACGTTCGGGATCCGGCGGTCAACGAAAGTAGCGATGGTTCGAACCTTTCAAGAGGCCCCAGGCGAAGGGGACCCGACGACGGGGTGGTGTGCGGTGCGCAGACTCAGGCCTTGCGGGCGATGTCCCCCGCCAGGCGTTCGGCGAACGCGGCCAGCGGCATCATCCCCAGGTCGACGTTCCCGCGCGCACGCACGGAAACGGCCCCGTTCGCCTTCTCCTTGTCGCCGACGACGAGGATGTACGGGACCTTTTGCATCGAATGCTCGCGGATTTTATAGTTGATTTTCTCGTTGCGCAAATCGAGGCGGACTCTAACTCCTTGTTTTTGCAACGTTTTCGCCACTTCCCGGGCGTAATCGTCTTGCGCTTCGGTGATGTTGAGCACGCTGGCCTGCTCCGGCGCGAGCCACGCGGGCAGTGCGCCGGCGTGCTGCTCGAGCAGGATGCCGATGAAGCGCTCGAGGCTGCCGACGATGGCGCGGTGCAGCATCACGGGGTGGCGGCGGCTCGAGTCCTCGGCCACGTACTCGGCGCCGAGCCGCTCGGCCATGAAGAAATCGACCTGCATCGTGCCGCACTGCCAGGGCCGCCCGATCGCGTCCTTCAGCGTGTACTCGATCTTCGGGCCGTAGAAGGCGCCGTCGCCCGGCGCGATCTCGAAGTCCACGCCGGACAGCCGCAGGCTCTCCATCAGCGCGTGCTCGGCCTTGTCCCAGCTCGCATCGGAGCCGATGCGTGCCGCCGGGCGCGTCGCCACCTTGTAGACGATGTCGGTGAAGCCGAAGTCCGCGTAGACCTGCTGCAGCAGCCGCGTGTAGGCCACGCACTCGTCGAGGATCATGTCCTCGGTGCAGAAGATGTGCCCGTCGTCCTGCGTGAAGCCGCGCACCCGCATGATGCCGTGCAGCCCGCCGCTGGGCTCGTTGCGGTGGCACTGGCCGAACTCGCCGTAGCGCAGCGGCAGGTCGCGGTAGCTCTTGATGCCCTGCTTGAAGATCAGGATGTGGCCCGGGCAGTTCATCGGCTTGAGCGCGTAGTCGCGCTTCTCCGACTCCGTCGTGAACATGTTCTCGCGGTACTTGTCCCAGTGGCCGGTCTTCTGCCACAGCGTGCTGTCCAGCAGCTGCGGGCCCTTGACCTCGAGGTAGCCGTTGTCGCGGTAGACCCGGCGCATGGTCTGCTCGACCTCCTGCCAGATGGTCCAGCCCTTCGGGTGCCAGAACACCACGCCCGGCGCATGCTCGTCGACGTGGAACAGGTCGAGCTCGCGGCCGAGGCGGCGGTGGTCGCGCTTCTCCGCCTCCTCCAGCATCGTGAGGTACTTCTGCAGCTCGTCCTTGCTGGCCCAGGCCGTGCCGTAGATGCGCTGCAGCATCTCGTTGCGGTGGTCGCCGCGCCAGTAGGCGCCGGCCACCTTCATCAGCTTGAAGTGCTTCAGGCGGCCGGTCGACGGCACGTGGGGGCCGCGGCACAGGTCCTCGAAGCTGCCCTCGCGGTACAGCGAGACGTCCTCGCCGGCCGGGATGCCGGCGATGATCTCGGCCTTGTAGTGCTCGCCCAGCGCGCGGAAATGCGCCACCGCCTCGTCGCGCGGCAGCACGCGGCGCTCGACCTTCTCGTCCTTCTTCGCCAGCTCCGCCATGCGGGCCTCGATCGCCGCCAGGTCCTCCGGCGTGAACGGGCGCTTGTACGCGAAGTCGTAGTAGAAGCCGTTCTCGATCACCGGCCCGATCGTCACCTGCGCGTCGGGGAACAGCTCCTTCACCGCATAGGCCAGCAGGTGGGCGGTCGAGTGGCGGATCAGCTCCAGGCCGGCCGGGTCCTTGTCGGTGACGATCGCCAGCGAGGTGTCGGCGTCGATGCGGTGGCTCGTGTCCACCAGCCGCGCCGCCTCGCCCTCGCCGACCCGCCCGCCGAGCGCGGCCTTGGCCAGGCCGCTGCCGATCGACTGCGCGACCTCCGCGACGGTGACGGGCCCGGGGAACTCGCGCTGCGAACCATCGGGCAATCGGATCGTGACCATGGGGGCTCCGGAAAACAAAAAAGCGCGGACGGTGCCGCGCTTGCTGGGGGACGGGACGGGCAGGCCTTTACGGGCGGCGGACAGGCCTCGCCGACGCGGCCGGGGTGCGGCCGCGCAGCTGGAAGGGAGTTCGCGGTGCCATCACCGTCGCTTTCGTGGGTCGGGGGTGGGTGTCGGGCGTGAAGCGCGGATTGTAGCGCCCGGCGCGGCGCGCCCTCGGCGCCCCGGGCCGGGGGCGACCGGTCCCCGGGCGTCCCCGTGCCCGCCCGCCCCCTCGCCCATGGGGCCTCGTCCGTCGCCGTGTCACGTCGGCGGCTCGCGATAATCGCGCGATGCCGATGTCCCGTGCCACCGCCCGCTCCCGCGCCGCCCCCTCCCGCCGCCCGACCGACGCCCCCGACCGCCACCGCGCGGTCGGCCCGCGGTGGGCGGACGCGCCCGGTGCCCTGTCGGCGGTGACGGCACGTGCCTGAGCTCGCCACCAGCGCGCCCCGCGTTGCGCCGGAGCCGGCCGCACCGCCTGCCGCCGGGCTGCTGCAGGTGCTGCGCAGCCGGCCCGGCGCCTGGGCCGGCATCGGCGACACGGCGGTCGACCCTGGCCGCGACGGCGCCGCCCACCCGCTGGCCGGCCATGCGGCGCTGCTGGGTGGCCTGCAGCTCGGGGCCGCGCCGGACTGGCGGGGCCGCCACGCCGGCGGCGCGCCCTGGGCCGGCATCGCCGCGCCGGTGCTGTCGGCCGGCCCCGCCGGCGGTGCCGGCGGCGCGGCGGATCCCGGCGCCGCAGCTGCGGTCGGCCCGGCCGATGCCGGCCCGCGCACCGACTGGCTGCTCGGGGGCCCGGCCTGCCACAGCGGCCGCCATGGCCCGGTGGCCTGGTGCCACGACGGCCACTGGCTGTTCGGCCGCCTGGAGCTGGACGAGGACGACGCGGCCGCCGCGCCGGGCGAGACCGCGCTCGAGGCGGCGACCCGCCACGGCTATGCGGCGCTGTTCGAGGTGCTGGCGGCCACCGGCTTCCCGCACCTGCAGCGGCTGTGGAACTACGTGCCGCGGATCAACGCGGTCGAGCAGGGGATGGAGCGCTACCGCCAGTTCAATGCCGGCCGCCAGCGCGCCTTCCTGGCCGCGGGCCACGCGGCCTTCGCGGGTGCGCCGGCGGCCTGTGCGCTGGGGGTGCCGGCCGGGCCGCTGCGCGTCGCCTTCCTCGCCGGGCGGGTGCCGGCCGCGCCGGTCGAGAATCCTCGCCAGGTGTCGGCCTACCACTACCCGCGCGAGTTCGGTCCGCGTGCGCCGACCTTCTCGCGCGCCGCGCTCGGCCATGCCGGCCCGGGCCGGCTGGCGCTGTGGGTCTCGGGCACCGCCAGCATCGTCGGCCACCAGTCGCTGCACCCCGGGGACGTGGTGGCGCAGGCGCGCGAGGCGGTCGCCAACCTGCGCGCCGTGGTCGGCGCCGCCGCGCGACGCTGCACCGCGGCGCTGGCGGTCGAGCAGCTGCAGGCCGTCGTCTACCTGCGCCGGCCGGCCGACCGCCCGGCCGTGCAGGCGGCGCTGGCCGAGCTGCTCGGGCCCGCGGCCCCGCTGCTGCGCGAGGCGGCCTGGCTGCAGGCCGACATCTGCCGCGCCGAGCTGCTGGTCGAGATCGAGGGCCACCAGTTCGCCGACGGTGAGCGGCTGGCGGAGGCCGTGCGGTGAGGACGCTCACCTCCGGGCCGGGGCCCGCCAGACCGCCGCAGGGCGGCGGCCCGCGGGCCGCGTCTGCGCGGGCTGCGGAGGGCGCCCGGGCCGTCCGCGGCGTGGGGCCGGCGGCGGCGGCACTGGCGCTCCTGCTCTCGCTCGGCGTCGCGGCAGGGGCCGCCGCGCAGTCGACGTCACCCGCTCCCCTGCCCTCGCCTGCGCCGGCGCGTGGGCCGGCCGACGTCCTTCCGGCGGGTCGAACGGGCGCCGCGGCCACGGGCGCCGCGGGATCGTCCGCCGCGGCCGCAGTGCCGGCCCCGGCCGCGACGCAGCCGCTCTGGGAGCTCGGCATCGGCGTCGCCGGGCTGCGGCTGCCGCACTACCGCGGCTCGGCGCAGTCCCAGGCCTGGCTGCTGCCGGCGCCCTACGCGGTCTACCGCGGCGAGGTGCTGCGCGCCGACCGCGACGGACTGCGCGCGCGCCTGATCGACCACCCGGACGTGGACCTGGACCTGAGCCTGGGCGCCAGCGCCCCGACGCGCAGCGAGGACAACGAGGCCCGCCGCGGCATGGCCGACCTGAAGCCCAGCCTGGAGTTCGGCCCCCAGCTGCAATGGCGCCTGCTGCGCCGGCCCGGCTGGACGCTGGACCTGCGCGTGCCAGTGCGCGCGGCCTTCACGCTGCAGCGCGACAGCCGCTACATCGGCTGGGTGGCCGCGCCGGTGCTGAACCTGGACACGGCGCTGCCGTCCGGCTGGCGCCTCGGCCTGCAGGCCGGCCCGCTGTACGGCGACCGCCGCCAGCACGCCTACTTCTACGACGTGGGTGCGGCCGACGTGCGGCCCGGCCGCCCGGCCTACGCGGCGCGTGGCGGCTACGCCGGCGCGAAGGCCCTGGCCGCGGTGTCGCGCCGGGTCGGGGACACCTGGTTCGGCGCCTTCGTGCGCGCCGACACCCTGTCCGGCGCGGTCTTCGCCGACAGCCCGCTGGTCACGCAGCGCAGCGGCTGGGCGGCCGGCCTGGCCGTCAGCTGGGTGCTGGCCACCTCGGAGCGGCGCGTGCCGTCGCGCGAATGAGCGGGCCCGCCCTCCCCGCCGGCGCGCCCGCGTCGCCCACCCACCTGGTGCTGATCCCCAGCTACGACACCGGCGCCGACCGCCTGCGCCAGACCCTGCGCGAGGCGCGCGCGCAGTGGAACCCCGTCTGGGTGGTGATCGACGGCAGCGGCGAGGCGGCGCTGGCGATGGCGCGCCGTGACCCCGGCCTGCGCGTCTGGGTGCTGCCGGAGAACCGTGGCAAGGGCGCGGCGGTGCTGCAGGGCCTGGACGCGGCCGCCGCCGCCGGCTACACGCACGCGCTGACGATGGACGCCGACGGCCAGCACCCGGCCGCGCTGATCCCCGCCTTCATGGCCTGCTCGCAGGCCCGCCCCGAGGCGATGGTGCTCGGCCGCCCGGTCTTCGATGCGAGTGCGCCGCTGCTGCGCGTGCGCGGGCGCCGCGTGTCGAACGGCTGGACCCAGCTCGAGACCCTCGGCGCCGGCATCGGGGACTCGCTGTACGGCTTCCGCGTCTACCCCGTCGAGCCGCTGCGCCGCGTGATGCAGGGCCAGCCCTGGATGCGCCGCTTCGACTTCGACACCGAGGCCGTGGTGCGCCTGGCCTGGCGCGGCGTCAAGCCGCTGAACCTCGACGCGCCGGTGCGCTACCTGCGCCCCGAGGAGGGCGGCGTCTCGCACTTCCGCTACGGCCGCGACAACCTGCTGCTGACCTGGATGCACACCCGGCTGATGCTGGAGTTCGTGCTGCGGCTGCCGCTGCTGGCCTGGAAGCGGCTGCGCCGGCACCCGCCGTTCCAGGCCTGACACCGGGCGGCCCGGGCGCCGGCTGCCTCACACGCTCAGGCCAGGCCGCCGTTGATCGACAGCACCTGCCCCGTCACGTAGCCCGCCTCGTCGCCGGCCAGGAAGGCGACCAGCGCGGCCACCTCGTCGGGCGTGCCGGCGCGCTGCGCGGGCACCAGGCGCCGGATGGTCTCGTCGTCGAAGGCGGCCTCGGCCATCGGCGACGCGATGATGCCCGGCGCGACCGCGTTCACCGTCACGCCGCGGCTGGCCACCTCGAGCGACAGTGCCTTCGTCGCGCCGTGCAGCGCCGCCTTTGCAGCCGCGTAGTTGACCTGGCCGCGGTTGCCGGTGAGCGCCGCCACCGACGAGATGTTGACGATGCGCCCCCAGCGCGTGCGCAGCATCGGCAGCAGCAGCGGCTGGGTGACGCGGTAGAAGCCGTGCAGCGAGACCTCGATCACGCGGTGCCACTGCGCGGCCTGCATGCCGGCGAAGACGGCGTCGTCGTGCACGCCGGCGTTGTTCACCAGGATCTGCACCGGCCCCTTTGCCAGCAGCGCCGCGCAGCCGGCGGCACAGGCCGCCTCGTCGGCCAGGTCGAAGACGCAGGCCTCGGCGGACAGGCCCTCGTCGCGCAGGGCCGCGGCCAGCTGCTCGACGGCCTGCGGCCGGCTGGCCGCATGCAGCCACACGTGCGCGCCGCCGCGCGCCAGCCGGGTCGCGATCGCGGCGCCGAGCGCGCCGCTGGCACCGGTCACCAGCGCGCGGCGCGGGCCGTCGGCCGGCGCTGCGGCGCGGCGACGCAGCGGGGCGGGGGCTGCCGCGCTCGGCGGCGTCGCAGGCGCGGCCGGGGCGGCGGCGCGGGGCGGGTCGGCGTCGTTCATTCAGGGCCTCGTTCGGGCGCCGGCACGGCCAGCGGGGTGTCGAGCACGACGGTCAGGCGGCCGTCGACCAGGGGAACGCCGGGCGTGGCCGCGGACCCGGGGGCCGCCGCGGCGGACGGCGCGGCCTGGGCAGCGTCCTGCGGCGCCTCGCGCAGCACGAAGCGGTACTGCGCCTGGCGCTCGGCCGCGAGCACGCGCTCGACGCGGATCTCCAGCCGGGCCTCGCCGCCGTCCAGCCGCAGCCGGTGCAGCCGCACGTCGCGCACGCTGGCGATGAAGCCGGGGCGCGGCGCCGCCGGGCCGCCGGCGGCCTCGCCCTGCAGCGCCTGGTGCAGCGCGGCAGCCTGCGCGGCCAGCTCGATCGCCACCGGCGCGAGCACCCCGTGCCGGGTGCGCAGCGGGTGGCCGGCGGCGGTGGGCGCGGCGAGGCTGGCGCACAGCGTGGTCGCATCCCAGGCCTCGGCGCGCTCCAGCAGCGCCATCGGGCCGCGGTGCGGGATGCGGCGGCGGATCGCGTCGGCATCCAGCGGCGCGCGCGCCGGCGGATCGGCGGCGGCGCTCATCGGGGCGGGTCCTCCGGGATGGCCGCGCTCGCGCGGCCGGCGCTGCCCGGGTGGTCCTCGCTGCGCATGCCCGGGCCCGGCGCGTCGGGCCGCCGATCGGCCACCAGCAGCACGTTCGCGAACGGCGTGCCGGCGCTCATCGGCACCGCGGCGACGCGGAAGCCCAGGCCCTCGAGCAGCGCCGTCCAGTCGCGCAGCGGCCGGCCCCAGGTGGGCGGCACGCGGTGGCCGCGCACCGCGGTCACCACCCGGTCCACCCACTGGCTGACCGCGAAGCCGCGCCGCGCGTCCTGGTCACCGACGCGCAGCAGCAGCCGCCCGCCCGGCACCAGCGCGGCGTGCACGCGGCGCAGCAGCGCCGCCTGCGCGGCGTGGTCGACGTAGTGCAGCACGTCGAGGATCACGACCGCGTCGCAGCGCGGCAGCGGCGCCTCGCGCATGTCCGCGCAGACGAACTGCGGCGGCTCCGGCAGCGCGCCGAGTGCGGCCCGGGCCCGCGCCACGTCGCGTGCCATCAGCTCGATGCCGTGCACGCGGGCCCCCACCGGGGCCGGCGGCCAGGCGGCCGGCCAGCGGCCGGCCGCGGCGGCCGCATCGACCGCGGCAAGCAGGCTGGCGAGCAGGCCCTGGCCGCAGCCGATGTCGACGATGCGCGCCCGCGCCGGCAGGTCGCCGCGCGCCAGCAGGCCGCGGAACACCGGGTCGCGGCCCAGCTTGCCGCGCGCGAAGTGCCACGCGAAGCGCCCGGCCGGCCGGTAGGGCGCACAGGCCGCGGCATGCAGTGCGGCCCATGCGGCATCGGGATCGACGGCGGCGGCGGCGGCCGTCGCCGGGCCGCCGGCCCTCACGGCGGGCACGGCGGGCACGGCGGGCACGGCGCCGTCCGCCGGCGGGTGGGCCGGCGGCGACGCGATCGAAGGGTGTGCAGCGGCACGCGGGTCGGGGGCGGTCATCGGCGGGGAGGTGGGATCGGCGCGCGGAAAGCTCGTGGAGGAAGCGGCAGGCTGCGGGGCGGCGACCGGCTCAGCCCCCGCGCGGCGGCAGGGCCTCGCGCAGCGTCACGGTCCGCAGCCCGAGCGCACCGCAGCGCGCCAGCAGCGGCGGCAGCACCTCCAGCAGCACGGGGCGGCCGGCGTCTGTCCGGGCCGCATGGCCGTCGTGCAGCAGCAGGATGTCGCGCGCCGCGAGGCCGCGCTGCAGGCGCCGCGCGACGGTGTCGGCCCGCCCTTCGCGGGTGTCGAAGCCGCGCCGTGTCCAGCTCACCAGGTGCAGCCCGAGCTCGTGCAGCACCGGGTCGAGGAAGGGATTGCGCAGCCCGGCCGGGGCCCGGAAGGCGATTGGGCGCACGCCGCCGAGGTCTTCCAGCAGGTGCTGGGCCTGCTGCAGTTCGCGCCGCAGCCCGGCCGGCCCGAGCAGCGAGAAATGGTGGCGGTGGTGCATCGAGTGGTTCTCGACCGCGTGGCCCGCCGCGAGGATGCGGCGCAGCAGCGCCGGCTCGGCGGCGGCGCGCGCGCCGATGCAGAAGAACGTGGCCCGTGCGCCGTGCGCGGCCAGCAGGTCCAGCAGCGCCGGCGTGACGGCCGGGTCGGGGCCGTCGTCGATCGTCAGCGCCACGGCCTGCGCGGTCGCCGGCGCGTCGGGCAGGCGGGTCCAGTTCGGGCCCAGCCCGCGCGAGCGCGGCCACAGCCCGGTCGCGGTGATCAGCGCATGGTTGGCCGCGACGGCGCCCAGCGCCCAGGGCCAGCCGCCCGGCCACAGCGCGAGGGCCGCGGCACCCGCGTGCACGCCGAGCGAGGCGCGCAGCAGCGGCGGCCAGGGCCAGCGGCCGCGGGCGCCGGCGCGCCCGTTTCCCTGGGCGCCCTCAGCGCGGGCCATCCGGGCCTCCCGGTGCCGGCCGTGCGCCCGGGGCCGCCGCCTCGGCCGGCGCATCCTGCGCCCACACGTCGTGGAAATTGAACCAGTTCGACGGGTGCTCGCGGCACAGCGCCTCGAGCGTCGCGACGTAGTCGTGCAGCGCCTGGCGCACCGCGGCCTCGCGTGCGGCGGCGCCGGCCGGCGGCGTGCTGAAGTCGGCCAGGGTCTGGAAGCGCACCTCGTAGCGCGCGCCGCCGAGGTAGAGGCCGACCATGAAGATCACGCGCCGGCGCAGCAGCATCGCGAGCCGGAACGGGCCGTCGCTGAAGGGGGCGGGCTCGCCGAGGAAGGGCAGCCGGTGCAGGTCGCGGCGCGGCCCGTCGCCGAGCGCCAGCGTGCGGTCCGCCAGGATGCCGACCAGGCCGCCCTCGTCCATCCAGTCGCGCACGCGCAGCGGCGTGTCGGGCCGGCCGAGCGCGATCACGTCCAGCCGCACCTCGGGGGCGATCGCGCGCAAGGCCGCGTTCACCATGCGGGCGTTGTCCGGGAACATCACCATCGCGATGCGCAGGCCCGGGTGGTGGCGGCCGACGTCGCGCAGCACCTCGAAGCTGCCGACGTGGGCGCCGACGAGGAAGGCGCCACGCCCCTCCGCCAGGGTCTGCACCACCGCCTCCTCGCCGCGTACCTGCACGTCGAACAGCGCATGGCGGCCGCGCAGCAGGTAGACGCGGTCCAGCACGGTGGCGGCGAAGGCATGCACCTGGCGGTAGCCGTCGGCGAAGCGCGGCGCGCGGCCGAGCGCGCGGCGCAGGAAGCGCCGCGACTGGCGCCGCGGTCCCGGCGCGAACAGCATGAAGTACAGCGTGATCGGGTGCAGCACCCAGCGCGCGACGCGGCGGCCGCAGCTCACCGCGATCCAGCTCATCAGCCGCAGGGCCAGCGCGTTGCTGCGCTCGCGGCGACCCGCCCAGTCGCTGCCGGCGGCAGGCGCCGGCGCTGCCACGGCGGGCTCCGCGGCGCGCGGGGCCGCCGCGGCCGGCTCGTGCGCGGCCCCGCTCATCGGGCGCTCCCCTCCCCCGCGCGCAGCACGCCGCGCGCGACCACGGTGTCGCCGCGCGCCAGTTCGAAGGCCCAGCGCGCCGCGCCCGGCGCCGAAGCCGCGGCGCCGGCCCGTACCAGCTGCAGGCCGAGCGTGCAGCCGGGGCCGACCGGGGCGAGGAACTTCGCCTGCTCCAGCACCGGCGCGGGCCCCAGGGCCTGCGCCAGCGCGGGCTCGTCGAGCACCGCCGCCAGCACCTCCGACAGCAGCATCACGCCAGGCAGCACCGGCGCGCCGGGGAAGTGGCCGTCGAAGGCCGGATGGTCCGGTGGCACGGCGATCTCGCGCCGCAGCGCGGCCGGCGGCGCCGCGTCCGCGGCTGCCGAAGGCTCCCGCGAGACCGGGGTCGGCCCGGGCGCGGCCGGAGCCGCCGAAGCTGCAGCCGATGCCGATGCCGATGCCGATGCCGATGCCGATGCCGCTGCCGATGCCGATGCCGATGCCGATGCCGACGCAGGCGCCGTCGCCGCCAGCCGCCGGGCCGCGAACTGCGCCAGCACCTGGGCCGGCAGCTTGCCGGTGGCCTCGCGCGGCAGCGCGTCGACGAAGACGATGCGGCGGGGCAGGAAGGCCGGCTCGAGGTGCGGGCGCAGGCCGTCCAGCACCTCGGCAGCGCCGAGGCCCGGCGCGACCACGAAGGCCACCGTGCGCGCGACGCGCTCGCCGTCCTCGTCCGGCAGCCAGAAGCAGCCGTCGACGACGCCGGGCACGCGGTTCAGGTGGAAGTCGAGGTGGGCCAGCGAGCTGCGCTTGCCGCCGACGTGGATCAGGTCGTTGGCGCGGCCGAGCAGGCGGAAGTGCTGCGGGTCGATCGGTTCCAGCAGGTCGGCCAGCACGGTCGGCGTCTCGACGTGGCCGCCGCTGACCACGAAGCGCTCGCCGGCCGTCCCGGCGTTGGCCGCGCCGCCGTCACCGGGGTCGGTGGCCAGGGGCTCGCCGGGCAGGCGCTCACCGGGCGCCAGCCGGTCCACCCGCATCGTGCCGAGGGTGCGCCAGACCTCGCCGGCCGTGGTGCGCCGGCTGGCCACCTGGCCGGCCTCGGTGCAGCCGTAGATCTCGACCAGCGTGCCGCCGGTGCGGGCCTCGGCCTGCGCGGCGAGCTGCGGCGACAGCGGCGCGGTGGCCGACAGCAGCAGGTCCACCGGCGGCAGCTCCAGGCCGGACAGCAGCAGCGTCTTCAGGTGGAAGGGCGTGGTCACCAGCGCCCGCGGCCGCGGCACGCGCGCCAGCGCCGCGACGATGTCGGCCGGATAGAACGGACGGCCGGCATCGAAGGCCGCGCCGCCCAGCAGCGCCAGCAGCACGCTCGACTCGAAGCCGTAGCTGTGCTGCGGCGGCACGGTCGCCACCAGCGCGAGGCCGCGCAGGTCGGGGCGCCCGAGGGTCTCGGCCAGGCGCGCCGCCTCGCCGCCGATGTTGCGCACCAGCGTGCGCCAGTGCTTGGCGTGCGGCTGCGGCGTGCCGGTGGAGCCGGAGGTCAGCAGCGTCGCCGCCCGCAGCTCGCCCGGGATCCGCGGCACCGCCCAGCCCGTGCCGTCCGGCACCGGCCGGCGCTGCAGCCGCAGCACCGGCAGGCCGCCCCCATCGACGCCGTCCGCATCGCAGAGCACGGTGCAGCGCCGGCCGGGGGCGGCCAGCGCCGCCAGCGTCGCCGGCCGTGCGTTCGGCGGGAACAGGCTGCCCAGGCCGCGCAGCAGCGCGGCCGCGAAGCCGAGCGCGAAGGCCAGGCGGTTCTCGCACAGGTTCACGAGCTCGCCGTCGGCCGGCAGCGTCTGCGCCAGCGCCTGCGCCTCGGCGACGAAGGCGCCGGCGCGCACCGGGCGCTCCCCGTCCCAGGCCAGCACGGCCGCGGGATCGGCATGCGCCAGCAGCGGCCAGGTCGCGGGCGCGACGGCGCCGCCGGCGTCGTGCTGCGGATCGGGGCGTGTCACCGGCCGTCCTCCCCGGCCGCCGGCCGCCAGCTCGCGCGCAGCGCGTCGCGCCAGTGCGCCCGCTCGAACTCCGGGTGCAGGCGGTAGCGCAGCAGGTGCTCGCCGAGGAAGAGCAGTGCCACCGACGCGGGCGTCAGCAGGTTGGCGAACAGCGACCACGCGCTCCACGGCGCCGCGGCGAACAGCGCCACCGACAGCGCGGCCATCGCGAAGAAGTAGCCGGCCCAGACCGCCGTCAGGCGCCGCGTGTAGGCCGCCATCGCCGGGCTCAGGCCGGCGCGGTGCACGCGCCGCGCGAAGCCGGTGATCATCGGCGTCGCGCCGATGCGCAGGCTGGCACCGAAGACGGCGCCGAGCGCGACGTGGATGCCCGCATGCTGGGCCAGGTAGAGGTGCTGCACGCTGGCCTGGCTGCCGGCCAGGCTCCAGGCGACCAGCCCGGCGAGCACGAGCGTACAGCCGAGCAGCAGCCCGCGGCGGCCCTGGGCCAGCGCCCAGCCGGCCCCGGCCAGCACGCCCGGCGCGAGCAGCGCCGCCGCCGCCCAGGGCCGGTCCGCGGCATGCAGCATCAGCGCGTGCGACAGCGCGGCATAGGCCAGCACGCCGCCGATGCCGAGCAGGATGCGGCGCTCCGCGCGCCGGCCTTCCACGCCGTTCGCCCCCGCCACGCGCTCAGTGGCTGCGGTGGCGCGCCACGTGGGCGGCCAGGCTGCGCAGCGACGCGAAGATCTGCTCGTTGCGCTCGTCGTCGGAGCGCAGCTGGAAGCCGTAGCGGCTCGACACCGCCAGCGCCACCTCGAGGATGTCGATCGAGTCCAGCCCGAGCCCGTCGCCGTAGAGCGGCGCGTCCGGGTCGATCGCGTCCGGCGCGGTCTCGAGGTTCAGCGCCTCGACCAGCAGGGTGGCCAGTTCGGCCGTCAGGTCCGGGGCGCGCGGGTCGTCGGGGCGGTCGGCGGGGTCGGCAGGGGACACGTCGAATCGGGAACGGGCGGCGGGGCCGGAGCCGGCGGATTGTAGGTGGCGGCGCGCGGGCGGCCGCGCCGGATCCGGTCTGGGCCGCGCGGGCGCCGCGGCCGCACGCGGCAGGGGCCGGTGCCGCGGCGCCGGTGCGGCCCCGCGCCCGCCCCCGTCCCCGTGCCCGGCGTGCGTCAGCGCTTGCCGCCCTGCAGCCGGGCGAAGGCCGCCGCCATCGCCGAGGGTGCCGCGGCAGCGCCGGCGCCGCTGCGGGCCGGCACGCGCTCGCCGCGCGGCGCCGGGCGGCCACCGCCCTCCCCGCGCGCCGGCAGGCTCGCGTCCAGCCGCATCGTCAGCGCGATGCGCTTGCGCGCCAGGTCCACCTCGAGCACCTTGACCTTGACGATGTCGCCGGTCTTCACGACCTCGCGCGCGTCCTGCACGAACTTGTTCGACAGCTGGCTCACGTGGATCAGCCCGTCCTGGTGCACGCCCAGGTCGACGAAGGCGCCGAACTGGGCCACGTTGCTGACCGTGCCCTCCAGCGTCATGCCGGGCTTCAGGTCCTTCAGGTCCTCGACGCCGTCGTTGAAGCGGGCGACCTTGAAGTCGGGCCGCGGGTCGCGGCCGGGCTTCTCGAGCTCGGCCAGGATGTCGCGCACGGTGATCGCGCCGAAGCGCTCGTCGGCATAGGCCTCCGGCCGCAGCGCGCGGATCACGTCGGCCCGGCCCATGATCTCCGCGGCCGGCCGCTGCAGCGCCGCGGCGATGCGCTCGACCACCGGGTAGGTCTCGGGGTGCACGGCACTCGCATCGAGCGGGTCGTCGCCGCCGCGGATGCGCAGGAAGCCGGCGCTCTGCTCGAAGGTCTTGGGGCCCAGGCCGCCGACCTCGAGCAGCTGGCGGCGGCTGCGGAAGGCGCCGTGCGCGTCACGCCAGCGCACGATGCCGGCGGCCACCGCGGCGCTCAGGCCCGACACGCGCGCCAGCAGCGGCGCGGACGCGGTGTTCAGGTCGACGCCGACCGAGTTCACGCAGTCCTCCACCACGCTGTCCAGCGTGCGCGCCAGCGCGCCCTGGTCGACGTCGTGCTGGTACTGGCCGACGCCGATGCTCTTCGGGTCGATCTTCACCAGCTCGGCCAGCGGATCCTGCAGCCGCCGCGCGATGCTGACGGCGCCGCGCAGGCTGACGTCCAGCGCCGGCAGCTCCTTGCTCGCGAACTCGCTGGCCGAGTACACCGAGGCGCCGGCCTCGCTGACCACCACCTTCTGGATCGCCGCGTCGGGCTGCAGCGCGGCGAGGCGCTTCAGCAGGTCGGCGGCCAGGCGGTCGGTCTCGCGGCTCGCGGTGCCGTTGCCGATCGCCACCAGGTCGACGCCGTGCGTCGCGCACAGCCGGGCCAGCACGTGCAGCGAACCTTCCCAGTCGCGCCGCGGCTCGTGCGGGTAGACGGTCGCGGTGTCCAGCACCTTGCCGGTGGCGTCGACCACGGCCACCTTGCAGCCGGTGCGGATGCCCGGGTCCAGGCCGAGCACCACCTTCGGGCCGGCCGGCGCCGCCAGCAGCAGGTCGCGCAGGTTGGCCGCGAAGACCTTGATCGCCACCGCCTCGGCGCCCTCGCGCAGCCGGGCGAACAGGTCGCGCTCCAGGCTCAGGCTGAGCTTCACCTTCCAGCACCAGGCGACGGTGCGCCGCAGCAGGTCGTCGCCGGGGCGGCCGGCGTGGCGCCAGCCCAGGTGGGCGGCGATCCGCCCCTCGGCCAGCGACAGCGGCGCCGGCGCGCCGGCGGTGCGCGGCGGCGCCGGCGGCTCGTCGACCACCAGCTTCGCGTCGAGCAGCTCCAGCGAGCGCCCGCGGAACACGGCCAGCGCCCGGTGCGAGGGCATGCTGCGGATCGGCTCGTCGTGCTCGAAGTAGTCGCGGAACTTGGCGTGGTCGGGGTGCTCCGGGTCCTTGCCCTCGACGCGGCGCACCTGCAGCCGGCCCTCCTCCCACAGCCACTCGCGCAGTCGGCCGACCAGCACCGCGTCCTCGGCCCACTGCTCGCTGAGGATGTCGCGCACGCCGTCGAGCACGGCCGGCAGGTCGGCGAAGCCCGCGGTGGCCAGCGCCTCGGCGCCGCCCGGCAGCGCCGCGACGAAGGCGGCCGCGGCCTCGAGCGGCACCTGCGCCGGGTCGGCGAACAGGGCCTCGGCCAGCGGCGCGAGGCCGGCCTCGCGGGCGATCATCGCCTTGGTGCGGCGGCGCGGCTTGTAGGGCAGGTAGAGGTCTTCGAGCTCCTGCTTGGTCGCCGCCGCGCCGATCGCGGCGGCGAGCGCCGGGTCGAGCTTGCCCTGCGCGGCGATGCTCTCCAGCACCGCGGCGCGCCGGGCCTCGAGCTCGCGCAGGTAGGCCAGGCGGGTCTCGAGCTCGCGCAGCTGGATGTCGTCGAGGCCGTCGGTGGCCTCCTTGCGGTAGCGGGCGATGAAGGGGACGGTGGCGCCGCCGTCGAGAAGGTCGACGGCCGACTGCACCTGGGCCGGCCGAACCTTCAGTTCGGCGGCGATCTGCAGCAGGATCTTGTCCAAGGCCAGGGGGCCCGCGGCGGGGCCGGAGAACGAAGCGGCGCAGTGTGCCACAGGGGCCCGGGCGCGCCGCCCGGGCCGGGCGCGCGCGCAGCGGGCGTCAGCGTGCGCCCGGGCCGACCAGGCCGAAGGCGAAGACCAGCGAGACGTCGACGGTGGTGCTCTTCAACTCGCCGCGGCGCGCCCGCAGCTGGCCCGCGCCGATGCGCAGCGCGCTGGTCGGGCCGAGGTCGATGCCGACGTAGGCGTTCGGCTGCAGCAGCGCGCCGCCGCGCGCGTCCACGCCGCCGCCGCCGCCGGCGCCGGCCAGCGCCTCGACGCCCACGTGCCAGGTCGGCCCGCGCCCCGGCGTGCCCATCGGCTGCTGCCAGCCGACGCCGAACAGGCCGGCCGACCAGCCGCCGGCGCCGCCGCCGACGGCGCTGCGCGCCTGGCCGGTGACGTAGAGGTTGGCGTCCAGGAAGCGGCTGGCCTTCAGCACCACCGTGGTCAGCGGCCGGGTGCTGCCGTCGCGCCGGGCGGCGTCGATGCGCTCCAGCCCGGTGGCGAACTCCGTGCGCGTGGTGCGCGACGGCGAGAACACGTTGCCCGCGTCGTCGAAGATCCAGATCAGGCTGGCCGCGCCGTGCAGCGCGCGGAAGTCGCCGCGGGGCGCCGACGTCAGGCCGAACTCGACGGTCGCCGCCAGGTCGCGCGTCAGCCGCACCGCGCCGTAGGCCGAGGCCTTGGCCAGCAGGCCGCCACCGACGGCGATGTCGCCGCCGCCGGCCATGCCGAGCGCGACCCGCCCGCCGACGCTGAACACCGAGTCCGGCAGCCCGGCCTCGACCCCGACCGTGCCGAGGTACTCGACGTAGCCGGTCACGCCGCCCTGGGTGCCGACGTTGGCCTCCAGGCCCCAGTAGAACGGGCCGCGCAGCGCCCGCTCGGCGCGCAGGCCGGTGTAGCCGATCGAGCGCGGCAGCGCACCGCCGCCGCTGCGGCCGGCATCGCCGCGCGGGCGGTAGACGCCGAGCACGCCCTGCACCCGGTCGAAGCCGGCGCCCGGGCGCCCGATCGACGGCAGCGCCAGGCCCTGGCGGTCGCGCGGGAGGTAGGTGAAGTCGGTGTCGGTGCTCAGCACCAGGCCGACCTGGCGGCTCGAGATCGGCGTGCCGGCGAAGCGGACCTGCGACCAGCTCAGGCCGAGGCTGATGCCGCCGAAGTCGTAGAGCAGGTCGGCATGCGGGCGCAGCATCAGGCCGTCGCCGACCGGCAGTGCCGCGCCGCCACCGCCGCCGGCGTAGACCCCGAGCTCGGTGCGCAGCGGGCCCCAGAGGCGGGCGCGCCACGCCAGTTCGGCACCCAGCGTGAACAGCCCGCCGCGGTTGCCGCTGACGCTGCCGAAGACCGCCGGCCCGAAGGCCAGGCCCTGCCCCAGCTCCACCGTGTAGGCGGTGCCGACGAGGCCCAGGCGCTCGCCGCCGGGCAGGCGCAGCCGCTCGGCGCTGACGCGCGCCTGCGACGGCCGGAACACGATGCCGCCGGTGTCGCCCGGCGCGCCCTGCGCGAAGGCCGCCGGTGCGCCGGCGCCGAGCAGCAGCAGCACCGCCGCCCAGCAGCGTCGGCTGCGCGCAGGGGCGCGCCGGTGGACGACGCGCAGCGGCGGGTTCGGGGGCCGGAAACCGCTGTCCCCTGAACCCGGGACAGGGCCTCCACGGGCGCAGGCGTCGGTGGTGGCGGGCATCGCGGGCGATGATAGCGGCAGGCCCGCGCGGCGGCGGCCCCCGCCCGGGCGGCGCGTCAGGCCGGGTCCGGCGTGCCTTCCGCGGCGCGCAGCTCGCGGCGCAGCTGCGCGCCCAGCTCCGGCCGCGCGGAGAAGGGATCGGTCGGGTTGCGCTGCAGCATCACGTCCTCGAGCCGCGTCTGCACGCCGCCGAGCGCGTGCGGGTGGCTGTAGACGTAGAAGCGGTCGGCCAGCACCGCGTCGAGGACCTTCTGCGCCACCTCGGCCGCGCTGACCTTGCCGCTGGACACGGCCTTGGCCGACATCGCGACGCCGATGCGCTGGCTGGCCGTCATCCGGCGCTCCTCGCGCAGGTCCGCGGGGCGGTTGCGCTCGCTCTCGACGATGCCGGTGGGCACGAAGTAGGGGCACAGCACCGAGGCGCCGATCCGGTCGGTGACGAGGCGCAGGTCCTGGTAGAGGGTCTCGCTGAGCGAGACCACGGCATGCTTGCTGACGTTGTAGACGCCCATGTTGGGCGCGTTCAGCAGGCCCGCCATCGACGCGGTGTTGACCACGTGGCCCTCGTAGGACGGGTCGCGCCGCGCGGCCTCCAGCATCATCGGCACGAACACCCGCACGCCGTGCGCGACGCCCATCAGGTTGACGCCGAGCACCCACTCCCAGTCCTTCAGGCTGTGCTCCCAGATCAGGCCGCCCGCGCCGACGCCGGCGTTGTTGAACACCAGGTGGGGCGCGCCGAAGCGCTCGCGCACCGCCGCGCCCAGCGCCTCGACCTCGTCGGCCCGCGCCACGTCGAGCCGGAACGGCAGCACCGCGGCGCCGAGCGCGCCGACCTCGTCGGCGGCGCGCGCCAGCGCGTCGGCCTGCACGTCGGCCATCACCACCGCCATGCCGGCGCGGGCCGCCAGGCGGCTCAGTTCGAGGCCGAAGCCGGAGCCGGCCCCGGTGATGACGGCGGTGCGTCCCTGCAGTGTCTTCATCGCGGCCTCACACCAGCTTCACGAGCTGCTTGCCGAAGTTGCGGCCCTTGAGCAGGCCGAGGAAGGCCTCGGGCGCCTGCTCCAGGCCCTCGGCGACGGTCTCGCGGTAGCGCAGCGAGCCGTCGGCGACGCGCTGGCCCAGCTCGGCCAGCGCGGCCGGCCAGTCGGCCAGGTGCTCGCTGACGATGAAGCCGCGCACCGTGAGCCGCGAGCGCAGGATCAGCGCCGGGTAGGCCATCGGGATCGGCTCGCCGTCGTAGCCGGCGATCATCCCGCACATCGCGATGCGGCCGAAGTCGTTCATGCGCAGCATCACCGCGTCGAGGATGCGTCCGCCGACGTTCTCGAAGTAGCCGTCGATGCCCTTCGGCGCCGCCTCGGCCAGCGCCGCGCCCAGCGCCTTCGCGTCCGGCAGCGCCTTGTAGTCGAGGCAGGCGTCGAAGCCCAGCTCCTCGCGCACGTAGGCGCACTTGTCGGCGCCGCCGGCGAAGCCGACGACACGGCAGCCGCGCGCCTTCGCGAGCTGGCCCACCGCCGAGCCGACCGCGCCGCTGGCGGCGCTGACCGCCACCGTCTCGCCTTCCTTCGGCTGGCAGATGCGCGTCAGGCCGACCCAGGCCGTGACGCCGGGCATGCCGACCGCGCCGAGGTAGGCCGACAGCGGGATGCGGCTCGCGTCGACCTTGCGCAGCGCGCCGGGCTGGGCGGCGTCGACGGTGGCGAACTCCTGCCAGCCGCCGATGCCCACCACCGCGTCGCCGGCGGCGAAGCCGGGGTGGCGCGAGTCTTCCACCACGCCGACGGTGCCGCCGATCATCACGGCGTCCAGCGGCTGGGGCTGGGCATAGCTGCGGCCGGCGTCCATGCGCCCGCGCATGTAGGGATCCAGGCTCAGGTAGTGGTGGCGCACCCGCACCTGGCCGTCGGCCAGCTCGGGCAGCGGCGCCTCGACGAGGCGGAAGTTGTCGGCGCGGGCCTCGCCGTCGGGGCGCGACACGAGGTGGATCTGGCGGTTCATGCGGGTCATGGGATGGGGTCTCCGGTGGGGGCGCGCGGGCTCAGGCGCTGCCGTGGACGGCCGACACGCCGCCGTCGACGGCGAGGATCTGGCCGGTGATGTGCTTGCCGGCGTCGGACGCGAACAGCAGCGCGGCGCCCTTCAGGTCGTCGTCGTCGCCGATGCGCTGCAGCGGCACGCCGGCCGTCATGCGCTCGACGCCGAGCCGGTCGATCGTGCCGCGCGTCATCTTGCTCGGGAAGAAGCCCGGCGCCAGCGCGTTGACGGTGATGCCGTGGCGGCCCCATTCGCCGGCCAGCGTGCGGGTGAAGTTGACGACGGCGCCCTTGCTGGTGCCGTAGGCGATGAACTGCACCTCGGTCGAGCCGGACAGGCCGGCGATCGACGCGACGTTGATGATGCGGCCGCGGCGGCGCGGGATCATGCTGGCCCGGCCGATGGCCTGGCTCATCAGGAAGACGCTGCGGATGTTCAGGTTCATCACCTTGTCCCAGGCCTCCAGCGGGTAGTCCTCGGCCGGGGCGCCCCAGGTGGCGCCGGCGTTGTTGACGAGGATGTCGACCGGGCCGAGCCGCTCCATCGCCTCGCTGCAGACGCGCTGCACCTCCTCGGGGCGGCTGGCGTCGGCGGCGATCCAGCGCGCGTCGATGCCGCGCGCCTGCAGGTGGGCCGCGCCCTCCTCCAGCTCGGCCGCCTTGCGGGCGGTGATCAGGACCTTCGCGCCGGCTTCGCCGAGCGCCTCGGCGATCTGCAGGCCGAGGCCGCGCGAGCCGCCGGTGACCAGCGCGGTGCGACCGCTCAGGTCGAACAGGGACGAAACGGGGGTGCTCATCGGGTCTCCTTGGTGGACATCCGGGATCGGACGACGATCAGTGCGATGCCGGCGGCCACGCCCAGCACGCCGACGGCGAGCAGGGCCCAGCCCAGCACGCCATCCTGCGGCCGCACGAACAGGCCCAGGCTGCCGGTCAGCATGCCGCCGTACAGCGCGATCCAGGCGGCGCGTTCGACGGTGGTGGTCTTCATCGGGTCGGTCCTTCCGCAGGTGGCGAGGACGCGATCATTCCAGAGGCCGCGCGCGGCCGCCGGGCCGGCGGCTTGCAGGGCGGCACCGCGGGTGCTCAAAACCAGGCCTCGTCCATCTCGCGGCACAGCGGCTCGCGGCTCTCGACGGGACCGAGCCAGGCGCCGATGCGCGGCAGCTCGTAGCGGAAGAAGTAGCGCGCCGCGGCCAGGCGGCCGCGGTCGGCGTCGGCCGCGCCGTCGGCGGCCGCCAGCGCGTCCTCCGCGGCCAGAGCGACCTCCAGCCAGACCCAGGCCAGCGTGACGTGGCCGAAGGCCTGCAGGTAGGGCGTGGCATTCGCCAGCGCCTCCTCCGGCTGGCCGGTGGCCCAGGCGGCGCGCGTCGCGTGGCCGAGTGCCTTCAGCGCGCCGGCCAGCTCGTTCGCCTCGCGCGCCCAGCCGGGCCGCGCGATCGCGCGCTCGATGGCCGCGTTCACGCGGGCGGCCCAGGCCGCATAGCCGCGGCCGCCGTCCATCACCACCTTCCGGCCCAGCAGGTCCAGCGCCTGGATGCCGTGCGTGCCCTCGTGGATCATGTTCAGGCGGTTGTCGCGCCAGTACTGCTCGACCGGGAAGTCGCGCGTATAGCCGTAGCCGCCATGCACCTGGATGGCCAGGCTGTTGGCCTCCAGGCACCACTCGCTGGGCCAGCTCTTGGCGATCGGCGTCAGCATCTCCAGCAGCAGCGCGGCCTCGGCCGCGGCGGCCGGCTCGCCGGTGTGCTGCTCGTCGACCAGCCGCGCGCAGTACAGGCACAGCGCCAGCGCGCCCTCGCACCAGCTCTTCTGCGCCAGCAGCATGCGGCGGATGTCGGCATGGCGGATCAGCGCCACCGGCGGCTGCGTCGGGTCCTTGCCGGCCGGGCCGACCGGCCGGCCCTGGGTGCGGGTGCGGGCGTAGTCGAGGCTGGCCTCGTAGCCGGCCAGGCCGAGCATCGTGGCGCCCAGCCCGACGGCGATGCGCGCCTCGTTCATCATGTGGAACATGCAGCGCAGGCCCTGGCCCGGCTCGCCGACGAGGTAGCCGATCGCGCCGGCGCCGCGGCCGTCGAGCCCGCCGCCGTCGGCCGCCCGCACCGGGTGCCGGCCCTCGCCGAAGTTCAGCAGCGTGTTCGGGATGCCGCGGTAGCCGAGCTTGTGGTTCAGGCCCGCCAGCGCCACGTCATTGCGCTCGCCGGTCAGCCGGCCGTCGGTGTCGACCAGCTTCTTCGGCACGATGAACAGCGAGATGCCGCGCGTGCCCGGCACCAGCCGGCCGTCGGCATCGGGGATCTTGGCCAGCACCAGGTGGATGATGTTCTCGGCCAGCTCGTGGTCGCCGTTGCTGATCCACATCTTGTTGCCGCGCAGGCGGTAGCGTGGGCCCAGCGGGTCGTCGGCGTGGCCGGCGCCGTCCGGCACGGCGCGTGTCACGATGTCCGACAGGCTGGACCCGGCCTGCGGCTCGCTCAGGCACATGGTGCCGAAGAAGCGGCCGGAGAACTCGTTCTTCGCGAACACCTCGCGCTGCAGCGGCGTGCCGTGGGCCATCAGCAGGTTGGCGTTGCCGCTGGTCAGCATGCCGCCGCCGCCGACGCCGATGCCGGCCTTCGAGAAGAAGGCCTGGGCCGCCATCTCGACCACGCAGGGCAGCTGCATGCCGCCCATCGCGGTGTCCTGCGCCGCGGCCAGCATGCCGGACGCGACGTAGGCCTCGGCCGCGGCATGGCTGCTCGCCGGCAGGTGCACGCGCTCGCCATCGAACCAGGGTTCCTCGGTGTCGGCGATGCGGTTGGCCGGCGCGAACTGCTCGGCGGCCAGGCGTTCGCACAGGTCCAGCACCGCGTCGAAGGTCTCGCGGCCGTGCTCGGCGAAGCGCGGCCGCGCGGCCAGGCCCTCGACCGCCAGCCAGCGGTAGAGCAGGAAGTCGACGGTCTCGCGGGTGCTCATCGGAGGGCTCGCTCGCGCGCCGGGGCGCGCAGGGGGTTCATGGAAGGGGCGCCCGGCGGCACGCGGCTCAGCCGGCGTCGACCTCGGTCAGCGCCATCGTCGCCGAGGCCTTGACGACGAGGCGGCGCTCGCCGCCCGCCTCGGCCCAGACCTCGGCCTCGGTGAAGCTCAGCCGGCGGCCCGGCTTCAGCACGCTGGCCGCGCACCACAGGCGCTCGGCGCGGGCGCCGCGCAGCAGGCTGATCTTCAGCTCGGCGGTCAGCACCCACAGGCCATCCGGGGCCAGGGTCTGGGCGGCGGCACCCATCGCATGGTCGGCCAGCGTGGTCAGCACGCCGGCGTGCACGACGCCGGTGTGCTGCGTGTGCCGCGGCACCACCGCCAGCCCGGCGACGATGCGCCCGGGCGCGGCCTCGAGCACCTCCAGGCCGAGGTCGGCGACGAAGGGCGACGCGGCGAAGAAGCCGCGCACGGTGGCCAGGTCGACCTGCATCGCGCCGCCCCGTCGCCCGCGCCGCTCAGAGCACCTCGAAGATGCCGGCGGCGCCCATGCCGCCGCCGATGCACATCGTCACCGCGACCCGCTTCGCACCGCGCCGCTTGCCCTCGATCAGCGCGTGGCCGGTCAGGCGCTGGCCGCTGACGCCATAGGGGTGGCCGATCGCGATCGCGCCGCCGTTCACGTTCAGGCGGTCCATCGGGATGCCCAGCGTGTCGGCGCAGTACAGCACCTGCACCGCGAAGGCCTCGTTGAGCTCCCACAGGTCGATGTCGGCGACCGTCAGGCCCAGCCGCTTCAGCACCTTCGGCACCGCGAACACGGGGCCGATGCCCATCTCGTCGGGCTCGCAGCCGGCCACCGCGAAGCCGAGGAAGCGGCCCAGCGGCTGCAGGCCCTTGCGTTCGGCATAGGCCTCGCTGACGACCACGCAGGCGCCGGCGCCGTCGCTGAACTGGCTGGCGTTGCCGGCCGAGATCACGCCGCCGGGCATCGCCGGGCGGATGTCCTTGATGCCCTCGTAGGTGGTGCCCGGGCGCAGGCCCTCGTCGGCCGCGACCGTGACCTCCTTGCTGCGCAGGCCCAGCACCGGGTCGGCGACGCCGGCGGTCACGGTGATCGGCGCGATCTCGTCGGCGAACTTGCCCGCCTCCTGCGCGGCACAGGCCTTCTGCTGGCTGGCGGCACCGTACTGGTCCATGCGCTCGCGCGGGATGCCGTAGCGCTTGGCGACCTGCTCGGCGGTCTGCAGCATGCTCCAGTAGATCTCCGGCTTGCGCGCGCGCAGCGCCGGGTCGCTCAGCATGTGCTGGTTCATCTCGTTCTGCACGCAGGAGATGCTCTCGACGCCGCCGGCCACGTAGACCTCGGCCTCGCCGGCGAGGATGCGCTGCGCGGCCATCGCGATGGTCTGCAGGCCGCTGGAGCAGAAGCGGTTCACCGTCGCGCCGCTGACCGTCACCGGCAGGCCGGCCGCCAGCGCGATCTGGCGCGCGATGTTGGCGCCGGTGGCGCCCTCGGGGTTGGCGCAGCCCATCAGCACGTCCTCGACCTCGGCGCCGTCGACGCCGGCGCGCTCCAGCGCGGCGCGCACGACGTGGCCGCCGAGCGTGGCGCCGTGGGTCATGTTGAAGGCGCCCTTCCAGCTCTTGGCGAGCGGGGTGCGGGCGGTCGAGACGATCACGGCGGAGGTCATGGCAGGCTCCTTCGGGGGGCGGGGTTTCAGGCGGATCGCGCCGCGGCCGGGGCCGTCGGCAGCGCGGTCGAGGACTGGTAGAGGCTGTGCCGCACCTGCCCGAAGACCCGGCGCAGCGCCGGCTCGAACTCGCAGATCGGCAGCGTCTCGGCCTTCGGGTCGAAGGCCGGGTTGTCGTACAGCGCGCAGAACTCCTCGGTGCGCGCGTAGTGCGGGTGGCCGGCGAACTGCTCGCGCAGGTGGCGGTCGAGCCCGATGTGGTGGAAGAAGTAGTAGCCCTGGAAGATGCCGTGGTGCTGCACCATCCAGAGGTTGGCCTCGCCGACGAAGGGCTTGAGGATCGCGGCGGCGATGTCGAAGTGGTTGTAGCAGCCCAGCGTGTCGCCGATGTCGTGCAGCAGCGCGCAGACCACGTACTCGTCGTCGCGGCCGTCGCGCAGCGCGCGGGTCGCGGTCTGCAGCGAGTGGGTCCAGCGGTCGACCGGGAAGCCGCCGTGGTCGCCCTCGAGCAGGCGCAGGTGGGCGATCACCCGGTCGGGCAGCGCCTGGCTGAAGGGCCGGAACTCGGCGCCGATCAGGCGCCAGTCCTCGGCGGTGCTCTCCTCCATGCGCGTGAAGCGGGCGCGTTCGGCCATGGCCCGTCCCTCAGCTGAAGCTGCGCCCCTCGGCGGCCAGCCGCGCCAGCAGCGGGGCCGGCTGCCAGAAGGCCGCGTCGTCGAGCGGGTTGGCGGCGAAGCGCTTCATCGTCGCCACCACGTTGAAGAGGCCCACCGTGTCGGCGTAGCACATCGGGCCGCCGCGGAACAGCGGGAAGCCGTAGCCGGTCAGGTAGACCATGTCGATGTCGGACGCGCGCAGCGCGATGCCCTCCTCCAGGATCTTCGCGCCCTCGTTGACCAGCGCGTAGACCAGGCGGTGGACGATCTCCTCGTCGGACACCTTGCGCGGCGTGATCCCGAGCGCGGCGCGGTGCGCCTCGATCATGTCGGTGACGACCTTGGACGGCAGCGCGTCGCGCTTGCCGGGCTGGTAGTCGTACCAGCCGGCGCCGGTCTTCTGCCCGAAGCGGCCCATCTCGCACAGCAGGTCGGCCGTCTTGCTGTAGCGCATGTCCGGCTTCTCGAGGTAGCGGCGCTTGCGGATGTACCAGCCGACGTCGTTGCCGGCGAGGTCGCCCATGCGGAAGGGGCCCATCGCGAAGCCGAACTTCTCGATCGCCTTGTCGACCTGCTGCGGCGTGCAGCCCTCCTCCAACAGGAAGCCGGCCTGGCGGCTGTACTGCTCGATCATCCGGTTGCCGATGAAGCCGTCGCAGACGCCGGAGACCACGCAGGTCTTGCGGATCTTCTTGCCCAGCTGCATCACGGTCTGCAGCACGTCCTTCGCGGTCTCGCGGCCGCGCACCACCTCGAGCAGCTTCATCACGTTGGCCGGGCTGAAGAAGTGGGTGCCGATCACGTCCTGCGGCCGCGAGGTGAACGCGGCGATGCGGTCCACGTCCAGCGTCGAGGTGTTGGTGGCGAGGATCGCGCCCGGCTTCATCACGGCGTCCAGCGCCTTGAAGACGGTTTCCTTCACGCCGATGTCCTCGAACACGGCCTCGATGACCATGTCCGCGTCCTTCAGGTCGGCGTAGTCCAGCGTGGTGGACAGCAGCGCCATGCGCTGCTCGAGCTTCTCCGGCGTCAGCTTGCGCTTCTTGACCTGGGCCTCGTAGTTGCGGCGGATCGTGGCCACGCCGCGGTCCAGCGCCTCCTGCTTCATCTCCAGCATCACCACCGGCGTGCCGGCGTTGAGGAAGTTCATCGCGATGCCGCCGCCCATCGTGCCGGCGCCGATGATCGCCACCCGCTTCACCTCGCGCACCGGCGTGTCGGCCGGCACGTCGGGGATCTTGCTCGCCGCGCGCTCGGCGAAGAAGGCGTGGCGCAGTGCCTTGCATTCCGGCGTCAGCATCAGGCCGCTGAAGATCTCCAGCTCGCGCTTCATCGCCGCGTCGAAGGGCAGCTTGACCGACAGCGCCACCGCCTCGACGCACTGCAGCGGCGCCGGGAAGTTGCGCGACATCGCGCCCACGGTGTTGCGCGCGAACTGGAGGAAGGCCTCGGCGTTCGGATGCGCCACCTTGCGGTCGCGCACGCGCGGCAGCGGCCGGGCCCCGGCCACCTCGGCGGCGAAGGCGAGCGCGGCCGGCAGCAGCTCGCCGTCGGCCAGCCGGTCGAACAGCGCCTGGCCGGGCAGGCCGGCCAGCAGCTCGCTCTTCACCGGCTCGCCGCTGACGATCATGTTCAGCGCGGTCTCCAGGCCGAGCACGCGCGGCAGGCGCTGGGTGCCGCCGGCCCCGGGGATCAGGCCGATCTTGACCTCGGGCAGCGCGATCTGGGCGCCGGGCGCCGCGATGCGGTAGTGGCAGCCGAGCGCCAGCTCGAGGCCGCCGCCCATCGCGACGCTGTGCACCGCGGCCACCACCGGCTTGCTGCAGGCCTCGATGGCGGCGATCACCGTCAGCAGGTTCGGCTCGGCCGTCGCCTTGGGGCTGCCGAACTCGGTGATGTCGGCGCCGCCGGAGAAGGCGCGGCCGGCGCCGGTGACCACCACCGCCCGCACCGCCGGATCGGCCTCGGCCCGGTCGATGCCCTCGACCAGCCCGCGCCGCGTCGCATGGCCCAGGCCGTTCACCGGCGGGTTGCTCATCGTCAGGACGGCGATGCCGTCGCGCACCTCGTACAGGGTCGTCATCTCAGGAACTCCACGGTGCGCCGTGATCGCAGGGCGCGGGATGGTCGAAGACTCCGGTGGGGACGATGCCGCGGCGCGGATGCCGCTCAGCGTTCCGGGCCCGGAGACAGGGCAGCTGCGGCCCGGGCCAGGACGCCCGGCACCGCGGAATGGGGGCGCGTCGAAGCGCGCGACGGAATAAAAAGCACGACCGTTCGATTCTAGGCCGGGGCCCCGCCGCGGCTGTCCCGGCCGCGACAGCCGGCAGCCGACCGCGGCCCGCTCAGACCTCGAGCCACTCCTTGCGGATGTAGGCATTGGCGCGCAGCTCGGCCGGCGTGCCCTCGAACACGATCCGGCCGTGCCCCATCACGTAGCAGCGCTCCGAGATCTCGAGCGCGATCGTCAGCTTCTGCTCGACCAGCAGCACCGAGACCCCACGCTCCTTCAGGGTCTTCAGGTACTCGCCGACCAGCTCGACGATCTTCGGCGCGAGCCCCTCGGTCGGCTCGTCGATCATGATCAGGTCCGGGTCGCCCATCAGCGTGCGGCACAGCGTCAGCATCTGCTGCTCGCCGCCGGAGAGCACGCCCGCGGCCGTGTGCTGCCGCTCGCGCAGGCGCGGGAACATGGTGTACATGTCCTCGTAGCTCCAGCGCGTCTTCGCGCCGGCGCGCTTCTCGCCGAGCTGCAGGTTCTGGTGCACCGTGAGCTTCGGGAAGATGTCGCGGTTCTCGGGCACGTAGCCGATGCCCAGGTGGGCGATCTCGAAGGGCTTGCGGCCGAGCAGCGACTGGTCCTTCCAGCGCACCGAGCCGGTGGCGTCGACCAGGCCCATGATGGCCTTCACCGTGGTCGAGCGGCCCGAGCCGTTGCGGCCGAGCAGGCTGACGATCTCGCCGGGCCGCACGTCCATCACGACGCCGTGCAGGATGTGGCTCTTGCCGTAGAAGGCGTGCAGGTCTTGGAGCTGGAGCATGGTCGTGGGGCCGCTCAGGCGGCCTGGGCGGCGCGGGCCTGGGTCTCGGCCAGCACCGAGCCGAGGTAGGCTTCCTGCACGCGCGGGTTGGCGCGCACGGCCTCGGGCGTGTCGAAGGCGATCACCTCGCCGTAGACCAGCACCGCGATGCGGTCGGCCAGGCCGAAGACCACGCCCATGTCGTGCTCGACCGTCAGCAGCGTGCGGCCCTCGGTCACCTCGCGGATCAGCTGCACGAAGCGCGTGGTCTCGCTGCGGCTCATGCCGGCGGTGGGTTCGTCGAGCAGGATCACGTCGGCGCCGCCGGCGATCGTGATGCCGATCTCGAGCGCGCGCTGCTCGGCATAGGTCAGGTTCATCGCCAGCACGTCGCGCCGGCGGTCGAGCTTGATCATCTCGAGGATGCGGTCGGTGCGGTCGTTGGCGTCCTTCAGGTCGGCCAGGAACTTCCAGAACGCGTAGCGGTAGCCGAGCGACCACAGCACCGCGCAGCGGATGTTCTCGAACACCGACAGGCGCACGAACAGGTTGCTGACCTGGAAGCTGCGCGCCAGGCCGAGGCGGTTGATCTCGTACGGCGCCTTGCCGTCGATCCGCTGGCCGTTCAGCCGCACCTCGCCGCTGGTCGGGCCGAAGCGGCCGCTGATGAGGTTGAACAGCGTCGACTTGCCGGCGCCGTTCGGGCCGATGATCGCGACGCGTTCGCCCGGCTGCACGGCGAGCGAGGCGCCGCGGATGATCTCGGTGCGCCCGAAGCTCTTGCGCAGGTCGACCAGCTCGACGGCGGGGGCGGCGCCAGCGGTGCGCGGCGGTGTCATCGGGCGCTCCCGCTGCGGGGCCGCGGGTGGTGGGTGGGACGGTGCGCGGTCACAGGGCCTCCCGGCGCTTGATTTCCTTCTCGATCTCGGCCTGCACCTCGCCCCAGTCGCGGCGGAACTGGCGCCGGCTCAGCTCGAACAGGACGAGCCCGGTCAGCAGCACCAGGCCCGAGCCGAACCAGCTGTCGACGCCGGTCGCGTTCAGCGGCACGCCGAGGAAGTGCAGTTCCGGGCCCAGCGCCGCGCCGAGCTGCAGGTGGTAGACCATCTCGATCATCGCCGCCGCGCCGGCCAGCATCACCAGCGCGGTGCCGCCCATCGCGAGGTAGGCCGTCCACAGCCGGCGCAGGCGGCCGAAGGCGGCGACACGCAGGTTCATCATGATCAGGCTGGCGATCCCGCCCGGCGCGTACATCACCATGAAGAGGAAGATCAGCCCGAGGTAGAGCAGCCAGGCCTTCGTGAACTCGCTCAGCAGCACGAAGGCGATCACCATCAGCACGCCGCCGATGATCGGCCCGAAGAAGAAGGTGGCGCCGCCGAGGAAGGTGAACAGCAGGTAGGCGCCGGAGCGCGCGGCACCGACGACCTCGGCGGTGACGATCTCGAAGTTGATCGCCCCCAGGCCGCCGGCGATGCCGGCGAAGAAGCCGGCGATGATGAACGCGAGGTAGCGCACCCGCGTGGTGCTGTAGCCGATGAACTCGACGCGCTCGGGGTTGTCGCGCACCGCGTTCAGCATCCGCCCGAGCGGCGTGCGCGTGAACGCGTACATCGCCGCCACCGCGACGAAGGTGTACAGCGCGATCAGGTAGTAGACCTGGATCTGCGGCCCGAAGGTGATGCCGAAGAACGGGCGCCCGGCAACGCGGTTGCCGGCCACGCCGGCCTCGCCGCCGAAGAACTCCGAGAACATCAGCGACATCGCCGCCACCAGCTCGGCCATGCCGAGCGTGATCATCGCGAAGGGCGTGCCGGACTTGCGCGTCGTCACGTAGCCGAACAGCACCGCGAAGCCCATCCCCGCCAGGCCGCCGACCACCGGCACCAGGCTGACCGGCAGCGCGAGCTTGCCGGCCGTCACCGCATTCAGCGCGTGGATCGCGACGTAGGAGCCGAGGCCGGTGTAGACCGCATGGCCGAAGCTGAGCATGCCGCCCTGCCCCAGCAGCATGTTGAAGGACAGGCAGGCGATCACCGCGATGCCCATCTGCGACAGCATGGTCAGCGACAGGTTGGAGGTGAAAACCAGCGGCGCCACCACCAGCACCGCCGCGAACAGGCCCCAGACCAGCCAGCGGCCGACGTTGTAGGGCGTGAAGGAGTAGTAGCGGGCGCTCATCGGTTCACGGCTTCTCAGCCCTCGCGCGTGCCCAGCAGGCCGCGCGGACGGAAGATCAGGATCAGCACGAGGAAGAGGTAGGGCAGGATCGGCGCCACCTGGGACACGGTCAGCTTCAGGAAGGAGTTGTCGCGGGCGGCCGGGCTGAGCGACAGGCCCAGGTTCTCGGCGAGACCGACCAGCGAGTAGTCGAGCGCGACCGCGAAGGTCTGGATCACGCCGATCAGGACCGAGGCGAGGAAGGCCCCGGACAGCGAGCCCATGCCGCCGACCACGACGACGACGAAGATCACCGAGCCCACGGTGGCCGCCATCGCCGGCTCGGTCACGAAGGTGGAGCCGCCGATGACGCCGGCGAGGCCGGCCAGCGCGCTGCCTGCGCCGAACACCAGCATGAACACGCGCGGCACGTTGTGGCCGAGCGACTCGACCATCTCCGGGTGGGTCAGCGCGGCCTGGATCACCAGGCCGATGCGGGTGCGCGTGAGCATCAGCCACAGCGCGACGAGCATCGCCAGCGCCACCACCATCATGAAGCCGCGCGTGGCCGGGAACGGCGAGCAGATCACGCGCACCGCGGCATCGGCGGCCCGGCAGGCGGCCGCCGGCGCGGCGCCCCACACGAGGCTCAGGCCATCCACCGAGTGCTGCACCAGCGTGAAGGCCGGGCCCTGCAGCGCCGCGGGCGGGCGGAACTCGACCGCGGTGCGGCCCCAGATCAGTTGCACCAGCTCCAGGATCACGTAGGACAGCCCGAAGGTGATCAGCAGCTCCGGCACGTGGCCGAACTTGTGCACCTTGCGCAGGCAGGTGCGCTCGAACACCGCGCCGAGCAGGCCCACCAGCAGCGGCGCGATCACCAGTCCGGGCCAGAAGCCGGTCAGCTGCGCGACGGTGTAGCCCAGGTAGGCGCCGAGCATGTAGAAGCTCGCGTGCGCGAAGTTCAGCACGCCCATCATGCTGAAGATCAGCGTCAGGCCCGAACTCAGCATGAACAGCAGCAGGCCGTAGCTCAGGCCGTTCAGCATCGAGATGGTGAAGAACTCCATGGTCCGGGCGGCGGGGGCGGGTTCAGGGTTCGGGGAAGGCGGCCGACCGGCGGGGTCGGCCGGCTGCACCGGGCGGGGGCATCATGCGGCGCCCGACGCAAGAACGGGCCCGCGGCACAGCCGATCGGGCCCGGTGCGGGCCGCCGCGGCCAGGGCGCGGCGGCGGCTGGCGCTGGCTCAGGGCCGCTTCATCTGGCAGCTGGTCGGCGTGCTCGAGATGTAGGACTCGAAGGTGCGCACCGGCGCCAGCGTCATGCCGGTGTTCTCCGGGCTGTAGGGGAACTTGGCATCGGCCTTCTGCCAGACGGTCAGGTACAGCGGCTGCTGCAGCTGGTGGTCCGCCTTGCGGATCTCGACCTCGCCGTTGAAGCTCTTGTACTTCAGGCCCTCCATCGCCGCGGCCACCTTCACCGGGTCGGTCGACTTGGCCTTGGCCATCGCCTCGCCAAGCGCGCCGAAGATGTGGATCACCGAGCCGGTGTAGAAGTCGTCCTTGAACTTGTCGTTGAACTCCTTCATCCACTGGCCCATCTGGCCGCCCATGTTGTAGTGGCTGTAGGCGATCTGGTAGACGCGGCCCGCGCCGCCCTGTCCGAGCGCGGTCGGCGTGCCGCTGACGCCGGTGTAGTAGGTGAAGAACTTGCCGGTGTAGCCGCCCTCGTTGGCCGCCTTCACGAGCAGCGCCAGGTCCGAGCCCCAGTTGCCGGTGATCACCGTGTCGGCGCCGGAGGCCTTGATCTTCGCAATGTAGGGCGCGAAGTCCCGCACCTGGGCCAGCGGGTGCAGGTCCTCGCCGACCACCTGGATGTCCGGCCGCTTGCGTGCCAGGTTCTCCTTCGCGAACTTCGCGACCTGGTGGCCGTGCGAGTAGTTCTGGTTCAGCAGGTAGACCTTCTTGATGTCCGGCTGGTCCTTCATGAAGGTGGTCATCGCCTCCATCTTCATCGAGGTGTCGGCGTCGAAGCGGAAGTGCCAGTAGCTGCACTTGCTGTTCGTGAAGTCGGGGTCGACCGCGGAGTGGTTCAGGAACACCACCTCCTTGCCCGGGTTGCGCTCGTTGTGCTTGTTGACCGCGTCGATCAGCGCGCCGGCCACCGAGGAGCCGTTGCCCTGGGTGATGTAGCGCACGCCCTGGTCCATCGCCGTCTTCAGCGCGTTCAGGCTCTCGGTCGGGCTGAGCTTGTTGTCCAGGCCGACGACCTCGAACTTCACGCCGGCCGGGTTGCTGGCGCTGAACTTCTCGGCGAAGAACTGGAAGCTCTTCAGCTGGTTGTTGCCGACCGGGGCCATCAGGCCCGACAGCGGGTCGATCCACGCGATCTTGACCGTTTCCTTCAGGTTCACCGCGCCCGGCTTGGCCTGGGCCATCACGGCGCCGCTGCCGAAGGTGAAGCCGAGGGCGAGGGCCAGCGCGAGGGGCCGGGGGGTGTTCCGCATGCGTGTCTCCATCAGGCGTTTTGGAATACCCGGTACGTTAAAGGAGGCACGCGCGCGGCGCGTCAGGGACTTCCCGGTGAGGCTGTCGCCGCGGCGACTGAAGGCCCTCGATTTCCCTGAAAAACCGAGGGTTTACGCGCGCCTCAGCCGGCCGTCGGCAGGCGGTGGCCCTTGAACTGCTCGCGCAGCTTGAGCTTCTGGATCTTCCCCGTCGCGGTATGGGGAATCTCGTCGACGAATGCAACGTCGTCCGGGATCTGCCACTTGGCGATCCGGCCGTCGAAGAAGGCCAGCAGCTCGGCCGCCGTCAGGCTCGCGCCGGGCTTGCGCACCACGACCAGCAGCGGGCGCTCGTCCCACTTCGGGTGGTGGCAGGCGATCGCCGCGGCCTCGTGCACCGCCGGGTGGGCCATCGCGATGTTCTCGAGGTCGATGGAGCTGATCCACTCGCCGCCGGACTTGATGACGTCCTTGCTGCGGTCGGTGATCTGCATGTAGCCGTCCTCGTCGATCGCGGCGACGTCACCGGTCGGGAACCAGGCCTGGCCGCCGAGCGTCATCAGCGGCGAGTCCTCGCGCCGGAAGTAGCTCTGGATGACCCAGGGCCCGCGCACCACCAGGTTGCCGGAGGCGCGCCCGTCCCAGGGCAGTTCCTGGCCGTCGTCGTCGACGATCGCCATGTCCACGCCGTAGATCGCCTTGCCCTGCTTCTCCAGGATGCGGTGCTGCGCCTCGGCGTCCAGCCCGGCATGCTTCGCCTTCAGCCGGGCCAGCGTGCCCAGCGGCGACATCTCGGTCATGCCCCAGGCGTGGATCACCTCGATGCCGAAGTCCTGCTCGAGGGTCTTCATCATCGCCGGCGGGCAGGCCGAGCCGCCGATCACGGTGCGGCGCAGCGTCGAGAACTGCAGCCCCTGCTGCTTCGCGTAGGTGATCAGGCCGAGCCAGACGGTCGGCACGCCGGCGCTGAAGGTGACCCGCTCGGCCTCGAGCAGCTCGTGCAGCGACTTGCCGTCCAGGTGCGGTCCGGGGAAGACCAGCTTGGCGCCGATCATCGGCGCCGCATACGGCACGCCCCAGGCGTTCACGTGGAACATCGGCACGACGGGCAGGATCACGTCGCGCGCGCCGACGCCCATCGCGTCGGGCATCGCCAGGCCGTAGCTGTGCAGCACGGTCGAGCGGTGGCTGTAGACGGCGCCCTTGGGGTTGCCGGTGGTGCCGGAGGTGTAGCAGATGCTGGAGGCGGTGTTCTCGTCGAAGCTCGGCCAGGCGTACTCGCCGTCCTCGGCCTCGACCAGCTCCTCATAGCACAGCAGGCCCGGCAGCGTGGTGCTGGCCGGCATGTGGGCACGGTCCGTCATCAGCACGTAGTGCTGCACGCTCGCGAGCTGGGGGGCGAGCTTCTCGACCAGCGGCAGGAAGTTCAGGTCGAAGCACAGCACCCGGTCCTCGGCATCGTTGGCGATCCAGGCGATCTGCTCGGGAAAGAGCCGCGGGTTGATGGTGTGGCAGACGAGGCCAGAGCCGGAGGTGCCGTAATAGATCTCGAAGTGGCGGTAGCCGTTCCAGGCCAGCGTGCCGACGCGGTCGCCCGCGTGGCAACCCAGGCGGGCCAGGGCCTGCGCGAGCTGGCGCGCGCGGCGCTCGGCCGCGCGGTAGGTGTAGCGGTGGATGTCGCCTTCGACCCGCTTGGAGACGATCTCGGTATCGCCGGCGTGCCGGGCGGCATGCACCAGCAGCGAGGAGATCATCAGCGGCATGTCCATCATCTGCCCGCGGAGGGGCGTCGCGCTCGTCGTGGTCATCGGGGTTCCTGCACGGGTTCCTGATCGGGGGTGGCGGGGATCATAGGAAGGCCGCGAAACGCCCAGGGCCTGATGTTTACCCTAGGGTGCCGAGGGACAAGGCGGCAGGCGGCCCCGTACACTCGCGCCCCGGACGGCCCGGCAGCCCGCTGGCCGCAAGCTCCATTCCATCGGCATGAACCGACCCGACGACAAGCCCCGCGAGGTGACGCTCACCGAGGACGAATGGCGGGCCCGCCTCGATCCGATGCAATACCACGTCGCGCGCGAAGCCGGCACCGAGCGCGCCTTCACCGGCCGCTACTGGGACCACTGGGAGGACGGCCGCTACGACTGCATCGGCTGCGGCACCCCGCTGTTCCGCTCGGAGACCAAGTTCGACGCCGGCTGCGGCTGGCCGAGCTACTACGAGCCGATCGACGCCGACGTGGTCGAGCGCGTGGTCGACCGCAGCCATGGCATGGTGCGCATCGAGGTGCGCTGCCGCCGCTGCGGCTCGCACCTCGGCCACGTCTTCCCCGACGGGCCGCAGCCGACCGGCGAGCGCTTCTGCATCAATTCCGCGTCGATCGATTTCCGGCCGCCGGGCGACGCCGAGCGATGAAGCTGCTGCTCGATTTCCTGCCGATCCTGCTGTTCTTCGTCACCTTCAAGGTGACCGAAGGACGTCCCGACGAGGCGGCGGCCTTCGCCAGCGAGCACCTGGGCTTACTCGTCTCCGGCGGCGTGGTCGGGCCGAAGGAGGCGCCGGTGCTGCTGGCGACGCTGGTGGTGATCGCGGCGACGCTGGCGCAGATCGGCTGGATGCTGCTGCGCGGCAAGCGCGTGGACCTGATGCTCTGGGTCAGCCTCGGCCTGGTGGTGGTGCTCGGCGGCGCGACCGTCTGGTTCCACAGCGAGACCTTCATCAAGTGGAAGCCCAGCGTGCTGTACTGGGTGATGGGCGGCGCCTTCGCGGTCAGCCAGTGGGTGTTCGGCCGCAGCCTGCTGCAGGTGCTGATGGGGGCCCAGCTCGAGCTGCCCGCCGCGGTGTGGCGGCGTCTGACGCTGGCCTGGGTCGCCTTCTTCGGCGGCATGGGCGCGCTCAACCTGTTCGTGGCCTACCGCTTCAGCACCGACGCCTGGGTCAACTTCAAGCTGTTCGGCGGCATCGGGCTGCTGCTGCTGTTCACGCTGGCCCAGGGCCTCTACCTGAGCCGCTACCTGAAGGACGAGTCGCCCGCCGCCGGCCGGGTGGCCGACGAGCCGGCGGACGGCGGCCGATGAGCGGCGACACCGGCGTGCGTGCCGAGGACCTGGAGGCCGTGTTGCGCGCGCGCCTGGCGCCGCAGGTGCTGGAGGTGCGCGACGACAGCCACCTGCATGCCGGCCATGCCGGCGCCCGCGAGGGCCGCCACTTCGCGGTGCGCATCGTCGCCGACGGCTTCACCGGCGTGTCGCGCGTGGGCCGGCACCGCCTCGTATATGATGCCGCCGCCGAGCTGATCGCCCGAGGCATCCACGCGCTGGCCATCGATGCCCGCGCGCCCGACGAGGCCCGCTGAACGCGCCTGCGTCGACGCTGGCGCCTCGCCCCCACCCCGCTTGATCCCTCCCCTGCACCGACCCGACCGCGACCGGGCGCCCGATGGCGCCGCCGGGCGCTGGTGACCCCTGGTCTCCCCCTTCCGCGTTGAAAGGCCGTCTCCCATGAAGCTCTCCGTCCCCGCGACCCGTGCCGCCCTGCTGCTGTCTGCCTGCCTGGCGGCGCCGCTCGCCGCCCAGGCCCAGAACATCGCCATCGTGAACGGCAAGGCCGTGCCGAAGGCGCGCGCCGACGCGCTGCTCGAGCAGGCGATCAAGCAGGGCCAGCCGCGTTCGCCCGAGCTGGAGGCGCAGGTGCGCGACGAGATCGTGCTGCGCGAGATCTTCCAGCAGGAGGCCGAGAAGCGCGGCCTGGCCGCCAGCGCCGAGTACCGGCAGCAGATGGAGTTCGCCCGCCAGAGCATCCTGATCCGCCAGCTGTTCGGCGACTTCGAGAAGAAGAACGAGCCGAGCGAGGCGGACATGAAGGCCGAGTACGAGAAGATCAAGGCGCAGCAGGCCGGCACCGAGATCCGCGCCCGCCACATCCTGGTCGAGGGCGAGGACGAGGCCAAGGCCCTGATCGCGCAGATCAAGGGCGGGGCCAGCTTCGAGGACCTGGCGAAGAAGCACTCGAAGGACCCGGGCTCGGGCGCCAACGGCGGTGACCTCGACTTCGCGAACCCGAACTCCTACGTCGCCGAGTTCTCGCGCGCGCTGCAGGGGCTGAAGAAGGGCGAGATGACCGACGCGCCGGTCAAGTCGCAGTTCGGCTGGCACATCATCCGCTACGAGGATTCGCGCCCGACCCAGTTCCCCGAGTACGAGGCGGTCAAGGGCCAGATCAAGCAGCGCCTGCAGCAGGTGAAGCTGGCCGCGTTCCGCGACGAGATCCGCGCCAAGGCGAAGACCGACTACAAGTTCGCGACGCAGTGACGCCGCGGGCGGCGCGGACGGCGCCGCCGCCGCGTTGCCGCGCCGCTCCGGGACCGGACCGGCGCACACCTCTCGCCGCCGCGCCCCTGCGCGGCGGTGTCGTTTCGGGCCGGCGCGGACGTCCGGCCCCGCCGCGGCATCAGTCCAGCAGGCGCCCGGCCTCGATGTGCAGCTGGCGGTCGCAGCGCTGCGCGATCGCACGGTCGTGCGTGACCAGCACCAGCGTCGTGCCCGCCTCGCGGTTCAGCTCGAACATCAGCGCCATCACCCGTTCGCCGGTGGCATGGTCGAGGCTGCCGGTGGGCTCGTCGGCCAGCAGCAGCGCCGGCTGCACGACGAAGGCCCGCGCCAGCGCCACGCGCTGCTGCTCGCCGCCCGACAGCAGCTTCGGGTAGTGCGACAGCCGCTCGCCGAGGCCGACGCGGCGCAGCATCTCGGTGGCCGCCTCGCGGGCGTCCGCGCGGCCCTGCAGCTCCAGCGGCAGCATCACGTTCTCCAGCGCCGTCAGGTTGCCCAGCAGCTGGAAGCTCTGGAACACGAAGCCGAGCCGCGCGGCGCGCACCGCGGCCCGCGCATCCTCGTCGAGCTGGAACAAATCGTGGCCGTCGAGGATCACCCGTCCGCTCGTCGGCGTGTCGAGGCCGGCGAGAATCGACAGCAGCGTGCTCTTGCCGGAACCGGACGCGCCGACGATGGCCGCCGAGCGGCGGGCCTCGAGGGCGAAGTCGATGCCGTGCAGGATGGTCAACAGGCCGCCGCTGTCGCTCACCTGCTTGGTGAGGCCCTCGACGCGCAGGATGGATTCACTCATGAGAATCGGAACGGGAAGGTGGGGCCGCCGCGCCGCGGCACCGGGCGGCGCCGACGCAGGCCGGCGGCGCTGGATGGAGCACTGTAGCGCCTGGCTGCTGGCGGGCGCGGCCGGCCTCGCGATGCCCCTGCGCGCGGCCGCGGCCGAGCGCGTGATCCTGGTGGTCGGCGACAGCCTGTCGGCCGAGTACGGCCTGCGCCGCGGCAGCGGCTGGGTGGCCCTGCTCGAGCAGCGCCTGGCGGCGCAGAAGATCGCGGCGCGGGTGGTCAACGCGAGCATCAGCGGCGACACCACCGCCGGCGGACGGGCCCGCCTGGCCGCGCTGCTGCAGCAGCATCGGCCGACGCACGTGATCCTCGAGCTCGGTGGCAATGACGCGCTGCGCGGCCTGCCGCTGGCCACCACCGAGGCCAACCTGCGCGCGATGGCGCAGGCCGCCAAGGCCGCCGGCGCGCGCGTGCTGGTGGCCGGGATGCAGGTGCCGCCGAACTACGGCCGCAAGTACGCCGACGACTTCGCCGCGCTGTTCGCGACGGTGGCGCGCGCCGAGGGCGCGGCGCTGCTGCCCTTTTTGCTGAAGGGCGTCGCCGACGGGCCGGCCGCCGACCGACTGTTCCAGGCCGACCGCATCCATCCCGCCGAGCAGGCGCACCCGATCATCCTGGACAACGTCTGGGCGGTGCTGAAGCCGATGCTGGGCTGAGGCTCAGCGTCAGCCTCAGTCCAAGCCTCGGGCGGCGGCGCCGGCCCCTGGACGTCACCCGGGCCGGGGCGCCGTTGTCACTCGGGCCGCTTGCGGCCGCCGCCGTCCGGGCCGCGGTCGGGGCCGCGCTCACGCGGGTCGCGGGCGCCCTGCTCGCGCGGGTCGCGCGACTGCAGCGGGCCGGTGTAGCTCGGCGGCGGGCTCGCGGGGCGAGGCGGCGCGGCGACCGGCGGCGGGGGCGGCGCCGGCTGCGGCCGCGGGGCCATCACCGGGGCGGGTGGCGCCGCGGCGGGAGCGGCCGCCGGCGCGGGCGGGAAGGCACGCGGGGTGTCGGGACGCCCGCCGCGGTCACGGTCCCCGCGATCGCCCCGGTCGAAGCGGTCGCCGCGGTCGATCCGGTCGCTCCGCTCGACGCGATCGCCCCGGTCGCCCCGGTCCGGGCGTCCTGCACCCGGCATCTCCCCCGCGGGGCGCCCGGGCGCTCCGCTCCAGGGCATCGGCGCGGCGGCCGGCGGCAGCGTCGGTGCCGGGGCCGGCATCACGGGACGCGGCTCGGACACCGTCGGCGACGGCGGCAGCGCCGGCCGCGAGCGGCCGACCGGCCAGTCGCTGCCCGCCGGCGCGTCGCGGCCGCGGTCCTGTCCAGCGGGCAAGCCGCCGAGCGCCGGTGGCGCGACGACCCCCGGCGGCAGGCCCGGCGCCCCGTCGCGCGGCCGGCCGGCGCGGTCGTCGCCGCGCCCGCCGTCGCGTCCCGGGGCGCGCCCGTCTCCGCGGCCGTCGCGCCCATCGCGCCCATCGCGCCCATCGCGCCAATCGCGCGCATCGCGTCCACCGAAGCGCGGGTCGCGGCCGGGATCGGCCGGGCGGCCGTCCCAGCGGCCATCCCGGCCATCGCGTCCATCCCCTCGGCCATCCCCTCGGCCATCCGCGCGACCATCCCCGCGGCCCGGGCCACGCCCCTCCCGGCGATCCCCCGCCCACGGCGGCGCGCCGACCACGGTCGCCGGTGTCGCCGGCAGGCGGTCGAAGTCCGGCGAAGGCGTGCCGCGCCACTGCGGCAGCACCGGCGCGCCACCGCGCCGCTGCTCGAAGGCCGACAGCGGCGCCGCCGTGGTGCCGTGGTGGAACTTGCGGTTGCGGTACTCGATGCCGCGCAGCACGGTCGACGGGCTGCGCACCAGCAGGTCGAGCTCCGGCGCGCGCAGCGTCGGCGCGTTGACGCCGCGCGCATAGCGCGGGCTCACGCGGTAGCCGGGCAGCCAGGCCTCGCGCGGGCCGAGCGGGAACCAGCCGACCGCCGGGCCGACGCCGACCGAGACCTGCACGCCCGGTCCGCCGACCCAGGCCACCAGGGCCGGCGCGTAGACCGGCCGCGCCACGTAGCGGCCCGGCGACCAGCACCAGCGGTTGCGCACCACCACCCAGCGGCCGTAGTGGAAGGGCGCGAAGCCCCACGGGGCGTCGTCGACCCAGGTCCAGCCCCAGGGCGACACCCAGGCCCAGTGCCCCTGCGCATAGGGCGCCCAGCCCGGCGGCACCGCGGCCGGGGCCCACAGCGGGCCGTACTCGGCATCCTGCTCCCACTGGCCGTAGCGGTCGAGGTCCTCCGCGCCGGTCATCTCGGGCGAGACGTAGCGCGGTGCCGCGGCCTCGCGCTCGTCGCGCCGGTCCAGGTCGGCCGACCAGCCGGCGAAGGCATCGCTGGCCGGGCGGCCGAGCCGGTACTGGGCCCGCCGGTCGCCGTCGAGCCAGAACTCCGCGCGCTGGCCGGCGGCGACCGGGAGCGCGCTGCCGGGGCCCTCGTACAGCCCCTGCCCGCTCAGCACCGTCCAGGTGCTGGCGTCGTCGCGCCGGTCCAGCCGGTAGCGGCCCGGCCGCTCGATGCCGAAGCGGCCGTCGGCGGTGCGCAGCGACCACTCGCGCGCCGCCTCGGGCTGGGTCACGCGCAGCGCGAGGCTGCCCGACAGCAGCTCGACCTCGATGCCGTCGTCGTCGAGCCGGCGCAGCTCGATGTCGCTGCGCCCATCGAGCCGCAGCGTGCTCGAGCCGATGCGCAGCGTCAGGCGGCTGCCGCTTTCGGTGCTCAGCCGGTCACCGGCCGTCACCGGCCGGTTGCGCTCGGCGGCGATCCACTCGCCGGCCTCCGGGTGGTAAAGCCACGCGGTGCCGCTGACCTCGGCCAGCCGGCCGGCCCGGCCGGGCGGATCCTGCACCGCCTCGCGGTCGTCGGCCACCTGGGGCACCGGCTGCCCCGGGTCGCTCCAGCCCACCCCTTGTGAGCCCGCCGGCCCGGGCACCGCGCAGCCGGCCAGGCCAGCCAGCAGCGCGAGGCCGGCGGCGAAGCCGCGCGGGACGGGGGAGCGGAACGGCCCGCGCGCTTGCGCGTCGAGGGCCGTCGGTCGGGTGTCGGGCATGGGCAAGGTCTCCAGGGACGGGCCGCACGCGGCCTGCGATCGATGGTCGCTCCGTGACAACGTGCCAGCCGCGACGACAGACGACGGACGGGGCGCCGATCCGCCCGGATTTACAAGCGGTCACAGCGCGCGAATCCGCAAATCTGGCGACGAAACCCGCTGGGTCGCTCGCAAATGCTCAAGTCGGCAATCGAACCTCCGACAACACAGGGATCCGGAAGCAGGCGCGCTCTCCGCTCGGGGGCGGGCCGCAACGCGGGGGCGTCCCGCCCGACGAGGAGCAGTGATGATCGCAAGGATGACGGTTGCGAAGCGGCTGGCGCTGGGCTTCGGCCTCACGGTGGCCCTGGGCCTGGGCATCGTCGGCTACGCGGCCACGACGCTGCGCGCCATGAGCCACGGCATGGACGAGCTCGCGCACGACCGCATCGTCAAGGTGGAGCAGTTCGCGCACGTGAAGGACAACGTCAATGCCGTCGCGCGCCATGCACGCAACATCGTCATCCAGGCCGATCCAGCGGCCGCCGAGCCCGAGAAGGCGCGGATGGCGGCGCTGCGCGCGGACACCAGCGCGACGCTGGCCAGGCTGGAGCCGAAGATCACGCTGCCCAAGGGCCGCGCGCTGTTCCGGACACTGACCGAGACGCGCACGGCCTACAACGCGGCGCTAGACCGCGTGATCGCACTGGCCCTGCAGGGCGACCGGGCGGGCGCGGCCGCACTGCTCGTCGGCGAGGTGCGGGGGCTGCAGGACACCTTGTTCGAGGCCACCGAGGCCTCGAAGGCCATGCAGCAGGAGATCGCGGACCAGCTCGCCCGCGAGGCGCTGCGCAGCGCCTCCTTCGGGCTCGCGCTGATGGCGGGCCTGGCGCTGCTGATGGCCGCCGTCGGCGGCCTCGTCGGCTGGATCATCATCCGCGACCTGCGTCGCTCGCTCGGAGCCGAGCCGGCCGCGCTGAGCGAGGCGGTCTCGCGCGTTGCCGACGGCGACCTGTCCCAGCCGCTGGGCGCCGTGCCCGGCGACGACCGCAGCGTGCTCGCCTCCGTCGCGCGCATGCAGGCGAGCCTGGCCGGCGTGGTCTCCAACGTCCGCTCGAACTCCGAGAGCGTGGCCACCGCGAGCGCGCAGATCGCCCAGGGCAACCATGACCTGAGCCAGCGCACCGAGGAGCAGGCCAGCGCGCTGCAGCAGACCGCCGCGACGATGGAGCAGCTCAACACCACGGTGCGCCACAACGCCGACAACGCGCGCCAGGCGAATCAGCTGGCCCAGGGCGCCTCCGCGATCGCCGCGCAGGGCGGCCAGGTGGTGGGCCAGGTGGTCGACACGATGCAGGGCATCAGCGACAGCAGCCGCAAGATCGGCGACATCATCGGCGTGATCGACGGCATCGCCTTCCAGACCAACATCCTGGCGCTGAACGCCGCGGTGGAAGCCGCGCGCGCCGGCGAGCAGGGCCGCGGCTTCG
>NZ_BBYR01000044.1 GCF_001293525.1 Pseudideonella sakaiensis | reverse complement strand
TTGCTGCCGTTGTACGAGAAGTAAGCCCCGCCCTCCACCGTGCGGTTGTTCGCCGCGAAGCCCGAGGAGAAGGTCAGCGGCCGCGGCGCGCCGCCGCCGGAGACCGCGAAGCTGCGCGTCACCGGTGCTGCCGCGGCATAGGTCGCGTCACCGCCCTGGCTGGCCGTGAGGCTGCAGGTGCCCGCGGCGACGAGGGTCAGCGCGCTGCCGCTCACCGTGCAGACCGACGGCGTGGTCGACGCGATGGCCACCGGCAGGCCCGAGCTCGACACCGCCGACAGCACCGGCGGCGCGGTGCCGATGGTCTGGCTGCCCGGGTCGGTGAAGGCGATGGTCTGCGAGGCGAGGTAATCCTTGAAGGCGCTCGCGCCGGCGGTGTTGGCGTTGCCCGCGAGGTCGCTGAAGCTGCCGGCAGCCACGCTCACGGTCATGCGCCCGCCGACGCCGGGCGTCGGCACGACGACCAGCGTGGCCTGGGTGCCGCCGACGCGCGTGAAGCTGCCGGCGCTGCCGCCGCTCACCGTCACGTCGGACGCGGTGAAGCTGGTCCCCACGTCCTCGCTGAAGACGAAGGTGAAGGTCACAGGGCCGCTCGCCACCGGCGCCGCGATGTCGTTGGCGATCGTCACCGTGGGCGGCGTGGTGTCGGCGGCGGCCGGCGGGCTGCCGACCGGCGGCGGCGGCGGCTCGGCGCTGCCGCCGCCGCAGGCGGCGAGGGCGGCAGCCGCGAGCAGCGTCACCGCGGCCAAGGGACGGAACAGGAGGCAGTTCGGCATGGGGTGTCTCCGGAAGGCCCGACGCGGGCCTGGATCGGTGCGATGTGAAAGCGCTTTCACAACAATAGGGGCGCGCGCATCGGATGGCAAGCGCCGGGCGATGGAGGCTTTCCCTAGGCGGCGCTCAGGGGCTGCGCGCGAGCTGCCCGGGCGCCACTTCGAGCCGCGTGCCGTCGCTGAAGCGCACCGTGATCGGCGCGCGGCCGGCGTTGAAGGCGAGGTGGGTGCGGCGGCCGTCGGCACGGCGGAACACGGCATGCAGCGGCGTGTCCGCCACCACGTCCGGGTCGGGCGTGCCGAGCTCGTTCAGGCTGAGCAGCCAGTGCAGCGTGTGCGAGCGCGTCTCGCCCAGCTCGACCGCACCCCAGCGGTTCCACTGCGCCAGCGCCGGCGCCGGGTCGGCCAGGGCCTGGTACTTCGCGAACACGTCCTGCCAGATGTCGGGCGGATCCACCTTCTTGCCGCGGGCGGCGAAGACCGCCTGCTCGTCCTTCAGCGCGCCGAGGTTGCGACGGATGTAGTCGGGATGCGCGGCCATGTAGGTCGACGCGGTGGTGATCGGCAGCAGGTTGATGCCGGTGGCCTGTCGCGGATCGTCGGTCCACCAGGTGTTGTGGATGTACTTGCCGCCGAACAGCTGGGCCACGTCCACGTTGCGGTACTCCGGCGCCAGCACCAGCCGGTGCACGTCGAACCAGTAGTGCGCGATGGCCTGCGCCTCGGTGGCGTACAGGTAGGCGCCCAGGTCGCGCAGCGCGCGGTTGCCCGTCACCTCGCCCCACAGGATCAGGCCCGCCCAGGCATTGATGGCCTCGGACGAGGACTCCTGGTTGTTGCCGAACTGGCCGTACTCGCCGACGCCCCCCAGGCCGTTGGCCCAGGAATGGCCTTCGTACGGGTCGAAGTTGCGCAGGAAGGGGAAGTCCGCCCGGCCGCGCTCGGCGGTGGCGATGTCGGCCACCAGCAGCTCGACCATCGCACCCCAGCGCTCCGGCGCCGCCCAGGCCGGGTCGCGCAGCGCGATCTCGGCGGCAGCGCGGATCCAGTAGCCATACCAGAAGTGGTGGTCGTTGATCTCCGCGATGGCGAAGAACTCGTCCGGGTAGCTGGCCACCGCGCCGAGGGAGCGGTCGACGAAGAAGTAGCGCTTGCGGTCCTCGCCGCTGAACCACTCCTCGACGCGCTTCTTCAGCATCGCCAGCAGCTGGGCGGCGGCTTCCCGGTCGCCCTGCTGCTCCGCCACGTCGAGCAGCTTGGTGATGCGCTGCAGGCCCTTGCCCTGCCAGTAGGCGCTCTGGCCCTCCGGCAGCATCAGCCGACGGGCATTGCGCAGGTCGGACTTCAGCACGTCGCCGAGCTCGGCGCGGCGCGGCGACTCGCCGACGCCCGGCCAGTACGGCACGAAGCCCACGTAGCGGTGGCGCGTGGCGAAGGACGGCGCCGCGAGCAGCCGGATCGGCCCGCGCACCGACTCGTAGGCCGGGCCCAGCCGGCCGTCCACCGACGGGTTGGCGTGCCAGTGGTGCGGGTAGAGCCCGTAGAGCGGGCCCACGTCCTCGCCCTCCATCGTCCGGGTGACCGCGGTGAAGACCGTCTCGACCTGGCTCGCTGCCGCGTCGTAGCGCCACTGCACGCGGCTGCCGGTGAGGTGCACCTGCGCGTGGCGGGCGAGCAGCGCGAGGGTGGCCGGCCGGTCGTCCGGCAGCACCGCCGCCGACAGGTAGCGGCGGTCCGCGGGCAGCCGCAGGATCCACTCCGTGGGCGAGACCGGCTCCCAGCGCCCCCCCGTCGGCCCGAACAGCGCGTAGGCCTTGCCCTTGACGCGCAGCGCGAGCACGTTCGGCGCCCCACCGCCGTCGAAGCGCTCGCCGGCGGCCGGCAGACGCAGCCGCAGGTCGCCGCGCGACAGCTGCAGGTAGGCATAGGGGTTGCCGTGCGCCACGGTGACGCGGAAGTCATCGGCGCCGCGCGCGAAGGAGACGTCGATCGACCAGTCGCCCACGCCCGCCAGCTTCGCCGGGCCCGGCTCGAAGGCCAGCGGCGACAGCAGCAGCGGATCCCGGTGCGGATAGGCCACCTCGGTGTCGCGTCGCTCGGTGACGGTCACCTCCTTGCCCGGCAGCGCCATCTCGAAGCCCTGGGCCGTCGTGCGCACGGTCATCGGCTGCACGAAGATGGGCAGCGGCGTCGGGTTGAAGATCAGCGTCGAGTACCACTGGCTCGTCGGTGCCGCCTGCCGCAGCATCGCGTCGGTGCGCATCGGCGCCGGCGGCAGGCCCTTGTCGCCGGCCTTCGGCCCGACGTGGTAGGCACCCGAGCCGGTCGGCACGAGCTGCGCCGCCGCGCCACCGGCACCGCCGGCGCCCGCCAGCACGAGCAACAGCCCCGCGAACCACTTCCTGACTGCCATGCCCTGCCCCCGCATACACCGGACTTCGAGAACCGGGATTGTCTATGAAAGCGCTTTCAAATGATCCCTGGTTTACCCGGTGTCGATGCCCTTTCGGCGCCGCGGCCCGGGGGCGGGAAAACACGGACGAGGTCGACATTGACGATCGGAGCACGCCATCGCTATGCTGTGAAAGCGCTTTCATCACGATCGCACCCACCCTTCGCACGACCCGCGAACACCGCCGAGCGAGACCCCATGCCATTCCTGCACGCAAGCACGACACGGATCGCGAGGACCGCCCGCCGGGCCCTGCTGGCGGCAGCGTCGCTCGGCTGGGCCAGCGGCGCCAGTGCGATCGACTTCGGCCCGTTCAGCCTGACCGGGTTCGCGAAGGTCGACGTCACCCGCATCAGCAGCGAGTGCCCGCAGGAGCGCTGCCAGGTCGACAAGTTCGCGGGCCGCGAGTTCGAGTGGGCGGACGAGCTGGTGCAGGGTGTCGGCTACGGCGCCGGCACGACCCACGTGACGCTGTTCCAGCCCTACCTCGGCGCGCGCTTCGACCTGCCGCGCGGCTTCAAGCTGTCGGGCCTGCTGAGCCAGCGCTGGCGCGACGGCGCGCCCGACTTCAAGGGCTTCCTCTACGACCGCAGCCTGGCCCTCGCGCACGAGGACTACGGGCGGCTCTCGGTCGGCGCGATGCAGACGCGCGCCTGGAGCATGGCCGACTACCCCTTCGGCACCGACATCGGCGTCGGCGATCCGTGGGCCTCGTCGGGCGCCGGCTATGGCCTGCTGACGCGTGCGCTGCGCTACACCTCGCGCCCCTTCGACGTGGCCGAGGGCGACCTGGTGGTCGAGGGTACCTACGACCTCGGCAAGCGCGGCTGGACGCGCAACAAGCCGCGCTTCTGGGAGCTGTGGTTGCAGTACCGGCGCGGCGACCTGGGCCTGGACCTGATGCTGCAGGAAGGCCGCAACGGGCCGCCGGTCGCCTTCGGGCACGCGCCCTTCAGCAGCCTGTTCTACGACGCGCGCTTCGACCAGTCCCTGGGCGGATCGAGCCAGGGCATCGCGATGCTGATGGCGCGCTACAAGGTCGACGCCCGCGTGGAACTGTCCGCCGGCGTGCGGGCGAACCGCTGGAGCGGCGCGTACGCGGTCTTTCTGCAGTCCCGCGTCGACAACCCGGCCGGCTTCGACATCTGGAACAACCCCTTCAACGTGAACTGGGGCACCGACCTGGGCGGCGGCGTCTACCGCGGCTACGCGGCCCGCTCGGTCGACCTGGTGCTGGGCGCGCGCTACCGCGTGAACGACAAGCTGGCGCTGTACACCGGCCTCGTCCACCTCGGCAAGGCCTCGACGGACAACCCGCAGGAGCGCGGCCAGTCCAACAGCGCGAGCTTCGGCACCCTGGGCCTGAACTACGACGTCGGCCGCGGCCTGCGCCTGAACGCCGTGCTCGGCTTCGTGAACTACGGCCGCCGCGGCCTCGCGCCGCTGAGCATGCCGAGCCACCAGGCCTTCACCGGCATCGACTCGCGCGTCGAACGCAACGGCAACTGGTTCGGCGTCGGCGCGACCTACACCTTCTGACCCCTCGAGAGCCCGCCATGATCCCACCGCGTTCCGGCCTCGCCGTCCTGCGCCTCGCCCTGGGCCTGCTGCTCGCCGCGGTGCTGTCCGCCTGCGGCGGCGGCGGCGGCGTGCCCTACTCCGGCGTGACGATCCGCCCGCTGCCGGCGGACTTCACCAGCCGCAAGGCCGTGGCCTACTCGCCCTACCGCACCGCCACCAGCGAGGCCGGGCTGGCCGACGAGGTCATTACGAAGGCGCAGATCCGGCAGGACCTGGACCTGCTGCTGGCCGCCGGCTTCCGCGCGATCCGGCTGTTCGACAGCTCGGACAAGGTGGCCCGGCAGACGCTGGAGGTGATCCGCGACGACCGCCTGAACATCAAGGTGCAGCTCGGCGCCTTCGTGCTCGGCAGCAGCGAAGCCGCCAGCCGCGCCGAGATCGCCCGCTGCGTGGCGCTGGCCAACGAGTTCCGCGACACCGTGCTGGCCGTGAGCGTCGGCAACGAGACGATGGTGAGCTGGGCCTTCAACCGCATCGCGCCACCGGTGATGGCCGACTACCTGCGCAGCGTGCGCAGCCAGATCACCCAGCCGGTGACCACCGACGACAACTACGCGTTCTGGGCCAGCGCGCCGACCGTCATCACCGACGTGATCGACTACGCCGCGCTGCACACCTATGCCAACCTCGACACCTGGTTCGACCCGACGCGCTGGCAGTGGAAGTTCACCCAGGTGCCCGAGGCCCAGCGCGCCGTGGCGATGATGGACGCGGCGATCGCCGAGACGCGCCGCCAGTACCTGGAGGCGCGCGACCACCTGGACGCGAAGGGCCTGTCCTACCTGCCGATCATCGTCGGCGAGACCGGCTGGAACGCGGTCGACGTGGGCCGCCAGCGCTTCCGCGCCCACCCGGTCAACCAGAAGATGTACCTCGACCGGCTGCAGGCCTGGGTCGCCGAGGGCCGCGCCGGCGGCCGGGCGCCGCGCCAGGTGTTCTACTTCGAGGCTTTCGACGAGCCGTGGAAGCAGGGCGACGACAAGTGGGGCCTGTTCAACGTGCAGCGCCAGGCGCGCTATGCGGTGCAGGCGCTGAATGCCGACGGCAGCCCGGCCGGCACCGCCACCTGGACCTACGAGCCGGTGATCGCCGCCAACGACGCCGACGGCAACGGGGTCTACACCGACGCCGACGCCACCTACTTCGTGCCGCCGACCGTGAACCCGGCGATCACCGCGAGCCGCTACACGCTCTACTCCGACCTGCCGGCCGAGGCCGGCGAGTTCCGCCCCACGGGCCTGCGCTGGGACGCCTTCGACGGCACGACGGCCGCCTTCCCCGAGACCAGCGCCGTCTTCGGCCCCGGCGACCCGTCGCGCAGCCTCGAGATCACGCCGCAGCCGGCCAGCTACGGCTGGGGCCTGCTGCGGCAGTCGCCCACCGGCGCGACGGACAACCTGTCGGCCTTCCAGGCCTCGGGACGGCTCAGCTTCCTCGTCAGCACCACCTACCCGGGTGCGATCGAGGTCGGCATCTCCACCGACACGCAGGACCGCGAGACGCAGGAGGCCTACCTGCAGCTGGCGCCCGGCCGCTATGGCTACTGCAACACGGGCGCCTGGTGCACGGTGTCGATCCCGCTGGCCGACTTCGTGGCGGTCAATCCCAAGCTCGACCTGTCGCTGGTGCTGTCGCGCTTCGTGATCGCCGACCGCTATGCCTTCACCGGCAAGCCGGCGAACGCCGGGCTGCGCGAGCGCCTGTTCATCGACGCCGTCCGCTGGACCCGCTGAGCGCGCGCGCCGCCCCGCCCCCGGCCCCTGGACGACCCGGCATGAGCGGCCTGCGCGGTGGCTTCGTGGAGGACGACGGGGAGACCTGGTACCGCATCGACGGCTGCGAGGACGCGCCGCCCTTCTTCGTCGCGCTGGCCGGCGACAGCGATGTCTGGGCCTTCGTCTCCACCGCCGGCTCGCTGGCCGCGGGACGGCGCGACGCCGAAGGCTCGTTCTTCCCCTACGAGACGGTCGACCGCATCCACCGACGCTGGGAGCACACCGGGCCGCGCACCTGGATCCGCCTGCCCGACGACCCGGCGGCAGCCCTGTGGCAACCCTTCGCGCCCCGCCACGTGGTCGGCGGCGGCGGTGCGCGCTCGGTCTGGAAGAACCTGTCCGGCACCCGGCTGCGGCTGAGCGAGACGCACCCCTCGGGCCGCCTGCACGTCGAGCAGGAGTGGTCGAGCACCGCGACGCTCGGCCTGGTGCGCCGCGTGCGGCTGCGCGCCGACGCGGGCCTGGTGCGCGTGCAGGTGCTCGACGGGCTGCTGGACCTGGTGCCCCCCGGCCTGAGCGTTGCGCACGCCACCACGATGAGCAGCCTGGCCGACGCCTACAAGTGGAACGAGTCGGCGGCCGGCGGGCGGTTCGGCCTGTACACGCTGTACGCCCGCATCTGGGACCGCGCCGAGCCCAAGGAGAGCTTCGAGGCCCTGGTGGCCTGGCACGCCGGCGTGCCCGCGGGCAGCCGCACGCTGCTGTCCGATGCACAGGTGCCCGCCTTCTGCCGCGGCGCGGCGGTGCAGGCCGAGGACCTCACGCGCGGCCGCCGCGGCGCCTTCCTGGTGCAGTTCGAGGCCGGCGTCGAGACGGCGGGCCTGGCCTGGCACCAGGTCATCGATGCCCCGCGCTCGCAGGTGCAGGTGGCCGAGCTGCTGTATCGGCTCGAGAACGGCGGCGGCACCGAGGCCGAGATCCGCGCCGCGGTGGCCGCCAACACCGCCGGCCTGGACCACCTGCTGGCCTGCGCCGACGGCCTGCAAGTCTCCGCCGACCCGATGGCCGCTGCGCACCACCGGGCCAACGTGCTGTTCAACATCATGCGCGGCGGGGTCTTCGCCGACGGGACCTCGCTCGACCGCGACGACCTGCGCGACTTCCTTGCGCTGCGCCACCGCCCGACCGCCGCGCGGCTGGCCGACACCCTCGCGGCGTGGCCGCCGCGCATCGAGCGGGCGGCCGCGATCGACGCGGCGCGCGCGGCCGCCGGGCCGCAGGGCGAGCGCCTGCTGCTGGCCTACCTGCCGCTGACCTTCAGCCGCCGCCATGGCGATCCCAGCCGGCCCTGGAACCGTTTCTCGGTCCAGGTGCGCGATGCGGCGGGGCGCCGCGTGCTGAACCACGAGGGGAACTGGCGCGACATCTTCCAGAACTGGGAGGCCCTGCTCGCCAGCGCGCCGGACTACGCCGGCTCGATGATCGCCACCTTCCTCGGCGCGATGACGCCCGACGGCTACAACCCCTACCGCATCGGCCGGGCCGGCATCGACTGGGAGGTGATCGAGCCCGACGACCCCTGGAGCCAGATCGGCTACTGGGGCGACCACCAGGTCATCTACCTGCTGCGCCTGATGGAGGCGGCGCGGGCGCGCGACCCGGCGCTGCTGGACGGCTGGTGGGACCGCCCGCTGCACGGCTTCGCCGACGTGCCCTACCGGCTGCGGCCGCACGCCGAGCAGACCGCACGGCCGAAGTCCACGCTGGTTTTCGACGCGGACGCCCACGCGCGGGCGCTGGCCCGCGCGACGGTGCTCGGCAGCGATGGCCGCCTCGTCTGCGACGCCGACGGGCAGCCGGTGCTGGCCACGCTGGGCGAGAAGCTCGCGACCATCGTGCTGGCCAAGGCCGGCAGCCTGCTGCCGGGCGGCGGGCTGTGGATGCACACCCAGCGGCCCGAGTGGAACGACGCGAACAATGCGCTGGTCGGCCAGGGCGTGTCCGCGGTGACGCTGGCCCACCTGCGGCGCTTCCTCGGCTTCCTGGTGGACTGGCCCGCGGCCCATGCACCCTTCGACCTGCCCGCGTCGACCTGCCAGGCGCTGGAGGCGCTGGACGCGCTGGTGAGCCGCACACCGCTGTCCGCCTGCGACGATCCCGTGCAGCGCCGCGCCTACCTCGACGGCGCCGGCAGCCTGCTGGACGGCTGGCGGGCGCAGGCCTCCCGCGGTGCCGAGGGGCGCGTGCCGGCCCGCGCCCCGGCGGGCCTGCTGGTCGGTCTGGCGCAGCGGCTGCTGCCGCTGGTGGATGCGAGCCTGGCGCGCTGCCGGCGGCCGGACGGGCTGTTCGACAGCTACCTGCTGGTCGACCTGTCCGTGCCCGGGCAGGCGACGCTGGAGCGGCTGTACCCGATGCTCGAAGGCCAGGTCGCAATGCTGTCCAGCGGGCGGCTCTCCCACGCCGACGCGCTGCGCCTGCTCGACACGCTGTTCGCCAGCCCGCTGCACGACCCGGTCCGCCGCAGCTTCCTGCTCTACCCGGACCGTGCCCTGCCCCGCTTCCTCGAGCGCAACCGGCTGGACGGGCCCGCGCTCGCCCTGCCGGTGACGCAGGCGATCCTGCGCGCCGGCCGGACCGACCTGCTGCAACGCCAGCACGACGGCACCGTGCGCTTCGCACCCGCGCTGGCCAACCGCGGCGACCTCGAGGCCGCCGGCCGCGACTGGGGCGACGCGCTCGCGCCGCTTGCGCAGGCCTACGACCGGCTGCTGGCGCACCACCGCTTCACCGGGCGCTCGGGGACCATGTTCGCCTACGAGGGCCTGGGCTGCATCTACTGGCACATGGTGGCCAAGCTGCTGCTCAAGGTGCAGGCCTGCGTGTTCGCGGCCTCGGATGCCGGCGCAGCCGAGCTGCCGGCGCTGGTGGCCCACTACCGGCGGGTGCGCGACGGGCTCGGCTACCGCAAGAGCGCGGCCGAGTACGGCGCCTTCCCGGCCGATCCCTACAGCCACACCCCGGCCGAGGGCGGCGCGCAGCAGCCGGGCATGACCGGCCAGGTGAAGGAAGAGATCCTCACCCGCTGGGGCGAGCTGGGCCTGCGCTTCGCGGACGGCATGGTCCGCATCGACCCCGTGCTGGTCGAGCGCAGCGAGATCCCGCCTGGCGGCGCGCTCGCCTTCACGCTGGCACGCGTGCCTTTCCGCATCCGCATCGGCGCGGGCTTGCGCGTGCGCACCTGCCGCGACGGGTGCTGGACCGAGCACCCCGGTGCGCGCTTCGACCCGCGCGGCGTCGAGGCCGTCGAGATCGACCTCGCGCCCTGACCCGCCGCCTCACCCCGAGACCCCATGTCCCAGCCCCGCTCCGCACCGGTCCCGTTCGGCCAGAAGGTCGCCTTCGGCCTGGGCATGCTGGCCAACCAGATGTTTCCGGCCGCGCTCGGCATCTTCATGGTGGTGCTGGTCCAGGACATGGGTTTCCCGGGCTGGATGTGGGGCATCCTGTTCTTCCTGCCGCGGGTGTTCGACTCGGTGACCGATCCCATCATGGGCTTCATCTCCGACAACACCCGCTCGCGCTGGGGCCGGCGCCACCACTACGTGTTCCTCGGCGCGATCGTGATGGGCGTGTCCTTCGTCGCGATGTGGCAGCTCGACCGCGCCGACGGCCTGACCCACAACTTCCTGTACTTCCTGTTCTGGTCCTTCGTCTTCTACGCGGGCCTGACGCTGTTCAGCATCCCCTACGTCGCGATCGGCTACGAGATGAGCGACGACTTCCACGAGCGCACCAGCATCATGGCGGTCGCGCAGTGGATCGGCCAGTGGGCCTGGGTGATCGCGCCCTGGTTCTGGGTCGTGATGTACGACCCGGCCTGGTTCGAGAACGCCGACACCGCCACGCGCCACCTCGCGGTCTGGGTGGGCGTCGTCTGCATGCTGCTGGCGATGGTGCCGGCGCTGTTCATCCCGAGCCGCTCCAGCCTGGACGACGGCCAGCTGGTGCCGCTGACCTGGCGCAACCTGGGCGGCGGGGTGCGCGAGATCCTCGACGGCTTCCGCGAGGCCTTCGGCTCGGCGCCGTTCCGCAAGCTGTGCTTCGCGACCTTCCTGATCTTCAACGCCTTCAACACGGTGGCGGCGTTCTCGTTCTTCATCGTCGTCTACCACCTGTTCCAGGGCAGCACGGCGGCCGCCGGCATCTGGCCGACGCTGTTCGGCAGCGTCGGCGCGCTGGTCACCACCTTCGCGGTGATCCCGACGGTGGCGTGGATGTCGCGGCGGGTCGGCAAGAAGAACGCCTTCATGCTGTCGCAGGGCCTGTCGCTGGTCGGCTACGTGCTGCTGTGGTTCCTCATGGTGCCCGGCCGGCCGTGGCTGTTCCTGCTCGCGCTGCCGTTCTTCAGCTTCGGCATCGGCGGCCTGTTCACGCTGATGATGTCGATGACGGCCGACGTCTGCGACCTCGACGAGCTGGCCACCGGCAAGCGGCGCGAAGGCATCTTCGGCGCGATCTACTGGTGGATGGTGAAGTTCGGCTTCGCGATCGCCGGGCTGCTCAGCGGCGCGATCATGTCGCTGGTGGCCTTCACGCCCGGTGCGGCCACGCAGCCGGCCGGCGCCGTAGACGGCCTGCGCCTCTTCTACTCCGGCGTGCCCATCCTCGGCACGCTGCTGGCGATGTGGATCATGCGCCACTACGACCTCGACGAGCCGCGGGCGCGCGCGGTCCAGGCCGAACTGGCGCAGCGCAAGCAGGCGCGCGCCGGCGGCTCCTCCGCGCCCGGCGCCATCGGTCGCGCGCTGCCGGACCTCGGGCCGGCGCCGGCGGATCACGAGGAAACGTGGGCGCCGACGCCGGAGGAACTCGCCGCGCGCTACGCCGCGGCGCGCGCCACCCCGATGCACGGCCTGTGCTACAGCGCCTACGGCGCGGGCCAGCGCGCGGGCGACGTGCTGGCGGCCGAGCAGGTGCGCCGGCGCGTGGCGCTGCTCGCGCCGCACACCCGGTGGCTGCGCTCCTTCGCCTGCACCGAGGGCCACGAGCGGATCCCGCTCGAGGCGCGCGCGCACGGGCTGAAGACCCTGGTCGGCGCCTGGATCAGCAGCGACCGCGCGCGCAACGAGCGCGAGATCCGCGGGCTGCTCGAACTGGCGCGGGCCGGCCTGGTCGACATCGCGGTGGTCGGCAACGAGGTGCTGCTGCGCGGCGACCTGCCCGAGCCGGAGCTGCTCGACGCGCTGGCCCGCGTGCGCGCCGGACTGCCCGCGGGCGTGCCGCTGGGCTGTGTCGATGCCTATGCCGTGCTGCTGGAACGCCCAGCCCTCGTGGCGGCCTGCGACGTGCTGCTGCCCAACTGCTACCCGTTCTGGGAAGGCCGCCCGATCTCCCGCGCGGTGCACGACCTGCGCCGCATGCACGCGCTGGTGCAGGCGGTGGCCGGCGACCGGCCGGTGGTGATCGCCGAGACCGGCTGGCCGGGCCAGGGCGACGCGGTGGGCGCCGCGCAGCCCACGGCCGAGAACGCGATGCGCTACTTCGTCGAGGTCCAGCAGTGGTCGCGCCGCGAGGGCGTGCCGGTGTGCTACTTCGCCTCCTTCGACGAGCCGTGGAAGCTGCAGCAGGAGGGCGAGGTCGGCACGCGCTGGGGCCTGTGGGACCAGGACGAGCGGCCGAAGTACCTGGGCTGACACGCGCCCGGCGACGACCCGCGCGGGCCCGCGCCGCACGGGGCGCCGAAGCAAGCCGCGGCGGCTGCCCGCCGTCAGGCGAGGTCCGGGTAGAGCGGCTGCATCAGCAGCTTGGGGCGCCGGTCCACGGTGAACAGGCCCCAGTGCTTCTCCGGCTCGAGCGGGTCGTCCGAGCCCTTCCACGGCTCGTCGAAGGCCTCGAAGACGAAGCACGGCAGGCCGGCCTCGCGGGCCCAGCCCATCAGCGCGCGGCAGTAGATCGCCTGCAGCTCGGGCACCGCGTGCTCGGCATGCATGCCGCGGCCGTTGCTCGCGGTGCACCAGCCCGCCTCGGTGATCGCGATCGGCAGGCCCGGGTGGCGCGCCGTTACGCTGGCGACGTTGGCGCGGGTGTAGTCGAGCGCCTCGTCGATCGGCTTGTACTCCCACACCGGGTAGGTGTGCAGCGAGATGAAATCCAGCTCGGCCGCCAGCGCGTCGAGCGAGTCGCGCCAGGGCACGTAGTTCTCGCAGACGGTGACGGGCTGCGCCACCGCGGCCTTGACCCGGCGCACCTGCTCGATCATGCGCTCGACCGGCACGCGGTGGTCGGTCCAGTCGACGGTGGCCTCGTTGCCGACCGCGACCGCGAACACCTCGTCGCGGTGGCGCCCGGCCAGCGCGACCAGCCGCTCGACCTCGGCGTCGTTCTCGCGTCGGTTCGCGGCCAGCGTCTCCACGGCATGGTGGCCGCCCCAGGGGCAGCCCGGGTTGTTCACCTCGGCCGCGAGGTGGGCCCCCAGCAGCACGCGCAGCGGCAGCCCGTCCTCGCGGATCACCTGCAGCACCCGCTCGGCGTGCAGGCTGCAGTCGTACAGCCGCAGCAGGCGCCAGTGGCGGCTCAGGATGTGCAGGTCCTCGCGGATCTGCTCGACGCTCGGGTAGAGGCGCCGGCCGGGGTCCTGCCCCTCGCGGTAGCCCGAGTAGCAGATGGCGTTGTCCAGCGGCAGTTGCAGGCGGGTCATCGGGTGAACTTCGGCTGGCCGTCCTTGTCCCACAGGCCCCACCAGGCGCCCACGTCGCCCTCGGCGCCCACCTTCCAGGCCTCGTCGAAGGCGGCGAAGTGGAAGATCTCCACGCCTTCCGCCTCGGCCCAGCGCTGCGTGTCGACGAAGTAGGCGATCGCGCCCTCGGTGGACGGCACGGCGCCGTGGAAGGGGCTGCCGCGGTCGGGCCAGCCGGTCTCGCTGACGACGAGGCGCTTGCCGGGGGCCGCCGCGCGCGTGCGCCGCACCATGTCCTGCATGTAGGCCAGCGCATGCTCGCGCGGGCAGCCTTCCCAGAAGGGATAGCAGTTGGCGAGCACCACGTCGCAGGCGGCGGCGATGCGCGGGTGGCGCTCGAACAGGTAGTAGGCGTCCACCGTGCCCACCGGCACGCCGGGCAGCGCATCCTGCACGCGGCGGATGAAGCCGAGCAGCGCGTCCTCGTCGAGGTCCTCGCGCAGCAGCACCTCGTTGCCGACCGCGACGATGTCGGCATGGCCGGCCCGGCCGACCTCGATCACGGCCGCGATCTCGCGCTCGTTGATCGCCGCGTCGGTGCCGAGCCAGGCACCCACCATCGTCCGCAGCCCCATCGCCCGCGCCAGCCGCGGCGTCTGCTCGTGTCCGTCGGTGCAGGAGAAGCTGCGGATCCACCGCGCATGCGGCCGCAGGATCGCCAGCCGCTCGGCGATCTGCGCCTCGTCCACCGGCGAGCCGGGCGCCTGCCCCTCGAGGTAGGGGCTGAAGCACAGCCCGTGCACGCCGCGCGCGAGCACCTCGCGCAGCGCGGCCCGCAGCGGATCGGCTGCGCCGGCGCCAGGCGTGGCGTGCGCGATGGGCGTGGCAGGTGCGTCGCCGGGGTGCCCGGCCGCCAGGGGCCGCCCGCCGGGCGCCCCCAGGGCCTGATCTGCGCCGGGCTCGGAGGCGGACGGGCCCGCGCCGGTCGCGCCGGGCGCGCCGGCAACGAGGGGACGGGCGGGGTGGCGGGGAAGGGACACGGTCGTCTCCAGCGGCCTTCAGAAGCGGCGCTCGCGGACGTGGCCCTTCTGCCAGGGCATCACGCCGGGACCGCGCGGCCGGGGCGGGCCGTAGCCGCCGACCTTGTCGTAGACGCGCACGTAGTCCACCACCAGTTCCGCCGGGAAGCGCGTCTGCGCATCCGGCAGCCCGGGAAAGTTGCCACCGACCGCCACGTTCATCACGAGGTAGAAGGGCCGGTCGAACGGGGCCGGCCAGGGGTGCAGTTCGGCCGCCTTGCGGGGCTCCACGCCGGCCCCGTCGACCTGCAGCCCACAGCTCCACCAGTGGGTGTAGGTGCAGGTCTGCACCTCGTCCACGTAGAAGCGGATCTCGCCGGGCTCCCACTCGACCGCGTAGGTGTGCCAGTCCGACACCAGGCTGCCGCCGGGCAGCGCATGCGTGGTGGTTACCAGCGAGCGCAGCGGGTAGGTCGAGCCGAAGTGCAGGCTGTTGAGCACCTCGTGCGGCCGCTCGCCGACGATCTCCATCAGGTCGATCTCGCCGCTCGCGGCCCAGCCGCCGTAGCTCTCCTCCACCGGCAGCATCCACAGCGCCGGCCACAGGCCCTTGCCCCAGGGCACCCGGGCGCGGATCTCGATGCGGCCGTACAGCTTGGCGAACAGCACCGTGCCGTCGCGCCGGCGCGTCTTCAGCCGCGCCGAGGTGTAGCCGCAGCCGTGCAGCGGCGCCTTCACGGCGCGCACCACCAGGCAGCCGTCGCGCACGAGCACGTTCTCCGGATCCTGCGTGTAGTACTGGAGCTCCTCGTTGCCCCAGCCGGGCACCCAGGTGTGGTGGCGGTAGTCGAAGAAGCCGTTGCCGAGGTCGAAATCCCACTTGCCGCGGTCCACCTCGCTGCCGTCGAACTCGTCGTGCCAGACCAGGGTCCAGCCCTTCCTGCGCGGCGGCTTCATGTCAGGCGAGCGCCGGTTCGGCGGCCGGCGACGAGCGCAGCGCGCGCTGGCGGCGCAGGAAGTCGCGGTACCAGCGCGCGCTGTCCTTGAGGGTGCGGCGCTGCGTCGCGTAGTCGACGTGCACGAGTCCGAAGCGCTTCGCGTAGCCCGAGGTCCATTCGAAGTTGTCGAGCAGGCTCCAGACCATGTAGCCGGCCACCGGCACGCCCGCGGCCAGCGCGGCGCCGACGGCCGCGATGTGCGCGGCGAGGTAGGCGACCCGCTCGGCATCGTGCACCCGGCCGTCGACGCACTCGTCGCGGAAGGCCGCGCCGTTCTCCTTCACGTAGAGCGGCGGCACGGGCCAGTCGCGGTGCAGGCGCAGCAGCAGCTCGGTCAGCCCCGTCGGATAGACCTCCCAGCCCATGTCGGTCAAGGCCAGGCCGCTGCGGCCGGCCTGCCAGGAGCCGTCGGCGCTCGCCACCGAGCGCGAGTAGTAGTTGATCCCCAGGAAGTCCATCGGCGTGGCGATCGCCGCGAGGTCGCCGGGCTCGGTGCGCGGCGCATCGGCGCCCAGGTGCTCCAGCACGTCGTCGGGGTAGCGGCCATGGAACAGCGGGTCCATGTACCAGCGCACCAGGCGCCCGTCGTCGATGCGCGCCTGCACCCGGTCCGCCGCGCTGCGGGTGGCGGCATGCACCGGCGCGAGGTTGAGCACGATGCCCAGGCGCGCGCGGCAGCCCGCGGCGCGCAGCGCCTGCAGCGCCAGGCCATGGCTGAGCAGCAGGTGGTGCGAGACCTGGACCGCGGTGGCGCGATCCTTCAGCCCCGGGGCGAAGCTGCCCCACTCGTGGCCGAGCGTCGCGATCACCCAGGGCTCGTTGTGGGTCGTGATCGCCGCGACCCGGTCGCCCAGCCGCGCCTGCAGGCCCAGCGCATAGTCGACGAAGCGGTGCACGGTGTCGCGCGCGGCCCAGCCGCCGCGCTGCTGCAGGGCGTCGGGCAGGTCCCAGTGGTTCAAGGTGAGGTAGGGACGGACGCCACGCGCCAGCAGGCCGTCCACCAGCCGCTCGTAGAAGTCGAGGCCACGGTCGTTCCACGCGCCCTGCCCCTGCGGCTGCACGCGCGGCCACGAGACCGAGAAGCGGTAGGCGTCGACGCCGAGCGCCGCGACGAGGTCGAGGTCCTCGCGCCAGCGCTGCACGTGGTCGCAGGCCACCTCGCCATGGCTGCCGTCGGCGATGGCGCCCGGCCGCTCGCAGAAGCGGTCCCAGATCGAGGGGCCCTTGCCGTCGGCCCGCGCCGACCCCTCGATCTGGAAGGCGCTGGTGGCCACGCCCCAGACGAAGTCCTCGGGGAAGCGGTGCAGGGGATCGACGGGCAGGTCCATGCGGGGCAGGGCCGCCCGCGGCGACCGGTTGTGAAAGCGCTTTCACATTGTCGCGGCGCGCGGCGCCGACTGTCAACCGCGGGTTTCCGGCAGTCAGGCCGCCGGCGCGGGGCCGGCCTGGCGCGTCGATTCGCGCACGATCAGGCGGGGCGCCGGCACCGCGGCCTCGGGCCGCTCGCCGGCCAGCAGCGCCAGCATCGCCTGCGCCGCCAGCCCGCCGATCTCCTGGATCGGGTTGTGCACCGTGGTCAGCGGCGGCACGGCGTACATCGAGCCGGCCACGTCGTCGAAGCCGACCAGCGAGACATCGTCCGGCACGCGCCGGCCGCGCCGGTACAGCGCCAGCGCGGCCCCGATGGCCATCTGGTCGTTGGCCGCGAAGACGGCGCTGAAGCGCACCCGGCTCGCCATCAGGCCCTCCACCGCCTGCAGGCCGCTGTGCTCGGTGAAGGCGCCGGCCGCCACCAGCGCCGGATCCGGCTTCAGGCCGGCGGCCTCCAGCGCCTCGCGGTAGCCCTGCTCGCGCTCGACGGCGTCGGGGTGCTCCGCGACGCCGCCGATGAAGGCGATGCGGCGGTGCCCGAGCGCGATCAGGTGCTGCGTCGCCAGGCGCGCGCCCTCGCGGTGATCGAAGTCGAGCGACACGAGGTTGGCCGCCTTCAGGCGGCGGCCGGTCACCACGACGGGCAGCGAGCGGGCCAGCGTCCGCAGCGCACTGTCCGACAGGCGCCCGGTCAGGATGATGATCCCGTCCACGCGGCGCGAGCGCAGCACGTCGATGCACCGGGCTTCCTCCTCCGCGTGCCAGCGGCCGCTGACGAACAGGGGGCTGTAGCCGGCCGCGCCGAGCGCAGCCTCGATGCCGTGCAGCGCCGCCCCGTAGAACGGGCTGTCGATCGCCTGCGTGATCACGCCGATGCTGAGCGTGCGGCCGCCGGCCAGGCCGCGCGCGACCGGGTTCGGCACGAAGCCCAGGCGGGCGATGGCCTTGGCCACCACGGCCCGCTTCTCCTCGCTCACGTCCGCCGTGCCGTTGAGGATGCGCGACACCGTGCTCGGCGACACACCGGCGTGCTCGGCCACCTGCTCCAGCGTGACCTTCGGGGGGCCGCTGCGGCTGCGGATTACCTTGTGCACACCGTTCCTCCTTCGCGCGGCGCCGGCGCCGGACCGACGCGATTCTAGGGGCGGGGTCGGCGATGCAAGCGCTTCCAAGGCCCCCGGAGGCCGGGGCCGGACAGGTCCGGCGCAGGCGCCGCGGACCGGGCCGGGACGCGCGGGCGGCCGACCTGATTTACCCTGTGCGCCTTGCCCTCCTGTCCCCGCCCGGCCGCCGCGACGCGCGCCGGCGCGCCAGTCTCCCGGCCGCCGGCATCCCCGGCCTGACCCACCATGATCACCCTGCTGTACGCCCACCCCTACCCGCAGCACTCGCGCGCCGGCCGGGCCTTGTTCGAGGCCGTGGCCGACCTGCCCGGCGTGCAGCCGCGGCTGCTCTACGAGCGCTACCCGGACTTCCACATCGACGTGCGTGCCGAACAGGCCCAGCTGCTCGCATCGGCGACGCTGGTGCTGCAGCACCCGCTGCTCTGGTACCACGCCCCGGCGCTGCTCAGCCTGTGGTTCGAGAAGGTGCTGCGCCACGGCTGGGCCTACGGGCACGACGCCGAGGGCCGCCCGGCGCGCGCGCTGGCCGGCAAGCGGCTGCTGTGGGTGACGACCACCGGCGGCGAGGCCGAGGCCTACGGGCCCGCGGGCTACAACCACTTCACGATCGAGCAGACCTCGGCGCCGCTGCAGCAGCTGGCCGCCTTCTGCGGCATGCGCTGGCTGCCGCCGCTGGTGCTGCACAACGCGCTGCGGCTGGACGATGCGGCGCTGCGCGAGGCGGCGCGCGGCTACCGCGCGCGGCTGGAGCAGGAACTCGCGGACGCGGCGCACGCGATGCCGGCGGCCGCGGCCGACGCGGTGGGAGCCTGAGATGGCCGGTGCCGCGAACGACCTCGTCCCCACCGTCGCGCTGCTCGGCGCCGCCGTGCTGGCCGTGCCGCTGTTCAAGCGCCTCGGGCTCGGCTCGGTGCTCGGCTACCTCGCCGCCGGCGTGGTGGTCGGGCCCTTCGGGCTGCGCCTCGTGGAGGACCCGCAGACCATGCTCCACGTCGCCGAGCTGGGCGTGGTGATGTTCCTGTTCATCATCGGCCTCGAGATGCGACCGGCCCACCTGTGGCAGATGAAGGGCCAGATCTTCGGCCTCGGCTCGATGCAGGTGGCGGTGGCGCTGGCGCTGATGTGGGCGGCCGGCCAGTGGCTCGGACTGGGCGGCCCGCAGGCCTTCGTCGCCGCGGCGGGCTTCGTGCTGACGTCGACGGCGATCGTGATGCAGCTGCTGCAGGAGCGCCGCCAGCTCGGCACGCCCGGCGGCGAGCGGGTGGTCTCGATCCTGCTGTTCGAGGACCTGCTGATCGTGCCGCTGCTGGCGATCGTGGCCTTCCTCGCGCCGGATGCGCGCAGCGCCGGCTGGACCCAGCGCGCCCTCGACGCCGGCCTCGCGCTGGGTGCGATCGCCGCGCTGCTGGCCGCCGGGCGCTGGTTGCTGAACCCGATGTTCCTGCTGCTGAGCAGCGCGAAGTCGCGCGAGGTGATGATGGCGGCCGCGCTGCTGGTGGTGCTGGGCGCGGCGCTGTGGATGCAGCTGGGGGGCCTGTCGGCGGCGATGGGAGCCTTCCTGGCCGGCGTGATGCTGGCGGAATCGTCCTTCCGCCACCAGCTCGAGGCCGACATCGAGCCGTTCAAGGGGCTGCTGCTCGGGCTGTTCTTCCTGGCGGTGGGCATGTCGCTGGACCTGACGGTGCTGGCGGCGCAGTGGCAGACGATCGCGCTGCTGGTGGCCGCCTACATGCTGCTGAAGTCCGCCGCGATCTACGGCGTCGCGCGGCTGTTCCGCGCCAGCGGCGAGCAGGCGCTGCAGCGCACGGTGCTGATGGCGCAGGGCGGCGAGTTCGCCTTCGTGCTGTACGCCGCGGCCGCGTCGGCCGGCGTCATCGACGCCTCCTCGCAGGCCGTATACACCGCGGTGGTGATCGTCTCGATGGTGCTCACGCCGGTGCTGATCGGCCTGCACGGTGCCTGGGAGGCGCGCCGCACGCGTCGCAAGCTCGACGACGACCGCGCGATGGACACCGAGATGGAGCACTCGCCGGTGATCATTGCCGGCTTCGGCCGCTACGGCCAGATCGTCGGCCGCCTGCTGCTGTCCAACGGCATCACGCCGACGGTGATGGACCGCGACTCACGCCACATCGAGGACATGAAGCCCTTCGGCTTCCGCGTCTACTACGGCGACGCCACCCGCACCGACCTGCTGCGCGCGGCCGGCGCCGAGCACGCCCGGGTGCTGGTGGTCGCGGTGGACGACCGCGACGACGCGGTGCACATCGTCGAGCATGCGCGCGCGCTGTTCCCGCAGCTGCACATCGTCGCGCGGGCCTACGACGTGCCGCACCTCTACCGGCTGATGGCCGCCGGCGCCGACCAGCCGGTGCGCGAGCTGCTCGACGGCTCGCTGACGGCCGGCCGCCAGGTGCTGCAGGGGCTGGGGCTCGGGGCCTACGAAAGCCGCGAGCTGGCCGAGCAGTTCCGCCAGACCAACCTGCGGCAGGTGGCCGAGTTCGGCGAGCTGCGCCAGCGCATGCCGCGCCCGGACTTCATCCAGGCCCTGCGCGCCAGCCGCGAGGAACTCGAGCGCCAGCTGCGCGAGGACCGGCGCACCGTGCGCGGCCGGCCCGACTGGCAGGACGCCGGCGCCCGCTCGCGCGAACGGGCGTCGTGACCGCCGGCGCGGGCCGGGCGCTGCCCGGCCCGCTCAGCGCACCAGCGGCCGCACCGTGGTGAAGCCGCCGTCCACCGCGATCACCTGCCCGGTCAGCCGCGCGGCACCGTCGGACAGCAGCCAGTCGATCGCGTCGGCCACCGCGTCGGCGCGCTGCACGCCGCCCAGCGGGACCTGGCGGCCGGCCGCCTCGCGCACCGCGTCGACGCGCAGCAGGCCGGCCGTCATCGGCGTGTCGGTCATGCCGGGCGCGACGGCATTGACGCGCAGCCCGGCGCCCGCATAGGTCGCGGCGGCGCTGCGCACCAGCGCCTCCAGGCCGCCCTTCGCGGCGGCGATGGCCTCGTGGTTGGCCACGCCGATGCGCGCCACCACGCTGGACACCAGCACCGCAGCGCCGGGCCGGCCGGCCGCGCGCAGCGCCTCGATCCAGGCCTGCAGCGTGAACAGGCCGCTGTCGAGGTTGACGCGCAGCACCTCGCGCACCTGGGCCGGCGTGCTGCGGTGCAGCGGTGCGATCAGCGTGCTGCCGACGCAGTGCGCCAGCAAGGCCGGCGGCTCGCCGAGCTGCGCGCGGCAGGCGGCGACCGCGGCGGCGGCCCCCTCGGGCGTGGTGGTGTCGGCCGCGATCGCGGCCTCGGCGCCGAGGTCGGCGAGGCCGGCGGCCTCGCGGCCGACCGCGGCCACGCGCAGGCCGCGGCGCCGCAGCCGCTCGACCACGGCGCGGCCGATGCCGCCGCGCGCGCCGGTGACGAGGGCGACGGGCGCCGGCGGGTGGGATTCGCTCATGACGGGTTCTCCTCGGGCCACAGCGAGCCCTGGGTGCCGGGATCGGGCGCGCCGCTGCGGCGGCGCCGCGGACGGGGGGTGGGCGGCAGGCCGCTGCGGCGGCTGCCGTGGCGCTGCTGGACGCGCTCGGCCTCCGCGCGGGCCAGCGCCGTGCGGCGCAGCGCGGCGAAGCGCTCGTGGGCGGCGCGGTAGGCGCTCGCGTGGTCGACGATCGGCGCCGGGTAGTCGCGGCCGATGTGCACGCCGCAGTGCCGCTGCAGCGCCGCCGGCATCGTGTGCGGTTCGGCCAGGTGGGCCAGCGGGACGGCGGCCAGCTCCGGCACCCAGCGGCGGATGAACACGCCGTCCGGGTCCTGGTCGAGGGCCTGCCTGGCCGGCGAGTAGATGCGCACGGTGTTGATGCCGGTGGTGCCGCTCTGCATCTGCACCTGGCTGTAGTGGATGCCGGGCTCGAAGTCGATGAACTGGCGCGCCAGCCAGGCCGCGAAGTGGCGCCAGTCGAGCCAGAGGTGGTAGGCGGCGAAGGAGACCAGCATCGCGCGCATGCGGAAGTTGATCCAGGCGCCGGCGTGCAGCGCCCGCATGCAGGCGTCGACCATCGGGTAGCCGGTGTGGCCCGCGCACCAGGCCTGCAGCCGCGCGGCGTCGGGCGCCGCGTCGCGCAGGCCCTCGCAGGCGCGTGAGAAGGGCTCGAACTCGATGCGCGGCTCGTCCTCGAGCTTCTGCATGAAGTGGCAGTGCCAGCGCAGCCGGGCGCCGAAAGACTGCAGCGCGGCCGGCCAGCGCGGGTCGACGGGGCGGCCCTCGGCGACCGCCTCGCGCAGTTCGGCGCGCCGCTGCTCGGCGGCCTGGAACACCGTGCGCAGCGAGATCGCGCCCCAGGCCAGCGCGGCGCTCAGCCGCGAGCAGGCCTGCGCGCCGTCCAGCGGCGAGGCCATCGCGCGGCGGTAGTCCAGGCCGCGCTCGTGCAGGAAGGAGTCCAGGAGCGCCTGGGCGCGCGGCTCGCCGCCGCGCTCGGCCGCGGGCCGCGGCCCGCCGGCCACGCCGAGCGACGCGGCGTCGCGCAGCGGGTGGCGTGCGGCCACCTCGTCGGGCGTGCCGAGGCCGGCCGGCGCGGCGATGCGCGGCGGAGCCGGCACCTGCGGCGCCGCCATCCGGGCCTCCCAGCGGCGCGCCCAGCCGTCGCGCTGGCGCAGCCGGCGCACGACGCCGTTCTGCGGCAGCTCGTGCCAGGCCACGCCCTGGGCCCGGCACCACGCCGCGACGCGCCGGTCGCGCGCCCAGGTCACCTCCAGGCCGGTCTCCTCGTGGCTCCACAGCGTGCGGAAGCCGTGCACGCGGCGCAGCCCTTCCAGCACCTCGGGACATTCGCCCTCGAGCACCAGCAGCGGGCAGCCGCGCCGCGCCAGCGCGGCGCGCAGCGCCGCCAGGCAGTCGTTGACGTAGCCGAGGTGGCAGGCGTCGGACTGCGGCGCGCGCAGCACGCTCGGCTCGTAGACGTAGAGCGCCAGCACCGGGCCGTGCCCGGCCGCCTGCGCCAGCGGCGCGTGGTCGTGCACGCGCAGGTCGCGCTTGAACCAGACGAGCTGCGGCGGCGCGCCGGACGGCGTCATCGCGGCACGCCCCGCGAAGGCCGTGGCATCACGGCGCGCTCCCACCGGGCGCCGGGCGGCCGGTCGCGGCGTCGGGCAGGCGGGCGGCCAGCCCCGGCAGGTCGTCCAGCGCATGCACGCCGCGCGTCACGCGCCGCCACCACGCGGAGAACGACGGGCAGGGCCGCTCCACCGCAGCAAAGAGCCGCGGTACCGGCCGCGCCTGCACCGATGCCGGCAGCCGGCCGGCGAGCTGTGGATCGCCGCGGGTCCGCACGCGGCGCGCACCGGCCAGCAGCCGGCCCAGCGTCGCGCCGTCGCAGGCCCAGCGCTGCGTCGACAGCGCGGCCAGCCGCGTCGCGGCGAAGTCGCGCCGCGCTGCGCTCCACGGCCGGGCCGACAGCACGTCGACGGGCCACCACGCGAGCACCAGCGTGTCCGGCGCCAGGTCGGCCGGCGGATCGCCGAGGGCCCAGGGGTGCGCCAGCCAGACCTCGCGGCCGCGCACCGCGTCGGCCGCCGCGGCCAGCGCCGCTGCCGGGTCGACCGGCGGGGTGCCGCGCGCAGCAGCCGCACCCGGCCCGGCGAGACCCTGCTCGAGCTGCGCCGCGAACGACGGGCCGGGCGCCGCGTCGCGGCCCGGCTCGTCGACCCCCTCGCCCGCCGGCGTCGCCGGCACGGCAAGCGGGTCGCGCGCCAGCGCGTCCAGCGCCTCGTACGAGGTGTCCAGCACGCTGCCGGGGCTGTGCCAGTGCGGCGGCGCATGGCGCGCCACGTTGCCGGCATTGAAGAGGTAGGGCTGGTGGCTGCCGGTGCCGGCGACCCACTGCCAGCTCAGGTGGTTGCTCGCCAGGTCGCCGTCGAGCAGGTGGCCCCAGAGCCAGTCCGCGCCGGCGCGCCAGTGGACCTTGCGCAGGTGCACCAGGTAGCTGGCCAGCCACATGCGCGCATGGTTGTGCAGCCAGCCTTCGGCATAGAGGCCGCGCACGGCCTGGTCGATCACGGGCACGCCGCTGCGCGCCTCGCGCACGTCCGTCGGCACCTCCGCGGCATAGGCCGCGTCCGGCAGCGGGCCGGCGTGCAGCGACTGCAGGATGCCGTCCCCGCGGTGCGCCCACACGTGGTGGAAGTACTCGCGCCAACCCAGCTCGTAGACGAACTTGTGCTGCACGCCGAGCGGGTGCCGCGCCGCCACCGCCGCCAGCACCTCCGGCAGCTCGAGCAGGCCGTGGGTGAGGTAGGGCGAGAGCCGGGTCACCGCGCCGTCGAGCGCGTTGCGCGTTCGCGCGTAGGCGTCCGGGCGCACGGCGGCCAGGCGGTCGCACGCCGCCTGGGGCGTCGGCGGAAAGCCGCCGTCAGGCCTGTCAGCCCTTCTTGGCCCAGGCACTGCACCAGCCCTTGCCGGCCACCTGCTTGCCCGCGAACAGCGGGCAGCCGCCCGAGGCGTCGGCGGCCTTGCCCTGGAACAGCGCACAGTTGGTGCAGACCTGGCCGGCGGCGTACTTCGGGTACTTCTTCGCGTCCACCTTCGTCGCGTCGGCCACGTAGCCCAGGGCCACGGCCTGCGGGTCCTTCTCGTCCAGCTTGGCCTGCGCGCGGGCGGCGCCGGCCAAGGCCGCGCTGCCGGCGGCCACGGTCATCAGCAGGGTGCGTCGGGTCTTGTCCATCGGGGTCCTCATCGGGGGGGCGCAAGCGAAGGAAGGGGATCCCGGCCGCGGGCTTGCGATCCCGGCCGGGCCTCGATCAGTGCGGCGGCGAGTGCGCGGCCCGAGCGCCAGGCCGCGTCGACACCGCCGCCGCCCCAGGCGTCGCCGCAGACGCCGAGGCCGAGCGCGGCGTCGTGCAGGCAGTCGCCGTCGACGGGCGCGCCATCCGGCCCGGGCGCCAGCGTGGCGTAGCGCCAGCGGTGCACCACCGCATGGCGCCAGGCCGGCGCGCGGCCCAGCCGCTCGGCCAGCGCGTGCTGCATGCGCGGCAACACCTCCTGCGGCGTCGCCTCGAGCCAGTCCCGGCTCCAGTCGGGCGTCGCGTGCGCCACCCAGGCGGCCTCGCCCGGCCGGCGCGCGCGGCCAGGCTTGAGGTCGTTGCGCACGACGCGGGCCAGCGGGCCGGCGGACGGTGCCGCCCAATCCCAGTCGTCGCCGTCGGGCCCGACGTCGCCGGCGGCGTCGGTCAGCGCCATCAGCGTCCACGTCGGCAGCATCGGCCGGGCCCGCGCGCGCTCGGCCCAGTCGGGGCGGTGCGGCGCCAGCAACGCGGCAGCCTGGGCCGGCGGGATCGCCAGCACCACGGCATCGAAGCCGGCCGCGCCGGGCGCGCCGCCCGCGCAGGCGAGCGTCCATCCGCCGGGGCCGCGCTGCAGGCCCGCGACCGCGGTGCCCGCCTGCAGCGGCAGCGCGCCGATCCAGCGGCGGCACAGCGCGGGCATGTCCGGCCCGGGCACCCACAGCGCGGCCGGCGCCGCAGCCGCCTCGCCCGAGCGGCCGCGCGCGGGCGCCGGCCGCGGCGACCAGCGCCAGAGCGCCCCGTCGCACCACGCGGCCGCCACCGCGTCCGACAGTGCCGGGTCGCGGCTGACGAAGCCGGGCGCGCCGTGGTCGAAGCTCACGACGCGCGGCTGGCCGTCGTCATCCACCCACTCCGCGCGACGCGTGGCCAGACGGCCGCCCGGGCCGCGCGACTTGTCGAACACCTGCAGCTCGGCGCCCGCTTGGGCCAGCGCGCGCGCACAGGCCGCGCCCGCGACACCGGCGCCGACGATCGCCACACGCCACGGTGCGTCGGTTCCAGGCGGGCGGCGGGGCGACTCCATCCCGAAATCATAGGCGAATCGAGTTCATTTCGAACTCACCGATGACAAACAGACCGAATCAGTCCAATATTACGACTCACTTTCGACTCATCTCACCACCCCCATGCCTGCACCGCTCCCCGACGACGAGTCCGCGACCCCGCGGCTGCGCAGCGCCGCCGCGGCGCGTCTGGCCGGCATGCCGGTCGCGACGCTGCGCATCTGGGAGCAGCGCTACCGCGCGGTGCAGCCGGCCACGGCGCCGTCGGGCCACCGGCTGTACGCGCTGCAGGACCTGGCGCGGCTGCAGCTGCTGCGCGCGCTGACGCGCCAGGGGCATGCGATCGGCTCGATCGCCACGCTGGACACCGCGACGCTGCAGGCCCTGGCCGATGCCGCGCCGGCCGCACGGCCCGGCGACGACGCCGGCCGCGACGCGGACCCGGCCCGCCCCGACGCCGCCGCGGACGCCACGGCGGCCGCGGCCGGGGCGGGGCCGCAGGCGCACGGGCAGGCGACGGCCGGCGCGCCAGCGCCCGGCCGGCGTGCCCGCGCGCTGCGGCTCGCCGTGGTCGGCGCATCGCTGGCGGCGCGGCTGCAGCGGCCGGCATTCGGCCACCCGCGGGCGGCGATCACGGTGCATGCCTCGCTGCGCGCCGCCGCGCGTGCCGCCGCCGCGGCCGGGCCCGATGCCGCACCCGAGCTGCTGGTCTGGGAGACGCCCCAGCTGCGGCCGGACGCCCCGCCCGAGCTGGCCGCCGCGCTGCGCGCCTTCGGCCGCGGCCGCGTCGCGGCGCTGTACCGGCACGGCAGCCGCGGCGCCACGCTGGCGCTGCGCGCGCTCGGCGTGGTGGTGGCGCGCGAGCCCGGCGACGACGAGGCGCTCGGGGCCTGGCTCGCGGCCGTCGCGGCCGGCCTCGGGCCGCGGCCGGCGCCGGACATGTCGCCGGCGCCGGAGGCGCCGCCACTGCCGGGACCGGCCGACGATCTGCCGCCACGCCGCTACGACGATGCCACGCTGACCACGCTGGCCGTGCGCGCCTCCGCCGTCAGCTGCGAGTGCCCGCGCCACGTGGCCGAGCTGCTGCTGCAGCTGGCCAGCTTCGAGGCCTACAGCGCCGGCTGCCGCCACCGCAACGCGGACGACGCGGCCCTGCATGCCGCGCTGCAGCAGGTGGCGGGCCGCGCGCGCGTGCTGTTCGAGGACGCGCTCGAGCAGGTCGCGCGCCACGAGGGCCTGCCGCTGGCCTGACGCCGGCGGGGCCGGCCGGCCGCGGGGGCGGCCCGCCCGGGCACGCCGTCTTGACGCCTTCTTGATGCCGGCACGCGATGTCTTGACACCGTCTTGACGCGCCGGCGCGGAGCATCCCGGCATCGCTTCGGGACCCCGCATGGACCTCCTTCTCCTCGCCCTCGCCGCCCTCCTCTGGGCCGCGGCAGCCGGCTTCGCCGTCGGCTGCGACCGTCTGCAGGCGCGTGCATCGCGCACGGGCGGCGCCTCGTGACCGGCTGGATCGTCGCCGCCGGGCTGATGGCCGCCGGCCTGGCCGTCTACCTCGTCGTGGTGCTGCTGCACCCGGAGGACGCCGCGTGACCGGGCCCGCCTGGCTGCAGCTGGCGGCGTACCTGGCGGTGCTGCTGCTGCTGGCCTGGCCGCTCGGCCGGGCCATGGCCGCGGTGCTGGAGGGCCGCTTCACCGCCGGGCGCCGCGTGGAGGCGCCGCTGTTCCGCCTCGCCGGCGTCGACGCCGCCCGCGAGCACGGCTGGCTCGCCTACACGCTCGGCCTGCTGCTGTTCAACGGCCTCGGCGTGCTGGCGGTGGTCGCGCTGCAGCGCCTGCAGGGCGGGCTGCCGCTGAACCCGCAGGGCCTGCCCGCGGTCGCGCCCGATTCGGCCTTCGACACCGCGATCAGCTTCGTCACCAACACGAACTGGCAGGGCTATGCCGGCGAGTCGACGATGAGCCACTTGACCCAGATGCTGGCGCTCACGGTGCAGAACTTCCTGTCCGCCGCGACCGGCATCGCGGTCGCGACGGCCCTGGTGCGCGGCTTCGCGCGCCACGCCGTGCAGGCGGTCGGCAACGTCTGGGTGGACCTGACGCGGATCACGCTGTGGATCCTGCTGCCGCTTTCGCTGGTGTTCGCGCTGGCCTTCGCCGGCCTGGGCGTGGTCCAGACCCTCGCGCCCGACGCCGTCGTGCAGACCCTGGACACGCTGCGCTGGGAGCAGCCCCGCACCGATGCCGCCGGCCAGCCGCTGCGCGACGCGGCGGGCGTGGTCCTGACCGAGCCGCAGCAGGCCCGCACCCAGACGCTGGCGCGCGGCCCGGTGGCCTCGCAGGTGGCGATCAAGCTGCTCGGCACCAACGGCGGCGGCTACTTCAACGCCAACGCGGCCCACCCCTACGAGAACCCGGGCGCGGCGAGCAATGCGCTGCAGATGCTGGCGATCCTGCTGATCCCGGCGGCGCTGTGCTTCGTCTTCGGCCGCCTCGTCGGCGACCTGCGGCAGGGCTGGGCGCTGCTGGCCGCGATGACGCTGGTGTTCGTGCTCGCGGTGGTGGCCACCACCAGCGCCGAGCAGCAGGGCAACCCGCTGCTCGCCGGCCTGGGCGTGGATGCGCAGGCCGGGCCGCTGCAGCCGGGCGGCAACATGGAGGGCAAGGAGCTGCGCTTCGGCATCGCCGCGTCGTCGCTGTTCGCGACCATCACCACCGCGGCCAGCTGCGGCGCGGTGAACGCGATGCACGACAGCTTCACGCCGCTCGGCGGCGCGGTGCCGCTGGTGCTGATCCAGCTGGGCGAGGTGATCTTCGGCGGCGTCGGCTCGGGCCTCTACGGCATGCTGGTGTTCGCGCTGCTGGCGGTGTTCGTCGCCGGGCTGATGATCGGCCGTACGCCCGAGTACCTCGGCAAGAAGATCGAGGCGCACGAGGTCAAGATGGTGGCCCTCGCGCTGCTCGTCGCGCCGCTGCTGACGCTCGGCGGCACGGCGCTGGCGGTGATGACCGACGCGGGCCGCGCCGGCATCGGCAACCCCGGGCCGCACGGCTTCACCGAGGTGCTCTACGCCTTCTCGTCGGCCGCCAACAACAACGGCAGCGCCTTCGCCGGGCTGTCCGCCAACACCCCCTTCTACAACCTGCTGCTCGCGGTGGCGATGTGGTTCGGCCGCTTCGGCGTGATCGTGCCGGTGCTGGCGATCGCCGGTGCGCTGGCCGCGAAGAAGCGCCTGGCCGCCACCGACGGCACGCTGCCGACGCACGGGCCGCTGTTCGTCGCGCTGCTGGTCGGCACCGTGCTGCTGGTCGGCCTGCTGAACCACGTGCCGGCGCTGGCGCTCGGCCCGGTGGTCGAGCAGCTGCAGCTGCCGGGCCGCTGAGCCGCGCCGAGGTGACCCCATGTCCACGACCCCTGCCTCCCTGCCCCTGTTCGATCCGGCGCTGCTGCGCCCGGCGCTGGCGGATGCGCTGCGCAAGCTCGATCCGCGCGTCCAGTGGCGCAACCCGGTGATGTTCGTCGTCTACGTCGGCAGCGCCTTCACCACCGCGCTGGCGGTGGCACGGCCCGACCGCTTCGTGGCCGCGATCGCCGCCTGGCTGTGGTTCACCGTGCTCTTCGCCAACCTCGCCGAGGCCCTCGCGGAGGGCCGCAGCAAGGCGCAGGCGGCCGCGCTGCGACGGCTCAAGCAGACCACCTGGGCCAAGAAGCTCGAGGGCGAGCCGCCGCGCGGCACGCCGCGCACGGCGCTGCACTGGCACCCGCTGGAATCGCAGTCGCTGCGCAAGGGCGACCTGGTGCTGGTCGAGGCCGGCGACGTGGTGCCGGCCGACGGCGAGGTGATCGACGGCATCGCCTCGGTCGACGAGAGCGCGATCACCGGCGAATCGGCGCCGGTGATCCGCGAGTCCGGCGGCGACTTCTCCGCCGTCACCGGCGGCACCCGGGTGCTGTCCGACGGCATCGTCGTGCGCGTCGGCGTCGACCCGGGCGAGACCTTCGTCGACCGCATGATCGCGATGGTCGAGCAGGCGAAGCGGCGCCGCACGCCGAACGAGATCGCGCTGAGCCTGCTGCTGGTCGCGCTGAGCCTGGTCTTCCTCGGCGTGGTGGCGACGCTGCTGCCCTTCTCGCTGTTCGCGGTGCAGGCCGCCGGCGGCGGCCGGCCGGTCGAGCTCGCCACCCTGGTCGCGCTGCTGGTGTGCCTGATTCCCACCACCATCGCCGGGCTGCTGTCGGCGATCGGCGTCGCGGGGATGAGCCGGCTGCTGCAGGCCAAGGTCATCGCCACCTCGGGCCGCGCCGTGGAGGCGGCCGGCGACGTCGACGTGCTGCTGCTCGACAAGACCGGCACCATCACCCTCGGCAACCGCCAGGCCAGCGCCTTCCTGCCGGCCGCCGGCGTCGCCGAGGCCGAGCTGGCCGACGCGGCCCAGCTCGCGTCGCTGGCCGACGAGACGCCGGAAGGCCGCAGCATCGTGGTGCTCGCGAAGCAGCGCTTCCAGTTGCGCGAGCGCGAACTGGGTGCACTCGGCGCCCAGTTCGTGCCCTTCACCGCGCAGACGCGGATGAGCGGCGCCGACCTGCCGGCCCCCGGCGGCGGCCTGCGCCCGCTGCGCAAGGGCGCGGCGGAGGCGATCCGCCGCCACGTCGAGGCGCTGGGCGGCGTCTTCCCGCCGGGGCTGCAGGCCAGCGTGGACGAGGTGGCGCGCCGCGGCAGCACGCCGCTGGTGGTGGCCGACGGCCGCCGCGTGCTGGGCGTCGTCGAGCTGAAGGACATCGTCAAGGGCGGCATCCGCGAGCGATTCGCCGAGCTGCGCCGCATGGGCATCCAGACGGTGATGGTGACCGGCGACAACCGGCTGACGGCGGCCGCGATCGCCGCCGAGGCCGGCGTCGACGACTTCCTCGCGGAAGCCACGCCGGAAGCCAAGCTGGCGCTGATCCGCACGCACCAGGCCGCGGGCCGGCTGGTGGCGATGACCGGCGACGGCACCAACGACGCACCGGCGCTGGCCCAGGCCGACGTGGCGGTGGCGATGAACACCGGCACCCAGGCGGCCAAGGAGGCCGGCAACATGGTCGACCTCGACAGCAACCCGACCAAGCTGATCGAGATCGTCGAGACCGGCAAGCAGCTGCTGATGACACGCGGCGCGCTGACCACCTTCAGCATCGCCAACGACCTGGCCAAGTACTTCGCCATCGTGCCGGCGGCCTTCGTCGCGACCTACCCCGCGCTCGGGGCGCTGAACCTGATGCAGCTGGCCAGCCCGTCGTCGGCCATCCTGTCGGCGGTGATCTTCAACGCGCTGGTGATCGTCGCGCTGATCCCGCTCGCGCTGCGCGGCGTGCGCTACCGCGCAGTCGGCGCCGCGGCGCTGCTGCGCCGCAACCTCGCGATCTACGGCCTCGGCGGCGTGCTCGTGCCCTTCGTCGGCATCAAGCTGATCGACCTCGCGCTGGTGGCGCTCGGCCTGGCCTGACGCCCGCCCCCCCCCGCCCACCGCCTTTCCGGAGACCGTCCCATGCGTCAGATGATCCGCCCTGCGCTGAGCCTGTTCCTGCTGCTGTCGCTGCTGACCGGCCTCGCCTACCCGCTGGCCGTGACCGGCGCCGCCCGGCTGCTCTTCCCCGATGCGGCGGAGGGCAGCCTGGTCCGGCGCGATGGCCGCGTCGTCGGCTCCACGCTGATCGGGCAGGCCTTCAGCGACCCGCGCTACTTCTGGGGTCGCCCGTCGGCCACCGCACCGATGCCCTACAACGGCGCCGTCTCGGCCGGCTCCAACCTCGGCCCCAGCCACCCGGCGCTGGCCGAGGCCGTGCGCACGCGCATCGCCGCGCTGCGCGCGGCCGATCCGTCCGCGCCCGCCGCGGTCCCCGTCGACCTGGTCACGGCCTCCGGCAGCGGGCTGGACCCGCACATCAGCCGCGCCGCCGCGGACTACCAGATCGGCCGCGTGGCCCGGGCGCGCGGCTGGCCGCCCGAGCGGGTGCGCGCACTGGTCGAGCAGGCCACCGAGGGCCGCTGGCTGGGCTTCCTCGGCGAGCCGCGCGTGACGGTGCTGACGCTCAACCTCGCGCTGGATGCCGCCGGCCGCTGAAGCCCGCGCCGCATGGGAAGATCCCGCCCGGAAGGAACCCGCCCGTGCTCATCAATTGCGTGGTCTACCAGGACGGCCTCAAGCTCGCCGACATCCCGGTCGAGGCGATCGACGACTGGCTGGGGCGGCCCGGCTGCTTCGTCTGGGTGGCGCTGCGCGACGCCAGCGATGAAGAGCTGCGCGCGATGCAGCGCGAGTTCGGCCTGCACGAGCTGGCGATCGAGGACGCCGGCCACGGCCACCAGCGGCCGAAGATCGAGGAGTACGGCGACACCCTGTTCGTCGTGATGAAGCTGCCGGAGGCGCGCGAGGACGGCGGGCTGGAGAACGGCGAGGTGGCGATCTTCGTCGGCCGCAACTTCGTGCTGTCGGTGCGCAACGGCAGCCGCCAGGGCTTCCTCGGCGTGCGCGAGCGCTGCGAGCGCGAGCCGGAGCACCTGCGCCAGGGCGCGGGCTTCGTGCTCTACGCGCTGATGGACGCGGTGGTCGACCGCTACTTCCCGCTGCTCGAGACGATGGAAGCCGAGCTGGAGGAGATCGAGGGCCGCATCTTCGAGGCCGGCAGCGCGCGCTCGAACATCGAGCGCCTGTATGCGCTGAAGCGCCGCGTGGCGGTGCTGCGCCACGCGGTGGCGCCGCTGCTGGAGGTGGCCGGCAAGCTGTACGGCGGGCGGGTGCCCGCGGTGTGCCTGCACAGCCAGGAGTACTTCCGCGACGTGCACGACCACCTGGCGCGCATCCAGGGCGCGGTCGACGGCATCCGCGAGACCATCGTCACGGCGATCCAGGTCAACCTGTCGATGGTGACCATCGAGGAGTCCGAGACCACCAAGCGGCTGGCCGCCTGGGCCGCGATCTTCGCGGTCTCGACCGCGCTGGCCGGCATCTGGGGCATGAACTTCGAGCAGATGCCGGAGCTGAAGTGGGCCTACGGCTACCCGATGGCGCTCGGCGCGATCGCCGGCGCCGCGTCGCTGCTCTACTGGCGCTTCCGGCGCGCCGGCTGGCTGTGAGGATCCCAGGCGCCGCGCGGCAGGGAACGGCCGCCGCGGCCGGACGCCACGATGGATGAGGCCCGCCCCGACCCCGACCACCTGCTGCGGCAGGTGCAGCAGGACGAGGCCCGCGCACGCCGCGGCCGGCTGAAGATCTTCTTCGGCGCCAGCGCCGGCGTCGGCAAGACCTGCGCGATGCTGGCGGCCGCGCACGAGGCGCTCGCCGAAGGCACCGCGCTCACCATCGGCGTGGTCGAGACGCACGGCCGCGCGGAGACCGAGGCCATGGCCCGCGGCCTGCCGCGCCTGCCGCCGGCGCAGCTCGCGCACGCGGGCCGGCTGCTGCCCGCCTTCGACCTGGACGGCGCGCTCGCGTGGGCAGCCGCGCAGGCGCAGCCGCTGCTGCTGCTCGACGAGCTGGCCTGCAGCAACCCGCCCGGCGCGCGCCACCCCAAGCGCTGGCAGGACGTGGAGGAACTGCTCGACGCCGGTGTCGACGTCTGGTCGACGATGAACGTGCAGCACCTGGAGAGCCTGAACGACATCGTCGGCGGCATCACCGGCATCCGCGTGCGCGAGACCGTGCCCGACCGCCTGTTCGACGAGGCCGACGAGGTGGTGGTGGTCGACCTGCCGCCCGACGAGCTGCTGGAGCGGCTGCGCGCCGGCAAGGTCTACCTGCCGCAGCAGGCCGAGCGGGCCGCGGCCCACTTCTTCCGCAAGGGCAACCTGCTGGCGCTGCGCGAGCTGGCGCTGCGGCGCACGGCCGACCGCGTCGACGAGGAGATGCAGGCCTGGCGGCGCCGCGGCAGCGCGCAGCCGGTCTGGCCGAACCGCGAGGCGCTGCTGGCCTGCGTCGGCCCGGGCGACGGGGCCGAGAAGCTGGTGCGTGCCAGCGCCCGGCTGGCGGCCCGGCTCGACGTGCCCTGGCATGCGGTGCAGGTGGAGACGCCGGCCGTGCAGCGCCTGCCGCCGGCGCGGCGCGAGCGCTCGCTGCGGGTGCTCAAGCTCGCGCAGGAGCTGGGCGCGACGGTGGCGACGCCGGCCGCGCCCGAGGCCCTGCCGGCGCTGGTGCGCTACGCGCGCGAGCACAACCTGGCGCGCGTGGTGGTGGGGCGCAGCGGGCAGCGGCGCCGCCCGTGGCGGCGCTCCGCGGCCGACCGGATCGCCGCGCTGGCCGAGGACCTGGACGTGGTGCAGGTGGCCGCGCCCGCCCTGCCGGCGCTGCCGGCCCCGGCGGCGCCGGCCGGGGCGGCCGCGGCGCCCCCGCTGGCCGACGCCTTCCCGTGGCGCGGCTATGCCGCCGCGGTCGGCGCCTGCGGGCTGACGGTGCTGCTGGCCACGCCGCTGCTGGGGCGCCTGGAGCTCACCAACATCGTGATGATCTTCCTGCTGGCGGTGGTCGGCGTGGGCTGGTTCCACGGCCGCGGGCCGGCGGTGGCGGCGGCCTTCCTCGGCGTCGGCCTGTTCGACTTCTTCTTCGTGCCGCCGCAGCTGTCCTTCAGCGTCAGCGATGCCCAGTACCTCGTCACCTTCGCGGTGATGCTGGTGGTGGCGCTGGCGATCGGGCAGCTCACCGCGGTGCTGAAGGTGCAGGCCGAGGCCGCCGGCCAGCGCGAGCGGCGGATGCGCAGCCTCTACGAGATGTCGCGCGACCTCTCGGCCGCGCTGCTGCCGCAGCAGGTGGCGGAGATCGGCGCGCGCTTCCTCGCCACCGAGTTCGGCGCCCGCTCGACCCTGCTCGCGGCCGACGCGCAGGACCGCCTGGTGGCGCTGCCGGGCGCCACCGCGGCGGTCGACGACGCCGTCGCGCAATGGGCCTTCGACCGCGGCGAGCCGGCCGGCTTCGGCACCGACACCCTGGTCGCGAGCGCCTGCCTGGTGCTGCCGCTGCGGGCGCCGATGCGCCTGCGCGGCGTGCTGGCGGTGCAGCCGGCCGAACGCCACACGCTGGGGCCGGACGCCCGCCGCCTGCTGGACACCTGCGCGTCGCTGCTGGCGATCTCGCTGGAGCGCATCCACTACATCGAGGTCGCGCAGCAGAGCCTGCTGCAGATCGAGTCGGAGCGGCTGCGCAACTCGCTGCTGTCCGCGATCTCGCACGACCTGCGCACGCCGCTGGCCGCGCTGCTCGGCCTGGCCGACACGCTGGCGCTGACGCCACCCGCGCTGGCGGCCGCGCAGGCCGAGCTGGTGGAGGCGATCCGCGGCTCGGCGCAGCGCATGGGGGCGATGGTCGCGAACCTGCTGGACATGGCGCGGCTGGAGGCCGGCGCGGTGCCGCTGCACCGCGACTGGCTGCCGCTGGAGGAGGTGATCGGCAGCGCGCTGGCCGCCTGCGCGCCGACGCTGCAGGGCCGGCCGCTGCGGCTGGCGGTCGACCCCGACCTGCCGCTGCTGCACCTCGACGCGGTGCTGTTCGAGCGGGTGATCGTGAACCTGCTCGAGAACGCCGCCAAGTACACGCCGGCCGGCACCCCGCTGACGCTGTCCGCATCGGCCGGGCCGGAGCGGGTCACGCTGCAGCTGGACGACGAGGGCCCCGGCCTGCCGCCCGGGCGCGAGGAGGCCGTGTTCGAGAAGTTCGAGCGCGGCCAGAAGGAAAGCGCGACCCCGGGCGTCGGGCTGGGCCTGGCGATCGCGCGCGCGATCGTGCAGGCCCACGGCGGCCGCATCCACGCGCAGAACCGGCCGGCGTCGCCCGGGCCGGCGGGCGCCCGCTTCACGATCGAGCTGCCGCGCGGCCAGCCCCCCGTCGACGACGGCAGCCGCGGCGCCGCGGACCTCGCGGCGGACGCGCCGCCGGGCTAGCATCGCCGCGATGGAACCGCGCGCGCGCATCCTGCTGGTCGAGGACGAACCGGACATCCGCCGCTTCGTGCGCCTCAGCCTGGCCGCCGAGGATCACGAGGTGATCGAGGCCGCGACGCTGCAGCGCGGCCTGGTCGAGGCCGGCAGCCGCCGGCCCGAGCTGGCGATCGTCGACCTCGGCCTGCCCGACGGCGACGGCACCGAGCTGATCCGCGCGCTGCGCACCTGGTCGACCGCGCCGGTGATCGTGCTGTCGGCGCGCAGCGGCGAGGCCGACAAGGTGGAGGCGCTGGATGCCGGCGCCGACGACTACCTCGTCAAGCCCTTCGGCACCGCGGAGCTGCTGGCGCGCGTGCGCGCGCAGCTGCGGCGCCAGGCCCTGGGCAGCGCGACGCCCGACGCGGTGCTGCGCTTCGGCCGCATCGTGCTGGACCGCGCGCGACGCGTCGTCGAGCGCGACGGCGAGCCGCTGCACCTGACACCGATCGAGTACCGGCTGCTGACCCACCTGGCCGCGCAGCCGGACCGGGTCGTCACCCACCAGCAGCTGCTGAAGGCGGTCTGGGGGCCGGGGCATGCCCAGGACACGCACTACGTGCGGGTGCACCTGGCGAACCTGCGCAAGAAGCTGGAGGACGACCCCTCGCGCCCGCGCCACCTGCTCACCGAGGCCGGGATCGGCTACCGCTTCCGCGGCTGAACCTCAGTCGGCCACCACGCGGTTGCGCCCCTGGTGCTTGGCCTTGTAGAGGCGGTGGTCGACCAGCGCGAGCAGCGCCGTGCCGCCGGCCATGCCCGGCTCCAGCTCGGCGACGCCGAGCGAGACGGTCTGCGCGTACCACGGGCCGTGGCCGCCGGGGTCGCTGCGCAGGTCGAAGGGCTCGGCCTCGACGCAGCGGCGCAGCCGCTCGGCCAGCGCCCGCGCGGCCGCCAGGCCGGTGTCGGGCAGCAGCGCGACGAACTCCTCGCCACCGACGCGGCACAGCAGGTCGCCGCCGCGCAGCGCCTGCTGCACGCGCTGCACGCAGTCGTGCAGCAGCGCATCGCCGGCCGGGTGGCCGTGGCCGTCGTTGACGCGCTTGAAGTGGTCCAGGTCGAAGCCGATCGCCGACAGCGGCTGCCGGCCGCGGCGCGCACGCGCCACCTCGCGCTCGAGGTTCTCCTGCAGGTAGCGGCGGTTGAAGGCGCCGGTGCCGGCGTCGGTCGTCGCCATCCGGTAGATGCGGTCGTGCAGCAGCGCATCCAGGCTGTTGCCGTCGTGGTAGCGCAGCACCACGTTGGCGAGCTGGACCAGGTCGCCCTGGCGCAGCGCGCGCGGCGCCTCGACGAACTCGCCGTTGACGCGGGTCCGGTTGGCCGAGCCCAGGTCGCGCAGCAGCACCTCGCCGGGCCGCACCTCCAGCTCCGCATGCCGGCGGCTGATGCCGGGCTGGTCGAAGACGATGCGCGCCTCGGCGCAGCGGCCGATCAGGTGGCGCCCGGGATCCAGGTCGTGGCGGCGGCCGGCATCGCTGCCGCTGTAGAAGATCAGGCAGGGCCGCTGGCCTTGCTCCGCGTCGCGCAGCACGGTCACGTCGGGGCTCGGCAGGGCGACGGTCAGGTCCTCGGTCATCGGCGGTGGGGGCGGTGGGCGGGCGGACGGCGGATGATCTCGCGCTTATCGGCCGGGAAACGGCGGGCTGAAGGACCGATCGGTATCGGAACGTGTCCGGCGCGGCGGCATCGGCAGAACGACGGATGTGGGCCCGGGCCGGCGGCGCGACAGTGGCCGCCTCGGCAACCAGCCAGGAGACCCCGATGCTCACGCCCGCCCTGCTTGCCCGCGTGCTGCGGCAGGCCTCGTCCCGCCGGCTCGACGCCTGCACGCCGCCGCTGCGCGCCGCGATGGCGGAGTTCGGCATCGACACCAACCGGCGCCGCGCGGCGGCCTTCATCGCGCAGCTGGCGCACGAGTCGGGCGAGTTCCGCTGGATGGAGGAGCGCTGGGGGCCGACCGCCGCGCAGCGCCGCTACGAGCCGCCCGGCGACCTGGCACGACGGCTGGGCAACACCGAGCCGGGCGATGGCTGGCGCTACCGCGGCCGCGGGCCGATCCAGCTCACCGGCCGCGCGAACTACCGCCGCTGCGGCCAGGCGCTCGGGCTGGACCTGGAGGCGCGGCCGGAGCAGGTGGCCGACCCGGCGGTCGGCTTCCGCGTGGCGGGCTGGTTCTGGTCGCACCGGCAGCTCAACGCGCGCGCCGACGCCGGTGACTTCGTCGGCATCACCCGCGGCATCAACGGCGGCACGAACGGGCTGGCCGAGCGCGAGCGCTACCACGCGCTGGCGCTGGCTGCGCTGGCCGGCGTCTACCCCGAGCACGCCGACGATGCCCCCGCCGGCGCCCACCCGCCCGCCTCCGTCCACGCACCGGCAGCGGGTGCGGGTGCGGGTGCGGGTGCGGGTGCGCTTGCGGTTGCGGCTGCAGGGGCGGACGCCGCGCCGGGCCTGGCCACCGGCGCCGCGGCGGCGCCCGCTCGCCGGCGCCGCCGCACCGCGCCGCGGCGCGTGTACGGCGCGCGCGCGGACACGCTCGACTTCCGCGACCTGATGTACGTGCCCAGTCTGGTCGAGGTGCCGACCCAGGTGCCGCTGGGCGACTACCTCGAGTGGCAGGTGCCGATCCTGGACCAGGGCAGCGAAGGCGCCTGCACCGGCTACGCCCTGGCCACCGTCGCCAACTACCTGCTGCTGCGGCGCCGGACCTGGCCCGACCCGGTGCCCGTCAGCCCGCGCATGCTCTACACGCTCGCCCGACGCTACGACGAGTGGCCGGGCGAACGCTACGAGGGTTCGAGCGCGCGCGGCGCGATGAAGGGCTGGCACAAGCACGGCGTGTGCAGCGAGGCCGCCTATCCCTCGCAGCCAGATGACGACGGCCTGACCGACGAGCGGACCTCCGACGCGCGGCGCCGGCCGCTCGGCGCCTACTTCCGCGTCAACCACCGCGACCTGGTGGCGATGCACTCGGCGCTGGCCGAGGTGGGCGTGCTGTACGCCACCGCCGTGGTGCACCAGGGCTGGTCGGCGGTCGGCCCCGACGGCCTGATCGCCGCGTCCGACGAACGGCTGGGCGGCCATGCCTTCGCGATCGTGGCCTACGACGAGCGCGGCTTCTGGATCCAGAACTCCTGGGGCCCGGACTGGGGCCACGGTGGCTTCGCGCAGATCGGCTACGACGACTGGCTGCGCAACGGCACCGACGTGTGGGTGGCGCGGCTGGGCGCGCCGGTGCGGCTGGAGACGGCGGCCGGCACCGCCGATGCGCATGCCGACGGCGCCGGCCGCTCGGCCGCCTACAGCCAGTCGGACCTGCGGCCGCACATCGTGGCGGTCGGCAACGACGGCCTGCTGCGCGCCGGCGGCGAGTTCGGCAGCTCGGCGGCGGAGGTGGAGCGCCTCGTGCGGCAGGACATCCCGCGCGTCACCGCGCCCTGGGGCACGCGGCGGGTGCTGCTGTACGCGCACGGCGGCCTGGTCGGCGAGACGGCGGCGGTGCAGCGCGTGGCGGACTACCGCCGCGCGATGCTGCCGGCGCAGATCTACCCGCTCGCCTTCGTGTGGAACAGCGACGCCTGGACCACCGTCACCAACCTGCTGCAGGACGCCGTGCGGCGGCGCCGGCCAGAAGGCGTGCTGGACGCCGCGAAAGACTTCATGCTCGACCGACTGGACGACGCGCTCGAGCCGCTGGCGCGCGCACTCGGCGGCAAGGCGCTGTGGGACGAAATGAAGGAGAACGCGCTGCGCGCCAGCCAGCGTGCCGACGGCGCGGCGCGCCGCGTGGCCGACCTGCTGCAGGGCCTCGCGGCCGACGGGCGCGGGCTCGAGCTCCACCTGGCCGCGCACAGCGCCGGCGCGATCCTGCTGGGCCCGCTGGTGGGGCTGCTGGCCGAGCGCGGGCTCGCCATCGAGAGCTGCACGCTGTGGGCCCCGGCCTGCCGCCACGCGCAGTTCGCCGGCGACTACCAGCCGGCGATCGCCGCCGGGCAGATCCGGCGCTTCGCGCTCTACCTGCTGGACGACACCAGCGAGCGCGACGACCACTGCGCCCACCTGTACAACAAGTCGCTGCTGTACCTGGTGTCCCACGCCCTCGAGGAGCGGCCACGCGTCCCGCAGTGGCGTGACGAGGTCGTGCGGCCGTCGCGCAACGGCGGCGAGCCGCTGCTGGGCCTGGAACGCGACCTGACGACGGCGCTGCGTGCGCTGCTGGCCACCCCGGGCCACCGGCTGGTGGTGGCGCCCGACCCGCGCGACACGGGCGCGCTGTCCAGGGCCCGGCACCACGGCGACTTCGACGACGACGAGGCCACCGTCGCGTCGACGATCGACTTCATCCGGGGCGGCGGCCCGTCGCGCGTGGCGACGGTCCGGCAGGCGACACCCGCCCCCGCGGAGCCGGCCCCGGGCCCGCTGTGCTTCCCGCACAGCGGCAGCGCGCTGCGCGACCGGCGCCAGGAAATCGACCAGCGCACGCGGCGCTGAGCGACGGCCGGCAGGCCCCCTCAGGCCCCGGCGGGCGGCCGCGCGCCGTCTGCGTTCGCCGGCCGGCGCGCCGCCGGCGGCGCGGGCGGCACGCCGAGCGACACGGCCGCGGCCGCGGTGAAGCGCGAGCGGCCGCTGGCGGCGTGGCGAATCTCGCCGGCATCGCGCAGCTGCGCGAGCACGCGGCAGACGGTCTCCGGCGAGGTGTCGACCAGCGCGGCGAGCAGCTTCTGCGGCGGCATCGGGAAGGCGGTGGCGTCGGCGCCGGCCGCGGCGCCCCCGGCGGGCGACTGGCCGAGCAGACCGAGCAGGCTGCGCACCCGGTCGGCCACCGGGCCGGCGCGCAGCCGCTGCACGTCACGGCCCTGGCGGCGCAGCTGGCCGTAGGCCTCGGCCAGCAGGCCCAGCCGCACGGCCGGTCCGCGCAGGTCGACGCCGTCCAGCCGCGACGGCACCAGCGCCTTGATCCACAGTCCCGGCAGCGCCGCGCCGCCGGCCAGCGCCTCGGCACCGACCAGGTCGCCGGGGCGCAGCACCAGGTCGACCCGGCCCGGCGCCTCGTCGGCCACCCCGCCGACCAGCAGGCCGCTGCGCAGCCGGAACACCGTGGCCGCCGAGCCCAGGTCCAGGCGCTGGCCGGCGGCCAGCGCGAGACCGGGCGCGGCCCGCAGTTCCGGCTCGTCGCGCGGTCCGCCGCGCAGGGGGTTCGTCGTCATCCGTGCTCCTCGTCGCCTCCGGCGGCCGGACCCGCGCCGGGCGATCGCGGCGCGACCGACCGGCCGGGCCGGCGACCGGTCGGCGCCGCCGCAGCGGTGCCGGTCGGCGCACCCGCCACATCCTGGCCCGGATGCTAGGCCGGGCCCCGGCCGCGCGGCTTGATCTCGGACAAAGGCGCGGGCGCTGCCGCGGCCGCGCGTGGGCGCCGCCGTCCCGCGCGATGCCGCCCGCCAGGCGCCCGCGGGGCGGGTTCGTTCACGGCGTCCTCAGGGCCGGCGCGGCGGCCGACGTTCGAGGATGCCGACGATCACCGCGCGCCCGCCGGCGCTGGTGATCGACAGCGAGTTGCCGACCAGCCCGGCCGCCTCTCGCCAGGCGCCGCTGCGCTCCTGCATCGCCGCCTGCCAGCGCTGGATCGCGGCCGGGGAGTTGCCGAAGGCCAGGACTTCGCACAGGGTCTGGCGGCACTGGATGGTCGGGATGTCGAAGTCGCCGGCCTGGTTGGCCGCCGCGAGGTCGCGCCGCAGCAGCTCCTCGGTGGCGGCCGCCCAGTCGGCGTCGCGCGGCTCGTCCAGCAGCTGCCGGTGCAGCTGCGGCAAGGTCGGCCGTTCGTCGGGCGCCTGCAGGATCTGGGCGTGCTCCTTCGACAGCGGGAAGGGCTCGGGGACGGCCGGCGCGGCCGGCGGCAGGGCGACCGCGCCGGCGCCGCGCGACGCTGCGGGCGCCGGCCCGGCCGCGGCAGCCAGGGCCGGCGGGCAGGCCGGCGGCGGCGACGGGATCGGCGCGGGCGCGGCGGCCGGGCAGGCCGCCGAGGCACCGGGCCCGGCGGGTCCGCGCGCGGCAGCCGGATCGGCCGCGCGCACGGCGTCCGGGCCCGGATCGGCGGCCGCCATCACGCTCCCGCCGACGGCGCCGCCGGCCGGCGGCGCCAGACGCGCCAGCGCCCAGCCGCCCGCCGCGCCGACCACCAGTCCCAGCAAGCCGCCCACCCAGTGCGCACGCATCACGCTGCCCCTTCGTTCCGAAGGCCGCCAGTCTAGGCAGCCCCGGGCCGCGGCCCGCGCCGCGCCTTCCCCCCGACGGGGGACGGCCCGCCGTCAGCGGCGCGGCGCAGGCGCCGGCCGCGCCGCGGCGGAACGCAGCGCCTCGCCCGGCGGCGCGAGCGGCTGCTGGATCAGCGCCTCGACGAGGGCGCGGCGCTGCGCCTGCTGGGCCGCGCTTCCCTGCACCGCGAGCACCGATTCGGCGACCTCGTAGGCGTACAGCACGTGGGCGCGGGCGCGCGCCTCGCCGATCGGAAAGCCGAGCGCGGAGAAGACCTGCGCGTGGTAGCCGATGCGCCGCTCGTCGACCTCGTCCACCGCCTGGCGCGCCATCGGATGGCGGCGCGCCCAGCCGCGGATCGCCAGCTCGATGCACGCCGCCCGGCGCGCCGGCGCGCCGCGGAACGGCAGCGAGATCAGCTCGCGCAGCAGCGCCTGCGGCTCGGCCCGGCTGCCGTCGAAGCGGGCGATGACCTGCTCGGTGGCCTGCTGGCGCCAGGTCTCCAGCAGCCCGCGCAGCAGTGCATCGCGGTCGGCGAAATGCCAGTAGAAGCTGCCACGCGTCACGCCGAGGCGCCGCGCCAGCACGTCGACGCGCACCGCGTCGATGCCCTGGTCGGCGAGCAGCGCCAGCGCGTCGGCGATCCAGTCGGCCGGGGACAGCGGCGGCCGGGCGCTGCGCGGCGGCGCGGGCACGGTGGCGGGTGATCTCGAGGCCATGCGACAGCCCGGGTCCACGGGGCCGCAGGCCGGGCCCGGATCGGCGGGGATGCGGGCAAACCCCGATCCGGCGGACCGGGGCGCCTGCCTAGCATCGCCCATACACCAGTGTATGGGAAGCGCAGGCATGCCGGACGACTTCTTCGACGACCCCACGCAGCTCGCACCGCCGGAGGTGGAGCGGCTCGAGCTCGGCGGCGGCGCCTTCGTGCTGCGCCATCCGCGGCCGCTGGAGCCGGCCGTGCGCTGCGTCGGCGAGTGGATCGAGCACTGGGCCGCGCTCACGCCGCAGGCGCCGGCGCTGGCCGAGCGGGCGCCCGACGGCTCGCTGCGGCGCCTCGACTACGCCGGGCTGCGCGCGGCGGTCGGCGCGGTCGGCCAGGCGCTGATCGAGCTCGACCTGCCGGCGCGCAAGCCGGTGGTGATCCTGTCGGACAACGCGCTCGACCACGCGGTGCTGATGCTCGCCGCGATGCATGCCGGGCGTCCCGTCTGCACCGTCTCCAGCGCCTACTCGCGCCTCGCCCGCGACAGCGGCCGGATCGCCGCGATCCTGCAGCAGCTGGACCCGGCACTGCTCTATGCCTCCGATGCAGCGCTGTATGGCCCGGCGATGGCGACCGCAGGGCCTGCGGTGCCGCGGGTCTTCAGCCAGGGCGCCGACACGGTGCCCGGTGCGCTCGACTTCGAGCGCCTGCGCCGCACGCCCGAGGGCCCGGCGCTGGCCGCCGCCTTCGCCGCGATCCGGCCCGAGGACCCGGCCAAGTACCTGCTGACCTCCGGCTCCACCGGCCAGCCGAAGGTGGTGGTCAACGACCACCGCATGCTGTGCGCGAACCAGCAGATGATGCGCCAGACTTGGCGCTTCCTCGCGCACGAGCGCCCGGTGCTGGTCGACTGGCTGCCGTGGAGCCACACCTTCGGCGGCAACCACAACCTGCACCTGGCGCTGGCCAACGGCGGCCTGCTGTTCATCGACGACGGGCGGCCCGCGCCGGGCCTGGTCGAGCGCACGGTGCGCAACCTGCGCGAGCTGCGGCCCACGCTGTATTTCAACGTGCCGCGCGGCTACGACATGCTGCTGCCCTTCCTCGAGGGCGATGCGGCCTTCGCGCGGGAGTTCTTCGAGCGGCTGCGCCTGGCCTTCTATGCCGGCGCGGCGCTGCCGCAGTCGAGCTGGGAGCGGCTGGAGGCGGTGGCGCGCCGGGTGCGTGGCGAGCGCCCGGTGTGGTTCACCACCTCGTGGGGCGCCACCGAGACCGCCCCGGCCGTGACCACCGCGCACTGGCGCCTCGACCGCGCCGGCGTGATCGGCCTGCCGCTGCCGGGCACCGAGTTGAAGTTCGTGCCGAACGGCGACAAGCTCGAGATGCGGGTGCGCGGCGTCAATGTCTTCCCCGGCTACCGCGACGCACCGGCGCTGACCGCCGCCGCCTTCGACGAGGACGGCTGGTACCGCATCGGCGACGCCGGCCGGCTGCTCGATCCCGAACGGCCGGAGCGCGGCGTCGTCTTCGACGGCCGCGTGGCCGAGGACTTCAAGCTCGGCAGCGGCACCTGGGTCTCGGTCGGCACGCTGCGGGTGCGGCTGGTGTCGGCGCTGGCCCCCTGGGTGCAGGATGCGGTGATCACCGGCCACGGGCGCGACCGCGTCGGCGCGCTGCTCTTTCCGAGCCCGCAGGCGCGCAGCGCGCCGCCCGAGCAGGTGGCGGCCGCGCTGCGCGCCGGCCTGGCCACGCTGCAGGCCGAAGGCGGCGGCAGCTCCCAGGTGCCGACGCGGCTGCTGCTGCTGGACCGGGCGCCCGATGCGGAGGCCGGCGAGATCACCGACAAGGGCTACGTGAACCAGCGCGCGGTGCTGGCGCGCTGCGCCGGCGAGGTCGAGCGGCTGCACGCCGAGGACCCGGACCCGCAGGTGCTGCGCGGCGCCTGACGAGGGGCGCGAGCGGCTGGGCCCGGACGCCGAAGGGCGCCAGGCCGCTCAGCCGCCCGACACCGGCGCCTCGCCCGAGGGTGCGGCCGCAGCGGGCCCGGCCGGCGGGGCCGCGCCGGCCGGTGCACGCAGCGCCTCCGCGCGGCGCGCGTACTCGGCGCGCAGCTGGCGGCGCACCTGGGCCGCGGCATGCCGACGGCGTTCGTCCGGCGTCGCCGGCTCGCGCGGCGGCACCGCGACCGGCCGCCCCGCGTCGTCGACCGCGACCATCGTGAAGAAGCAGCTGTTCGCGTGGCGCTGCACCTGGCGGCGGATGTCCTCGGTCACCACCTTGATGCCGATCTCCATCGACGAGCTGCCGGTGTGGTTGACCGACGCGAGGAAGGTCACCAGCTCGCCGACGTGGATCGGCTGGCGGAAGCTCACCTGGTCGACCGAGACCGTCACCACGTAGCGCCCGGCGTAGCGGCTGGCGCAGGCATAGGCCACCTGGTCGAGCAGCTTCAGGATCGCACCGCCGTGCACGTTGCCGGAGAAGTTGGCCAGGTCCGGCGTCATCAGCACGGTCATGGTCAGCTGGTGCTTGTCGTTCATGCGGGGCTCGGGCCGGTCGGCGATGCAGGGGGGTCGGGTCGGGCGCGCGGCATCGGGAGGCGCCCTGCCGTGCAGCATCGCACAGGCTGGCGCTGGCGCAGCCGGCCTCGGCGGACGCGCGGCACGGCGGGCCGGCGGGCCGGGCATGCCCCTTGCCCCGCGCGGCCGCAGCCGCCCGCCCCCGGACCGCCCCGGGACCTTCCTTTTCCCTTGCGATGGCGCCCGGCGCGCGGCGCGCCGATACTCCCGGCTTCGACGCCCTTCCGCACCCCGAGCCCGCCCCGCCTCGACCCGCCCCCCCGATGCCCGATCCCGGATCCCCCGCCCCCGAGCCCGCCCTCGCCGAGGTGGAGCACCTGCCCGGCTGGACCCTGCTGGAGTTCGGCACGGGCTGGTGCGGGTGGTGCGCGGCCGCGCAGCCGCTGATCCAGGCGGCGCTGGCCGGCCGCGACACCCTGCGCCACCTGAAGGTCGAGGACGGCCGCGGCCGCCCGCTCGGTCGGCACTACGGCGTGCGCCTGTGGCCGACGCTGGTGCTGCTGCGCGACGGCCAGGAGACCGGCCGCGTCGTGCGCCCGCGCGACCGCGAGGCGATCGACGCGCTGCTCGCGCCCGTCGGATGAGGCGCCGCCCGGGCCGCGGGCCGGGCTGGCCGGCCGCGCCGCCGCCGCGGCCGGCAACCGCCGCTTAACAATCGGCGTGTCCGCGCTTTACATCGGCGCGTCACGCTCCCAGCCGTTCCGTCCCCAGCCCCGCCGCCGTCCCGCCCGCCTCCGGCGCGGCGCGCGGCCCGGCCCCCTCCGCCCGCGCCGAAGAAGTCCCGCATGCCCGCTGCCCGCCCCGACCCCTCCGTGCCGCCGCCCCCCGGCCGACCGCGCCGCCGAGGACTCGGCACCCTCGTCGCGGTGCTGGCGCTGGGCGCGCTGCTGGCGCTCGCGTGGACCTTGACGCACCGCCCCGCCGCGACGCCGGCCGGCGGTCCGCCCGGCGCCGGCGGCCCGGGGCCTGGCGGCCCGGGTGGCGGGCCGGGCGGGCCGGGGGGAGCGGGCGGACGAGGCGGCGGCCTGAGCAGCACCGTGGCCGTCGTGCCCGCGCGGCGCGCCGACGTGCCGGTGCTGCTCGACTCGCTGGGCACCGTGGTGCCGATGGCCACCGTCACGGTGCGGCCGCAGGTCTCGGGGCCGCTGCTGCAGGTGCTGTTCAAGGAAGGCGAGCTGGTGAAGAAGGGCCAGCTGCTGGCCACCATCGACCCGCGGCCCTACGAGATGGCGCTGATGCAGGCCACCGGCGCCCGCCAGCGCGACGAGGCCCAGCTGGAGAACGCGAAGCTCACGCTGCAGCGCTACCGCACGCTGCTGGCGCAGGACTCGATCGCGCGCCAGGACGTGGACACCCAGGCGGCGCTGGTGCGCCAGCTGGAGGGCACGGTCGTGACCGACCGCGCGAACGAGGGCACGGCGCGGCTGAACCTCGGCTACACCCGCATCGTCGCGCCGATCAGCGGCCGCGTCGGGCTGCGCACGGTGGATGCCGGCAACCTCGTCACCGCCAACGACGCCACCGGCCTCGCGGTGATCACGCAGGTGGCGCCGATCGACGTGCAGTTCACGCTGCCGCAGGACAAGGTGCAGGAGGTGATGCAGCGCCTGGCCGACGGCCCGCTGCCGGCGCGGGCGCTGGACCGCACGCGGGTCACGCTGATCGAGGCGGGCCGCTTCTCGACGCTGGACAACCTGGTCGACACCAGCACCGGCACCGTGAAGGCCAAGGCCCGCTTCGCGAACGAGCAGGGCCGGCTGTTCCCGAACCAGTTCGTCAACGTGCAGCTCGAGCTGCGCACGCTGAAGGACGCGGTGGTGGTGCCGGTGACCGCGGTGCGCAACGGCGCCGACGGCGACTTCGTCTACGTGCTGAACCCCGACCGCACGGTGTCGCAGCGCCCGGTGCGCCGCGGCCAGGCCACGCCGGAGCTGGTCGTGATCACGCGCGGGCTGGAGGCCGGCGAGCCGGTGGTGACCGAAGGCGCCGACCGGCTGCGCGACGGCGCGCGCGTGCAGGTGGGCGGCGATGCCGCGTCGTCCCCGGGCCGCGGCGCCTCGCGCCCCGGCGGCGGCGAGCGGCGCCGGCGCGGCGAGGCCGGCGCGGCGGCCGCCAGCGGCGCGGGGGCGCCGGTGGGCGCCGCGTCCGGGGCGGCCGGCCCGGCCGGCTGGGGCGCCTCGGGCGCCGGCGACGGCGCCCGTCCGCGCCGCGAGCGGGCGGCCTCCGGCGCCGGCGCATGAACCCGTCGCGGCTCTTCATCGAGCGCCCGGTCGCCACCGGGCTGCTGATGCTGGCGATCGTGCTGGCCGGCCTGGTCGGCTTCCGGCTGCTGCCGCTGTCGGCGCTGCCCGAGGTCGATTACCCGACCATCCAGGTGCAGACGCTCTACCCCGGCGCCAGCCCCGAGGTGATGAGCCGCACCGTGAGCGCGCCGCTGGAGCGGCAGTTCGGCCAGATGGCCGGTCTCGCGCGCATGAGCTCGACCAGCGCCGCCGGCGTGTCGCTCGTCACGCTGCAGTTCGACCTGACCGAGACCCTGGACGTGGCCGAGCAGGAGGTGCAGGCGGCGATCAACGCGGCCGGCTCCAGCCTGCCGGCGGACCTGCCGGCGCCGCCGGTCTACGCCAAGGTCAACCCGGCAGACGCGCCGGTGCTGACGCTGGCGATCACCTCCGACACGCTGCCGCTGACCGAGGTGCAGAACATCGTCAACACCCGGCTGGCGCAGAAGATCAGCCAGGTCTCGGGCGTCGGCCAGGTCACGCTGGCCGGCGGGCAGCGCCCGGCGGTGCGCATCCAGGCCGACACCCAGGCGCTGGCGGCCAAGGGCATCGGCATCGACACGCTGCGCAGCGCGATCGCCGCCGCCAATGCCAACAGCGCGAAGGGCAGCTTCGACGGCGCGACGCGCGGCTACAGCATCAATGCCAACGACCAGCTGCTGACGGTGGAGGACTACCGCCGCCTGGTGGTGACGTGGAAGAACGGCGCACCGGTGCGCCTGTCCGAGGTGGCGCGGGTGGTCGACAGCGCCGAGAACACCCAGCTCGGCGCCTGGGCCGGCACGCTCTGCCCCGCCGGCGGCGCGGCCTCGGCCGCGCGGGCCGGCGCCGGCGCCTGTGCCGACGGCGCGCGCGCCCAGCTGCGGCCGGCGATCGTGCTGAACGTGCAGCGCCAGCCCGGCGCCAACGTGATCCGCACCGTGGATGCGATCCAGGCCGCGCTGCCCGGGCTGCAGGCCCAGCTGCCGGCCGCGCTGGAGGTGTCCGTGCTGAGCGACCGCACCACCGGCATCCGCGCGTCGGTCGAGCACGTGCAGATGGAGCTGGCGCTGGCGGTGCTGATGGTCGTGCTGGTGATCTTCTTCTTCCTGCACAGCGCGCGCGCCACCGCGATCGCCAGCCTGGCGGTGCCGATCTCGCTGATCGGCAGCTGCGGCGTGATGTACCTGCTCGGCTACAGCCTGAACAACCTGAGCCTGATGGCGCTGACCATCGCCACCGGCTTCGTGGTCGACGACGCGATCGTGATGCTGGAGAACATCACGCGCCACATCGAGGCCGGCGAGGCGCCGATGGCCGCGGCGCTGAAGGGCGCGCGCCAGATCGGCTTCACCATCATCTCGCTGACGGTCTCGCTGATCGCGGTGCTGATCCCGCTGCTGTTCATGGGCGACGTGGTGGGCCGGCTGTTCCGCGAGTTCGCGGTGACGCTGGCGATCACCATCCTGATCTCGGCGGTGGTCTCGCTGACGCTGGTGCCGATGATGTCGGCGCGCTGGCTGGGCGACGTGCACGCGCGCGGCCCGGGGCGCTTCGGCGCCGCGATCCAGCGCTTCTTCGACCGCGTGGTGGCCGGCTACGCGGTCTGGCTGGACCGCGTGCTGGCGCACCAGGCGCTGACGCTGCTGGTCGCGCTGGCCACGCTCGCGCTGACGGTGCTGCTCTACCTCGTGATCCCCAAGGGCCTGTTCCCGACCCAGGACACCGGCCAGCTGCAGGCCCGCCTGGACGCCGCCCAGGGCGTGTCCTACGAGCGCATGCGCGGCCTGCAGATCCAGGCCGCCGAGGCCCTGCTGGCGGACCCGTCGGTCGCGTCGGTGGCCTCCTTCGTCGGCGTCGATGCGGCCAACAACACCATGCTGCACACCGGGCGGCTGCTGATCAACCTGCAGCGCGAGCGCGATGCACAGCCGCTCGTGATGCAGCGCCTGCGCGAGCGCGTGGCCCAGGTGCCCGGCGTCACGCTGCACCTGCAGCCGACGCAGGACCTGACGATCGACGCCGAGACCGGCCCGACCGAGTTCCGCGTCTCGCTGGAAGGCGCGGACACGCCCAGCGTCGAGCGCGCCGCGCAGGCGCTGGTGCAGCGGCTGCGCACGCTGCCGCAGCTGCGCCACGTGACGACCGACGCCGGCGCCACCGGCGTGTCGGCCTACGTCGACGTGGACCGCGACACCGCCGCCCGCCTCGGCGTGACGGCCAGCGCGATCGACGACGCGCTCTACAGCGCGTTTGGCCAGCGCATCGTCTCGACCATCTTCACCGAGACCAACCAGTACCGGGTCATCCTCGAGGCCCAGCCCGGCGCGCTGGCCTCGCCGGAGACCCTGGGCCAGCTGCGGCTGCGCACCGCCAGCGGCGCCAGCACGCCGCTGGCGGCCATCGCCACCGTGCGCGAGCGCCCGGCGCCGCTGCAGGTGACGCGGGTGGCGCAGTTCCCGGCCACCACCGTCGGCTTCGACACCGCGCCGGGCGTCGCGCTGGGCGAGGCGGTGGATGCGATCCGCGCCGCCGCGGCCCAGGCGCGCGCCGACGGCGCCTTCCCGGCCAGCGTCAGCCTGGCCTTCCTCGGGGCCGGCGGCGCCTACGAGCGCTCGCTGAGCAACCAGCTGTGGCTGATCCTGGCGGCGGTGGTCTGCGTCTACATCGTGCTGGGGGTGCTCTACGAGAGCTACGTGCACCCGCTGACCATCCTGTCCACGCTGCCGTCGGCGGGGGTCGGCGCGCTCTTGGCGCTGATGCTGGGCGGCAACGACCTGGGGGTGATCGGCATCATCGGCATCATCCTGCTGATCGGCATCGTGAAGAAGAACGCGATCATGATGATCGACTTCGCGATCGATGCCGAGCGCCACGAGGGCTGCACGCCGCACGAGGCGATCCGCCAGGCGGCGCTGATGCGCTTCCGGCCGATCCTGATGACGACGCTGGCGGCGCTGGGCTCGGCGCTGCCGCTGATGTTCGGCTGGGGCGACGGCGCCGAGCTGCGCCGGCCGCTCGGCCTGGCGATTTTCGGCGGGCTGGTGCTGAGCCAGCTGCTGACCCTGTTCACCACGCCGGTGATCTACCTCGCCTTCGACCGCCTCGGCCGGCGCCTGCGCCGCGGGGAGCACGGCGCGGACGCGGCGGCGGCACCCGGCGGCCCGGCCACCGGCGGGCACGCGGCATGAACCTGTCGCGCCCCTTCATCGAGCGGCCGGTGGCCACCGTGCTGCTGACCGTGGGCATCGCGCTGGCCGGCATCGCGGCCTTCTTCGCGCTGCCGGTCGCGCCGCTGCCGCAGGTGGACTTTCCCACCATCTCGGTGTCGGCCAGCCTGCCCGGTGCGAGCCCGCAGGTGATGGCCTCCAGCGTGGCCACGCCGCTGGAGCGGCGGCTCGGCACCATCGCCGGCGTCAACGAGATGACCTCGAACAGCAGCACCGGCTCGAGCCGCGTCACGCTGCAGTTCGACCTGAGCAAGCCGATCGACGGCGCCGCGCGCGAGGTGCAGGCGGCGATCAATGCCGCCCGCGCGGACCTGCCGGCCTCGCTGCGCAGCAACCCGACCTACCGCAAGATGAACCCGGCCGACGCGCCGGTGATCATCCTCGCGCTGACCTCGAAGACGCGCACGCCGGGCCAGATCTACGACGCGGTGTCGAACATCGTCAGCCAGCGCGTGGCCCAGGTGGCGGGCGTCGGCGACGTGGAGATCGGCGGCGGCTCGCTGCCGGCGGTGCGCATCGAGCTCGAGCCTTTCGCGATGCAGCGCTACGGCATCACCAGCGCCGAGGTGCGCGCGGCGCTGCAGGCCGCGAACGCGAACCGGCCGCAGGGCATCCTGCAGGGCGACGAGCGCGCGCTGCAGGTCTACACGCCGCGGCCGGCGCGCGACGCGGCGGAGTTCGGCCGCCTCGTGGTGGCCTGGCGCAACGACGCGGCGGTGCGGCTGTCGGACATCGCGCGGGTGATCGACGGCGTCGAGAACACCCGCACGCTGGGCCTGTTCAACGGCCAGCCGGCGGTGATCGTGCTGGTGACGCGCCAGCCCGGCGCCAACATCATCGAGACCGTCGACGCGGTGCGCGCGGTGGTGCCGGAGCTGCAGGCCGCGCTGCCGGCCGACATCGACCTGCAGGTGGCGTCCGACAGCACCAACTCGATCCGCGCCTCGCTGGCCGAGGTCGAGCTGACGCTGGTCGTGGCGGTGGTGCTGGTGGTGCTGGTGGTGGGGCTCTTCCTCGGCAGCCTGCGCGCCACCCTGGTGCCGGCCGTCGCGACGGTGGCCTCGCTGCTGGCCACCTTCGGCGTGATGTGGCTGCTCGGCTACAGCCTGAACAACCTCAGCCTGATGGCGCTGACCGTGGCCACCGGCTTCGTCGTCGACGATGCGATCGTGGTGCTGGAGAACACCGCGCGCCACATCGAGGACGGCATGGACCGCATGGCCGCCGCGCTGCTGGGCGCGCGCGAGGTCGGCTTCACGGTGCTGTCGATCAGCCTCTCGCTGGTGGCGGTGTTCATCCCGCTGCTGTTCATGGACGGGCAGATCGGGCGGCTGTTCCGCGAGTTCGCGGTCACGCTGTCGGCGGCGGTGATGATCTCGCTGGTGGTGTCGCTGACCACCACGCCGATGATGTGCGCCTGGCTGCTGAAGTCGCGCCCGGCGGCCGCGCCGCGCCGGCGCGGCTGGCTGGCGCGCGGCGGCGCGGCGGTCTGGGGTTTCGTGCTGCGCTGCTATGCCCGCTCGCTCGACTGGGCGCTGGCCAGCAAGGCGCTGGTGATGCTGATCCTCGCCACCGTGGTCGGCATGAACGTCTACCTGTTCGTGCACGTGCCCAAGGGCTTCTTCCCGCAGCAGGACACCGGCCAGATCAACGGCGGCATCTCGGCCGACCAGAGCATCTCGACCCAGGCCCTGGGCAACAAGATGCGCGAGGTGGTGGCGATCATCCGGCACGACCGCGCGGTCGACACCGTGGTCGCCTTCACCGGCGGCAGCCGCGCCGGCGGCGGCTTCCTGTTCGTCAACCTGAAGCCGCTGGCCGAGCGCGGCGAGGGCGCGCTGGCGGTGATCAACCGGCTGCGCCCGCAGCTGTCGCAGGTCACCGGGCTGCGCATCTTCCTGAACCCGGTGCAGATCCTGCGCGCCGGCGGCCGCAGCGCGAACGCGAGCATCCAGTACACGCTGAAGAGCGACCGCCTGGAGGACCTGCGGGCCGCGGCGCTGAAACTCGCCGAGGCGCTGAAGACCGACCCGCGGCTGACCGACGTCAACACCGACCAGACCGACAACGGCGTCGAGAACTTCGTCGAGATCGACAAGGACAGCGCGGCGCGCTTCGGCATCACCGCGGCCGACATCGACAACGCGCTGTACGACGCCTTCGGCCAGCGCGCCGTCAGCACGATCTACAGCGACGTCAACCAGTACCGCGTGATCCTGGAGTGGGCGCCGCGCTACACCCGCGGGCCCACGGCGCTGAACGACGTGATGGTGCCGGCGCGCGCGCCGGGCGCGGCGGCCGGCAGCTCGGCCAACCCGGGCCAGCGCGACGCGTCCACCGCGTCGGCGTTGAGCAGCACGGCCAACACCATGGTGCCGCTGTCGACCATCGCCCGCTTCCGCGAGAACGCGGCCGCGGTCTCGGTGCAGCACGACGGCGGCGAGCTGTCGACCACGGTCTCGTTCAACCTGGCCGACGGCGTGTCGCTGGGCGAGGCGCAGCAGGCGGTGCGCGAGGCCGAGGCGGCGATCGCGCTGCCGATCAACGTGCGCGGCGCCTTCGGCGGCACCGCGCAGAGCTTCCAGAGCTCGCAGGGCCAGCAGCTGTGGCTGATCCTCGGCGCGCTGGTGGTCATCTACCTGGTGCTGGGGGTGCTCTACGAGAGCCTGATCCACCCCGTCACCGTGCTGTCCACGCTGCCCTCGGCCGGCGTGGGTGCGGTGCTCGCGCTGCTGATCCTGCGCATGGAGTTCTCGGTGATCGCGCTGATCGGCGTGTTCCTGCTGATCGGCGTGGTGAAGAAGAACGCGATCATGATCATCGACTTCGCGCTCGAGGCCGAACGCGCGCGCGGGCTGGATGCGGTCAGCGCGGTGCGCGAGGCCTGCCTGCTGCGCTTCCGCCCGATCCTGATGACCACGCTGGCCGCAGGGCTCGGCGCGGTGCCGCTGGCGATCGGCTTCGGCGAGGGCGCCGAGCTGCGCCAGCCGCTGGGCATCGCCATCATCGGCGGCCTGGTCGCCAGCCAGCTGCTGACGCTGCTGACCACCCCGGTCGTCTACGTGCTGCTCGACGGCCTGCGCCGCCGGGCCCCCGACGAACGCCACCTCGCCCGAGTCGGATGAGTCCTGTCGTGAACCTGCACCCCGCCGCCCTTCGCTCCCCCATCGCGCCCCAGGGCGCCCCGGCCCGCCCGGCACGCGCTCGCGCGTGGCCGCTGCCGTCGGCGCTCGCGCTGGCCGCCGTGCTCGCGCTGGCCGGCTGCGCCAGCCCGGCGCCGACGGGCCGGGCGACCCTCGCGATCGGCGCGGACCGCTTCAAGGAAGCGCCGGCCACGCCGGGCTGGACGGTCGCCCGGCCGGCCGACGAAGCGCCGCGCGGCCCCTGGTGGGAGGCCTTCGGCGACGCGACGCTGAACGGCCTGCTGCCGCAGGTCGAGGTGTCGAACCAGGGCATCGCGGCCGCCGTCGCGCGCTATGCGCAGGCGCAGGCGCTGGTCGATGGCCAGCGCGCGGGCCAGCGCCCGAGCCTCGGCGCCACCGCCGGCGCGACGCGCAGCGGCAGCGGCAGCGGCGGCGACGGCGCCACCGCGCTGCGCGCGACGCTGAACGCCGCGTGGGAGCCCGACCTCTGGGGCCGCCTCGCGGCCGGCGTCGCACAGGCCCGCGCGAACGCCGGGGCCAGCGCCGCCGACCTGGCGAACGCCACGCTGTCCGCCCAGGCGGCTCTCGCCAGCAACTACTTCGCGCTGCGCGGCGCCGACGCGGAGCTGGCGCTGCTGCGCGCCACCGTGGAGGGCTACGAACGCAGCCAGCAGATCGCCCGCAACCGCTACGAGGCTGGCCTGGCCGCACGCACCGACGTGCTGCAGGCCGAGACCCAGCTCGCCAATGCACGCGCCGACCTGGCCTCGCTGGTCGCGCAGCGGCAGCAGCTCGAGCATGCGATCGCGGTGCTGCTGGGCCGCGCGCCGGCCGACTTCACGCTCGCGCCGGCCGCGTGGACGCAGCGCGTGCCGGAGGTGCCCGGCCTGCTGCCCTCGCAGCTGCTGGAACGCCGGCCGGACATCGCCGCCGCGCAGCGCGCCGTCGAGGCGGCGAACGCGCAGATCGGCATCGCGCGCAGCGCCTACTACCCCAGCCTCTCGCTCAGCGCTTCCGCCGGCGGCAGCGCGAGCCGCCTGGCCGATCTGTTCAGCGCGTCGCATACCTTGTGGTCGCTCGGGCTCTCGCTGGCCCAGACTCTGTTCGACGGCGGCGCGCTCGACGCCGCGCTGCGCGGCGCGCAGGCCGGCCGCGAGGCCACCGTGGCCAGCTACCGGCAGACCGTGCTGGCCGCGTTCCAGGACGTCGAGGACCGCCTCAGCACGCGGCGTGCGCTGAACGACCAGCTCGCGCTGCGGCGCCAGGCCTCCGCCGCGGCCGACCTGACCGAGCAGCAGGTGCTGAACCGCTACCGCGCCGGCCAGGTCGGCTACGGCGATGTCGTCACGGCCCAGACCAGCGCGCTGTCGGCCCGCCGTGCGCTGGTGCAGCTGCAGGCCGACCTGCAGACCAACGCCGTCGGGCTGGTGCAGGCGCTGGGCGGCGGCTGGCGCGACGACGGGGCGCCCGCATGACGCCGCCGAGCGCGGCGACGCTGCGCGAGCTGTCCGTGCGCACGGCCCGGCCCGGCCGCGTCGAGGCCATCCTGCTGCGGCCCGCCCGCGGCGAGGCGGCGCACGCGGTCGAGGCCGCCGAGGCCGTCGCCGGCCGGGGCCTGCTCGGCGACCGCAGCGCCGCCGGCGGCCGCGCGGGCGGCGGCAAGCGCCAGGTCACGCTGATCCAGGCCGAGCACCTGCCGCTGATCGGCGCCTGGTCGGCCGAGGGTCGGGCGCCGCCCGCTGCCGACCTGCGGCGCAACCTCGTGGTCTCGGGGCTGAACCTGCTGGGTGCCCGGGCGCTGTTCGCCGACCGGCCGCTCGTGCTGCGCATCGGCGAGCGCGTGCAGCTGGCGCTGACCGGCCCCTGCGACCCCTGCTCCGCGATGGAGCGGCGGCTCGGCCCGGGCGGCTTCAATGCGATGCGCGGGCATGGCGGCGTCACCGCGCGGGTGCTCGCGGGCGGCTGGATCCGGGTGGGCGACGCGGTGTGGGTGGAGGCCGTGGCGCCCGCGGACGCCTGAGCTGCGGGCCCCTGGTTCGGGCCAGGGCGCCCGTCATCCTCGAGAAGACACCGGGCCGCCCCGGGTTCTCTCGACCCCGTGGGGGGCGGGACGGGCATCGCCAGGCCCTGGGGGCGCTGTCAGGCCTCGGGGGCCTGCCGATCATCCGAGGGAGGGGCCTGTTCCCTGGCGTGGAAGCACGCTGCGACGATGGCGGCGATGTCGTCGATCTGCTCCGCCTGCAGCCCGACCAGCTCAGGCGCGTTGCGGCGCCGCTCGGGGAGCTTCCCGCCGTGCTGGCGGATCCAATGGATCAGCAGATTGACGGTGCGGTTGGGGAGGTCGAAGGCGCGGTCGATGCGGTCGAACGCCTGATCGTAGGCCTGGATGAACTCCGTTTCTTCGATCAGTGACTGCGCGAGCGCCTGCTCGGCACAGGTGGTGACGAAGCGTGCAACGGCTTCGCCGTTCCAGTGCGCGTAGACATGCGGCGTGGACTTGAAGTCGAACAGGAACTGATGATCGGCCACGCAGGTGACGTCCCACAGCAGGCGCGCAGGCCGGCTGAACGACTCCAAGGCCGTCAGGTAGTCGGCCTCATGCCGCTTCATGGCCACCGACAACGGCAAGAGCGTGGCCTGCCCGTCGACCAGCGGCAGCGCCTGCTGCAAGTTCAGGCTGTGGTGAGCCAGCAGGCGCGACAGACGGCCGTTGCCATCCATGAACGGATGCAGGAACACGAAGCCGAAGCTCACCAGGGCGGCTCGCACCAGGGGCGGCACATCGCCTTCCACGCTGTTGGCCATGCGCGCCCAACCGCCCATCAGGGTCTGCAGCGCGTCAGGCGGTGGCGGTACGTAACGCACGGCCAGTGCGCCATGCCCGCCACGTTGCAGCCAGTTCTGGCGATGACGGAATTCGGCCTCGGCCATCATGGGGTTGGAGATGACCGTGTTCTGCAGCTCGACCAGATAGTCCTCGGTCAAGGGCCTCTGTTCGCGGAGGGCAGCCATGGCATGGAGAAACGTCCGCTCCTTGTCGGGTGAAGGCCGTTCGTTCTCGATGGCGAAGGAATCACGGGTCTCGGCCAGGTAGGCCCAGCTCAGGACGCGGTCCAGGGTGGCTCGATTGCCGGCATGGCCGGCCCAGTCCCGCAGGCGGTCCAGCACCCGCTGCCCCCTGGCAGTCAATGCGTCATCGCGTCGAACCACGGGGCAGAACTCGAGAGGGCCCAGGCCATTGAAGTTGACGCGCAAGCGCTGGCTGCGCTCCCACACCGGGCCGACGTAGTAGGCCTCCGGGTCGAACAGGTCGACGTAGTTGCCGCCGGTGGACTCCCATGGCAGTGACAGCTCGCGGCCGTGCACCTTTTCCCAGAGGAAGGCGGCTTTGCGCAGGTAGCTGCCCGTGCGCTGCGCGGCCAGCGCGGCAGTCAACGCGTCGGCACTGATCAGGCGCAGTGCTTCCAGCAGCACGTGCAACTGCAGATCTTCGTGCTTCAGCGCGAAGAGCACGTGGTCGAGCAAGGTGGCGTGCTCGGGCGGCGCCACGTGGCGGGGCACGGCCAGCAGGTCGGCCATCCGCTCGATCCGTGTGACGGGCCGCAGCCGCGCCGGGCGGTGCACAGGCGGCAGGCGCAGTCCGGTGGACTCGGTCACACGGGCGGCAAGACGTTCGTAGCCAATCAAGGCGGCCTCGGATTTCCCGTACGGCGCAGGGATTTTCCTTATATTCTACGAACCATCATAGATTTTTCATACACCGCGTTCGAGCCAGCGCCGCGATCGCCCAGCGCGCGCAAGAACTCGCGGGTCCGGCCAGTGACCGCGGCGCTACTCGGTGCGCAGCACCGTCTCGCCGCGCAGCGGCCCGTGGTCGCGCGCCGCCTCGCGGTGGCGGCGCCAGCCGGCCAGCGTGCGGCGCCAGTGGCCGATCGAGATCGCGTAGTAGACGACGCGGAACATCGCGAGTGCGAGCCGCTGGCCGAGGCCGTGGCGCATGTCGGCGGCAAGCAGCGACATCAGCCCCTGCTTGATCCGGAACACGTTCTTCGGGTGCAGGAACATGTCGCGGATGGTCGGGTTGGTGACCCGGTAGATGAACCACGAGTAGGCCGCGGGGCCGTCGCGGAAGCGCCGGTCGATCGCGCGCCGCGCGGCCGGCAGCGCCGCCGGGCGGTCGAGCGCGGTGGCCACGTAGTCGGCGCCGTCGAAGGCGCCCTGCATCGCGAGGTAGACGCCCGACGAGAACATCGGGTCGATGAAGCCGAAGGCGTCGCCGATCATCAGGTAGCGCTCGCCGGCGGCGTGGGTGCTCTCGTAGGAGAAGTTGCCGGTCGCATGCACGGTGTCGTCGACCAGCTCGGCGCCGCGCAGGCGGTCGCTCAGCTCCGGGCACATCGCCAGCGTCTCGAAGAAGAAGTCCTTCAGCGGCTTGTCGCGCTGCTTCAGGTAGTAGGGCCAGCAGACGGCGCCGACGCTGGTGGTGCCGTCGGCGAGCGGGATGAACCAGAACCAGCCGTGCTCGAACCAGCAGATGCTGATGTGGCCCTCGTTGCGGCCCTCGAGCCGGCGCGCCTGGCGGAAGTGCGCGAACAGCGCGGTGCTGGCGTGCTTCGGGTTGCGGCGCTTGCTGTCCAGCTGGCGCGCCAGCAGGGTGTCGCGGCCGCTGGCGTCGACCACGAAGCGCGCGCGCCAGCGGCGCGGCGCGCCGTCGTCGAGGCGGGCGTGGACAGTGGCGCCCTCGGCGTCGAAGTCGATCCCGGTGACGCAGGCGCCTTCCAGCGTCTGCGCTCCCTGACGCGCGGCGTGGCGGAACAGCAGCTCGTCGAGCTCGGAGCGGCGCACCTGCCAGGCGCGGTCCAGCGCCGGGTCCCAGCCTTCGCCGAAGTTCACCACGGTGCGCAGCGGCCCGTCCGGCGCGACGAACTCGATGCCGTACTTCGGCATGCCGATGCGGTCCACCTCGTCCTGCACGCCCAGCGCCTCGAACAGCCGGCGGTTGCCCGGCAGCAGCGATTCGCCGATGTGGAAGCGCGGGTGCTGCGCCTTCTCGAGCAGCACCACCTGGCGGCCCTGGCGGGCGAGCAGCGCCGCGATCGTCGAGCCGCCGGGCCCGCCGCCGACGACGAGCACGTCGCAGCCGACGGGCGGGGCGTCGGCCGCGCCGGCGGCGGACGCGGGACGGGAATCGGAGGCGGCAGCCGCAGCGGCGGCGGTGGTGCCGTCGGCGGCGGCGGAGGAAGCGGTGGTGGCGTGCATGGCGTTCGCGCAGGCCCCGGACCCCTGCGGCGCGGCCGGTGGCCGCCCGTGCGGAGCCTGCCGGTGGATTGTCGCGCAGCGCGCCGGCGCCATCGCGACGACCATCGCGGCGCCCTCGCCGCGTCGGCGTCGGCGGCCTCCGCGGCGCCGAGGCCCTCAGCCCAGCGGCTCGACCCGCGCCGGATCCGCGCCGCCCGCCACCCACTCGGCAAACTCGTCGGCCAGGCGCTGCGCCTCGCCGACGGCGCGCGCCCAGCGGGCGCTGCGGGCGGCGGGATCGTGCTGGAAGGCCTGGAAATCGCCGCGGTCCGGCAGCTTGCCGCCCGGCAGCGTCGCCACCCAGGCCGGGTCGGGCGCGAGCAGCAGCATCGCGTCGAGGAAGGGCGTGGCGCGGTGGCGCCAGCGCAGCGGCTTGTCGAGCCAGCCCGGCACGACGGCGCGCTGGAAGTGCGGGTAGAGCACGAGGCCGTCGCGGCCGCGGTAGTCGAGGTGCAGGTGGTAGTCGGTGATGCCGCCGTCCCAGTGCGCGCCGGGCGGGGCGCCCGGGATGTCGTGCACCGCCTCCAGCACGAAGGGGATCGAGCACGAGGCCTGCAGCGCCGGCTTGAAGTTCTCGGCCGTCAGCGGGATGCGGCGGGTCGGGAAGTCACGCGTGTCGAAGGGCAGCCGCCCGTCGCCGCTGGAGAACACGCAGCGCTCCAGCCACGCGCCGAGCGCGCGCCGGTGCAGGCCGTTGCTGGCGAGCGCGCCGAGGTAGCCCAGCGCGGTGCGCGCGCCGCCCTCGCGGCCGAGCAGGTGGCGTCCGCGCGAGGTGACGATGTGCAGGCGGTAGCGCGGGTGGGCCAGCACCTCGGCGATGCGGCCATCGAAGGCGAGGTCGAGGCTGTCGGCGAAGGACTGGCTGACCTGGCGCGCGCTCAGCCGCTTCTGGCCCGGCGGCAGCGGGTAGTGCTGGCGGATGTAGTCGTGCTCGAGCCGCTGCAGTCCGGCCACCGGCTCACGGGTGCAGGCCGTGGCCAGCCGCCAGGCGCCGATGGAGGCACCGACCAGGTCGACCGGCTGGGTCGCCGTCGCCAGCCAGTGACCGAAGAGGTAGCGGTCCAGCGGCCCGAGGATCAGCCCCTTGGGCCCGCCGGCGGCGCCGGGGAGGGTGTGGACGTGCTGCGGCCGCAGGCCCTCGCGTGCCAGCAGGGCGCGCGCGGCCGGGCCGGCGTAGAGGCGGAGGGCGGGCATCGGAGGACTGCGGGAGAACCCGGATGCTAGTGCAGCGGCGCCGGCGCTGCAGCCCGGCCCCGGCCGGATAATCCGCCGCCGATGACCGACGACGCCCGCTTTGCCGCCGCCCGTGACGCCTTCCTGGCGGGCCTGGCCGCCTTCGAGGCCGGCGAGCCGGCCCAGGCGGAACGCCACTACCGCGCGTCACTGGCGCTGCTGCCCGGGCGCGCGTCGACGCTGACCAACCTGGCCGCCGCGCTGCTCGCGCAGCAGCGGCCGGCGCCGGCCCACGACGCCGCGCGCGCGGCCACCGTGGCCGAGCCGGCCGGGGCCGACGGCTGGCTCAACCTCGGGCTGGCCGAGATGGGCCTCAAGCGCCCGCAGCAGGCGCTGGCGGCGTTCGAGCGCTGCGTGGCGCTGGCGCCCGGCGCGGCCGCCGGCTGGTGGCGGCGGGCCGAGGCGCTGGAAGCGCTGGGCCGCGTCGACGCGGCGCTCGAGAGCGCGGACCAGGCCCTCGCGCGCGACCCGGCCCTCGGCCCGGCCTGGAACCTGCGGGCCGGCCTGCTGCGCGAGACCGGCCGCCTGGCCGAGGCCGCCGAGGCCTACCGGCAGGCGGCCGCGCACGGCGCCGACCCGGCGCTGCAGGCCTATTACCTCGGCGCCGTCGGCGCCGCGCCGGCGCCGGCCCATGCGCCGCCGGACTACGTGCGCCGGCTGTTCGATGGCTATGCGGCCGGCTTCGACCAGCACCTCGTCGAGCGCCTGAAGTACGACGCGCCGCAGCGCCTGGTGGCCGGCCTGCCGCCCGGCGCGACGCCGGTGGTGCCGGCCGCGCTCGACCTGGGCTGCGGCACCGGGCTGTGCGGGCCGCTGCTGCGCCCGCTGGCGCAGCGGCTCACCGGGCTGGACCTGTCGCCGGCGATGCTGGCCCAGGCCCGCGCGCGCGGCGTCTACGACGTGCTGGAGCGGGCCGACCTGCTCGAGGCCCTGCCCGGCCTGCCGCCGCAGGACCTGGTGCTCGCGGCCGACGTCTTCATCTACGTCGGCGACCTGGCGCCGGTGTTCGCGGCGCTGCAGCAGCTCGTGCCTGCCGGCGGACGCTTCTCGTTCACGCTGGAACGCGACGAGGCCGCGGGCGAGGCCGGCTACCGGCTGCTGCCGAGCCTGCGCTACGGCCACTCGGAGGCCGGCGTGCGGCGGCTCGCGGCCGCGCACGGCTGGGCGGTGGCGGCGCTGGATGCTGCGCCGCTGCGCGAGGACCAGCGGCAGCCGGTCGAGGGGCTGTTCGTCCACCTGCGGCGCGGCGGCTGAGCCGCGGCACCGACGGCGGGCCGACCCAGGTGTCCCCGCCCCCGCGGACGGCGGGCCGGGCTGGGGGCGGCGTCAGGCCGCGACGGGCTGCCGGCCGAAGGCGCCCGCCAGGCGCTGCAGGCGCGCCGGGTCGAGCGCGCGGATCTCGCACAGCACCTCGGGCGCGGCATCGACGCCCAGCGCACCGAGGGTCTCGTCCGGCCGCGCCACCAGCTCGACGCAGAAGGCAGCGTCGGCGAGCACCTTGTCGATCAGCGAGGTCTGCGGGGCCATGGCGGGGCTTTCTCGAGGGGGACGACTGGCCGCAGCCGGCCCGTCGAGGGCCCCGTCCTGCAGCACGCCGCCAGTCTAGGCAGCGCGGCGCGCGGCCGCCAGCGCCGGCGGCCCGCCGGCACGCCTTCCGAACCGAGCGCGAAGGCCGGCACCCGGCAAGCCGCCGCGCTGCTGACCGTTTGCTAACCGTGGCGCCGCGCCGCGAGGCGCGGCGGGGGCGCGCCGCGGCCGCCCGCCCGTCAGCCGGCCGCGGTGAACATCGGCACCCGGCCGTCGCCGTCGGTCGGCACGAAGACCACCTGCACCGGCAGGCCGATGCGCAGCGCCGCCTCGTCGATGTCGACCAGGTTGCTCAGCATCGTGACGCCCTCGTCCAGCGTGACGTAGGCGAAGACATAGGGCTGCGGCCCGGCCTTGCGGACGATGGTGTAGCTGTAGACGCTGCCGCGCCCGCTCGCGCGCTCCCAGGCGGTGCCGGGGGCACCGCAGTGCGGGCAGTGCGGCCGCGGGTACCAGTGCGGCTCGCCACACGCGCCACAGCGCTTGATCATCAGCACGCCGTCGCGGGCGGCCTGCCAGAACGGCGCGTTCGCGCTGTCGACCATCGGCGCGGCCAGCGGCCGCGGCGGGAAGCGCCGCGCCGCATCGGCCGCAGCGGGGGGGGTGTCCTGGTTCATCCGCTCACTCCCGTCCGAGGATCAAGGTCGCGCTGCCATGGCGCGTGCCCAGGAAGCCGCCGGTGCCGTTGGCCAGCGCCAGCGCGCAGTTCTTCACCTGCACCGCCGGGTGGGCCTCGCCGCGCAGCTGGCGCACCGCCTCGATCACCTTCGTGATGCCGCCGCGGTTGCTGGGGTGGTTGTTGCACAGGCCGCCGCCGTCGGTGTTGAAGGGCAGCCGGCCGACGCCGGAGATCAGGTTGCCGTCGGCCACGAAGCGCCCGCCCTCGCCCTTGCGGCAGAAGCCCAGGTCCTCGAGCTGGATCACCACGGTGATGGTGAAGCTGTCGTAGATCGACGCGTACTGGATGTCGGCCGGCGTGACGCCGGCCTCGGCGAAGGCCTCGGGGCCGGTGCGCGCGGTGCCGGACGTGGTCAGGTCGACCTTGCCGCCCTGCTGGCCGCGCACCGTTTCGGCCGCGCCCAGCACGGTGACGACGGGGCGCTTCAGCGAGCGGGCGATCTCGGGCCGGGTGACGATCAGCGCACCGCCGCCGTCGCTGACGACGCAGCAGTCCAGCTTGTGCAGCGGGTCGCTCAGCATCGGCGAGGCCAGCACGTCCTCGACCGTCACCACCTCGCGCAGCATCGCGTGCGGGTTGTGCTGCGCATGGTGCGAGGCCGCCACCTTCACCCAGGCCAGCTGCTCGGCGGTGGTGCCGAACTCATGCATGTGGCGCATCGCCGCCACCGCGTAGGTGTTGATCGTGACCGGTGCGTACGGCGCCTCGAAGGGCACGTCGGGCACGTTCGGCCGCGCCGACGCGGCCACGCCCTGCGCCGCCTCGCTGCGCGGGCGGCCGGCCAGCGTGATCAGCGCGACGTTGCAGTGCCCGGCCGCGATCGCCTGCGCGGCGTGCCGCACGTGCATCAGGTAGGAGGAGCCGCCGGTCTCGCTGTTGTCGACGTGGCGGCAGCGCAGGCCGAGGTAGTCGACCATGCTGACCATGCCGAAGCCGGGCGCGTCGCCGGCGCAGAAGTAGCCGTCGACGTCGCGCCAGTCCAGCCCGGCGTCGGCCAGCGCGCCGCGCGCGCACTCGGCATGCAGCTCGGCGGTGGTCTTGTCCGGCGCCTTGCGCAGCGGGTGCTCGAACGCGCCTGCGATGCAGGCCTTGCCCTTGATCGTCATCCCTCGTTCACTCCAGCCGGATGTTCGTGTCCTTGATGATCTTCGCGTAGACCTGCTGGTCCGCGCGCACCATCTTCGCGAACTCCTCGGTCGGCACGCCGCCGGCCTTCATGCCGAGCTGCTCGATCTTCGCCACCACGTCCGGCAGCCGCAGGATGCGGTTGGCCTCGTCGGCGAAGCGCTTCGCGACCGGCTGCGGCACGCCCGCCGGCATGAACAGGCCGAACCAGCCCACCGGCTCGAAGGAATGGAAGCCGAGCTCGGCGAAGGTCGGCGTGTTCGGCAGGTTGCGGTTGCGCTGCGCGCCGGTCACCGCCAGCGCCTTCAGCGAGGCCAGGTGCGGCGATACCGTCGCCATGTCGATGATGGCGGAGGAGAGCTGGCCGCCACGCAGGTCCTGCAGCAGCGGCGCGGCGCCCTTGTAGGGCACGTGCACCAGGTCCAGCCCGGCCTGCAGGTTCAGCAGCGAGCCCTGGATGTGCGAGGAGGTGCCCACGCCGTAGGAGCCGTAGTTGAACTTGCCCGGCTGCGACTTCACCAGCGCGATGAACTCCTTCAGCGTCGACGCGGGCGTGGACGGCGGCACCACCAGCACCGAGTTCGTGCTCGCGACCAGCGACAGCGGCTGCAGGTCCCGGGCGACGTCGTAGGGCAGCTTCGGCATCAGCGCCGGCACCTGCACGATCGCGGTGATCGCCATCAGCGCGGTCAGGCCGTCGGGTGCGGCCTTGGCGACCAGGTCGTTGCCCAGCGTGCCGGAGGCGCCGGGCTTGTTCTCGACGATGACCGTCTGGTTCCAGGCCTCCTGCAGCTTCGCGCCGACCATGCGGGCCAGCGTGTCGGTGGCGCCGCCGGCCGGATAGGGCACGACGATGCGCAGCGGCGGGCCGCCCGCGGGGGTCTGGGCGAGGGCCCCGGCCGCCGCGACGGGCGCGACGGCGAAGGCGGCGGCGCGGGCGACGAAGCGGCGGCGGCTGCAGGGATGGCTCATGCGGTGTCTCCTTGTACGGTGTAGGCGGCGGCGCTGCCGGGGGGCCGGCGCGGTGGCCGGTGTGCCTGCGACCGCGCGGCGGCCGGCCCGGCCGGCCCGGGGCCGGCCAGTGTGGGCGCGGGGCCGGCGGCCGGGCAATGGCCGTTTCGCCGCGCCGCGTTGGCGAAAGCGTTCAGGCCGCGGCCCGGACCATGCCGCGTGCGATCACGAGCTGCTGGATCTGGCTGGTGCCCTCGTAGATCCGGAACAGGCGCACGTCGCGGTAGAAGCGCTCGATGCCCGAATCGGCCACGTAGCCCGCGCCGCCGAAGATCTGCACCGCGCGGTCGGCCACGCGGCCGCACATCTCGCTGGCGTAGTACTTCACGCAGGCCGCGTCCACGCTGATGTCCTCGCCGGCGTCGCGCCGGCGCGCCGCGTCGAGCACCATGCAGCGGGCGGCGTAGAGCTCGGTGCGCGAGTCCGCCAGCATGGCCTGCACCAGCTGGTGCTCGGCGATGGCCACGCCGAACTGGCGCCGCTCCATCGCGTAGCGCAGCGCGTCGGCCAGCATGCGCTCGGCCACGCCGACGCAGATCGCGCCGATGTGGATGCGGCCCTTGTCCAGCACCTTCATCGCGGTGCGGAAGCCGCGGCCCTCGACGCCGCCGATGATGTTCTCGGCCGGTACCCGCACCTCGTCGAAGATCACGTCGCAGGTGTGGGCGCCGCGCTGGCCCATCTTGCGATCGCGCCGGCCGAGCGTGATGCCGGGCGACGCGGCATCGACGATGAAGGCGGTGATGCCGCCCGCGCCCTTGACCGCGGGATCGGTGCGGGCCATCAGCGTGAACAGGCCGGCATGCGGCGCGTTGGTGATGTAGCGCTTGCTGCCGTTGACGACGTAGTGGTCGCCGTCGCGCCGCGCCGTGGTGCGGATCGACGCCGCGTCCGAGCCCGCATCCGGCTCGGTCAGCGCGAAGGACGCGATCAGCTCGCCGGTGGCCATCTTCGGCAGGTAGCGCGCCTTCTGCGCGTCGCTGCCGTCCATCACGATGCCCTGCGAGCCGATGCCCACGGTGGTGCCGAACAGCGAGCGGAAGGCCGGCGAGGTCTGGCCCATCTCGATCATCACGAGGGACTCTTCCTCCATCGTGAGCTCGAGGCCGCCGTAGGCTTCCGGGATGGTCAGGCCGAACAGGCCGAGGTCCTTCATCTCCTGGACGATCGCCGGCGGGATCTCGTCGGTCTCGGCGACCTCGTTCTCGGCGGGCACCAGGCGCTCGCGCACGAAGCGGCGCACGGAGTCGAGCAGGGCGTTCAGGGTGTCGGGGTCACGGATCATCGGTCGCGGCGCGGCGGGCGCGGTGGTTCCAGGGTCACCGCCGAGCGTGCCCGGGATCGGGCCGCCGCGCCATTCGTCAATCCGTAAGGGTGGCTTCGGCGCGGCGCGCGGCCGCGCCGCAGGCTCAGACCGGATCCCAGGTGAAGACGTCGCTCGAGCGGTCCAGCCCGAAGAACGAGCCCTTGAGCGCCGGCAGCGCATGGTTCAGCACGGTGTCCGGCGTCCAGCCCTCGCCACGCTGCACCGAGCGCACCGGGCGCGGCTGGCTCATCAGGAAGATCTCGTTGTTGCGCACCGCGAACACCTGGCCGGTCACGTCGGCCGCGCTGTCGGCGGCGAGCGCCACCGCCAGCGGCGCGATCTTCGCCGGCGTCATCTGCTTCATCCGCTCGACGCGCGCCTTCTCCGCGTCGGTCTCGGTCGGGATGGAGCCGATCATCCGGCTCCACGCGAAGGGCGCGATGCAGTTCGAGCGCACGCCGAACTTCTGCATGTCCAGCGCGATCGACTTCGACAGCGCCATGATCCCCAGCTTCGCGGCCGAGTAGTTGGCCTGGCCGAAGTTTCCGATCAGGCCCGAGGTCGAGGTCATGTGCACGAAGCAGCCGCCGTTCTGCTCCTTGAACGGCGTCGCGGCGGCGCGGCTGACGAAGTAGCTGCCGTAGAGGTGGACCTTCACCACCGAATCGAACTCGTCGACGCTCATCTTGTGGAAGAAGCGGTCGCGCAGGATGCCGGCGTTGTTGATCACCACGTCGATGCGGCCGAAGTGGTCCAGCGCGGACGCGACGATGCGCTGCGCGGCCGCCGCGTCGGACACGCTGTCGGTGTTGGCGGCGGCCTCGCCGCCGGCCGCGCGGATCTCGTCCACCACCCGCTGTGCCGGCCCGGCGTCGCCGCCCTCGCCGCTCACCGAGGCGCCGATGTCGTTGACGATCACCTTCGCGCCCGCGGCCGCATAGGCCAGCGCGATGTCGCGCCCGATGCCGCCACCGGCGCCGGTGACGACCACGACCTTGCCTTCGACGATCCTGCTCATGAATGCTCTCCGGGTTGGGCCGGCCACTGGAAGGCCGGCGTCTGCTTGTTGAGGAAACGGGCGACCGCGTCGCGGTGGGCGTCGGTCATGAAGCACAGGGCCTGGGCATTGGCCTCGATGTCGAGCATTGCGGCCAGGTCGCCCTGCGGCGCGGCCGCGCAGCTGCGCTTGACCAGGCTGACGGCCAGCCGCGACGCGCCGCCGAAGCTGGCCGCGAGCGCCTGCGCGCGCGGCAGCAGCGCCTCGGGCGCGAGCCGCTCCATCGCGATCCCCAGGCGCAGCGCCTCGTCGGCATCGACCTCGCGCGCCGACAGCATCAGCTCCCTGGCGCGCTGCACGCCGACCACGCGCGGCAGCGTGTAGAAGATGCCGAAGTCGGGCACCAGCCCGACCCGCATGAAGGACAGGCAGAAGCGCGCCCGGGTCGACGCGAGCACGAAGTCGCCGGCCAGCGCGAGCCCGAAGCCCGCGCCGTAGGCGGGGCCGTCGACGGCGCACACCACCGGCTTGTCCATCGCCAGCAGCTGCGCGAACCACGCATGGCTGCTGCGCATGCGGCCGCGCCAGGCCTCGACGTCGGGCGTGCCGGCCTGGATGCTGCGCAGGTCGCCGCCGGCGCAGAAGGAGCCGCCGGCGCCGGTGATCACCAACGCGTGCACGGCAGGGTCGTCGCGCACCGCGAGCACGGCCTCGCCGAGTTCCTGGCGCAGCGTCATGTCGATCGCGTTGCGCGCCTGCGGGCGGTTCAGCGTGAGCGTCGCCACGCCCTCGTGGCGGTCGAAGAGTAGGGCTTCCAAGCAAGGTCTCCGGTCGAATTGCGGCGCGCACCGGGCGCCGCCCGGGCGCGAGTGTGCCCCGGTTCAGGGGCGTGCCACGTAGGAGGCACTGAAATCGCGCGAGCCGCTGAGCACGCCGCCGCCGTCCACCGGCACGATCGCGCCGGTCACGTAGGTGGCCAGCGGCGAGCTGAGCACCAGCGCCATGTTCGCCACGTCTTCCAGCGCGCCGAAGCGGCCCAGCGGGATGCGCGCCAGCATGCGCCGGCGCGCCTCGTCGTTCGGTGCCAGGCGCCGCACGCCCTCGGTGGCCTCGATCGGCCCGGGCAGGATGGAGTTGATGCGGATGCCGTCGGCGCCCCACTCCATCGCCAGCGTGCGCGTCAGCATGTCGACGCCGGCCTTGGCGGCGCAGACGTGGGCCTGGTAAGGCGAGGGGTTGAAGGACTGCGCGGCCGTGATGTTGATCACCGAGGCGCCCGGCTTGCGCAGGAACTCGTGCGCCAGCCGCAGCACGTTGAAGGTGCCGTTCAGGTCGATGTCGACCACGGTCTTGAAGCCGTTCGGCGACATGCCCAGCGCCGGCGCGACGAAGTTGCCGGCCGCGCCGGAGACCAGCACGTCGATCGCGCCGAAGCGCGCATGCGCCGCGGCCAGCGCCGCGCCGATCGCCTCCGGCGAGCGCACGTCGGCGGACCAGCCGGCGGCCTCGCCGCCATGGCGGCGCAGGCCGGCCACGGCCGCGTCGATGCGCTCCTGCGAGCGCGACGCGATCGCGACGCGTGCGCCGCGCGCCGCGAAGGCCTCGGCGATGCCGAGGTTGATGCCGCTGCTGCCGCCGGCCACGAAGACGTGGCGGTCGTTGAAGTCGAAGAGGTCGGTCGGGGTCGTCATCCAGGGGCTTTCTGCAGGCGGCCGGAGAGCGCGTCGGGGCTCAGCCGGGCTGCCCGCGGTTCTCGCGTTCCTGCAGCTCGCGCCACAGGATCTTGCCGGTGTTGGACTTGGGCAGCGCGTCGACGAAGCGCACGCTGCGCGGCGCCTTGTAGACGGCCATGTGCGCGCGGCACCAGGCGAGGAAGTCGGCTTCCGCCGGCGCCGCGCCGGGCTTGCACACCACCAGCGCGCGCACGGCCTCGCCGCTGCGTTCATCGCCCACGCCGACCACGCAGGCCTCGTGCACCGCGGGGTGGCCGTACAGCAGGTTCTCCACCTCGGCCGGCCAGACCTTGTAGCCGGAGACGGTGATCATGCGCTTGAGCCGGTCGCGCATCACGTAGTAGCCGTCGGCGTCGACCACCGCCAGGTCGCCGGTGCGCAGCCAGCGGTGGCCGTCGCGCTCGACGAAGCTCTCGCGGTCCGCGTCGGGCCGGCGCCAGTAGCCGAGCATCACCTGCGGGCCGCGCGTGACGATCTCGCCGACCTCGCCGGGCGGCACGTCGGCGCCGCTGGCCGGGTCGATCAGGCGCGAGCGCACGCCCGGCCCCGGCAGCCCGAGCGTGCCGCGCTTCGCGCGGTGGCGCGGATTGCCGTGCAGGAAGGACGCGGTCTCGGTCATGCCGTAGCCCTCGTTGTAGTCGAGGCCCCAGCCGTCCTTCATCCGCTGCGCCAGCGCGTCGGGCATCGGCGCGCTGCCGCCGTGCACCAGGTGCAGGCTGGCGAGCCGCCGCCCGGCGACGGCCGGGTTCGAGAAGAAGTCCAGCAGCATCGCCGGTGGCGCAGCCCAGCAGCTCACGCCGTAGCGCTCGATCAGGTCCAGCGCCGCATCGCGGTCCCAGCGCGGCAGCATCACCACCGTGGCGCCGATCATCAGCGGCAGGTGCATGCCGTTCTGCATGCCCAGCATGTGGAAGATCGGCGCCAGGCCGAGGAAGACCTCGCTGTCGCGCAGGCCGCGCCAGGCCACCGCCGCGACGTTGGCGCTCTGCACCGTGCCATGGGTATGGCGGCAGCCCTTCGGCCGGCCGGTGGTGCCCGAGGTGTAGGGCAGCACGCAGAGGTCGCCGGCGGTGGCGCGGTGCGGCGCCGGCCGCCGCGCCGCCGCCTGCACCGCCGGCCAGGCCACCAGCGCCGGGTGGTCGAGCGGCGCGCGCGGCGCCGCGACGAAGGGCGGGATCGCGAGCGGGGTCTGCGCCGTCAGCGCGTCGGCATAGCAGATCACCACCGCGTGCCGCAGCGTGCCGGCGTCCAGCAGCGGGCGCAGCACGGGCAGCAGCTCCTGCGCCACCACGGCCACCGCCGCGCCGCTGTCCGCGACGACGTCGGCCACTTCGGCGGCGGTCCACATCGCGTTCACCGGCACCACCACCGCATCGGCGCGGAACACCGCGTAGTTCGCCACCACCAGCTGCGGGCAGTTCTGGCTCAGCAGCAGCACCCGGTCGCCGCGCTGCACGCCGGCATCCTGCTGCAGCCAGCCGGCCAGGGCCTCGGCTTCGCGCACCAGCGCGGCATAGCGCAGCGGCGCGTCGTAGAAGACGAGCGCGGGCTTGTCCGGCCAGCGGGCCGCGCTCGCCGCCAGCAGCGACCACAGCGAGTCGACCGGGGCCGGAATCTCGCGCGGCACGCCGGGCGGCCACGCGGCCGGCAGCCGCTCGTCGGCCGGTGCGGCGGTGGTGGGCGCCGGCGCGGGCGCGGGCCCGTGTGCGGCGGCGTCAGTCGGCCAGTCCACGCGCAATGATCTCCTTCATGACCTCGTTCGCGCCGCCGTAGATGCGGCTGACGCGTGCATCGGCGTACATCCGCGCGATCGGGTACTCGTTCATGTAGCCGTAGCCGCCGTGCAGCTGCAGGCACTCGTCGACGACCTCGCACAGCGCCTCGGTGATCCAGAGCTTGGCCATCGCCGCCGTCGGCACGTCCAGCTCGCTGCGCGCCAGCCTGGCGATGCAGTCGTCGACGAAGGAGCGCGCGACCACCGCCTTGGTCTGGCACTCGGCCAGCTTGAAGCGGGTGTTCTGCTGGGCCATCAGCGGGGCGCCGAAGAGCTGGCGCTGCTGCACGTAGGCCAGGGTCTCGTCGATCGCGCGCTGCATCGTGGCCGCGGCGCCGCCGGCCAGCAGCAGGCGCTCGCGCGGCAGCTGCTGCATCAGCTGCGCGAAGCCCTTGCCTTCCTCGCCGCCGAGCAGGTTCGACACCGGCACGCGGACCTCGTCGAAGAAGAGCTCGACGGTGTCCTGCGCCTTCTGGCCGATCTTGTCGAGCAGCCGCCCGCGGCGGAAGCCGGCCAGGCCCTCGGTCTCCAGCACCAACAGCGACACGCCGCGGGCCTTCGCCGCGGGATCGGTCTTGACGGCCACCACGACCAGGTCGGCCAGCAGGCCGTTGGTGATGAAGGTCTTCGCGCCGCTGACCACGTAGTGGTCGCCGTCGCGCACCGCGCTGGTCTTGATGCGCTGCAGGTCGGTGCCGGCGCCCGGCTCGGTCATCGCGATCGCGGCCACGCGCTCGCCGCGGGCCAGCGACGGCAGCCAGCGCTGCTTCTGCGCCTCGGTGCCGTAGTCCAGCAGGTAGTGCGCGACGATGCCGCCGTGCACGTTGATGCTGAAGCCGTTGGCCATCGCGTAGGCCTGCTCCTCGCAGATCACCATCTCGTGCAGCGCGTGGCCGCCGCCGCCGCCGTAGGCCTCGGGCAGGCCGGGGCACAGCAGGCCGAGCTCGCCGGCACGGCGCCAGATCGCGCGGTCCGGGTGCTTCTGCTCGGCCCAGGCGTCCTGGCGCGGCACGCATTCGGTGGTGAAGAAGCGCCGCGCGGTGTCGCGCAGCGCCTCCAGCTCGGCATCCATCCACGGCCGGCGGGCCGCATGCAGCGAGTACGGGGAGGTCATGGTCGGTCCTGCGTCAGGGGCGGCCGGCCCGCGCCGGCCGGTCGTTCATTCCGGCTTGAAGCCGATCTCGGCCAGCATCCTGACCTCGCGGTCGTACTGGGCGCGGGCATACGCGGCATAGGCCTCGCCGTCGGCGAAGCCGTGGCCCATGTCGAACAGTTCGAGCTGGGTCTGGTAGACCGGGTCCTGCGAGGCCTTGCGGAAGGCCTCCTGCAGGCGCAGCCCGATCTTCGGGTCCAGGCCCTTCGGCGCGACCAGCCCGACCGGCGACTCGATCACGTAGTCGTAGCCGTACTGGCGCACCGTCGGCACGTCGGGGTAGCGGCGCATGCGCTGCGCGGTGAAGGTGGCCAGCAGCCGCACCTTGCCGCCCTGCACCTGCGCGCCGAAGCCCGGGTCGCCGTAGACGTCGAGGTGGCGCCCGATCAGCGCGGTGAAGGCCTCGCCGCCGCCCTTGTAGGGCACCATGTTGAAGCGCACGCCGGCCTGGCGCGCCAGGCGCTCGGCGGTGATGCGGTTGGCGCTGATCGCGCCGACGTTGCCCCAGCTGATCTCGCCCGGGCGCCGCTTCGCGTCGGCGATCAGGTCCGGCAGCGTCCTCCACGGCGCGTCGGCCGCGACGCAGACGCCGGTGACCAGCTCGAACAGGCGGCAGACGTAGGTGAAGTCGCGCCGCGGGTCCCACGCGATCTTCTGCACCAGCGGCGCGCGGATCACCGAGTTGTGCATCACGGCCAGCGTGTAGCCGTCGGCCTCGCTCATCGTCGCGATGCCGGCGGTGCCGGTCACGCCGCCGCCGCCGGGCTTGTGCATCAGCACGATGGCCTGGCCCAGGTCCTTCGACGCCGCCTCGGCCAGCGCACGCACGATCGGGTCGAAGGAGCCGCCGGCCGGGAAGGGCAGCACCAGCGTGATCGGCCTGGCCGGCCAGGCCTGGGCCTGCGCGGCCACGGGCAGGCCGAGGGCAGCGGCGGCCGGCAGCGCGGCCAGCGCCTGCAGGGCCTGGCGGCGGTCGGGGCGGGGAAGGCGGCGATCGGTCATGCGGGTGTCTCCGGTCTGTCGTTGGAAGAGGCGCCGGGGGCCGCCGACGCGGCGCCACCGGGCAGGGGCAGGTAGCGGAAGGCGCCCTGGGCGCGCGCGACGACCTGGCCGTCGGCGTCCTGCACGCTGGCGCGGCACCAGGCCACGCCGTCCTCGGCATGCAGGCACTCGCCGTCGGCCACCAGGCGGCCGCGGCCGGGCGCGAGGAAGCTGGTCTGCAGGTCCAGCGTCACCGCGGTGAGGGCGAAGTCCACCCGCGACACGGCGGCGCTCGCCATCGCCACGTCGACCAGCGTGGCGAGCACGCCGCCGTGCACGGCGCCGATCACGTTGCCGAGCTCGGGGCGCGGGTCCAGCACCAGCTGCGCCCGGCCCTGCGCCGAGAACGCGCGGCGCACCTCGAGCAGGCGCATGAAGGGCACCTCGTCGAAGACGCGGCGCGGGTCGCGGACGGCGATCGGGGTCATGGCGGCGCGGGCGGCGGGCGGCTCAGTCGGCGCAGCGGCGCCGCAGCTCGTTCTTCAGCACCTTGCCGGCGGCCGACAGCGGCAGCTCCGGCGCGAAGCCGATGCCGCGCGGGCACTTGTAGCCGGCCAGGCGCTCGCGGCACCAGGCGCGCAGCGCCTCGGCCAGCGCCGGCGTGCCCGCGACGCCGGCGGCCGGCACGACCACCGCGTGCACGCGCTCGCCCCAGTGCGCATCGGGCAGCCCGATCACCGCCGCCTGCGCCACGTCGGGGTGGGCGCGCAGCACGGCCTCGACCTCGGCGCCGTAGACGTTCTCGCCGCCGGTGATGATCATGTCCTTCAGCCGGTCGACGATCCACAGGTAGCCCGCGTCGTCCATGCGGCCGGCGTCGCCGGTGCGGAACCAGCCGTCGCGGAAGGCCGCGCGGGTGGCCTCGGGGTGGCGCCAGTAGCCGGCGGTCACCATCGGGCCGCGCACGCAGACCTCGCCCACCGTGCCGCGCGGGCACGCGCGACCGTCCTCGTCGGCCACCAGGATCTCGGCGCCGAGGCCGGCGCGGCCCACCGAGTGCAGCCGGCCGGCGGCCCGGGCGGCCTCCGAGCGGTGGTTCTCGGGCAGGTTGATGCAGACCGCGCCGGCCGTCTCGGTCAGGCCGTAGGCCTGGAAGAACTCGGCCTGCGGCCAGGCCGCCAGCGCGCGCGCGAGCAGGTCCGGCGGCATCGGCGCGGCGCCGAAGGCGATGCGGTTCAGGCTGCGCACGCGCTGCGGCGCGAAGCCGGGCTCGTCGAGCAGCGCCTGCAGCATCGTCGGCACGACGATGGTGTCGGTGATGCCCTGCGCCTCGATGGCCGCCAGCACGGCCGCGGGGCGGAACTGCGCCATCGTCAGGCAGCCCCCGCCGACCACCGTCTGCCCGATCAGCCGCGACAGCCCGGCCACGTGGAACAGCGGCGCCACCAGCAGCGCCAGCGAGTCCGGCGAGTTCGGCAGCTCGGCGCCGCGCGAGACGGCGGCGGTCCAGAAGTTGGCGTGCGTCAGCATCACGCCCTTCGAGCGGCCGGTCGTGCCGCCGGTGTAGAGCAGGGTCGCGAGGGTGTCGTCGCCGCTGCGCGTGTCGGGCAGCGGCGCGTGGCGCTCGGCCTCGGCGGCGAGCGCGTCGAAGTCCAGCGTCGGCACGGCGCTGCCTGCGACCAGCGGTGCCAGGCCGGCGTCCACCACCAGGCGGGCCGGCTCGCAGTCCGCCAGCGCCTGGGCCAGCTCGGCCGCGCTCCAGCGGGTGTTCAGCGGCACCGCCGCGGCGCCCAGCCACCAGGCCGCGACGATGGCCTGCACCAGGCGGTCGTCGTTCGGGCCGAGCAGCGCCACGCGGTCGCCGCGGCCCACGCCCATCGCGCGCAGCGCCGCGGCCCGCCGCGCGATGCGGTCCAGGTGCTCGGCGAAGGTCCACGCGCGCAGGCCGCCATCGGCGTCGAGGTGGCGCAGCGCGATCGCCTGCGGGCTGCGCTGCAGCGCGCGGTGCAGGCCCTGGGTCAGGTAGAGGCTCATCGGGGGGCTCCGTCGGGCGGCGGGCTGGCGGCGGCGTCCACGGCACCCGGGCCGGCCGGCGCGCGGTAGCGGAAGGTGCCCATGGCCTTGGCCAGCACCGTGCCGCCGGCATCGCTCAACTCGGCCTCGCAGTAGCAGACCGAGCGCCCGCCGCCGGTGGCCCGCCCGACGCAGCGCAGCCGGCCGGCCGCGGGGCGCATGAAGGCGACGTGCAGGTCGATCGTGACGACCTCGCGCGCGAAGTCGATGCGGCTGAGCGCGGCGTTCGCCATCGCGGCGTCCAGCAGCGTCATCACCACGCCGCCGTGGCCGGCGCCGTGGTTGTTCAGCAGCTCGGGGCGCAGGTCCAGCGTGAACACCGCCTCGCCACCGCCGACGCGCTCGCGCACCAGGCCCAGGTGGGCCAGGAAGGGGATGTGGCGGTTCGGGCCGGAGGCCGGCAGGGCCTCGGGTGCCGGCGACGGGGCCGCTGCGGGCTCAGGCGAGCGCAATCTCGGCCTCCCCGGCGAGCTTGACCTGGCCGTCCTGGTCCACCGTCGAGACCTCGACGCGCACCCGGCGCTCGCCGTCCACCGTCTCCTTGGCCACCACCGTGCCGCGGCACGTGATGCGGTCGTGCACCCGCGTCAGCGCGACGAAGCGCACGCCGTAGCGGCGCAGCGCCTGCTGCGGCACCCAGTTCGTCAGCAGGCGGCCGAGGTAGGCCATCGACAGCATGCCGTGCGCGAACACGTCGGGCTGGCCGGCGGCGCGCGCGAAGTCCAGGTCGACGTGGATCGGGTTGTGGTCGCCCGAGGCGCCGCAGTAGAGCGCCAGCGTCAGGCGCGAGATCGGCTCGGTCTCGAAGGCCGGCAGCACGTCGCCGACCTGCAGCGCATCGTAGGAGGGCAGCGTCCGGGTCATCGGGTCGTCCTGCGGGCTTCGCTCAGGCGCGGCGCTGCACGGTGACCGAGCGCAGCTCGGCCACCGGCACGCCGTGCTGGTTCGTGACGCGGGTGTGGCGCTCGACGAACTCGAGCGCCCCGCCCTTCTTGTCGTAGATGTCGCCGATGCGCTGCTCGAAGCGCAGCGTGTCGCCCGCATGGGCCGGCGCGAGGTAGGTGAAGGACTGCTCGCCGTGCAGCAGGCGCCGGTAGTCCAGGCCCAGCAGCTCGCGGATCGCGGCCGGGTTGGGCGCGTCCATCTCGAGGCAGAACAGGAAGGTCGGCGGCACCGGCAGGCCGGGCAGGCCGGCGGCACGCGCGGCCTCGGGGTCGCTGTAGAGCGGGTCGGTCTGGCCGGTGGCCTTGGCGAACAGGCGCAGCCGGCCGGCCTCCACCGTGACGGTGAACGGCGGCATCGCGTGGCCGATGAAGCGGCGGTCGATCATGGCGGGGGGCTGCGCGTCGATCAGGCGGTCGCCTCGTACAGCGTCACCACGCAGGCACCGCCCAGGCCCAGGTTGTGCTGCAGCGCCAGCCGCGCGCCGTCCACCTGGCGCTGCGCGGCCTGGCCGCGCAGCTGCCAGGTCAGCTCGGCGCACTGGGCCAGGCCGGTGGCGCCCAGCGGGTGGCCCTTGGACAGCAGGCCGCCCGAGGGGTTGGTGACGACGCGTCCGCCGTAGGTGTTCTGGCCGTCGACGATGAAGCGCTCGGCGGTGCCGGGCGGCGTCAGGCCCAGGGCCTCGTAGCTGATCAGCTCGTTGGCGGTGAAGCAGTCGTGCAGCTCGACCACGTCCAGGTCCTGCGGATCGACGCCGGCGACCTCGTAGACCTGGCGCGCGGCCGCGGCCGCCATGTCGTAGCCCACCACGCGGCGCATGTCGTCGCTGCCGAAGGTCGACGGCGTGTCGGTGGTCATCGCCTGCGCGGCGATGCGCACCCGCGTGTCCAGGCCGTGGCGCCGGGCGTAGTCCTCGGAGCAGAGGATGGCCGCGGCGGCGCCGCAGGTCGGCGGGCAGCACTGCAGGCGGGTCAGCGGATCGAAGACCTTGGGCGCAGCCATCACCTCCTCCAGCGTGACGGTGTTGCGGAACACCGCCAGCGGGTTGCGCGCGGCATGCTGGCGCGCCTTCACGGAGATGCGCGCGAAGGTCTCCGGCGCGATGCCGTGCTCGCGCATGTAGTCGCGCCCGGCGCCGCCGAAGAACTGCGCGGCACGCGGCGCGGCCTCGTCCCAGCCCTGGTGCGCCAGCATCGCATCGGCGAAGCGCTGCACCGGCGAGGGCCGGTCCGTCCAGGCGCCCTTCAGCGCGCCGGGCTGCATCTGCTCGAATCCGAGCGCGAGCGCGCAGTCGATGCTGCCGGCCTCGATCGCCTGGCGCGCCAGGAACAGCGCGCTCGAGCCGGTGGCGCAGTTGTTGTTGACGTTGAAGACCGGGATGCCGCTCAGGCCCACGCCGTAGACCGCCGCCTGGCCGGCGGTGGAGTCGCCGTAGACATAGCCGACGTAGGCCTGCTGCACCTGGTCGTAGGCGACGCCGGCGTCGTCCAGCGCCGCCTGCGCGGCGCGCGCGCCCATGACCGTGTAGGGCTCGCTCGCGCCGGGCTTGGTGAAGGGGATCATGCCGACGCCGACGACGTGGACGCGTTGCTTCATGGGGTGTCTCCGGGGACGGGGAAGGCGGGAGGGGACGAGGGTGCGGCGCGGCTCAGGCCGGCACCGGATGCGGCGGGGCCGGCTCGCCGAGCGCGGCCGCGATCGCGGCCGGGTCCAGCCCGGCCTCGCGCAGCAGCTCGGCCCCATGCTCGCCGGGCCGCGGGGCCGGCCGGCGCACGCGGAACTCGAAATCGCTCATGCGCACCGGGAAGGCGAACTGCACCGGCGGCTGGCGCGCCGCATCGGCCGGCGGCACCACGCCCGCGCTGTCCGGCCGCACGACCATGCCGCGGGCGAGGAACTGCGGGTCCGCCAGGCTCTCCTCGAGCCGCAGCACCGGCGAGACGCAGGCATCCACACCGGCCAGCGCCGCCACCCACTCGGCCTGGGTGCGGGTGGCGAACAGCGCGGCCAGCTCGGCGCGGGTGGCTGCCTCGGTGGCGGGGTCGCCGCTGCGGTGGCGCGCAAGCAGGTCCGGCCGGCCGAGCGCAGTGCACAGCGCGGCCCAGAACTTCGGCTCCAGCGCGCCGACGGCCAGGTGGCGCCCGTCGCGGGTGGCGTACTGGGCATAGCAGGCCAGGCCGCCGCTCAGGTGGTCCGCGCCGGCGCGGCGCGTGTGGCCGTGGGCGTTCAGCGTGCCCAGCGGCAGCACGGCATGGGCCAGCACGCCGTCGGCCATCGCCACGTCGAGGTGGCGGCCGCGGCCGCTGCGCTGCGCGTCGAACAGCGCGGCCAGGATCGCCATCGCCGCGGTCAGCGCGCCGCCCATCAGGTCGGCCAGCGGCAGGTTGGGCAGCGCCGGGGTGTCGGCGTCGGCGCCGACCTGGTCGGCCACGCCGGCGACGGCGCAGTAGTTCAGGTCGTGGCCGGCGGCGTCGCGGCCCGGGCCGGTCTGGCCGTAGCCGCTCAGGCTGCAGTAGACCAGGCGCGGCCGGCGCCGCAGCAGCACCTCCGGCCCCAGGCCCAGGCGGGCCATCACGCCGGGGCGGAAGCTCTCGACCAGCACGTCGGCGCCGTCGACCAGCGCCAGGAAGGCGGCCCGCGCCGGCGGGTGCTTCAGGTCCAGCCGCAGGCCGCGCTTGTTGCGGTTGAGCAGCGCGCGCACCGGCGCGGCGGCGTAGTCGCCCGCGCCGGTGTCCTCCACCTTGACCACGTCCGCGCCCATGTCGGCCAGGTGCAGCGTGCACATCGGCCCGGGCAGCAGGCGCGTCAGGTCCAGGATCTTGACGCCGGCCAGCGGGCCGGCGGCGGGGGTCGGAGCGTCACTCATCGGAGCACATGATCCGGCGCGGCCGGCGCCGCCACAATGGCCGAAGCGGGCCCGCCGATTGGCCGAATCGCCCAGCCGCGTCGCGCAGGCGACAGCGCCGGCCGGCGCGTCAACCCGTGCCGCGCGGGCCGTGCGACTGGCGGTACTCGCCCGGCGCGACGCCGGTCCATTTCTTGAACGCGCGGTGGAAGGTGCTGGCCTCCGAGAAGCCGAGCTGGGCCGCGATGTCCATCAGCGTCAGGTCGGGCCGCGCCAGGTACTCGATCGCCGCGTCGCGGCGCAGGTCGTCCTTCAGCGCCTGGAAGCCCTGGCCCTCCTCGCGCAGGCGCCGGCGCAGCGTCTGCGGCGGCACCGCGAGGCGCCGCCCGACCTCCTCCAGCGTCGGCAGCTCGCCGTGCAGTTCGCCGCGCAGCAGCTGCCGGGTGCGTTCGGTCAGGCTGGTGCGGTCGCGGTAGCGCACGATCAGGTTCGCCGGCGCCAGGCGCAGGAACTCCGCCAGGCTCTGGGTGTTCTGCACCACCGGCAGCTCGAGCCAGCGGGCCTCGATCGAGAAACCGGTGTACGGCTGCTCGTAGCGCACCGGCGCGCCGAAGACCCGCGCCGTGTCGTTGGCCTGCGGCGGCGGCGGGCCGGCGTAGTTCACCTGCGCCACCGGGATGCGCCGCGCCACCAGCCAGGAGCCGAGGCCGAAGCTGAAGAACATGAACACGCGCTCGGCGTAGTCGAGCCGCCCATCGGCCTCGCCGCGGGTGTGCAGGCGCAGGTGCGCGAGGCCGCGCTCGACCACCAGCCGCGCGACGAAGTCCGGCAGCACGCGGTGGTAGTAGCGGAAGCCGGTGCGCAGCGCCGCCCCCAGGTTGCCGCAGTGCACCAGCAGCCGACAGCACTCGCCGAAGGTGCCGACGGGCACCGCGCGGTTGCACAGCCCCCAGAACTCGTCCCGCGTGGTGCGCCGCAGCACGCGGATCAGCGACGCGTACTGGGCCTGCGAGACGCGCGACAGCGGCGCGGCCAGCAGCGCCGGCGACAGGCCGGCCTGCGCCAGGATGCGCGCCACGTCCAGCCCCTGGCGGCGGGCGCCCTGCAGGATGTGCTCCACCTGCACGATGGAGATCGTGGGACGCGTGTCCGGCAAGGGCGGGGCGGGCAGCATGCGGCGGCGACGATAGCACCGCGCCCGGCGCGGATCGGCGATCCCCCACCGGCGCATGCGGCGCGTGCCGCCGGCGGTGGGAGGGGCTGTCCTACAGCCCGCGCGGCCGGCCTGGCCGATGCTCCAGGGACTGGCCGCCCGTGAACGGCTGCACCCTGGAGACTGCCATGCACCCCACCCTCTCCTGCCACCGCCACCCGCCGATCGACCGTCCCGGCAGGCCGCACCGCGCGCGCCACTGGCTGTGCACGGCCGTGCTGGCCGTCGGTGCCACCGCAGCCGCCGCATGGGCGGGCCCACCGGCCGACGCGGCGGCGCCCGTCGGGCCCGCCGCGGCCGCGGCCGCCTCGTCTGCGGCATCCGCCGTCACGCGCCCGATGCCCCGCCCGGCGACGCCCGAGCAAGCTGCCCGGCGTGCCGAGCGGCCGGGCGAACTGCGCCCCGCCCAACCGGTCGTGCCCCAGATCCGCCTCCAGGCCGGGCCGGCCGCGCCCGCGCCAGCTGCCGCGCCGCCCCAGGCGCCGGGGGCCGCGGTGCCGGCCGGCGTGATCGTGCCGCGCGGCGGCATCGACGATGCGCTGGCCCGCTGCCGCGCCGCGACCGATCCCGCGGAACGCGAACGCTGCGTCGAGGAACTGTCGGTGCGCGGCCGACCAGCCGGCTGAGCTCGCGCCCTCGGCGCGGCCCCGTACGCGCGGGGTGCGCCGGCGTGGGGTCAGCGCAGGCCGACCCGCGCGCGCACGCGCTCCTCGCAGCCGCGCGGCAGCTTGCCGGCGATCGCCACCGAGGCACCGGCGCCGAGCAGGCGGCCGAAGGCCTGGCGCACGGCCTCGGTGTCCACCGTGAGCAGCTGATCGCGCAGTTCCTCGCGCGAGCGCACGCGGCCGAAGGCGCACAGGTCCTGCACCGCGGCCTCGACGCGCTGGGCGCTGCGCTCCTGGGCCCGCAGCCCGCGCACGACGATCTGGTTGCGGGCGCGCTCGAGCGCCTCGGGCGCCACGGATTCCGCGTGCGCCCGCAGCAGCCGCATCACCTCGACGAAGAACTCGTCCAGGTGTTCCGGCGCCATCGAGGCCTCGACGACGAACTGGCCGCACAGCGCCGCCACGTCGGCCGAGCAGCCGGCGTGGTAGACGAGCCCGCGGCGCTCGCGGATCTCGTCGAGCAGCGGCGAGCTCATGCCCTCGCCGAACACCGCGGCGCCCAGCAGCGCGGCCTGGTGATCCTCGGTGAGCGACGGGATCGGGAAGCCGAGCACCACATGGGCCTGGCTGTAGCCCGGCACGCGGCGCACCGCCAGGCCGCCTCGGTAGTCGGGCGGCGGCACCTCGTTCGGCTCGCCGGCCGGCATGTCGCCGAACGCGGCCTCGACCTCGCGCAGCACCGCCTGCGGGTCGACCGCGCCGGCCACGCCCACCACCACGTTGCGCGCGCCGTAGCGGGCCTGCACGTACTCCAGCACCTCCTCGCGGCTGAAGCGCTCGATGTTGCGGCGGTTGCCGATCACCGGCCGCGCCACCGGGTGGTCGCCGTAGCACAGCTTGTCGAACAGCTTGAACGAGGTGGACAGCGCGTCGTCCTCGTCCTCGGCGAATTCCTGCAGGATGACCTGGCGCTCGCGCTCCAGCTCGGCGGCGGGGAAGCTGCCGTGGCGCACGATGTCGGCCAGCATGTGGACGAAGGGGCCGGCATGCTCGGCCAGGCCCTGCATGTGGAAGGCCGTGTGGTCCTTGTCGGTGTGCGCGTTGACGTCGGCGCCGAGGCGCTCGGCATCCAGGTTGATGCGCTGGCAGTCGCGGGTGTGGGTGCCCTTGAAGGCCATGTGCTCGACGAAGTGGCTGATGCCGTTCTGCCGCGCCGTCTCGTGCTGGCTGCCGCTGCGCACGAAGACGCTGACGGCCGCCGTCGGCAGGTGCGGCAGCGGCAGCACGACGCTGCGCACGCCGTTGGCGAGGGTGTGGACGACGGGCGGGGACTCGGGGCGGGAGGGCATCGGCAGGCGGTAGGCGGCGGGCAGCGCCGGCGCGCTCCGGCGCCGGCAAGGCACCGATTGTCAGCGCTCGCCGCGGCCCCGCGGCGCCGCGGGGTCACCCGCCGCGCGCCCGTGCGGGCGCGCCCCGTCGTCCGGCCCCCACGGGGGCGGACGAGCAGCGCCCCGCCCGCGGCGTGGTCACAGCGCCCACGCGAGCCGCAGTTGCAGGAACTCCTCGCCCGGATTCGGCCGCCGCAGCCCGCCGTTCGAGAAGTGCTGCAGCCGCAGCGACAGCTCGGCCCCCGCGGCCCCGCCGAGCCGGCGCCCCACCGCCAGCACGTCGCCGAAATTGAAGCGGGTGCCGAAGCGCTTGTCGCCGTTGCGGTAGCGCGGCGAGACCAGGTGCAGGCCGATGCCCGCCTCGGCGAACCAGGGGCTGCCGGCCGGCGTCCAGCGCAGCAGCGGCGTGAGGCCGACCTGCGTCACGCCCGACGCGGGCTCCGCGGCGGTGCCGCGCCAGTGGCCCAGCACGAGCTCCCAGGCGCCGGACAGGCGGCCGCTGCCGAGCGCACGGGAGCCGCGCCCGTCCCAGGCCAGGCCGACCGCGACCTGGGCGGCGTGCTCGCCGGCGCCGGCCTGGACGAAGGCGCGCCCGGGCGCCGCCGCAGGGAAAGGCGCCCACAGCTCGCGGCGCCCAGCGCTGGCGCTGGCGCTGGCGTTGGCGCTGGCGGTGGCGGTGGCGGGGTCGTCGCCGGCAGCGGCCTCGGCGCGGAGGTCCATCGCCCGGTCTGCAGGGGGGGGCGCGGCCAACGCCGGCGCGCCCAGGCCGCCGACGACCAGCGCGAGCGCCCACGCGGGAAGCGCGGCGATGCCTGCGGGCACGGCGCCGATCCGCGCGGGGATGCGGCAGGCGACGGCCGGGGCGGAGCCCGGGACGGCGGACGGCGGAGGAAAGGGCGGCGCGCAGGTCACGCCCGCGCCGGGGCAAGCGGCGCGCCCGCAGGCGCGGTGCGGCCAGGACGGCCGGCGAACGGGTGCCCGGCCGCCCGGCGGGCCGGGACGACAGGCGCCGGTCTGCTCAGAAGCTGTGAATGAACCC
>NZ_BBYR01000043.1 GCF_001293525.1 Pseudideonella sakaiensis | reverse complement strand
GGCCCAGGCGCTCGAAGCCCAGCCCGCGGAGCGCGATGACCGCTGCGGTCGCCACGCCGAGGCGTTGCCGGGACTGCCGTACCCAGTAGCCAAGGTTGCACATCCTGTTCTCGGCAGAGAACTGGTTGAGCCCGCAACCACCGAGGAACTGCCCGTCGTGGTCGAAGATGCCGAACTCGTGGGCGGTTCCCGAGGCGCGGGCCTGGTCGCACTGGGCAAACCAGCAGGCTGCGTCGTACTCGCTGAAGTCGGGCTTGGCCCAGCCCATCCACCGGCCGACGGTCGCCGCGGATTCGCGGACGCCGGTGCTCATTGCGGCTGCGTCGCTGGTCAGGTAGGGGCGAAGGATGAATCGGCCAGCGGAGAGCATGGTTCTGGGGCCCGAGGATTCGCCAAGGCTCGACAGTCTCGCTTCGTCGGCATCGATGTCAACGGCCGCCGCGATGACGCCCTCCGCCCGCCCCTCGCCCTCAGGCGTCCGCCGTCTCGAACATCAACAACTCCACCCCCGCCTGCGCGAAGTTCCCCAGGTCCCCCGCCGCCGCCTGCCCCTCCGGCGAGGCCAGCGCGGCCCGCAACGCGTCCATCGAATCGAAGTCGAGCGTCGCGACCAGGTACAGCCCAGGGTCGCCCGCCGCGCCGGCGACCGGCCCGCGGCTCAGCGTGTAGCGGCGCAGCCCGGGCAGCGCGCGGGCGAGCGGCACGTGGGTGGCCTGGTAGTAGGCGTCGAAGGCCGCCGGGTCGGCGGGGCGCTTGTAGAGGACGAGCAGGGTGGCCATGGGGTCTCCTGGGGCGCGCGACGGCACGCCGGGCGCTTGAGTCTGGGCACCGGCGCCCGCGGCCGGCAAGCGGAGCATCCCGGGCTTGCGCGGCGAGCCGGCCCGGTGGCATCGGCCGGCGGGCCGCGCGCGGCCGGCGGCGGCGGCCGCGGCGCTCCACAATGGGACATGCCCAGCCTCCCGCCCTCCCCCGCCAACGCGCCGGACGCCGGCGCCGCCGCCACGCTGGCCCGCCTCTGGCACGACGCCGACGGCGCGCCGGACGCGCTCGACACGGTCGACCTGCCGGGCGACGGCCCGGTGCTGCCCTCGTCCTTCGCCGTGGCCACCGCGGCGCAGGCCAGCCTGGCCGCCGCCACGCTGGCCGCGGCCGAGCTGTGGCACGGGCGCCATCCGCAGCGTGCGCGCCAGCGGGTGCGCGTGGACCGCCGCGCCGCGGCGCTGGCCTGCGCCGGCCACGCGCTGATCGACGGCGTGCAGCCGCCGCAGTGGGATCCGCTGTCCGGCCTCTACGCCTGCGGCGCGGACGCCGGCGCGCCGGGCCACGTGCGCGTGCATGCGAACTTCGCGCACCACCGCGATGGCGCGCTGGCGCTGCTCGGCCTGCCGCCCGGGCCGGACACCCCGCGCGAGGCCGTCGCCGCCGCGCTGCGCGGCTGGACGGCGCCCGCCTTCGAGGAGGCGGCGGCCGCGCGGGGCCTGGTGGTCGCCGCGGCGCGCCGCTTCGACGAATGGGATGCCCACCCGCAGGCCGCGGCGCTGGCGGCGCAGCCGGTGGTGGCCTTCGAGCGCCTGGGCGAGGCGCCGCCGCGGCGGCGCGCGCCGGTCGACGCGGCGACGCCGCCGCTGGCGGGCCTGCGGGTGCTGGAGATGACGCGCATCCTGGCCGGCCCGGTGGCCGGCCGCACGCTGGCGGCGCACGGCGCCGAGGTGCTGCTGGTGAACGGCCCGCACCTGCCGAACATCGCCGCCATCGCGGACACCAGCCGCGGCAAGCGCTCGGCCCACGTCGACCTGCGCACGGCCGAGGGCCGGGCCACGCTGGAGCGGCTGCTGGCCGGGGCGGATGTCTTCCTGCAGGGCTACCGGCCCGGCGCGCTGGCGGCGCGCGGCTTCGATGCCGCGGGGCTGGCGCGGCGGCACCCGGGGCTGGTCTGCGTCTCGCTGTCGGCCTATGGCGAGGACGGGCCCTGGGGCGGCCGCCGCGGCTTCGACTCGCTGGTGCAGACGGCCACCGGCTTCAACCACGCCGAGGCCGAGGCGGCCGGCGGCGGCGCGCCGCGCGCGATGCCGGTGCAGATCCTGGACTACGCTGCCGGCCACCTGCTGGCCTTCGGCGCGGCCGTCGCGCTGGCGCGCCAGGCGCAGGAGGGCGGCAGCTGGCTGGTGCGGGTGTCGCTGGCCGGCGTGGGCCGCTGGCTGCGCGGCCTGGGCCGCGTGCCCGGCGGGCTCGCGGCGGTGGCACCCGACCCGGCGCCGTGGATGGAGACCACCGCCTCGGGCTTCGGCACGCTGACTGCGATGCGCCACGCCGGCGAGCTGTCGCTGACGCCGCCCGGCTGGACGCTGCCGTCGATGCCGCCCGGCAGCCATCCGGCGGAATGGCTCGGCGAGTAAGTCGCGGAGCAGCCAGAGGCTCGGAGACGCCGAGACAGCGAAACACGGAGAGGCCGGAGCGCCTAGGAGCCGAGCAGCCGCGACCCGACGACGCCGCGCAACACCCCACCGCGCGCCCCCGTGTTCGGCGACCCCGAACCCCCGCTTCCCGAATCGAGAATTGCCCCGGCCCGCGCCAGGCCGCATCCTCTCGCCCCATGGACGACCGACCCGACGCCGACCTCGCCCGCCTGCGCGACTGGATCGGCCGCACCGAGACCCGCGGCGACGAGGTCGGCGCGAGCGCGGTCGCCGCGATGGCCGCCGCGCTCGACCGCGACGACCCGGCGCCGCTGCCCGGCTCGGCGCTGCCGCCGCTGTGGCACTGGATGTTCTTCAACCCGGCCGAGCCTCAGCACCGGCTCGGGCCCGACGGCCATCCCCTGCGCGGCGGCTTCCTGCCGCCGGTGCCGCTGCCGCGGCGCATGTGGGCCGGCGGCCGGCTGAGCTTCCACCACCCGCTGCGCGTCGGCGACGAGCTGACGCGGCGCTCGCACATCGCCGACGTGGCGGTCAAGCACGGCCGCAGCGGCCCGCTGGTGTTCGTGACGGTGCGCCACGAGATCACCAACGCGCAGGGCCTGGCGCTGACCGAGGAACACGACATCGTCTACCGCGAGGCGCCGGCGCCCGGCGCGCCGGCGGTGCCGCCGCAGGCCGCGCCGCGCGACGAGGCCTGCGCGCGCCGCCTGCTGCCCGACCCGGTGCTGCTGTTCCGCTACTCCGCGCTGACCTTCAACGGCCACCGCATCCACTACGACCGGCCGTATGCGACCGGCGTCGAGGGCTACCCGGGCCTGGTCGTGCACGGCCCGCTGATCGCCACGCTGCTGCTGGACCTGCTGCGCCGCGAACGGCCCGACGCGGTGCTGCGCCGCTTCGAGTTCGCGGCCCGGCGCCCGGTGTTCGACCAGCAGCCGCTCGAGCTCTGCGGGCGCCCGGACGGCGCCGGCGCGTGGCGGCTGTGGGCCCGCGACCACGACGGCTGGCTGGCGATGCAGGCGCGCGCCGAGCTCGGCTGACCCCGGCGCGCCGGCCCGCGCCCGCGTCCCGCGTCCCGCTTCCCGCCTCCTCCCTCCCGCCTCCCGCGTCCCGCCCACCGCTTCCCCCTTCGTCCCCCGCCCCGCCATGAGCCCCGAGACCCCCGACTACGCCGAGATCCGCGACGCGGTGCGCGCGCTGTGCGCCGAGTTCCCCGACGAGTACCACCGCCGCGTCGATGCCGAGCGCGCCTACCCCGAGGCCTTCGTCGACGCGCTGACGAAGGCCGGCTGGCTGGCCGCGCTGATCCCGCAGGAGTACGGCGGCTCCGGCCTCGGCCTGGCGGAGGCCTCGGTCATCATGGAGGAGATCAACCGCAGCGGCGGCAACTCCGGCGCCTGCCATGGCCAGATGTACAACATGGGCACGCTGCTGCGCCACGGCAGCGAGGCGCAGAAGCGCCAGTGGCTGCCGAAGATCGCCAGCGGCGAGCTGCGCCTGCAGTCGATGGGCGTGACCGAGCCGACCACCGGCACCGACACCACGAAGATCCGCACCGTCGCGCAGCGCCGCGGCGACCGCTACGTCGTGAACGGCCAGAAGGTCTGGATCTCGCGCGTGCAGCACTCCGAGCTGATGATCCTGCTGGCGCGCACCACGCCGCTGGCCGAGGTGGCGAAGAAGAGCGAGGGTATGTCGATCTTCCTGGTCGACCTGCGCGAGGCGGTCGGCCATGGGCTGACGGTGCGCCCGATCCCGAACATGGTCAACCACGAGACCAACGAGCTGTTCTTCGAGAACCTGGAGATCCCGGCCGAGCAGCTGATCGGCACCGAGGGCCAGGGTTTCAGGTACATCCTCGACGGCCTGAACGCCGAGCGCACGCTGATCGCCGCGGAGTGCATCGGCGACGGCCGCTGGTTCATCGACCGCGTCAGCGCCTACGTGAAGGACCGCGTGGTCTTCGGCCGGCCGATCGGCCAGAACCAGGGCGTGCAGTTCCCGATCGCCGAGGCCCACATCGAGGTCGAGGCGGCCGACCTGATGCGCTGGGAGGCCTGCCGCCGCTTCGATGCGCGCCAGCCCTGCGGCACCCAGGCCAACCTGGCCAAGTACCTGGCGGCCAAGGCGAGCTGGGAGGCCGCGAACGCCTGCCTGCAGTTCCATGGCGGCTTCGGCTTCGCCTGCGAATACGACGTCGAGCGCAAGTTCCGCGAGACCCGGCTCTACCAGGTGGCGCCGATCTCCACCAACCTGATCCTGAGCTACGTGGCCGAGCACGTGCTCGGGCTGCCGCGCAGCTTCTGAGCCCCGGGGTCCCGCATGCACGCGCTGCAAGGCATCACCGTCCTGACCCTCGAGCACGCGATCGCGGCGCCGTTCTGCACGCGGCAGCTGGCCGACCTGGGCGCCCGCGTCATCAAGGTCGAACGCCCCGGCGTGGGCGACTTCGCGCGCGCCTACGACGACCGGGTCGAGGGCCTGGCCTCCCACTTCGTCTGGACCAACCGCTCCAAGGAGAGCCTGGCGCTGGACCTCAAGCATCCCGCCGCCGGCGAGGTGCTGGCGCGGCTGCTGGCGCGCACCGACGTGCTGGTGCAGAACTTGGCGCCCGGCGCCGCGGCGCGGCTCGGGCTGTCGTGGGAGGCGCTGCAGCCGCGGCATCCCCGGCTCATCGTCTGCGACATCTCCGGCTACGGCGGCGACGGCCCCTACCGCGACAAGAAGGCCTACGACCTGCTGATCCAGAGCGAGTCCGGCTTCGTGTCGGTCACCGGCACGCCGAACGAGCCGTCGAAGGCCGGCTGCTCGATCGCGGACATCGCCGCCGGCATGTACGCCTACAGCAACATCCTCGCGGCGCTGTACGAACGCGAGCGCACCGGCCGCGGGCGCCACCTCGACGTCTCGATGCTCGAGAGCATGGTCGAGTGGATGGGTTTCCCGATGTACTACGCCTACCGCGGCGCGCCGCCGCCGCCGCGCGCCGGGGCTGCCCACGCGACGATCTACCCCTACGGCCCCTTCCCCACCGGCGACGGCCGCAGCGTGATGCTCGGCCTGCAGAACGAGCGCGAATGGCAGGCTTTCTGCCGCGAGGTGCTGCAGCAGCCGGACCTGGCCACCGATCCGCGCTTCGACAGCAACACCCGCCGCACCGCCGACCGCGACGCGCTGCGCGCGCTGATCGTCGAGGCCTTCGCGCGCCTGACGGCCGCGCAGGTGCTGCAGCGGCTGGACGCCGCCGGCATCGCCAACGCGCAGGTGAACGGCATGGCCGAGGTCTGGGCCCATCCGCAGCTGCAGGCGCGCGGCCGCTGGACCGAGGTCGGCAGCCCGGCCGGCCCGCTGCCCGCGCTGTGGCCGCCGGGGCGCAACGACGCGCGGATGGGCCCGGTGCCGGCGCTCGGCGAGCACAGCGAGGCCCTCCTCGCCGAGCTCGGCTACGACGCCGACGCGATCGCGCGGCTGCGCGCCGACGGCGCGATCTGACCCCCGAACGATCCCTGCGATGATCCCCGCGATGACCTCCGACGCCTCCCCCGACGCCTCCCCCGACGCCTCGCTCGACGACCTCGCCGCCACCGACCCGGGCCAGGCCCTGGCCCGCTTCGCCGCCGGCCTGCGCCCCGAGCACATCCCGGCCGCGGTGATGCGCCGCGCCGAGGACCTCTTCCTCGACTGGTTCGCGTCGGTGCTGGCCGGCAAGGGCGCGCGCGCGGTCGAGATCCTCGCGCGCGTGGTCGCGGCCCAGGGCCCGGCCGACGGGCCGGCGGAGATCCTGATCCACCGCCGCGGCAGCAGCCCCTGGGTGGCCGCGACGATCAACGCCGCCGCGTCGCACGTGGCCGAGCAGGACGACGTGCACAACGGCTCGGTCTTCCACCCCGCGGCCGTCGTCTTCCCGGTGGCGCTGGCGCTGGCCCAGGCCCGCGGGGCCTCGGGCCGCGCGCTGCTGGCGGCCGCGGTGGCCGGCTACGAGGTCGGCATCCGCGTGGGCGAGTTCCTCGGGCGCAGCCACTACACGGTCTTCCACACCACCGGCACCGCCGGCACGGTGGCCGCCGCGGCGACCGCCGGCCACCTGCTGGGGCTGGACGCGGCGCAGATGCAGCACGCCTTCGGCTCGGCCGGCACCCAGGCCGCCGGCCTGTGGGAGTTCCTGCGCGACGCCGCCGACTCCAAGCAGCTGCACACCGCGCACGCCGCCGGCGCCGGGCTGCTGGCGGCCGAGCTGGCGCAGGCCGGCTTCACCGGCGCGCGCCGGATCTTCGACGGGGCCCAGGGCCTGGCCGCGGGCATGTCGCGCGACGCGCTGCCGGCCCGGCTGGCCGACGGCCTCGGCCGGCGCTGGGCATTGGCCGAGACCTCGTTCAAGTTCCACGCCTCGTGCCGACACACCCACCCGGCGGCCGATGCGCTGCAGGCGCTGCTGCGCGAGCACGCGCTGGCCGCGGACGCGGTGGCCGCGGTGACGACGCGGGTGCACCAGGGCGCGATCGACGTGCTCGGCCCCGTCACCGACCCGCAGACCGTGCACCAGGCCAAGTTCTCGATGGGCACCGTGCTGGGCCTGGTCGCGACCCAGGGCCAGGCCGGCCTGCTGGAGTTCGACACCCGCTTCCGCGCGCCCGAGGTCGTGGCCTTCCGCGACAAAGTGACGATGGCGCTGGACCCGGAGGTCGACGCGGCCTACCCGGCGCGCTGGATCGGCAAGGTCGAGGTGCGCACCACCGACGGCCGCACGCTGCAGGCGCGCGTCGACGAGCCCAAGGGCGACCCCGGCAACACGCTGAGCCGGCCCGAGCTCGAGGACAAGGCGCTGCGCCTGGCCGCCTACCGGGACGGCGCCAGCCCGGCCGAGGTGCGCGCCGTGATCGCCCGCTGCTGGGCGCTCGAGGCCGACCCGCGGGTCGGCCGCCTGCTGCCGGAGGCCTGAGATGCGCTCGCTGCTGTTCGTTCCCGGGGACCGCCCGGAGCGCTTCGCGAAGGCCCGCGCCGCCGGCGCGTCGGCGGTCGTGGTCGACCTGGAGGATGCGGTCGCGCCGGCCGGCAAGGACGCCGCGCGCGACGCGGTGCGGCAGGCCTTGTCGGCCGAGGCGCCGGTGGTGCTGCGCATCAATGCCGCGGGCACGCCGTGGTTCGAGGCCGACCTCGCGCTGGCGGCCGAGGCCGGCGTGCGCGCGGTGATGGTGCCCAAGGCCGAGGACGCGGCCACGCTGGCCCGCGTCGCGGCGGCCGGCGCGCGCGTGCTGCTGCCGCTGGTCGAGACCGCGGCCGGGCTGGCCGGGCTCGCGGCGGTCGCCGCGGCGCCGCGCGTCGAGCGCCTCGTCTTCGGCACCATCGACCTGCAGGCCGACCTCGGGCTGCGCGACGCCACCGAGGACGACCTGCTGCCCTGGCGGCTGCAGCTGGTGCTGGCCTCGCGGCTGGCCGGCATCGGCGCGCCGATCGACGGCGTCTGCACCGCGATCGACGACGCCCCGCGGCTGGCGGCCGACGTGGCGCGCGCCCGGCGGCTCGGCTTCGCCGGCAAGCTGTGCATCCACCCGCGCCAGGTGGCCGCCGTCGAGGCCGGCTTCGCGCCGAGCGCGGCCGAGCTCGACTGGGCGCGCCGCGTGCTCGCCGCGGCCGAGGCCAGCGGTGGCGCCGCCGTCGCGGTCGACGGCAAGATGGTCGACCGGCCGGTGCTGCTGCGCGCGCAGGCGATCCTGCAGGAAGCCGGGCACTGACCACGGCGCTCGGCGCCGGGGCGGCGCCCCGCGCGCCGCGTCTCGCGTCTCGGTTCTTGCGTCCCGCGCCCCACGCGCCAAGCACGCCCCGCGACGGCCGCGACGCGGCGAGCCAGATCCTGACGCGCAGCGGGTGCCGGGCATGCGCTCCATTGCAGATGAAACAGAGCCGGTCACCGGCCGTCGTGCGCCTGCAACCGGCCGTCACGATGCTCCCGGTCATTCCCACCCCCGGAGTCCCCGATGACCAGCCGCCGCCAGTTGATCGCCTGCATCCCCCTCATCGGCCTTGCCGCCTGGCAGGCTCGCGCCGCCGGCGCGATGGTGGACGAGAAGGACCCGACCGCCGTCAGCCTCGGCTACGTCGCCGATGCGACCAAGGCCGACAAGGCGAAGTACAAGCAGTACGCCGCGGGCCAGGCCTGCGCCAACTGCCAGCTCTACCAGGGCGCGGCCGGCTCCGCCGCGGGCGCCTGCGCGATCTACGGCGGCAAGCAGGTCAGCGCCAAGGGCTGGTGCAGCGCCTACGTGAAGAAGGCCTGAGGGGTTCGGGGCGCCCGCAGCCTGCTCGTCCCCTTGGCGGGCGAGCCAGGCAGCGCCCGGCCCCGAGGTGCCCTTAGGCGGACGCCGCGCCGTCCTGCGCGGGCGGCCCGGCCGGCGCACGCGGCGCGTCCAGCGCGCGCCGCAGCGCATGCGCCAGGTCGGCCCGCGTCAAGGGCTTGGCGAGCCGTTCGTCGACGTTCGCCGCGCCGTCGGGGCGGGCATCGTCCGCCTCGCCGGCTGCGCCGAGCGCGCCGGCGTGCCCGCTGACCAGCACCACCGGCAGGCCGGGGCGCAGCGCCCGCGCCTCGGCAGCGAGCGCGCTCCCCGACAGGCCGGGCATGCGTTCGTCGCTCAGCAGCAGGTCGAAGCGCGCCGGGTCGGCGCGCAGCTCGTCGCGCGCCCGCACCGGGTCGGACAGGCCGAAGGGCTCGTAGCCCAGCTCGGCCAGCAGCTCCTCGACCAGGGTGACGAGCGCCGGCTCGTCGTCGACCACCAGCACCCGTTCGCCGCGCCCGCGCGGCAGCTCGGCCGTCGGCGCGGCCGCCGACGCCGGCAGCGCCGCCTCGGCCACGCGCGGCAGGTAGAGCGTGAAGCGGCTGCCGCGCCCAGGCGTGCTGGCCACGTCGATCGCGCCGCCGTGGTCGCTCACCACGCCGTGCACGACGGCCAGGCCGAGGCCGGTGCCGTCGCCCGGCGGCTTGGTGCTGAAGAAGGGCTCGAACAGGCGGGCCATCACCGCCGGCGTCATGCCGCTGCCGGCGTCCTCGACCTCGATCCGGGCCCAGCGGCCGGGCGGCAGCAGGCTGTCGTAGAGCGCCTGCGGCCGCGTCGCCAGCTGCTCGCTCAGCCGCACCGCGAGCAGGCCGCCGCCGGGCATGGCCTGCACCGCGTTGCTGCACAGGTTCATCAGCGCCTCGTAGAGCGCGGTCGCATCGGCGCGCACCACCACCGGCTGCGGCGGCAGCGTGCAGGCGATGCGCGGCGCCGGCCCGTGGCCGGCCACCAGGTGGGCCAGCACCTCCTCGATCAGCGGCTGCAGCGCGATCGGCTGGCGCCGCCGCGGCTGGCCGCGGCCCGCCGCGAGCAGGCGCTGGACCACCTGCCGGCCGCGCTCGCCGGCCTGCAGCACTTGGTCGAGCTGCTGCGCCTGGCGGCTGCCGTCGGGCGCCGCGAGGCGCGCCAGCTCGCCGTAGCCGATCACCGCGGCGAGCACGTTGTTCACGTCGTGCGCGACGCCCCCGGCCAGCTTGCCGAGCGACTCCAGCTTGCGGGCCCGCTCGAGCCGGCGCTCGAGCGCCTGGCGGCGGCCCTGCTCGCGCGCCACCCAGAGGCCCAGCCCCAGCGCCAGCGCCAGCGTCGCCAGCACCCAGCCGCCGACCAGCCAGGCCAGCTCGCGCCAGCGGGCCAGCACCTGTCGCGCGTCCCGCGAGACCACGGCGGTCAGCGGGTAGCGGCCGAGCGCCGCGGCCGCGGCCAGCGGCCGGCTGCCGTCGGCCCCCGGCAACGCGCGCGCCACCACCGGCGCGGCCAGCACGCGCAGCGCCCGCACCTGCTCGGCGGGCAGTGCGGGGCCGGCGCCACCGGTGGCGGCGCGCGGGTTCAGCACGCTGCCGTCGAGCCGGTGCACGTCGACGCGGGTGTCGGGGCCGGCCACGCCGCGCGCGAAGTCGCCGTCCAGCACGTCGGGCGGCCCGACCAGCGCGACCACGCCGCGGAAGCGGCCGTCCTCGTCGTGCCAGTTCATCGCCAGGCTGATCGCCGGGTGGCCGTCGGCCAGCGCCTCGTAGGGCGTGCCGATCACCAGCGTGGGGGTGCGGGCAGCGCGCGCGGCGACGAAGAAGTCGCGCGCGGCCACCGCGAGCGGCGCCGGCGTGCCGGCCGGGCGGGTGCTCGCGATGCGCCGCCCCTGGTCGTCGAAGACGGAGATCGCGACGAAGCCGGCCAGCGGCAGCAGCCGCGCGCGCAGCACCGCATCGGCTTCCGGCGTGCCCGGCACGATCAGGCGGCGCGACAGCTCCTCGCGCGTCGCGCGCAGCACCGCGTCGGCGACGCCCAGCTTGTCGTCGGCCAGCAGCGCCATCGCGCGGGCGAAGGCCGACAGCGCCGACAGCTCGGCCGCGACGGCCTGGCTGCGCAGCAGCGCCAGGCCCGCCACCGCCGCCAGCAGCACCGCCAGCTCGAGCAGCAGCAGCGTGCGCAGCCAGCCCGGGCGCGCCGGCACGGCCATGGGCCGGCGCGGGCTGCGGCGGCCACGTACAGTCCAGGGCATCACGCCCCGATTAGAACCCGCCGCCGATGACCGACACCGACCCGCCGCCTGCCACCCCGCCGCACGTGCTGGTGGTCGACGACGATCCCGCGGTGCGCGATCTGCTGCAGGACTACCTCGCCGGGCACGAGATGCGGGTCACGGCCGTGGCCTCCGGCCGCGCGATGCTCGAGGCCTTCGAGCGCGAGGCGATCGACCTGGTGCTGCTCGACCTGCGCCTGCCCGGCGAGGACGGCCTGCAGCTGGCGCGCACGCTGCGCGAGCGCGCCCGCGTGCCGATCGTGCTGCTGACCGGCCGCACCGAGGAGGCCGACCGCGTGATGGGCCTGGAGCTCGGCGCCGACGACTACGTCACCAAGCCCTTCAGCCCGCGCGAGCTGCTGGCGCGGCTGCGCGCGGTGATGCGGCGCTACCACGTCGAGCAGGAGGCGCTGGCGTCGACCGACAAGCGCGCCTTCCGCTTCGAGGGCTACGAGCTGAACCTGCGCTCGCGCCGGCTGACCGCGCCGGACGGCCGGCGCATCGAGCTCGGCAACCACGAGTTCAGCCTGCTGGCGGCCTTCTGCACCGCGCCGCAGCGCGTGCTCAGCCGCGACCAGCTGCTGAGCATGTCGCGGCTGCACAGCGCCGAGGTCTACGACCGCACGGTGGACGTGCAGGTGCTGCGGCTGCGCCGCAAGATCGAGGCGGACCCCTTCCACCCGCGGCTGATCGTCACCGAGCGCGGCGCGGGCTACCGCTTCGACGCGCGGGTGGAGGCGCTGGTCTAAGAGGCTGCGCTTCGCGCAGCCGCCTAGACCAGCTGGCTGGTCAATGCACGGCTCCCCCGAGCCCCCTCCGGGAGGGGGCTCCAGCGCCGGCCGCGCAAGTCACTCGAGCGCGTCGTGCGCGTGGCGCAGCGCGGCCTGGGCCTCGCCGGGGTGGTGGCGGCGGATGTGCCAGGCGGCTTCCTCGACCGCGAGCGCGGCGTTGGGCGCATCGCCGGCGTCGCGCAGGGCGCCGCGCGCGTCGCGCAGCGCGCGCAGCGCGGCCTCGTCGTGGTCGCAGTACAGCTCGACGCGGGCATGCTCCACGGCCTCGCGGGCCGGCGCATGCGGCGCGTGCAGCAGGGCGGCACGGGCAGGCTCGGCGGCGGGCCGGCCCTGGCTGGCGACCAGCGCGGCGGCGACGTTCCAGGGGGTGGCGGCTTCGTTCATCGCAGGCTCCTCGTGTCCGGCGGCCGCCGCGGCGGCCGGCCGGGGGTGGTTCGAGCCTTCATGCTGGGCGCGCCGCATGGCGGCGGGATTGCAGGGGCCGCCTGCGCCGGTTGCAGATGTCATCCGGGCGCGGGCCGGCGTCGGCACGGTCGGGCGGCGTGCCGATGCCTCGCGGCCTCAGCCTTCGTCCCCGGCCCCGTCCCCTGCCCCCGCCTCGGCCTCGGCCGCGGCGCGCGCATCGGCCACCAGCATGTCGACCAGGTCGCGCGCGAAGCCCGGCAGCGCGTCGAGCCGGCGCACGCAGATCTGCTGCGAGCGCACCGCCCACGCGTCGTTCAGCCGCACCCGCACGATGTCCATGGCCTGCGCGTGGCGCGACGCGGCGGAGTCCGGCAGGATGCCGATGCCGACGCCGGCCTCGATCATCCGGCACGCGGTCTCGAAGTTGTTGACCTGGATGCGCAGCTGCATGCGGCGGTGCAGCTGGTCGCAGACGCGCAGCAGGAAGCCGTGGATCGCGCTGGCCTCGGGCAGGCCGACGTGGTCGTGGCCGAGGGTCTGCTCGAAGTCGATCGAGGCCTGGGCGCCCAGCGGATGCCCGCGCGGCACCACCAGCACCAGCCGGTCGCGCCGGTAGGGCACGACCTCCAGGTTCTCGGTGCGCACCAGGCCGGCGACGATGCCGATGTCGGTGTGGCCCTCGCCGACCGCGCGCACCGTGTCGTGGCTGAGGCGCTCGCGCAGGTCGATGTCCACGTCCGGGTGGGCCAGCAGGTAGGCGCGCAGCACCGGCGGCAGGAACTCGCCCAGCGAGGTGGTGTTGGCGAACACCCGCAGGTGGCCCTTCAGCCCCTGCGCGTACTCCTGCAGGTCGCCGCGCAGCCGCTCGATCTGCGCCAGCACCTGCTGCGCGTGGTGCACCAGCGCCTGGCCGGGCGGCGTCAGCGTCACGCCCTGGCTGGTGCGGTACAGCAGCTTGGCGCCGACGCTCTCCTCGAGGTTCTTGATGCGGGTGCTGGCCGCCGGCAGCGAGATGAAGGAGGCCTCGGCGCCCTTCGTCAGGCTGTTGGCCTCGGCCACCCGCACCATCAGGCGCAGGTCGATCAGGTCGAAGTGGACGGTCACGGGTGGTCCGCCCCGGCCGACCGCAGCGCCGCCCGCGACCCCTTCTGCGCGGCGCGGCCGCAGCAGGCGCCAGGGTGCGCGCGGGCACCCCGCCGCTGCCGCATCAGCAGCGCTCCAGGATCGCGGCGATGCCCTGGCCGCCGCCGATGCACATCGTCACCAGCGCGTAGCGGCCGCCGGTGCGCTGCAGCTCGTACAGCGCCTTGGTGGTGATGATCGCGCCGGTGGCGCCCACCGGGTGGCCGAGCGAGATGCCCGAGCCGTTCGGGTTGACCTTCGCCGGGTCGAGGTCGAGCAGCTTGCTGACGGCGCAGGCCTGGGCCGCGAAGGCCTCGTTGGCCTCCACCACGTCCAGGTCCGAGACCTTCAGGCCGGCGCGCTGCAGCGCGATGCGGGTGGCCGGCACCGGGCCCAGGCCCATCAGCTTCGGGTCCAGCCCCGCGTGGCCGTGCGACACGAGCCGCGCCAGCGGCTTCAGGCCGTGGCGGCGCACCGCCTCGCCGGTGGCCAGCACCACCGCGGCGGCGCCATCGTTGAGCCCGGAGGCGTTGCCGGCGGTGACGCTGCCGTCCTTCTTGAAGGCCGGCTTCATCTTCGCCAGCTGCTCGGGCGTGACGTCACCGCGCACGTGCTCGTCCACCTCGAAGCGCTGCGGCCCCTTGCGGCTCGGCACCTCGACGGCGACGATCTGCGACGCGAAGCGGCCCTCGGCGATGGCACGGGCGGCGCGCTGCTGGCTGGTCAGCGCGAGCGCATCCTGCATCTCGCGGCCGATGCCGTGCTCGGCGGCCACGTTCTCCGCGGTGATGCCCATGTGGATGCCGTGGAAGGGGTCGTGCAGGATGCCGAGCATGTAGTCGAGCAGCGGCGCGTCGCCCATGCGCGCGCCCCAGCGGGCGGCCGGCAGCAGGTAGGGGCCGCGGCTCATCGACTCGGCCCCGCCGCCCACCGCAACCTCGGCATCGCCCGCCTTCAGCGCCTGCGCGGCCAGCAGCACCGCCTGCAGGCCCGAGCCGCAGAGGCGGTTCACGTTGAAGGCCGGGGTTTCCTGCGGGATGCCGGCCTCGATCGCGGCCACGCGCGACAGGTAGGCATCGCGCGGCTCGGTCGGGATCACGTTGCCCATCACCACGTGCCCGACGGCGTCGGGCGCGATGCCGGCGCGCTGCATCGCCTCGCGGACCACGGTGGTGGCCAGCGTGGTCATCGGCACGTCCTTCAGCGTGCCGCCGAAGGTGCCGATCGCGGTGCGGGCGGCGGCAACGAGGAAGATGTCGGGGGCGGTCATCGGCGGGCTCCTGTCGGATGCGCCGCGGCGCGGCGCGTGGGCCGGCATGTTACGGCAGCGGCCCCGTGCGCCGCGTCGCCTGCGGGTCAGCCGGCCGCTGCGTCGGGGTCGTCGGCCACCGGGCCCTCGGCATCGAAGGGAGGCACGCCGAGCCGGGCCTGCAGGCCCTCGACGCGGCGCGCCAGCCGGCCGACGCGCCGGTGCAGCTCGTCCCACTGCCGCGTCGCCTCGTGCACCGGGTCCATCGGGTGGTAGAGCCGCCCCGTGCGCTCGCGCGACGCGGCGATCGCGAAACGCACCAGGTCGTTCATCTCGAACGCGAGCTCGGTCATCGCGCGCCGGCTGTCGGCCAGGTGGGCCTCGATGCGTTCGCGGCGGCGGGGCGTCATCTCCATCGGGCAGGCTCCGGCGGGCGCGGGGTGGGTGCGGGGTGGGCGCGGGGCACGGGGCGCGTCCGATGAAGCGCCGACACGGCCCGGCGATCGGCCCACAAAGACGAAAGCCCGGCTCTCGCGAGCCGGGCTTCCGGGGAACAACACGGTCCGACAGGACCGTCGACGTGCATGGTGGGCGATGAGAGGGTCGAACTCCCGACATCCTCCACGTCAAAGAGGCGCTCTACCACTGAGCTAATCGCCCGAGCCCGTGACTATAGCACAGCTTTCGCGGGCCTCGGCCAGCGCGGCGCCCGTGCCGGCCGCGGCGCCCCGGCCGACGGCCCCGGCACCGCGGCCTCAGCGCCGCCGCGCCTGGCGCACGCCCGGCACCTGGCGCAGCTGCGCCAGCGCCTGCGCCAGCCGCGCCGCGTCGCCAACCTCGACCGTGAAGGTCAGCCAGGCCGTCGCGCCGGCGGCGGCGCGCGCCGAGCGGGAGTTGACGGCGATCACGTTCATCTTCTCTTTCGCGAACAGCTCGGACAGGTCGCGCAGCAGGCCCTGGCGGTCCTGCGCCTCCACCAGCACGTCCACCGGGTAGACCGCATCGGCCGAGGCCTGGCGGCCCCAGGCCACCGGGATCACGCGCTCGGGCGTGCGCTGCGCCATCTCGCGGAAGTTGCTGCAGTCGCGGCGGTGGATCGCAACGCCGCGGCCGCGCGTGACATAGCCGCCGATCTCGTCCGGCGGCGCCGGCCGGCAGCAGCGCGACAGGCTGGTCAGCAGCGACTCCACGCCGACCACCAGCACGCCGCGCCCATCGGCCGCCTCCTCGTGGCGCGGCCGCCGCAGCGCGATCGGCGCGGCCGCCTCGGCCGGTGGCTCGGCCGGCCGCAGCAGGGCCTCGATGTGGCGCAGCGAGTACTCGTCCTTGCCGACCACCTCGAACAGCGCTTCGGCACTGCGGAAGCCCAGCTGGCGCGCCAGGTCATCCAGCCGCAACGCGGTGCGGCCCTCGCGCTGCAGCAGCCGCTCGACGGCCTCGCGGCCGCGCGCCACGGTGCGCTCGAGCTGCCGCGCATTGAACCAGGCGCGCACCTTCGCGCGCGCCCGCGGGCTCTGCAGGTAGCCGTGGTCCGGGTTGAGCCAGTCCAGCGACGGGCCGCCCTCGCGCCCGCCGACGATCTCCACCGTCTGGCCGCTGCGCAGCGGCGTGTTCAGCGGCACCATCGCGCCGTCGACGCGCGCGCCGCGGCAGCCATGGCCGAGCGTGGTGTGCACCGCGTAGGCGAAGTCCAGCGGCGTGGCGCCGGCCGGCAGGTCGACCACGGCGGCCTGCGGCGTGAAGACGTAGAGGCGCGGATCGGCGGCGGCGTCGGCGCTGCCCGGCGCCGCGGGCTCGCCGGACGCGGATCCCGCGGCGGCCAGGGCCGCCGGCGCGCCGCCCGCGGCCGCCTCCGCGCCGCCCTCGCCCGCGCTGAGCTCGCGCTCCCAGTCCAGCAGCTGGCGCAGCACCGCCTTGCGCGCCTCGGCCAGGCGCGCATCGTCGGCCGCAGCCTGGCTGGCGCCGCCGTAGCCGCGCGTGCCGGCCTCCTTGTAGGCCCAGTGGGCGGCCACGCCGTGCTCGGCATGCGCATGCATCGCGTGGGTGCGGATCTGCACCTCCACCGGCCGCCCGTCGTCGGCCACCACCACCGTGTGCAGCGACTGGTAGCCGTTCGGCTTCGGCCGCGCGACATAGTCGTCGAACTCGCCTTCCACCGGCTGCCAGCGCGCATGCACGCGGCCGAGCGCGGCATAGCAGGCTTCGACGTCGTCGACCAGCACCCGCACCGCGCGCAGGTCGAACACCCGGTCGATGTCGAGCGCCTTTCCGCGCATCTTGCGCCAGATGCTGTACAGGTGCTTGGGCCGCCCGTAGACCTCCGCGCGCAGGCCGTGCGCGGCGAGCAGCGCGGCCAGCGCCTCGCGGAAGTCCTCGACCTGGCGCTCGCGCTCGACCCGCCGCTCGTCGAGCAGCCGTGCCACCGCGTGGTAGGCCTGCGGGTCGGAGAAGCGGAAGGCCAGGTCCTCCATCTCCCACTTGATCTGCCAGATGCCGAGCCGGCTGGCCAGCGGCACGAAGACCTGCAGGGTCTCGGCCGCCAGCTCCGGCGGGCAGGGGCTGCGGCTGGCGGCGTGGAAGCGCAGGGTCTGCAGCCGCGACGCGAGGCGCAGCAGCACCACCCGCAGGTCCTGCGAGAAGGCCAGCAGCATCTTGCGCACCCGCTCGACCTGGCGCGCGCGCTGGCCGGCCTCGAGCCGCGCCGCGCGCGCGGCGCGCTGGATCTGCACCAGCCGCCGGGTGTGGCTGACCAGCCGCGCATAGGACGCGCCGAAGGCCTTCTCGACCACCTCCTCGGGGCGCTGCAGCCGGTCCCCGGCGTAGACGAGGTAGGCGGCCGCGCAGGTGGCCGGCCCGGCGCCGATCGCCGCCAGCAGCTGGGCCACGCCCTCGGCATGCGCGAACGCCGGCTCGCCGGTGTCCAGCACCTCCCCGGCGAGCAGCGGCTCGGCGAAGGCGCGCGCGCGCTGCAGCACGTCGGCCTCGTCGGCCGGGTGCTCGTCGGCCACGCGGACGATCGCCGCGGTCTCGCCGGCCCGCGGCGGCAGCGAGCCGTCCGCGCGCGGGGCGGCCGGATCGGCCGGCCTCATTCCCGCAGCAGGAACTCCCGCAGCACCGCGACCTGCTCCGGCGCGACCAGGGTCGGCGCGTGGCCGACCCCCGGGAACTCGTGCAGTTCGGCGCGCGGGCCGCGTTCACGCATCTGCTGCGCGGTGCGGGCGGTGAGCAGGTCCGACTCGGCGCCGCGCAGCAGCAGGGTCGGGATGCGCAGCGCGTCGTAGCTCTGCCACAGCAGGGCCTCGCCGGCGGCCGCAGCCGCGGGGGTCAGCGCGCGGAAGGGCACGGCGATCGCCGGGTCGTAGTGCGGCACCCAGACCGTGCGGCCGTCGGCCGCGGTCGAGCGGCGCAGCATCGGCCGCGTCAGCGCGAGCCACTGCTCGGGCGTGTGCGGGCCGAAGCCCTGCGAGATCTGCCACAGCGCCGCGGCGGCCTCCGCCTCGCTGTCCCACTGCACCGGCACGCCGAGGTAGCTGCCGATGCGCGCCAGCGCCGAGGCCTCGATCGCCGGGCCGACGTCGTTCAGCACCAGCCGGCGCACCGGCGAGCCCGGCAGCGCCGCCAGCCCGAGGCCGATCAGGCCGCCCATCGAGGTGCCGACCCAGTTCAGCTCCCGTGCATCCAGGCGCGCCAGCAAGGTGACCATGTCGGCCACGTAGGCCGGGATCTGGTAGCCGGACGGGTCGGCCAGGCGGTCCGACTCGCCGCGGCCGACCACGTCGGGGCAGACCACGCGGCAGTGGTCGCTCATCGCACGCGCGAGCACGTCGAAGTCCCGGCCCTGGCGCGACAGCCCGTGCACGCAGACCAGCACCCGCGGGTTGTCGCGCGCGCCCCATTCCCAGTAGGCCATGCGGTGCAGGCCCCGCGCGCCGAGGCAGTCGACATGGCGCAGGCGGGGTTCGTCGGTGGAGGTCATGGTCGGTTGCGCTCGGCCCGCGCCGGACCCGGCGGGCACCTGGCGGAGCTTCTATGATGAATGCTAGCAACCCTCGGAGAACGTCCATGCTCAAAGGAAAAACCGCCCTCGTCACCGGCTCCACCAGCGGCATCGGCCTGGGCATCGCGCTGGCGCTCGCGCGCCAGGGCGCCCGCGTCGTGCTGAACGGCTTCGGCGACGTCGACGCGGCGAAGGCGGAAGTGGCGGCGCTCGGCGTCGAGGTCGGCTACCACGGCGCCGACATGAGCAAGCCGGCCGAGATCGCCGACATGATGGCGCTGGCCGAGCGCGACTTCGGCGGCGTGGACGTGCTGGTGAACAACGCCGGCATCCAGCACGTGGCCCGCGTGGAGGACTTCCCGCCGGAAAAATGGGACGCCATCCTCGCGATCAACCTCAGCTCCGCCTTCCACACCACCCGCCTGGCCCTGCCCGGCATGCGGCGCAAGGACTGGGGCCGGGTGCTCAACGTGGCCTCGACCCACGGCCTGGTGGCCTCGGCCGAGAAATCCGCCTACGTGGCGGCCAAGCACGGCATCGTCGGCTTCACGAAGACGGTGGCGCTGGAGACCGCGACCACCGGCGTCACGGTGAACGCGATCTGCCCCGGCTGGGTGCTGACGCCGCTGGTGCAGAAGCAGATCGACGCCCGCGCCGCCGCCGGCGGCCTGAGCGACGCGGATGCGAAGAAGCAGCTGCTGGGCGAGAAGCAGCCCTCGCTGCAGTTCACCACGCCGGAACAGCTGGGCGAGCTGGCGATCTTCCTGTGTTCGTCCGCCGCGGACAACGTGCGCGGCGTGGCCTGGCAGATGGACGGCGGCTGGACCGCGCAGTAAGCAGGAGCGCACGCCGGCGACGCAGCACGCGCCCACCGGCCGCGGGCCGGCAGCCGCGCGCTGCGAGCCGGGCCTCCGGCTACTTCAGCAGCTGCACCGAGCCGTTCACGCTGACCGTCACCGTGGCCTTGCCGGCCTCGATCGGCAGCGCCTCGTCGGCCGGTGCCATCGCGGCCATCGCCTTTGCGCGCACCATCGGCATCATCGGCGGCGGCTCGTTCGAGCCGACGCTGACCTCGCGCAGCGCATAGCTGGTGTAGCCGAACAGCCGGGCCGACTCGGCGGCGCGCTCGCGCCAGCGCGCCACCGCCTGCGCGGTGATCTCGGCCTCGGCCTTCTCGCGCGCCTCGCGCGACAGCCCGTAGGCCACGCGCGAGATGCTCAGGCTGCTGATGCGGCCGGCCAGCTGGCCGATCGCGGCCATGTCGCGCCCCTCGATCACCAGCTCGGCCACGCCCTGCCAGCCATTGGTGCGCCCCTGGTTGGTGTAGCGCGGCGACAGCGAGAACGGCCCCGTCTGCACCTCGACCTGGCCGGGCCGGGCCGCCGCCCGCGCCTGCTGCAGCGCGGCGTCCAGCGCCTGCTTCAGCGCCGTCTGCACCGGGCCGGCCTCGGCGCCCTCGCGCTGGGTCGACAGCGTGATCGCGATCCAGTCCTTCGCGACCTCGGTGCTGGCACTGGCCGTCAGGTTGACCACGCCCTGCGGCGGCGCGGTGTCGGCGCGCGCCGGCAGCGCCTGGGCCGCCGCGACGGCGGCGAGCAGCAGCGCAGCCGCCGGGCGCCACGCACGGGGAGCCGGCAGGTCACGGGGAGAAAGGGTCCGCAGACGGTTCATGGGCACGGTCGTCGGCCCGCAGGCCGCCTTGGAGTCAGACACGATCCCTTGGAGTCGCCACGGACGGCGACGGATCTGTTCGAGTTGTAACAGATGGTCAGCCCCCCGGTTTCGAGGGGTTCGGCTGCGCAGAATCGCGGCTGTTACAAATTCAGGAGCCGCCATGTCCAGTCCGCCGAACCGCACCGACCGGATCGTCGTCGTCGACGACGACGCGCGCATCCGCGACCTGCTGCGCCGCTACCTGACCCAGGAGGGCTTCGACGTGCTGCTGGCCGAGGACGCGCGCGCGCTCAACCGCCTGATGACGCGCGAGACCATCGACCTGATCGTGCTCGACCTGATGCTGCCCGGCGAGGACGGCCTGTCGATCTGCCGCCGGCTGCGCGCCGCCAACGACCTGACGCCGATCATCATGCTGACCGCGAAGGTGGAGGACGTGGACCGCATCGTCGGCCTCGAGGTCGGCGCCGACGACTACCTGCCCAAGCCCTTCAACCCGCGCGAGCTGCTCGCGCGCATCCACGCGGTGCTGCGCCGCCGCCCGACGCTGGAGGCGCCCGGCGCGCCGGCCAAGGAGGCGATGACGGTCAGCTTCGGGCCCTTCGAGTTCGACCTCGCGCTGCGCCGGCTGTCGAAGAACGGCGAGCCGATCGCGCTGACCACCGGCGAGTTCTCGATGCTGAAGGCCCTGGTGCGCCACCCGCGCCAGCCGCTGTCGCGCGACAAGCTGGCCCAGCTCGCGCGCGGCCGCGAGTTCGAGCCCTTCGACCGCAGCCTGGACGTGCAGGTCTCGCGGCTGCGCAAGATGATCGAGCCCGACCCGGCGCAGCCGCGCTACATCCAGACCGTCTGGGGCGTGGGCTACGTCTTCGTGCCGGACGGCACGTCCTGAGCCCCCGCCACGACCCACCGACTGCCCCATGCCCCGTCAGCAGCTGGCCCTCAGCCTGTTCTGGCGCACGTTCTTCCTGCTGGCGATCCTGCTGGCCGGCGGCGTCTTCGCCTGGACCCAGACCTTCCGCGCGCTCGAGTTCGAACCGCGCGCGGTGCAGGCCGCGCAGCAGATCGCCAGCCTGGTGAACCTGTCGCGCACCGTGCTCACCAGCGTCGACGGGATCAACCGCGTCGCGCTCGTCAAGAGCATGGGCGACCCGGCCGGCGTGAAGCTCACGCCGCGCGAGCCCAACGACCGCTGGACCCGCTACGAGGTCGACCGCTTCACCCAGGCCATCGGCCACGAGCTGCGCAGCCGGCTCGGCCCCGACACGCTGGTGGCCGCGTCGGTCAACGGCGTGCCCGGCCTGTGGGTCGGTTTCTCGATCGACAAGGACCCGTACTGGGTGCTGGCCGACGCGACGCGGCTGGCGCCGCTGACGCTGGGCACCTGGCTGACCTGGGTCGGCATCGCGCTGCTGGCCACGATGCTCGGCTCGGCGGCGGTGGCGCGGCTGATCAACCAGCCGCTGCGCGACCTGTCCTCGGCCACCAGTCGCATCCGCGAGGGCGAGTACGACTCGCGGCTGGACGAGACCACGCGCACCAGCGAGATCCGCCAGGTGAACATGGGCTTCAACCGGATGGCCCGCGAGCTGGCGAAGGTGGAGGAGGACCGCGCGGTGATGCTGGCCGGCATCTCGCACGACCTGCGCACGCCGCTGGCGCGGCTGCGGCTGGAGACCGAGATGAGCGTGGCCGACGAGGAGGCGCGGCGCTACATGGCGGCCGACATCGCCCAGCTCGACGCGATCATCGACAAGTTCCTCGACTACGCCCGTCCGGGCGAGGTCAAGCTGGTGCCGATCCCGCTGGCCGCGCTGGTCGAGCGCGAGATGGCCAGCTTCCGCGACCCGTCGCAGATCCGCATCGAGTCGCGCGTGTCGCCGCAGACCCGCGTGCTGGCCGACGAGACCGAGCTCGGCCGGGTGCTGCAGAACCTGTTCGAGAACGCGCGCCGCTACGGCCGCCACGGCGACGACGCGGCCGCCGAGGTGCTGGTCAGCGAGACGCGCCAGGGCGGGGGCGTCACGCTCACCGTGCGCGACTACGGGCCCGGCGTCGACCCGCGCAAGCTCGGCCAGATCACCACCCCGTTCTACCGCGGCGACAGCGCGCGCACCGCGGCCACCGGTGCCGGCCTGGGCCTGGCGATCGTCGACAAGGCGGTGCAGCGCATGGGCGGGCTGTTCGAGGCCTCGAACGCCGCCGACGGCGGCTTCCAGGTGCAGATTCACCTGAAGAAGGCCGCCTGACGGCGGCGGCGCGATGGGGCGGTCAGGCCGCCGGGCGCTCAGGCGCTCCGTCCGCTCCTCGCCCTCAGCCGCGCCCGACGAGCAGGCAGACCGCGCGCGCCTCGATCGACTCGCCGCGGCCGACCGGCCCCATCTTCTCGGCCGTCTTGGCCTTCACGCTGACCTGGTCGATGGCCAGCCCGAGCGCGAGCGCCAGCCGCTGGCGCATCGCCGGCAGGTGCGGCGCGAGCTTGGGGGCCTGCGCGATCACGGTGGCATCGACGTTGGCCAGCTCCCAGCCGGCCTGGCGCACGCGGCGCGCCGCCTCGGCCAGCAGCGCGATCGAATCGGCGCCACGGAAGCGCTCGTCGGTGTCCGGGAAATGGTGGCCGATGTCGCCGAGCGCGGCCGCGCCGAACAGCGCATCCGTCAGCGCGTGGCACAGCGCATCGGCGTCCGAGTGGCCCAGCAGCCCGCGCGTGTGCGGCACGGTGACGCCGCCGAGGATCAGCGGGCGGCCCTCGACCAGGGCATGGGTGTCCCAGCCCTCGCCGACGCGCAGGCGCGGCAGCGGGGCGACGGGGGCGGCGGCGGTGGGGCTCATGGTCGGGTGGCGAGCAGGCGTTCGGCGAGCGCGAAGTCGCCCGGGTAGGTCAGCTTGAAATTCTCCGCGCTCGCCGGCACCAGCTTCGGCGCATGGCCGAGCGCCTCGACGGCGCTGGCCTCGTCGGTGACGGCAGGCGCGCCGGCGCGCCGCGACGCGGCCAGGGCCTCGCGCAGCAGGCCGAGGCGGAACATCTGCGGCGTCTGGGCCTGCCATTTGTCGCTGCGCTCTACGGTGGCGAGCACGCGGTCGCCGCGGGCCTGCTTCAGTGTGTCGGCCAGCGGCAGCGCGAGCAGGCCGCCCACCGGGTCGCCGAGGCAGGCGTCGATCAGCGCCTCCACCCACTCCGGCCGCAGCAGGCAGCGCGCGGCATCGTGCACCAGCACCCAGTCGGCCGCGGCGGCCCCGCGCTCGAGCAGGCCGTCCAGGCCCGCGGCCACGGTGTCGGCGCGGGTGGCGCCGCCGCGGTGCAGCGCGACCACGCGCGGGTCGAGGCCGTCGAGGCCGAGGGACTGGAAGGCGGCATCGTCGGGCGCGAGCACCACCAGCAGGGTCTCGAGCCGCGGCACCCGGGCCAGCGCCTCGAGCGTGTGGGCCACCATCGGCCGCCCGGCAACCGGCGCGTACTGCTTGGGGCCGGCCGCGCCGGCGCGGCTGCCGACGCCGGCACAGGGCACGAGGGCATGGCAGCGGTCGGTCATGGGCGAGCCAGTATAGGGGGCCGGCCCGGCGGCCCGGTCCGCAGCCGCGCCAGGGTGCACGACGCCCCCCTGCCCTGCCGCGACGCGCGCTGCAAGCCGCAGCCTGCCTGCCTACAATCCCGCGAACCACGCCCCGACGCCCCCGCGCCGGGGCGCCGTGCTTTGTGCCGCGCCCATGCAGCTGCCCGTCATCGCCCCTGGAAAACGCACCACCCTGCCGCGCCCGGTCGGCTCGGCCGACGCGCTGTTGCTGGCGCGCCACCTGCAGGCCCAGGCGGCCGCGGGCCGCATCAGCGCCGTCGTCACGGCCGAGCCCTCGGACACCTCGCGCCTCGAGGGCGAGCTGGCCTTCTTCGCGCCCGGCCTGCGCATCGCGGTCTTCCCCGACTGGGAGACCCTGCCCTACGACACCTTCTCGCCGCACCAGGACCTGATCTCCGAGCGGCTGGCCACGCTGTGGCGGGTGCGCCAGCGCGAGGTCGACGTGGTGCTGATGCCGGCGACCACCGCGCTGGTGCGGCTGGCGCCGCCGAGCTTCCTGGCCGCCTACACCTTCCACTTCCGGCAGAAGCAGCGGCTCGACGAGGCGGCGCTGAAGTCGCAGCTGACGCTCGCGGGCTACCACCACGTCAGCCAGGTGGTCTCGCCGGGCGAGTACGCGGTGCGCGGCGGCCTGATCGACCTGTTCCCGATGGGCTCGCCGGTGCCCTACCGGGTCGACCTGTTCGGCGACGAGGTGGATTCGATCCGTACCTTCGATCCGGACACCCAGCGCAGCCTCTACCCGGTGCCCGAGGTGCGGCTGCTGCCCGGCCGCGAGTTTCCGATGGACGAGGCCGCGCGCACCGCCTTCCGCGCCCGCTGGCGCGAGCAGGTCGAGGGCGACCCGACCAAGGTCCGGCTGTACAAGGACATCGCCGCCGGCATCGCCACCGCCGGCATCGAGTACTACCTGCCGCTGTTCTTCGACGAGACGGCCAGCGTCTTCGACTACCTCGGCGACGGGGCCGCGCTGGTGCTGCACGGCGAGCTGGACGCGGCGCTGCAGAAGTTCTGGGCCGACACCCGCGAGCGCCACCGCTTCCTGCAGCACGACCGGGACCGCCCGATCCTGCCGCCGGAGGCGCTGTTCCTGCGCCCCGAGGACTTCTTCGTGCGCAGCCACGCGCTGGCGACGCTGGCGCTGCGCGGCCGCGAGCCGGTGGACTGGGCGCGGCCGCTGCCCGACCTGGCGGTCGATCGGGGCGCGCCCGAGCCGCTGCGCCGCCTGCAGGAGCACCTGGCCGGCAGCGCGCACCGCGTGCTGATCGCCGCCGAGAGCGAGGGCCGCCGCGAGAGCCTGCTTGAGCTGCTGCGCGACCACCGGCTGGAGCCGCCGAGCGTGGCCGGGCTGGCCGAGTTCCTCGACGGCGACGAGCCCTTCGCGATCGCCGTCGCGCCGCTGGCCGAAGGCTTCCACTGGGTGCGCGACGGCGCCGCGCCGGGCGCGCTGCCGGCGGTGCAGTTCGTCACCGAGACCGAGCTGTTCGCGACCAGCCCGACCGCGCGGCGGCGCCGCAAGCAGGAGCAGGTCAGTGACGTCAACGCGCTGATCAAGGACCTGTCGGAGCTGAAGGTCGGCGACCCGGTGGTGCATGCCAACCACGGCATCGGCCGCTACGTCGGCCTGCGCCACATCGACCTGGGCGACGGCGACAGCGAGTTCCTGCATCTGGAGTACGCGGACCAGGCCACGCTCTACGTGCCGGTGGCGCAGCTGCACCTGATCAGCCGCTACACCGGCGTCAGTGCCGACGAGGCGCCGCTGCACCGCCTCGGCTCGGGCCAGTGGGAGAAGGCCAAGCGCAAGGCGGCCGAGCAGGTGCGCGACACCGCCGCCGAGCTGCTCGCGCTGTATGCGCGCCGGGCGGCCCGCGAAGGCCATGCGCACCGCTTCTCGCCGCACGACTACGAGGCCTTCGCCACCAGCTTCGGCTTCGAGGAGACGGCCGACCAGAAGGCCGCGATCCACGCGGTGATCCAGGACCTGGTCAGCCCGAAGCCGATGGACCGCCTGGTCTGCGGCGACGTCGGCTTCGGCAAGACCGAGGTGGCGCTGCGCGCAGCCTTCGTCGCGGTGATGGGCGGCCGCCAGGTGGCGATCCTCGCGCCGACCACGCTGCTGGCCGAGCAGCACTACCAGAACATCGTCGACCGCTTCGGCAAGTGGCCGGTCAAGGTGGCGGAGATGTCGCGCTTCCGCTCCGCCAAGGAGATCAAGGCGGCGATGGACGGCATCGCCGACGGCAGCATCGACATCGTGGTCGGCACCCACAAGCTGATCGGCGACAAGGTCAAGTTCGCCCGCCTCGGCCTGCTGGTGATCGACGAGGAGCACCGCTTCGGCGTGCGCCACAAGGAGGCGATCAAGGCGATGCGCGCCGAGGTCGACGTGCTGACGTTGACCGCGACGCCGATCCCGCGCACGCTGGGCATGGCGCTGGAGGGCCTGCGCGACCTGTCGGTGATCGCGACGGCGCCGCAGCGGCGGCTGGCGATCAAGACCTTCGTGCGCAACGAGTCCAGCGGCACGATCCGCGAGGCGGTGCTGCGCGAGCTCAAGCGCGGCGGCCAGGTCTACTTCCTGCACAACGAGGTCGAGACGATCGAAAACCGGCGCGAGAAGCTGCAGGAGCTGCTGCCCGAGGCCCGCATCGCGGTGGCCCACGGGCAGATGCCCGAGCGCCAGCTGGAGGCGGTGATGCGCGACTTCGTCGCGCAGCGCCACAACCTGCTGCTGTGCTCGACCATCATCGAGACCGGCATCGACGTGCCCAGCGCCAACACCATCGTGATCAGCCGCGCCGACAAGTTCGGCCTGGCGCAGCTGCACCAGCTGCGCGGCCGCGTCGGCCGCAGCCACCACCAGGCCTATGCCTACCTGCTGGTGCCGGACGTCGAGGGCCTGACCAAGCAGGCCGGCCAGCGGCTGCAGGCGATCCAGGACATGGAGGAGCTGGGCTCGGGCTTCTACCTGGCGATGCACGACCTGGAGATCCGCGGCGCCGGCGAGGTGCTGGGCGAAAACCAGAGCGGCAACATGATGGAGGTCGGCTTCCAGCTGTACAACGACATGCTGGCCGAGGCGGTGCGCTCGCTGAAGGCCGGCCGCGAGCCCGACCTGCTGAGCCCGATGGGCGGCGTGTTCGGCGCCGCCACCGAGATCAACCTGCACGCGCCGGCGCTGCTGCCCGACGCCTACTGCGGCGACGTGCATGTGCGCCTGAACCTGTACAAGCGCCTGGCCACGGCCGAGAAGGCCGAGCAGATCGACGCGCTGCTGGAGGAGATCACCGACCGCTTCGGCAAGCTGCCGCCGCAGGGCCAGACCCTGTTCGACGTGCACCGGCTGCGCGTGCTGGCCCGCCCGTACGGCGTCACCAAGATCGACGCCGGGCCGCAGCTGACCGTGATCGGCTTCCGACCGAACCCGCCGATCGAGGCGATCCGCATCATCGAGCTGGTGCAGAAGCACCGCCACATCCGGCTGGCCGGCAACGACAAGCTGCGCATCGAGCGCGCGACGCCCGACCCGAAGGAGCGGGCCCAGCTGATCCGCGAGGTGCTGCGCGCGCTCGGCACGCCGCGCGCGGCCGAGCCCGACGCGGCGGTCGCCCGCTGACGCGCCGGACTGCCCTTCCCCACCTGCTTCCTCCCAACCCCATGGACGCCTGCCCCGGCCTGATCCTGCGCGACGTGCAGCCCCCGCTGCGCCTCGCCGACTTCCGCCTCGTCGCCTTCGACATGGACTCGACGCTGATCGACATCGAATGCGTCGACGAGATCGCCGACGCGGTCGGTCGCAAGGCGGAGGTGGCCGCGATCACCGAGGCCGCGATGCGCGGCGAGATCAGCGACTACCAGGAGAGCCTGCGCCGGCGGCTGGCGCTGCTGAAGGGCGTGCCGGAGGCCGCGATCGATGCGGTCTACCGCGAGCGGCTGCAGCTGAACCCCGGGGTCGAGACCTTCGTCCGCGCCTGCCAGGCCGCCGGCCTGAAGACCCTGCTCGTCTCGGGCGGCTTCACGCGCATTTCGGACCGCATCAAGGCCCGCCTCGGCCTCGACTTCGCGCGCGCCAACGTGCTGGAGATCGCCGACGGGGCGCTGACGGGGCGCCTGGTGCCGCGGCCCTGGGGCGAGATCGTCGACGGCGCGGAGAAGCGCCGCGTGCTGCTGGAGGTCTGCGAGCTGCTCGGGATCTCGCCCGCGCAGGCGATCGCGGTCGGCGACGGCGCCAACGACCTGCCGATGATGGGCGTGGCCGGGCTGTCGGTGGCCTTCCACGCGAAGCCCGCGGTGCGCGCCCAGGCCCGGGTCGCGGTGGTCGAGGGCGGCATGGACCGGCTGCTGGCGCTGTTCGAGCCGCCGGCCGCCGGCGCGGCCGCGGCCTGAGCCAGGGCCTGCGCCGCGCGGCCGGTCAGGCCGGCTCCGCGATCGCCGCGGGGGTCCCGGGGGCCCCGAGCGGGAGCGCCTGAGGCCCCGTCGCAGGCACCGCCGGCACCGCGTCGCCGAGCTGGAAGCGGCGGATGTCCAGCCACTGCACCAGCACCGGCTCCTCGCCGGCCGCCCCGCTCGCCTGCACCTCGATCACGCCGCTCAGCCACGGCGCGAAGTGGCCGAAGCCGGCCGGCGCCGGCTGCAGCCGGGCGCGGTCGACCTCGAGCACCGCCAGCACGTCGTCGACGCGCAGGCCCACCAGCGGCTGGCGCAGGTCGGGGCGGCGCACGACGAGCACCACGCCGTCCGAGGCGCGCGGCGGATAGGCCAGGCCGAACTGCTCGCGCGCGCAGACCACCGGCAGCATGCGCGGCCGGCCCGCGGCGTCGGCCACCTCCAGCAGCCCGATGGTCGGCGCCATGCTCGGCGGCACGCGGACCATGCCCTGCATCGAGACCGCCTCCACCACGTCGTCGGTCGGCAGCGCACAGCGCATCGGGCCGACCTGGAACACCGCGACCTGCATCGGCGCGCCGGCCCGGCGGGCGCCGGCCCCCTGCAGGGCCAGGTCGCTGTAGGCGGTGGTGCGGCGCTCGGCCGCCCCCAGGCGCAGCGCCACCAGCGCGCGCACGCCATGGTCGTAGCCGTCGCTGGTCCTGAACTCGCGGTAGCCGGCGGCCGCCACGCGGGCCGCGGCGTAGTGCACGCCGGCATGCTCCAGCAGCGCGCGCTCGGCGCCGCCCATCGCCGCCGCCAGGCCCTCGGCCCGCGCCGGGTCGGTCGCCGCCAGCACGCGGCCGTCCGCGTCGACGAAGGCCGCCAGCCCCTGGCGCTCGCCGAGCACGTCGCGCAGCATCGCGTGCAGCTCGCGCGCGGCGTCGAAGACGATGGCGATCCCGCCCAGGAAGCTGCGCGCGGCGTCCTCGGCGTGGATCGCCGCCACGTAGGTGTAGGTGGGGCCGCCGTCGTGCAACGGCGTCGCCTCGAAGGGGCTGACGTGGTAGCGCTGCGAGTCGCGCAGCGTGCGGGCCGCCTCGACCCAGCGGCCATCGACCGGCTGGCCGGCCAGCGCCTGCTCCGGATCGCGCGAGGCGCCGCGGATGCGCCCCTCGGCATCGAAGACCACCAGCCGGCCGTAAACGGTGTACAGGCCGTTCACCTCGTCGAGCACCGCGCCCAGCGCACGCGCCGGCGCGGACCCGGCGCCGTCCTGCAGCAGCCGGCGGATCGCCGGCGACAGCGCCCACCAGCGGCAGTCGTTGGCGCGCTCGTAGAGGTTGCGGTCCATGATGTCGGCCGCCAGCCGCGCCAGGTCGGCCACCTGCAGCCGGGCGCGACCGAGCGAGGTGCGGTGCAGGTCGCGGATCGCGACGGCGACGCGGTCGCGCGTGCGCCGGCCCGAGCGGTTCACCTGGTCGAGCACGGCGCGCAGCCGGCGGCTCTCGCCGGCCAGCGTGCCGGCCATCAGCTGGCCGTTCCAGACCACGCGGCGCAGGTCGCGGTTGATCTCGTCGGCGTTCTCGTTGATCGCGTGCAGCGCCGGGTTGTCCAGCGGCACGTCGCTGCCGCCCTCGGCCGCCGCCTCGCCGCGCTGGCGGAAGGCGGTCAGCAGCGAGACCATCGCCTGGGCCCGCCACCGCGGCCCGCGGTAGCCCTGGTATCCGGCGCTCGCGCAGTTCACCGCCAGGTACTCGCGCCCGGCGAAGCTGGTCAGGCAGACGCGGTTCGGCGGCAGCGGCGCGAGCCGGGCGCCCACCGGCACGTGGGCATCGTCGTTGCCGACGATCACGCAGCCCTCGGCATCGATCAGCACCAGCGCCATCTCGTGGCGGTCGACCATGCTGGCGAAGACGTAGTGCATCTCGTCGACGAAGCGGAAGCGCAGCACCAGCACGCCGAGCTTCAGGCCGTGGCCGTCGTGCACGGCCTGCGCATACAGCAGCGCCGGCCCGCCATCGGCCGACAGGTCGGTGCGGCGGAAGCGCTCCACCCAACCGGGCGCCGCCAGCGCCTCGCCGACCAGCGGGTCGGCGCTGGCCGCCAGCGCACGGGATTCGTCGAGGCGCGCCAGCACCCGGCCCTGCGGATCGAGCAGGACCACGTCGTCGTAGACGCTGTACTTGGCCTGGTACTCGCGCAGCCGCTGCCGCATCGCCGCCTGCCCGGCGGCGCGCGCCTCGGGCGTGGCGCCGCAGAAGCGCCGCACCTCGTCGTCGGTGGACAGAAAGCCGACGTCGGCGGTGCGCTCGAACAGGTTGCGCACCAGGATGTCGATCGCGCACTGGGCCTTGGCGCTGAGCTGGTCGCCGAGGGCCGCGCGGCTTTCGCCGGCCATCTGCTGCACCAGCCGGCCCTGCAGCGCGTCGAAGCGCTCGCGGGTGCGCACCAGGGTCGGCAGGATGGACTCGGCCTCCTCGGGGCAGCCGATGGCGGCGCTGGACTCGATCATCTGCCAGACCACCCCGAGGTCGCGCAGGTCGCGCTGCGCGTCCTGCACCCGCCGCATGTGCGGCACCAGCTCGTCTGCGTCGTCCATCCCGTGCTGCTCCTGCGATGACCGGGCGATGATTAGGGAAACGGCTTACGCCAGGGGGCGGAACAGCGGCCCGGAACCGGCCCAATAGCACGCACCAGCACGGGGCGCCTCCCGCCGGTGCAGCCGGCACCGGGGCGGGGCAGGCGCCCGCCTTGCCCCGCCGGCGTGGTGCGGTCTTGAACGGGCCGTTCGAAGCGACTCAACGCAGAGCCGCCCCGGGCCACCGACACTTCGGCCACGGCCCGGCCCCCGCGCCGGACCTGCAGGCGACCCCACCCACCGAATCCGACCCCGAAGGAGATCCCATGGCCAAGATCCTCGTCCTCTACTACAGCAGCTACGGCCACGTCGAGACGATGGCCGGCGCCGTCGCCGAAGGCGCCCGCTCGGCCGGCGCCAGCGTCGACGTCAAGCGCGTGCCCGAGCTGGTGCCGCCCGACGTCGCGGCGAAGAGCCACTTCAAGACCGACCAGGCCGCGCCGATCGCCAGCGTCGACGAGCTGCCGGACTACGACGCGATCATCGTCGGCGTGCCGACGCGCTTCGGCAACATGCCCGCGCAGATGAAGAACTTCCTCGACCAGACCGGCGGCCTGTGGGCCCAGGGCAAGCTGGTCGGCAAGGTCGGCTCGGTCTTCACGTCGACCGCCACCCAGCATGGCGGCCAGGAAAGCACGATCCTCTCGACCCAGACCGTGCTGCTGCACCACGGCATGGTCATCGTCGGCCTGCCCTACGCCTTCCAGGGCCAGATGACGCTGGCCGAGATCAGCGGCGGCTCGCCCTACGGCGCCAGCACCATCGCCGGCGGCGACGGCTCGCGCCAGCCGAGCGCGAACGAGCTCGACGGTGCGCGCTTCCAGGGCGCGCACGTCGCGCGCATCGCGGCGAAGCTGGCGGGCTGAGCGGCTGCCGCACCGGCACCTCGCGCCTGCGCGCGCGGTGCCGGCCGCAGCGTCATCCGCGCGGCGCCGCCTGCACCACGATCCCATCCTCGTCCGCGGTGAGCCGGTCGCCCGGGTGGATCCAGACCCCTTGCACCTGCACCGGCAGGTCGCGCAGCCCGGCACCGCGGCGCTCGGTGGGCATCGGGATCAGCGCCAGCGCGCACAGGCCGACCGCGGCGGCGGCCAGTTCCGCGCGGTCGCGCATGCAGCCGTTGACGACGACGCCGGCCCAGCCGTTGCGCGCGGCCGAGGCGGCGATGAGGCCGCCGACCAGCGCGCGGCGCAGCGAGGCGCCGCCGTCGACCACCAGCACCCGCCCGTCGCCGGGCGATTCCAGCGCCGCCTTGACCAGCGAGTTGTCCTCGAAGCACTGCACGGTGGCGACCGGCCCCGCGAAGTGGCGCACGGCGCCGTAGTGGTGGAACACCGGGGGCAGCACGCGCAGCGTGTCGTCGCCGGCGGCCTTGTGGCGGTCGCAGAGGTCACCGGTGGGTTCGAGGTGGGGGTCGGTCATGGCAGGCCTGGATCGGTGGGGGTGGGTCGTGCTGACTATCATGCCGCCCCCGTCGCCCTCCCCGCCCCGCATGGCCGCCCCGTCCCCCGTCCCGCCCGCCGCCACGGCGCTCACGCCGCTGGTGCTGGCCTGCCTGGCGGCCACCTGGTTCGTCTGGGGCTCGACCTACCTCGCGATCAAGCTGGCGCTGGTCAGCTTCCCGCCCTTCTTCCAGATGGGCACGCGCTTCCTCGCGGCCGGCGCGTTGCTGATGGCCTGGGTGGCCTGGCGCGGCGGCCCCTGGCCGAGCCGCCGGCAGTGGGGCCATGCCACCGTGGTGGGGGCCTTGATGCTGGGCGGCGGCATGGGCGCGACCGCCTATGCCGAGCAGAGCGTCGGCTCGGGGCTGGTGGTGGCCTTCATCGCGGTGGTGCCGCTGATGATCGCGGCGCTGAACCGGCTGTGGGGGCTGCGGCCGGGCCGCGTCGAACTGGCCGGCATCGGCCTCGGGCTGGCCGGGGTGCTGATGCTGACGCAGGGCAGCGGCTTCGCCGCGTCGCCGGCCGGGCTGGTGGCGATCACGGTCGCCTGCGTCACCTGGTGCATCGGCAGCGTGCTGGCGGCGCCACCGCGCGCGGCGCGGCCGGAGGACCCGGCCTGGCGGCGCGGGCTGCCGCTGGCGCCGGGCGCGAGCGGCTTCGCCAGCGAGATGCTGTGCGGCGGCGCCTTCCTGATGGGGCTGTCGGTGCTGGCCGGCGAGCGCCCCGCGTGGCCGCCCGAGCCGCAGGCGCTGGCGGCCTGGGCCTACCTGGTGGTGGCCGGCTCGCTGATCGCGTTCAACGCCTACATGGTGCTGCTGTCGCGGGCCAGCAGCGCACTCGCGTCCAGCTACACCTACGTCAACCCGGTGATCGCGATGCTGCTCGGCGTGGGCTTCGCGGGCGAGGTGGTGAGCGCCTGGGAGTGGACCGCGGCCGGCGTGGTGCTGGCCGGCGTGGTGCTGCTGTTCGTCGGGCGCCGGCGCGGGGCCGCGTCCGCGGCGGCCGGCTGAGCAGGCCTACTCGGGGAGGTCGGCCCGGACCGCGCGCAGCAAGCCGCGTCCGTCGGCATCGCGCAGTTCGAGCAGGCCGTCGGGGCGCACCCGTGCGGTGGCGACGGCCTCGAGCGCGCTGAGCACGCGGTCCTCCTGCTCCATCAGCAGCGGCGCGCAGGCGCGCCGGGTCGTCACCAGCGCGCCCAGCACCAGGCGCGGCCCGTCCAGCCGGTAGTCCGCCGACAGGGCGTTGCAGCTGGTGTGGCCGACGAGGCGCCCGTCGTCGCGGAACTCGAGCCGTGCCTGCCGGCGGTCGAGCAGCGGCTCGCTGCGCGCCTGCACGATGCGCCAGGCCGTGCGCACCGCCTCGGGGCCGGGCCAGACGAGCGGCGCCTCGTCGGCCGCCGGCGCGGCCAGCGCGGCGGCTCCCAGCGCGGCAGCAGCACCGGCGCGGCGCAGCGCGGCGATCGGCACGCGGCGGCCGCGCGGCCTGCCCGGGGGTGTCGGCGTCGTCATCGGCAGGTGTCCTCGTGGCGGCGGCTCAGACGGGCAGCGCGGTGGTGCGCTTGACGCGGTCGAGCACGAAGCTGGAGCGGCAGTCCTGCACGCTCGGGTGCTTCAGCAGCGTGTCGGAGATGAAGCGCGCGTAGTGCGCCATGTCGGCCACCCGCACGCACAGCAGGTAGTCCATCTCGCCGGTCAGCGCCACGCACTCGACGACCTCCGGCCAGGCCTGCACGGCGCCCCGGAACTCGTCCATCGGGCTGCGGGTGTGCGCCGCGGTGTGCTTCTCCAGCCGGACGTTCAGGTAGGCGGTGAGGCCGAGGCCGACCTTGTCCGGGTTCAGCAGCGCGACGTAGCCGGCGATCACGCGCGCCTCCTCCAGCCGCTTGACGCGCCGCAGCGTGGCCGAGGGCGACAGGCCGACGGTGGCCGCCAGGTCGTCGTAGGTCATGCGGCCGTCGGCCTGCAGCGCGCGAAGAATGCGCCGATCGATCGCGTCGAGGTCGGTGTCACCAGCCATGACGCGGATTCTTGCAGCATTCCTGTGCAGGCAGCGCCGGGACGGCGCAAACTTGCAGGAAAGCTGCGGCGCCGGCACCCTAGAGTCCGCGGATCGTCACGCACCGCCGCGCCGCCGCCGCGGCACCGGCCACAGGAGAGCGCCATGACCGACACCGCCTGGGACAACCCGATGGGCACCGATGGCTTCGAGTTCATCGAGTACGCCGCGCCGGATCCGGCCGCGATGCGCGCCGTCTTCGAGCGCATGGGCTTCACCGCGATCGCGAAGCACCGGCACAAGGACGTCACGCTGTTCCGCCAGGGCGGCATCAACTTCATCCTGAACGCCGAGCCGGACTCCTTCGCGCAGCGCTTCGCGCGGCTGCACGGGCCGAGCGTCTGCGCGATCGCGTTCCGCGTGCAGGACGCGAAGAGCGCCTACGAGCGGGCCGTCGGCCTGGGCGCCTGGGGCTATGCCGGCACGGCCGGCCCGGGCGAACTGAACATCCCGGCGATCAAGGGCATCGGCGACTCGCTCATCTACCTCGTCGACCGCTGGCGCGGCAAGAACGGCGCGCGCGACGGCGACATCGGCAACATCGGCTTCTTCGACGTGGACTTCGAACCGCTGCCGGGCGCGACCCTGTCGCCGGTGGGCACCGGCCTGACCTACATCGACCACCTGACGCACAACGTGCACCGCGGCCGGATGGACGAGTGGGCCGAGTTCTACGAGCGGCTGTTCGGCTTCCGCGAGATCAAGTACTTCGACATCGAGGGCCAGGTCACCGGCGTCAAGAGCAAGGCCATGACCAGCCCCTGCGGCAAGATCCGCATCCCGATCAACGAGGAAGGCAAGGAAAAGGCCGGCCAGATCCAGGAGTACCTGGACCGCTACCGCGGCGAGGGCATCCAGCACATCGCGATGGGCTCGGACGACCTCTACGCCACGGTCGACCGGCTGCGCGCCAACGGCGTGTCGCTGCTGGACACGATCGACACCTACTACGAGCTGGTGGACAAGCGCATCCCCGGCCACGGCGAGGACCTGCAGGCGCTGCACGAGCGCAAGATCCTGATCGACGGCAGCCCGGGCAAGCTGCTGCTGCAGATCTTCAGCGAGAACCAGCTCGGCCCGATCTTCTTCGAGTTCATCCAGCGCAAGGGCGACGACGGCTTCGGCAACGGCAACTTCAAGGCGCTGTTCGAGTCCATCGAGCTGGACCAGATCCGGCGCGGCGTGCTGACCGCCGCCGCGCCGGCGGCCTGAGCCGCGCCCCGGCCCTGCGCGGCCCTGCCCCGCCACCGATCCCGAGGAGCCTTCGATGCCGACACGCCCACTGACTGAAGACGAGCGCCGCGACCTGCTCGCCAGCGTGCCGCACTGGGACGCGGTGCCCGGGCGCGACGCGATCCGGCGCAGCTTCCGCTTCGTCGACTTCGGCGCCGCCTTCGCGTTCATGGCGCGGCTGGCGGCCCATGCCGAGCGCCACGACCACCACCCCGAGTGGTTCAACGTCTACGACCGCGTCGACATCACGCTGAGCACGCACGAGGCCAACGGCCTGACGCACCGCGACATCGACTTCGCCCGCCAGGCCGACGCCGCCTACGCCGACCCCGGCGCGCGGCGCGAGGGCTGACACCGGCCGCCGCGCGCCCGACGCGCCACCGCAGGAGCAGCGCATGGACAGAGGAAGCGGCAAGCACGGCCTGGCCGCCGGGGTCGCCGCACGGCCGAGCCGGCCGGACTGGACCATCGACCAGGGCTGGTCGAACTACACCGCCGAGGAACACGCGACCTGGCGCACCCTGTTCGAGCGCCAGACCGCGCTGCTGCCGGGACGCGCCTGCGAGGCCTTCGTGCAGGGCATGCGCGCGCTGCCGATCGACGCGGCGCGCATTCCCGACTTCCGCGCCCTCAGCGAGGTGCTGCGTGCACGCACCGGCTGGCAGGTGGTCGCGGTGCCGGGCCTGGTGCCCGACGAGGTCTTCTTCGAGCACCTGGCGAACCGGCGCTTCCCGGCCGGCCACTTCATCCGCCGCCCGCACGAGCTGGACTACCTCGAGGAGCCGGACGTCTTCCACGACGTCTTCGGCCACGTGCCGATGCTGATGCACCCGGCCATCGCCGACTACCTGCAGGCCTATGGCGAGGGCGGCCTGCGCGCGCAGCGCCTCGGGCGCCTGCCGATGCTGGCGCGCGTCTACTGGACGACGATCGAGTTCGGCCTGGTGCGCGAGGCCGGCGGCCTGCGGCTGTACGGCGCGGGCATCGCGTCGTCGCGCACCGAGACCGTGTTCGCGCTCGACGACGACTCCCCGCACCGCGTGGCCTTCGACCTGCCGCGGGTGATGCGCACGCGCTACCGCATCGACGACTTCCAGGAGATCTACTTCGTCGTGCGCGACCTGGCCGAGCTGCTGGAGCTGGCGCGCATCGACTTCGCGCCGCTGTACGAGCAGGTGGCCGCACAGCCCGAGCTGGCCCCCGGCGAGCTCGACCCGGCCGACACGCTGCTGCACCGCGGCAGCGGGCGCTACCACCGCGAGCGCGCGGCGCGCGGCTGATCAGCCGGCGGGGCGCTGGCGTGTCGTGCCGGCCGGGCCGGCCGGGCCCGTCGCGCGCGCCACGCGCAGCGCCGCCTCGGTCATCGCACGCGCCAGCTGGAGCTCGCCGACGAAGACCTCGGCGCCCTCCTGCCCGATCAACGCCGCCTCCTCCTCACTGTGCGAACGCACGACGATGCGGATGCCGGGGTTCAGCGTGCGGGCGGTCTCGATCATGCGGCGCACGCCGACGGTGTCCGGCGTGGCGATCACCAGCAGCGCTGCCTCGGCCACGTGGGCCTGGATCAGCACCGCGGGATCGGTGGCATCGCCGAACACGGCCGCCACGCCCCGACGGCGCAGCGCCTCGACGCGCTCGCGGTTCTGCTCGGCCACGACGAAGGGCAGGCCCTGCGCGGCCAGCGCCTCGGCGATCGCGCGGCCGACGCGGCCATGCCCGACCAGCACCACCTGCCGCGCCAGGTACTTCTCCTCGGTGGCCATCGGCAGCTCCGCCAGCGGATCGTCGCGCGCCTCCAGCGCCCGCGCGAATGCCGAGCGCGCGAGCACCCAGCGCCGCAGCGGCTCGATCAGCGAGAAGGTCAGCGGGTTCAGCGCGATCGAGATCAGCGCGCCCGCGACGATCAGGCTCTGGCCCTCCTGCGGCAGCATCTTCAGCGCCACGCCGAGGCCGGCCAGGATGAACGAGAACTCGCCGATCTGCGCCAGGCTGGCCGACACGGTGAGCGCGGTGTTCAGCGGGTAGCGGAACAGCAGCACCAGGCCGGCGGCCGCCAGCGACTTGCCCACCACGATGATGCCGACCACCGCCAGCACCTGCAGCGGGCGCTCGACCAGCACGGCCGGGTCGAACAGCATGCCCACCGAGACGAAGAACAGCACCGCGAAGGCATCGCGCAGCGGCAGCGACTCGTGCGCCGCGCGCTGGCTGAACTCGCTCTCGCGCAGCACCATGCCGGCGAAGAAGGCGCCGAGCGCGAAGGACACGCCGAACAGCGCGGCCGAGCCGTAGGCGATGGTCACCGCGGCCGCCACGGTGCACAGCGTGAACAGCTCGCGCGAGCCGGTGGCCGCCACCTGCCAGAGCAGCCACGGGAAGAGCCGCCGCCCGAGCACCAGCATCAGCGCGACGAAGGCCGCCACCGCGAGCAGCGTGCGCGCCAGGCCCAGCCACAGCTCCTGCAGCGACGGCGCGTGCCCGCCGCGCGCCGTCTCGCCCAGCATCTCGCCGAGGGCCGGCAGCAGCACCAGCACCAGCACCATCGCCAGGTCCTCGACCACCAGCCAGCCGACCGCGATGCGGCCGTTCATCGAGTCCAGCACGCCCAGGCGCTCCAGCGCCTTCAGCAGCACCACCGTGCTGGCCACCGACAGCGCCAGCCCGAACACGATCGCCGCGCCGAGCGACCAGCCCCACCAGGTGGCCACCGCCGCGCCCAAGGCGGTCGCGACCGCCATCTGCACCACCGCGCCGGGGATCGCGATGCGCCGCACCGCCAGCAGGTCGTCGAGCGAGAAATGCAGCCCGACGCCGAACATCAGCAGCATCACGCCGATCTCGGCGAGCTGGCTGGCGATCGCCAGGTCGGCCACGTAGCCCGGCGTCGCCGGGCCCAGCGCGATGCCGGCGGCCAGGTAGCCGACCAGCGCCGGCAGCCGCAGCTTCACCGCGACGAATCCCAGCACCAGCGCCAGCCCGAGCGCCGCCGAGACGGTGGTGATCAGCGAGACGCTGTGCGGCATCGGCGGGCTCGGTGGGGCGGCGCGTCGTCGCTGCGGCGCTCAGCCGCCGCCACGTCGGCGCTGCTCGGCCTGGGCCCGGATCTCGGACAGGCGGCTGCGGGTGGTGATCACGTCGGTGTCGAGGCGCAGGTGGATCAGCGCCGGGCGGTCGGCGGCGAGCGCGGCCTCGAGCGCCGGTTCGAAGTCCTCGGTGCGCGCGACGGCGGGGCCGGCGTGCCAGCCGTAGGCGCGCGCCAGCGCGGCGAAGTCGGGATTGAACAGGTCGCTGCCGCTGACGCGTCCGGGGTACTCGCGCTCCTGGTGCATCCGGATGGTGCCGTAGCTGCCGTTGTCCACCACCACCGAGATCAGCTTGCCGGCGCCGCGCCCCGCGCCATGCGCGGTGGCGGTGGCCAGCTCCTGGCCCGTCATCAGGAAGTCGCCGTCGCCGGCCAGGTTCAGCACCGTGCGCTGCGGCTGCGCGAGCGCCGCGGCCACCGCCGCCGGCAGGCCGTAGCCCATCGCACCCGAGGTCGGCGCGAGCTGGCTGCGGCCGTGCCGGTGCAGCGGCGGGTAAGGCAGGTAGCGGTGCAGCCAGCCGCTGTAGTTGCCGGCGCCGTTGGTGTAGATCGTGTCGGGCGGCAGGCGCCGGTGCAGCGTCTGCACGACCACCGCCAGGTCCAGCGGCGCCACCGGCGGGGCCTGGCGGTTCGCGGCCAGGTCGGCCCGCGCGGCGGCGGTCCAGTCGGCCCAGGGGCGCGCGCCGGCCGGCGGCGTCAGCGACTCCAGCGCCTTGCCGGCGGCGGCCATCGAGGCCTGCAGCAGCAGGTCCGCGGCATACACCCGGCCCAGTTCCTCCGGCCCGGCGTGCACGTGCACCAGGGTCTGCGCCGGCCGCGGCGCCTGCAGCAGCGCATAGCCGCCGGTGGTCATCTCGCCGAGGCGGGCGCCGACCGCCAGCACCAGGTCCGCCGCGCGGATGCGCGCGGCCAGCGCCGGGTTCACGCCCACGCCGACGTCGCCGGCATACAGCGGATGCGCGTTGTCGAACAGGTCCTGGAAGCGGAAGGCGCAGCCGACCGGCAGCTGCCAGGCCTCGGCGAAGCGCTCGAAGGCGGCGCAGGACGCCGCATCCCAGCCGCTGCCGCCGACGATCGCGATCGGGCGCTGCGCTGCGAGCAGCCGCGCGCGCACCGCGCGCAGCGCGCCCGGGGCCGGCCAGGCCTGGGCCGGCTCGACCCGCGGCAGCACCGCGGCGCGGGTGGGCTGGGTCAGCATGTCCTCGGGCAGCACCAGCACCACCGGGCCGGGGCGCCCCTGCATCGCGGTATGGAAGGCGCGCGCGATGTACTCCGGCAGCCGGTCCGCGTCCTGCACCTCGGCCACCCATTTCGCCATGCCGAGCGTGCCCGGGCCGAAGACCTGGCGGTAGTCGAGCTCCTGGAAGGCCTCGCGGTCGCGCTGGTCCGAGGCCACCTGGCCGACGAACAGCAGCATCGGCGTGCTGTCCTGGAAGGCGGTGTGCAGGCCGATGCTGGCATTCGTCGCGCCCGGGCCGCGGGTCACGAAGCAGACGCCGGGGCGGCCGTCGAGCTTGCCCTGGGCCTCGGCCATGAAGGCCGCGCCGCCCTCCTGGCGGCAGGCGATGAAGCGGATGTGCTCGCGGTGCTCGTGGAAGCCGTCCAGCACCGCCAGGTAGCTCTCGCCGGGCACGCCGTAGGCGATCTGCACGCCCTGCGCGACCAGGGCCTCGACCAGCAGGTGGCCACCCGGCCGCGGCGCGGCGGGCGCGGCTGGGGCGTCGGGCGTGCGGGGACGGAGGTCGGCGGCGGAAGCGTTCACGGCGGGCGGCGGCGGGGGACGGGTACGAGAGGCTCGACAGGCCCGGCGGACGGCCCGCGCCCGGCGCGCACCCGGCGGCCGGGCGCCCGGCCGACCCGCGGGCCGCACGGCCCCCCGATCAGCGCCCCGGAAGGCGCGCCGCGGGGAGGACCGGGCGTCAGGCTGCCACTTTAACCGCCGAGGCCGCGCGCCGCCGCTGGGCCACGTTGGCGCCGACCAGGCCGGCCGACAGCACGCCCATCACCAGCGTGGCGGCCGCGCCGAAGAAGATCAGCGCGGGCTGGCCGCGGTCCATCAGCGCACCGAAGGCCGGGGCCGCGAGCGCGAAGCCGAGGTCCAGCCCGGAGTAGACCGTGCCGTAGACGCGGCCGGTGGCCCCCGGCGGCGCCGCGCGCTTGATCAGCATGTCGCGCGAGGGGCCGGCGAGCCCGGTGCCGAAGCCCGCCAGTGCCGCCGCCGCGGCGGCCGCCAGGCCCGGCAGCCAGCCGCTGCCGGCCAGGCAGAGCACCGCGGCGGAGGCCAGCAGGCAGGCGCCGATGATCTTCTCCAGCCGCTCGGTGCGCGAGACCAGGAAGCCGCCGACCACCATGCCGGCCGCGCCGCACAGCATGAAGCCGGTCACGACGAAGGCGGTGATCGACAGCGGCAGGCCGTACAGCGCCTGCAGCGCCGGGCTGGCGAAGCTCTGCATCGCGCTGAGCGCACAGGTCGACCAGAAGAAGAACGAGAAGCACAGCCAGACCGACGGCAGCCGCAGGAAGGCCAGCGGGTGCTCGGCCGCCGGCGCGGCCGCGGCGCTGCGCGCCGCGGCGCCGGCCGGCGCCTCGTGCGACCAGCGGCCCTGGCGGTCGTCGATCGCGTCGCGGTGCCACCACAGCAGCGCCAGCACGCACAGCGCCCAGCCGGCGGCGGCCAGCGCGGCGATGCGCCAGGAGCCGGTGGCCGCGGCGATGCCGGCCATGAACACCGGCGCCGCGGCCCAGCCGAGGTTGCCGGTGATGCCGTGCACCGAGAAGGCATGGCCCAGGCGCGGCTGGGACACGCGCTTGTTCAGGATCGTGAAGTCCACCGGGTGGAAGGGCGAGTTGCCCAGCCCGGCCAGCGTGGACGCCAGCATCAGCCCGGGGTAGCCGCGCGCGGTCGCCAGCGCCAGCGCCGACAGCACGAAGCAGCCGAGCGCCGCGAACATCACCGGCCGCGCACCGACCCGGTCCACCAGGAAGCCGGCCAGCGCCTGGCCGATGCCCGAGACCACGAAGAAGGTGCTGACCAGCAGCCCGAGTTCCGCATAGCTGAAGCCGAAGTCCCGGATGAACAGCGGGAACAGCGGCGGCAGCAGCATGTGGAAGAAGTGCGAGGTGCCGTGCGCCAGGCCCACCAGGCCGATGGTGCGCACGTCCTGGCGCAGCGGAACGGCGGGGGTGGCGGCAGGGGAAGCGGTCGAGGTCATGGCAGGGACGCCGCAGCGTCGTCGGGCGCGGCCGGATGGCCGCCGGGTCCGCGCCCGGCGCGCACCCGGTCGGTGCGCGCGGCGCAGTGCCGGGACTGTAGGCGGGCTGCGGTCGGCGCGGTGGCGACAGCCCGTCATTTACTATCGCGAACATGCCAAGCGACCGAAGCGCGCGCGCCGAGGGGCCCACCGCCCGTGCCGACCCCCTGCCCGCCCGCGCGGGCCGCCCCACCGCCCGACCCGTGGGCCGTGCCGACGGTGTCGACACGGCCGACGCGGCGACGCCGGCCCGTCCCGAACGGCCACGAGTTGCGCCCCCCGCGCCACCCGGCGTGCGCCAGAGCGTGCCGCCGGTCGATCCGGGCCGCTTCGCGCCGACCCCGGCGCGCCCGCTGCGCGCCAAGTTCCGCCACCTCAGCGCGGACACCCTGATCCAGCCGCACGCCCACCCCTGGGCGCAGGTCGCGCTGTCGCTGAGCGGCGTGATCCGCACCACCGCGGGCGCCGGCACCTACCTGGTGCCGCCATCGCGGGCGCTGTGGATCCCGCCCGGCGTGGAGCACGTGGTCACCGTGGTGGAGGACGCGGACCTGCACACGCTCTACCTGCACCAGGACGCCCACCACGTCGGACCCGACGTGGTGCCGGCCCAGCAGGCCGCCTGGCGCGAGTGCCGGGTGCTGGAGGTCTCGAACCTGCTGCGCGAGCTGGTGCGCCACCTGCCGACCGCGCCGGACCAGCCGCCCGACGAGCGCGAACGGCACCTCGCCGCGCTCACCCTCGACGAGCTGCGCCGCGCCCGGCCGGTGCGCCTGGGCATCGACCTGCCGGCCGACAAGCGGCTGCGCCACCTCTGCGAGGCCGTGCTGGCCGACCCGTCGCGCCTGGACACGCTGGACGACTGGGCGCGCGAGACGGGCGCCAGCGCGCGCACCGTCGCCCGCCTGTTCCGCAGCGAGCTGGGCACGACCTTCGTGCGCTGGCGCGAGCAGGTGCTGCTGGCCAAGGCGCTGACCCTGGCCGCGCGCGGGCGGCCGATGGGCGTGATCGCCGCGGAACTGGGCTACGCCAGCGCGAGCGCCTTCTCGGCGATGGTCACCCGCTCGGTGGGCATGCCGCCGAGCCGCTTCTTCGGCCAGGCCGGCTGACGGGCGGCCGCCGCGAGGGCGGCGGGCCGCGCTCCGGACCGCGGCGCCGGCAGGGCGCGGCCCGCATGCCTACACTTGGCGCCCCACCGACCTCCCGCCGGCGCCCCCGTGCGCCGACCGCCATGAGCCACGTGCTGTTCGACTACACCAAGCAGGACGCGCAGGGCGCGAGCTGCACCGCCCACGCCTGGGCCAAGGTCCCGGCGCCGCTGAGCCCGCCGCAGCGCGACGCGCTGAAGGCCCGCGCGAAGGCGCTGCTGGCCGAGCGCCAGGCCGTGCTGGTCGCCCACTACTACGTCGACGGCGACCTGCAGGACCTCGCGCTGGAGACCGGCGGCCTGGTGGCCGATTCGCTGGAGATGGCGCGCTTCGGGCGCGACCATGCCGCGCAGACCCTGGTGGTGGCCGGCGTGCGCTTCATGGGCGAGAGCGCCAAGATCCTCAGCCCGCACAAGCGCGTGCTGATGCCCGACCTCGACGCCACCTGCTCGCTCGACCTGGGCTGCCCGCCCGAGGACTTCGCCGCCTTCTGCGACGCCCACCCCGACCGCACCGTGGTCGTCTACGCCAACACCAGCGCCGCGGTGAAGGCGCGCGCCGACTGGATGGTCACCAGCTCCTGCGCGCTGGCCATCGTCGGCCACCTCGCGGCCGAGGGCCGCAAGATCCTGTGGGCGCCGGACCGCCACCTCGGCCGCTACATCCAGGAGCAGACCGGTGCCGACATGCTGCTGTGGAACGGCGCCTGCATCGTGCACGACGAGTTCAAGGGCCTGGAGCTGGACCTGCTGCGCGCCGAGCACCCCGGCGCCAAGGTGCTGGTGCATCCGGAGTCTCCGCAGAGCGTGGTCGCGCAGGCCGACGTGGTCGGCTCCACCACCCAGCTGCTGGACGCGGTGCGCACGCTGGACGCGCCGGCCTTCATCGTCGCCACCGACAACGGCCTGATGCACCGGATGCGCCAGTTGGCGCCCGGCAAGGTGCTGATCGAGGCGCCGACGGCCGGCAGCTCGGCCACCTGCAAGAGCTGCGCGCACTGCCCGTGGATGGCGATGAACGCGCTGCAGGGCGTGGTGGACTGCCTCGAGCAGGGCCGCGGCGAGATCCAGGTCGACGAGCCGGTGCGCAGCCAGGCGCTCGGCTGCATCGAGCGCATGCTGGACTTCGTGAAGGCCCACCCCGCCGCGGTGAAGACGCCGGGGCTGGTGCCGCGCCTGGGCGCGGCCTGAGGAGGCCCCGTGTACGAGCACAACGAGACCCTGGAAGCGGCCCGCGCCCGCAACGTGCGCGAGGCCCTGGCGGAAGACATCGGCCGCGGCGACTGGACCGCGCGGCTCGTGCCGGACGGCCAGCGCGTGCGCGCCCGCGTGCTGGTACGCGAGGACGCGGTGCTGTGCGGGCGCGACTGGTTCGACGCCTGCGTGGCCGCGCTCGACCCGGCCGCGCGCGTCGACTGGGCGGCGGCCGACGGCGACCGGCTGCAGGCCGACACCACCGTCTGCACGATCGAGGCCCGGGCGCGGGCGCTGCTGTCGGCCGAACGGCCGGCGCTGAACTTCCTGCAGCTGCTGTCGGCCACGGCCAGCGTGACGCGGCGCTACGTCGACGCGATCGGCGGCGCGTCGCCGAACCCGCGCGGCTGCGTCATCCTCGACACCCGCAAGACCCTGCCCGGGCTGCGCCAGGCGCAGAAGTACGCGGTGCGCGCCGGCGGGGGCCACAACCAGCGGCTCGCGCTGTGGCACGGCATCCTCGTCAAGGAGAACCACATCGCCGCGGCCGGCGGCATCCCGCAGGTGCTGGCCGCGGCCCGCGCGCTGGACGCCGGCGTCGACATCCAGGTCGAGGTCGAGAGCCTGGCGCAGCTGGCCGAGGCGCTGGAACACGGCGCGCGCAGCGTGCTGCTCGACAACTTCGACCTCGCGCGCATGCGCGAGGCGGTGGCGCTGAACGCCGGCCGCGCGCTGCTGGAGGTGTCCGGCGGCGTGGGCCTCGACCAGGTGCGCGCGATCGCGGCCACCGGCGTCGACCGCATCTCGATCGGCCGCCTGACCAAGGACGTGCTGGCGGTGGACTACTCGATGCGGGTGCTGGCGCGCCTGGATTGAGCGGCGCAGCGGCCGACGCCCGAACGGGCACCGGGTCCGGGCTTGTCCCCATGCGCCGGCCGGCTGCGGCGGCCGACACTGGCGCAGGAGCCCGGAGAACCCCACCATGAGCGTGCTGGAACAGATCCACAACCACCACGAGGGCGAGGTGGTCGAGGCGATCGCCCGCCACCTGAAGGACCACCCGGGCTTTGCCGGCGACGCCGACGTGCTGGGCGACATCGCCTGCCTGGCGCTCAACCGCCTGCCGCCGCGCTACATCCGCCACAGCGTGGACTACGCCTTCTACCGCTCCGAGCAGGAGCGGCTGGAGACGGCGCGCGCGATCGAGGAGGCGGTGCAGTACGCGTTCGCGTTCGTCACCCGGCGCGAGCCGCGCTGAGGACCGCCGCGGCGCGGCAAGGCCCCTCGCGCGGGGGCGCTCGCGGGGGCCTGCGGCGGAGCCACGTCCCCCTATGATCCGGGCCGTCCTCCGGGAATCCGCCGCATGCCGTCGCCGTCCGACCGCCCCGATCCCCGCGCCCGCCGCCGCCGCGGCTGGGCGGCCAAGCTCGGCGCGCTCGGCGTCGGCATCGCCGCCGCATCGATCGCCTCCGGCGCCGCCCTCGGCCGGGCCCGGCCCGCGCTGCTCGCGATCGGCCTGATGCTCGCCGCGGCCGGCGGGCTGCTGTGGTGGCTGGCGCGCCGGCTGGAGGAGGAGCTGGCCGATTCGGGCTGGGACGAGCGCCTGCTGGCCGTGCCGCCGGGCCTCGCGGCCGGCCCCGGTGCGGTCGGGGAGGGCGTGGCGTCGCCGGCCGCGGACGCGGCCGGGCTCGCGCGCCGGGCGGCGGCCGCGGTGCATGGCGTCACGCCGCCGGACCTCAGCGTCGCCGGCCTGCCGCACGTGCCGCCGCCGCGCTTCCTGCGGCTGGTCGAGGCGCTGTACGCGCAGGCCGGCTTCGAGGCCCGGCTCGACCCGCCCACCGCCCGCCCCGGCCGCCGCCTCTGGCTGCATTCGCGCCACCAGCCCGGCGCGCCGGTCGGCGCGGTGCTGTGCGTGCACGGGCTGGGCGAGCCCGTCGGGCCCGCACCGCTGCGCGAGTGGCGCGCCGAGCTGGACGGCCGCGGGCTCCCCCGCGGCCAGTGCGCCACCGCCGGCCGCTTCACGCCCGAGGCCGCGGCCTACGCCGCCGCCCACGGCCTGGGGCTGCTCGACGCGGCGGCGCTGGTGGCGCTGGCCGAGCGCCGCGGGCCGGCCCAGCGGGAGGCCCTGCGCGCCCTCGCCCGCGGCCGGGCCCTGCCGTCCGACGAAGCCGGCGCGGCCAGCGCGCCCGACGCGGCGATGTGAATTCCGCACACGATTCGAGGTGCACGCGTCACTCCCCCGTTCTCCCGGGCCTTCCTAAGCTCGAAACCCTGCGGTCGAAGGGGCCGCTCACCGAGGAGGACCGCGATGCACCCGAACACGAGCGACCGCCTGGCGTCCGAAGGACGCGGCTTTTCCGGCGCCTGGAGCGTGCGCCCGCCCGGCTGGCGCGGGCCCGGCCACGCCACGCCGGAACGGCGCCGCCACACCGACGCGAACGCGGTGCGCCTCGCGCACATGCTCGACGAGGTCGACCACGGCCTGGTGCTCGTCACCGCCGACGACCTGGTGCGCCATGCGAACCGCGCCGCGCTGCGCGACCTGGCCGACGGCGACCACCCGCTGTGCCTGGACGGCCAGCGCCTGCAGGCGCGCCGGCCGCAGGACGCCGCGCTGCTGCGCGATGCGCTCGCCGACGCCCGCGCGCGCGGCCTGCGCCGCGTGCTGCACCTCGGCGAGGGCAGCGGCCGCATCCTGGCCGTGGTGCCGCTGCCGCCGGCCTCGGCGAACAGCGGCCCGGACGCGATGCTGCTGCTCGGCCGGCGCGAGGTCTGCCGCGAGCTCAGCCTCGACTGGTTCGCGCGCACCCACCGCCTGACGCCGGCCGAGACGGCGGTGCTGAAGGGCCTGTGCGCGAGCCGCTCGCCGAAGGCGATCGCGACCGACCACGGCGTCTGCGTGTCGACGGTGCGCACGCAGATCGGCAGCATCCGGGCCAAGACGGGCGCCGAGAGCATCCGCGGTGTCGTCGCGATGGTGGTGCAGATGCCGCAGCTGCTCGGCGTGCTCGACACGCCGGCCGGACCGCCGGCGCCTTGACGGCGCCTTCCGGCCGGGCAGCGCCCGGCCCGGGCCTCGTCGGGCACCAGCGCCCGAGCGACCGGGCACGCGATCGCAGCAGCAGCAGCAGCAGCAGCGTCAGCGTCAGCGGATAGGATGCCGCGACGCCCGATGCCCATGCCCGCCGCCCCCTCACCAGCGACGCCGCCCTCAGCGCCCGCCCCGCCCGCCCCGCGCTCCCCGACCCTGCCACCCGGCGGGTCGGGCGCCCACGCCGCCGAGGCCGAGATGAGCCCACTGCTGCGCGCGCTGGCCGCGCGCGGCGTCGAGCGGCGCTACCGCAAGGGCACCGTGCTGATGGAGGAAGGCGATCCGGGCGGGGCCCTTTACGTCATCCTCGCCGGCCGCGTGCGCGTCTTCTCGCGCGGCGAGCGCGAACGCGAGATCACCTACGGCATCTACGGCGCGGGCGACTACCTCGGCGAGATGAGCCTGGACGGCGGGCCGCGCTCGGCCAGCGCGGTCACGCTCGAGGCCTCGCGCTTCTCCGCGGTCTCGCGCGAGGTGCTGGAGGCCTTCGTGGCCGAGCACCCCGCGTTCGCGTTCGAGCTGCTGACCAAGGTCATCCGGCGCGCGCGCGCCGCCACGCTCAGCACCAAGCAGCTGGCGCTGAACGATGTCTATGGCCGCCTGCGCGCGGTGCTGGACGAACTCGCCCGGCCGGAACCGGGCCGCGGCGAGCGGCGCATCGCCGCGCCGCCCACCCACCTCGCGCTGTCGCAGCGCCTGGGCTGCTCGCGCGAGATGGTCAGCCGGCTGCTCGCCGACCTGGTGCGCGGCGGCTACATCGTGCACGGCGACGGGGCCTGGTGGCTGCCGATGGAGCTGCCGCCGCGCTGGTGAACCGGGCGTGGGCGCCGGCGCCGGCCGGCTGGTTCGTCAACCCAAGGGATGCGCCGGCCGACGCGATCGCCGAGCATCCGCGCATCGCCCTGCCCCCGCCGGAGTGTGCGCATGCGCCGCGAGTTCCGAACCAAGACCGCCAGCCTCGGCGGCACCTCCGACCTGACCGTGCTGGCGCCGATCCGGCCCGGCTTCGTGCCCGCGCTCGACGCGGTCACCTACGCGACCCGGGTGCGGCGGCTGCTGCGCGCGCTGCACCAGGGTCGCCGCCTCGGCCACGAGCAGGACCTGGCGCGGGTGATGTCGGACGCGGTGGAGCGCGTCGGCCGCATCCATGCGGTGCGCATCGCCGTGCTCGAGCCCGAGGCCGACGGCAGCGGGCCGGCCGGCCGCGACGGCGCGGTGCTGCTGGCTGCCACCTTCGACGGCGCCTGGGAGTCGTATGTCCGCACCATCTGGCAGAAGGTCGCCCGCCTGCTCGACCTGATCTACTGCAACACGATCGACTACCAGCCCGGCGCGCTGATCGGCTTCGAGGCCTGGGGGCGCTGGCTGCGCAGCCGCCAGGTGGAGACGCCCTTCCTGTACGCCACGCCCGGCATCGGCGTCGAGGACATCCGCTACCACGTCGGGCTGCAGCGCGCGCTGCTGCGCGGCACGGCGGACGAGGCCGAGCGCCGCGCGATGCGCCAGCCGGTGCTGCCGGCCGAGCGCGTCGGCCTCGAGCTCGTGACCACGGGCACCGACCCGGGCGACCTCGGCCACGGCCAGCCGCTGCCGGCGATCGACGTGCAGGGCCCCGCGTTCCGCCAGGGGCTGCGCGCGCTGGTCGGCCTGCACCGGCTGGGCGATCTGTACCCGCCCGGCGACGGCGACGGCGACTACCTCGTGCGCGCCGCGATCGAGCTGCTGCCGGAGTTCGCGCGGCTGGCCCAGACCTCGCCGCAGGCGGTGGCCCGGGCGCGCGAGCAGTTCCCCGACGCGATCGACTGGTTCCGCGACGGCCTGGCCCGCCATCCGTCGACGCGGCGCTGGCGTCGCCCGCCGGCCCTCCCGGCGATCACCGCGCCGGACACCGTGCAGGCCGGCATCCTGGCGCCCCTGCCGGACGGCAACCACGGCGTGCTGCTGCTGCTCGCCTTCGGCAGCGCGCAGGCGCTGGCGGGCTTCCTCGGCCGCTTCGTGCCGACCACCGAGGGCCGGCTGCCGGAAGACCGCATCGTGCAGACCCTGGCCGTGACGCCGGACGGCCTGCGCCGCGCCGGCCTGGGCGAGGACGAGCTGCGGCAGTGGCCCGAGGACTTCGTGCAAGGCATGGCCGCGCGCGCCGGCCTGCTCGGGGACCTGCGCGTCAACCACCCGTCGCGCTGGCGCCTGCCCGGACGCAACTGGGCCCTCGGCGTCGCCGCGCCGGACCTGGCCGAGCACGATCCCGCCGAGCGCATCGCGCTGTCCAGCGTGCACGCGGTGCTGCAGCTGCGGCTCGCCGACACGACGCCGGCCGAGGCCGCGGCGCGCGCCGCGCTGATGGCCCGGCTGCAGCAGCTGGTGGGCACCGACCCCGACGTGGTGCCCCTGTCGTTGCAGTGGATGCATCGGCTGCGCGCGCCCGCGGCCACGCCAGGACCGGCGACCGCCCCGGCAGGCCCGGGCGCCGCCGGCGCCACCCGCGAGCACTTCGGCTTCGGCGACGGCATGGCGGAGCCGGTGTTCACCGCCGCCGAGGCGAACCCGGCCTACCCGAACCACGTGCACGTCGGCGAGGTGCTGGTCGGCTACGGCAACGCCGCCGACGAGCCGCCGGTCCCCGAGGGCACGTGGCCCGCCGACGACACCGCGGCTGGCCTGATGCACAACGGCAGCTTCCTCGCCGTGCGCAAGCTGCGGCAGGACCTCGCGGTGCTCGAGCAGGCGCTGGCGGCCAGCGTCATCGACCGCGACACCACGCTGGCCAAGATGATGGGCCGCTGGCCGGCCGACCACCCGCGGGCGAACCAGCCGCTGGTGCCGCTGGCCAACCCCGCGCGCCTGAACGACTTCCACTACCGCGGCGACCCCGAGGGCCGGGCCTGCCCCTTCCATGCGCACATCCGCCGCGCCAACCCGCGCGACACCCAGCTGTCGCCGGTCAGCGAGACGCTGCGCGCGGGCAGCCGGCCGCCGCAGCTGTTCCGGCGCAGCCTGAGCTACGGGCCGCTGCACGACCGGCAGGCGTCCGATCCGGCCGCCCGCGAGGCCAGCCTGGCGCAGGAGCGCGGGCTCGTCTTCATGGCCTACGGCGCCAGCCTCGCCGAGCAGTTCGAGGTGGTGCAGCGCTGGCTCGCCGGGGGCTCGCCGCCGGGCACGCCCTCGGCGCCGTCCGACCCCTTCTTCGGCGTGCCGGAGGGCGGGCGCCAGCGCCACTACCGCTTCGAGCACGACGGCCGCGTGGTCCGGCTGCCGCTCGACGGCAGCGACCGGCTGCACGAGGAGCCGCGCCCGATCGTGCGCCTCGAATGGGGCCTGTATGCCTTCGCGCCCTCGACGCGTGCGCTGCGGCTGCTCGCCGCGCGTGCGGCGGCCGCCGGCGCGGCGGCTGCGCCGGCGCGGCGCCTGCCCTGGGATGCGCAGGCCGGCGAGGCGGTGATCGCGCGCCTGCAGGGGCTGGAGGCGCGCGAGGGCTGCGCCACCGCCCGCGTAGCCTGGAAGGCCGCGCTGGAGGACGCCGATGCGTCGGCCGAGTTCGGTGCCGCGTCCGTCTGGGCGGCCGTGCGTGCGCGGCCCGGCGGCTGCCTGCGCACGCCCTACGGCGTGCTGGCGGCCAGCCCGCAGGCGGTCGACGAGGCCTTGCGCACGCCGCTGGCCAGCGCCGGCGGCTACCTGCCGCGCATGGCGGCCGCCTACGGCCCGATCTTCCTCGGCCAGGATGCCGGCGACGGGCGCTACGAGGCGGAGGCGCCGCCGGCGCTCGCGGCACTCGCCAGCCTGTCGCCCTGCGACACCTACGTGATGGCGCTGGACGCTACCCAGCACGCGCTGCAGCACCGCATCGACGAGGCGCGCGCGTCGGCCCTGCAGGACGAGGCGATCCGGCGCCACCTGTGCGCCACCCCGTGCGATCCGGTCGACTGGGAACGCGTGGTCGACCTGCGCGAGCTCGTCGATGCGCTGCTGGCCCATTTCTGCGAGCAGTGGTTCGGGCTCTCCGAGGAGGGCGGCCACTTCGCGCGCGGCGGCTACAGCTGGCGCTGGCAGCCCGGCGAGCCGGCGCGCTACCCGGGCCATTTCATCGCACCCTCGCGCTGGTTCTTCCAGCCGCACCCGGGCGCCGAGGTCGGCCGCATCGGCGCGGCGCATGGGCAGGCGCTGCGCCAGGCGATGGACGGCTTCCTGGCCCAGTTCGGCAGCACGCTCAGCCAGCCGTCGGTCACCGCGGTGCTCGGCAGCAGCGCGGCCGAACGGGACCCGGGCTATGCGTCGCGCACGCTGCTCGGCCTGATCATGGGCTTCGTGCCGACGGTGGACGCGGTGCTGCGCCGCGTGCTGGCGCAGTGGTGGACCGACGGCACGCTCTGGGCGCTTCGCGACGCGCGCGAGCGCCTGTCGCCGGCCGACCTGGAGCGGCACGTCGACGAGGCCTTCCGGCAGGCGATGCAGCTGCGCACCGTGCCGGAGCTGATCTGGCGCACCGCGCGCGACCATGGCCGGCTGGGCGGCGCCGACGGCGTCGACCTCGTGCCCGGCGACGTGGTGGTGATCGGCCTCGCCTCCGCGACCCAGCAGGCGCTTGCCGCCGGCAGCTCGGCCGAGCTGGGCCCGGCCTTCGGCGGCGACCGCGCGGCCGCCGGCGCGCCGACCCACGCCTGCCCGGGCCGCACGCTCGCGCAGCAGATGATGAAGGGCTTCGTGATGGCGCTGGTCACCAGCCCCCTGCCCCTGCGGCCCGGGCCGTCCGCGGTCAGCTTCGTGGTGCGCGGACGGGCGCCCTTCCCCGCCACCGACCCCGCCGGCCGCCCCGGCACCGGCGCGGTCGCACCGGGCACGCCGCCTGGCGCGCCGGCGGCCACGGGCCCGGCGCCGGCGGCCCCAGGGGCCGGGCCGGCGCCCCTCGTCTGCTGGGCCATCGGCGACTCGTGGCTGAGCGACCTGCACGGCCCGGACTTCCCGGACCTGGTCACCGCGCTGGCCGCGCACGGCTGCCGCGTGGTGAACCACGGCGTCGGCCATGCCGAACCGGGCTACACGCTGATGGAGCTGGCCGGCGAGGAGATGCGCGAGCGCCTGGTGCAGGCCCTCGGCGACGCCTACGACGGGCTGCCCGGCAGCTTCCCGCGCCCGCAGCTGATCCTGCTCGACGGCGGCGGCAACGACCTCGCCGGCAGCCCCGACGGGCAGCCGCAGAACACCTGGCTGGCCGCGCTGCTGCGAGACGGCGCGACCCGGCCCGAAGACGCGGTCGACGAGGGCCTGCTCGACCAGTTCCTCGCGCAGCGACGGGCCGACTACGAGCGCCTGCTGGACACCCTCGCGCAGGCCGCACCGGGCGTGCCGATCCTCGTCCACGCCTACGACCACCCGATCCCGGCCGGCCACGGCCCCGCGCCCGGCTGGCCGACCTGGCTGCAGCCCGTGTTCGCGTGGCGCCGGCAGCACGGGCTGGCGCTGACGCGGCCGGTGATGCGCCACCTGATCGACCGGCTGAACGGCATGGTGGCCACGCTGGCGGCCGACCAGCAGGCGCGCGGCCGGCCGGTGCACCACCTCGACCTGCGCGGGCAGCTCGCCGCGCTGCCCGACTTCGGCGACCCCGGCGACGCCGACACGCGCTACCGGCGCTACTGGGACGACGAGCTTCATCCCACCGCGGCCGGCTACGAGGGCCTGGCGCGGGCCGTCGCGGCTCAGATCGCGGCGCTGGGATGGCTGCCGGGGCGTTCCGGCACCAGTCCGGCGTAGAGCGGCGGCAGGTCGCGCACCGCCATCGACTGCAGGGCCTGCCACGCCGCGAGGCGGGCCGGCGAGGCCACTCGCGGCGACGCGTCGCCGGCGGCAGCGCCGGACACCAGCGGCACCCGCCCTTCGGCGATGCCGGCCCGCACCAGCGCATTCAGCGCCGCCTCGCGCGGCGACTGCCGCGAGGCCGCGCTGTGGTCGGCGCGGCGCAGCCAGCGCTGCGCCCGCCCCGGCTCGCCCGAGCGCGCCGCCTGCAGCGCCAGCGCGCGGCAGGCCGCGGCCTCGCCGAGCCGCTCGCCGGCGAGGCAGCGGCGCAGCACCACGCGGGCCGCGCGGCGCAGCTCGTCCGGGCGTCCCGCGACCACCGCGGCCTCGGCCTCCCACGCATGGAACAGCGACGCGTAGAAATCGCAGTGCCGGGCCCGCATCCAGCCGGCGGCCTCGACGAACTGCGGCAGGCCCTGCGGATCGCCCGCGCACCAGCGCGCATAACCCCAGACGGCGCGGCTGGCCGCCAGCAGCAGCAGCGCGCCGGTGCCGGTGGCGATCTGCACGCTGCTGGCCGCGACGCGCGCCGCCTCGTCCCAGCGGCCCTGCCAGATCTGCGCGATCGCCAGCCAGTTGCGCATCGAGTTCGACACCGGGTGCGTGGAGTCGCCCAGCAGCGACAAGGCCTCGGCGAAGGCCAGCTGCCCGGCCGCGAAGTCGCCCTGGTCCGCGTGCACGTAGCCCTTGCAGCCGAGGGTGTAGGCCGAGCCGGTGGCCAGGCCGCCGCCGGGCCGGCTGCCGCGCTGCTTCGCATCCAGCGCGCCGTCCATCAGGTGCAGCGCCTGCGCATAGCGGCAGCAGCCGGCCAGGATCTGGCCGAGCGTGGCCTCGATCTGCGCGGCCAGGCGGGCGTCACCGGCGGCGCGGGCCAGGTTCAGCGCCGCCTCGGCCTCGTCGGCCCCTTCGCGGAAGCGGCCGACGGCGTACTTCAGGTAGCCCAGCCAGTAGCGGGCGCGCGCGACGCGCAGCGGCTCGCCGCTGCGCTCGGCCAGCAGCCGCGCGCGCTCGAACACGGCCAGGCCATCGGGCAGGGACAGCGGGTCGAAGACGCAGGTGTAGGCGAGCTTGGCCGCCAGGCCGACCCAGCGCGCATCGTCCGCGGCCGTGCGGCCCGGCCGGCGGTCGATCGCCTCCAGCGCGCTGCGGTACAGGCGCCGCGCCGAGCCGAGCGCGAAGGCCGCGACCGCACGGTCCCCCGCCCGCTCGGCCGCCTCCGTGGCCCGCTCCCAGTGGCCGGCGCCGCGCGCGTGGTGGGCCAGGGCCTCGTCCGGGTCGGGCAGCTCGGCGGCGCCGGGCGAGCCGGCCAGCAGCCGGGCCTCGATGCGCCGGTGCAGGTCGGTGCGCTCATAGAGCCCGGTGGCCTCGACCACCGCCTCGCGCGTCACCCCGTGCTTGAAGCTGAGCAGGCGGCCGGCGGCGTCGGGGTGGAGGAAGTCGGCATCGGCCAGCAGCTGCAGCACGGCCGCGTCCGGCGGGCCGCCGCAGACCTCGGCCAGCAGCGTCACCGGGCAGGCCGTGCCGATCACCGCCGCGGCGCGCACCAACGACGCGGCGGCCGGCGGCAGCCGCTCCAGGCGCGAGGCCACCAGCCCGCCGAGCCAGCCGGTGGACGCGGGCCGGCCGTCCAGCGTCTGCCACAGCGACTGCGAGGCCGCCGACAGGCACAGCTCCTCGACGAACAGCGGCACGCCGCCGGCGTGGTCGTGGATGCGGCGGGCGAGGAAGGGGTCGGCATCCGGCAGCCGCAGGCGCACCGCCTGCGCGGACTCGGCCGGGTCGAGCGGCGGCACCGGCAGGTGCGGGCTGTCGGCCATCCAGGCCAGGCCGTCCTCGCGCGGGCGGGCCGCCAGCAGCACGCGCGGGCCGTCGGGCGCCTGCAGCAGGCGCACCAGCAGGCGCCGGCTGGCATCGTCGGCCCACTGCCAGTCGTCGATCACGAGCAGCGTCGGGCCGGCCTGCAGGCGCAGCCGCAGCTCGTCGTGCACGTGCGCGACGTCGTCCGAGGCCTCGCGCCCGCCGAGCATCTGCACGAAGGGCTGCAGCAGGCGGGCGCCGCCCTGCGTCTCGCAATGGCCGAGCAGCAGCTGCCAGTGCGACGGCAGGCGCCGCGCCAGGAACTCCTCCACCAGCCGGGTCTTGCCCAGCCCCGGGCCGCCCTGCACGACGATGCAGCGCGGCGCCGCGGGGCCGGCGAACAGCTCCGCCAGCTGGCCGAACAGCCGCTCGCGGCCGACGAAGGGCGTCAGGCCGCGCCGCACCAGCGCATCGAAGCGGCGCGCCACGCGCACGTGGCCCAGCACCTGCACCACCTCGGCCGGGCCGGCGGGTCCCGGCCGCGGGTCCGGCCCCAGTTCGAAGCAGTGCGCGTCGGGCCCGAGCGCGTCGAGGCTGGCGAGGATGCCGCCCGGCGGGGCGTCGCGCTGCAGGTGCGCGGCCACGTGCACCGCATCGCCGCTCAGGTCCATCCGGCCGCGCTCGAGGTCGCCCTCGGTCAGCAGCACGATGCCGGCGTGCAGCCCGGAGCGCAGCCGCAGCGGCACGCCGGCCTCGGCCCCCAGGCCGTCGACCGCGGCATGGATCTCCAGCGCACAGGCGGCCGCCCGGCGGCCGTCGTCCTCGGCCGCGTGCGGCAGGCCGAACACGATCAGCGCGCCGTCGCCCTGGATGCGCAGCACCGTGCCGCCGTGGCGCTGCGCGGCCGCCTGCCAGCGCCCCCGCACGGCCGCCAGCAGCTCGGCGAACTGCTCGATCTCGAGCCCGCGGGCCAGCGCGCTGGAGCCCTGCAGGTCGGAGCACAGGATCGTCAGGCGGTGGCGGCGGGCGTCCTTCATGCGGAGGATGGGCGAGTCCGGGTCACCTTACCCCATCCCCCCGTTGAAGGATGGCGTCGCGACGGCGCGACATCCTCACTTGGTAGGAAGCCGGCGTGACCGCGGGCCCGCGGGCCTAGGATCACGGCACCGCTTCCCCAGGACCCTGCCCATGTCGACCGACGCGCTGCTGCACCCCGGCTACTTCTCCGACGGCCTCGACCGCATCGATCCGCTGATCGCCGACGCCATCGCCCGCGAGAAGCGGCGCACCCGCGACGTGATCGAGCTGATCGCCTCCGAGAACATCGTCAGCCGCGCGGTGCTCGAGGTGCAGGGCTCGGTGCTGACCAACAAGACCGTCGAGGGCCTGCCCGGCAAGCGCTACCACGCCGGCGCGGAGAACGTCGACGCGGTGGAACGCGCCGCGATCGAGCGCGCCTGCCGCCTGTTCGGCTGCAGCCACGCCAACGTGCAGCCGCACTCGGGCAGCCAGGCCAACCACGCGGTGCTGCACGCCGTTGCCGAGCCCGGCGACACCGTCCTCTCAATGGACCTCAACGCCGGTGGCCACCTCAGCCACGGCGCGTCGGCGAACGCGAGCAGCCGCTGGTTCCGCTTCGTGCACTACGGCGTGCGGGCCGACGACGGGCTGATCGACTACGACGCCGTCGTCGACCTGGCCCGCCAACACCGACCGAAACTGCTGATCGCCGGCGGATCCGCGTACCCGCGCGCGCTCGACTTCGCCGCCTTCCGGCGCGCCGCGGACGCCGGCGGCGCGCGGCTGCTGGTGGACATGGCGCACTTCGCCGGGCTGGTGGCCGGCGGCGCCCACCCGAGCCCCTTCCCGCACGCGGACATCGTCACCACCACCACCTACAAGTCACTGCGCGGCCCGCGCGGCGCGCTCGTGCTGTGGAACGACCCGGCGCTGCGCAAGCCGATCGACCGCGCCGTCTTCCCCGGGATGCAGGGCACCCCCTCGCTGCACATCGTCGCCGCCAAGGCGGTGGCGCTGGGCGAGGCGCTGCGGCCCGAGTTCCGCGCCTACGCGCAGGCCGTGCTGGCGAATGCCCGGGCGCTGGCCGCCCGGCTGCAGGGCCGCGGCTTCGACCTCGTCGGCGGCGGCACCGACACGCCGCTGATGCTGGTCGACCTGCGCCGCCAGGGGCTGGACGGCGCGCTGTCGGCGCAGAGCCTGGAGCGCGCCGGCATCATCGCCAACATGAACCCCATCCCTTCGGATGCGGCCGACCTGCAGCGCATGTCCGGGCTGCGCTTCGGCGTCTCGGGCGCCACCACGCGGGGCCTGGGCCGGCGCGAGATCGAGGCCGTCGGCGACCTCGTTGCCGAGGTGCTCGCCGGGCTGCAGCGAGGGCCCGACGCCAGCGCGGCCGCCGAGGAGGCCGTGCGCCGGCGCGTCGCGGAGCTCGTCGCGCCCTACCCGACTTACCGCTGAGCGCCTGCCCTGGGCGGGCCGTTCGCGGCGCCCGGCCCCGGCTTCAGTCGCGGGCCGGGGCGCGCGCCTGCAGCCAGGCCACTAGGTCGGCCGTCACGGCGTCGCGGTTGCTTTCGTTCAGGATCTCGTGCCGGGCCCCTGGGTACAGCCGCACCGTCACGTCGGCCAGCCCCGCCGCGCGGTAGCGCTGGCCCAGGGCGTCCACCAGCGCACCGCCACCCGCCAGCGGATCGGCATCGCCGGACGCGACCAGGATCGGCAGCCTCGCCGGCAGCCGTGCCAGCTCGGCCGGGTCGGCCAGCCGGCCCGCGGGTGCGAACAGCATCGGGATCACCGGCTCCGGCACAGGCCAGCCGCACCACGGGTCGGCCACGTAGGCATCGACCTCGGCCGCATCGCGCGACAGCCACTCGTAGCCGGTGCGGTGCTCGAAGCCGGCATTGAAGGCCTCCAGCCCGGCCGGCCCGTCGGCCGGGGCCTGCGCCATCGCCGCGGCGAACAGGTCCAGCGCCGTCGAACCCGACAGGATCGCACCCGACCAGGTCGGCGCCGACCCGAGCAGGGCCGCCTGCGCCGCGAAGGAGCCCATCGAGTGCCCAAACAGGAACACCGGCAGGCCCGGGTGCTGCGTGCGCAGCGCCGCGCCGAACTGCGCCACGTCGGCGATCAGCCCGTCGAAGCCCGCGGCGCCGAAATCGCCGAAGCGCCCGTCGGCCGTGCGCCCGTGCCCGCGGTGGTCGACCGCCGCCGCCACGAAGCCGGCCGCGTTCAGCGCGCGGGCGAAACGGTCGTAGCGCTCGCCGTGCTCGGCCAGGCCGTGGGCGATCTGCACCACCCCGCACGGCGGGCCGGCCAGCGCGGACCAGGTGTAGGTGACGATGCGGGTGCCGTCGGCGGACGACACGAAGGAGGAGGACGTGGTGGCAGGCATGGGCCGATCCTCGCAGGTCCGGGGCGCGGCGTCGCTTGGGGGAAGCGGCAGGTCGGGCCCGGCACCCCGGCCCCTCCCGGGCGCGCCCGGCTCAGGTCCCGGCCCAGCCCGGCATCAGATCGACGAACTTCTTGCCGGCCTCGACCACAGAATGCGCGGCCTCCCGTTCCGTCGCGAACGGCGGCACGGCCTGCGTCGGCACCTCCGCCTCGCGGTGCGGCTCCTGCCGGCGGTCCGCGACCACCAGCCTCGCCCGGTAGCCGCCGTCGACCCGCTCCGGCCGGCACACGAGGAAGACGCCGCGGTATTCGAGCTCCCAGTGGTCGTCGCGCATGGCCTGTCTCCTTGCTGAGGCGGTGGTGGAGAACGAGACAGGGCAAGTGGCGGGCCCGTGAGCCGACGGCCCGAGCGCAACGGGCGCCACATCGGCCGGTCCCGCATCGAGCCCCCAGAGCGCGCGTGGCTCGAGGACCTGGCGGTACGCCTGGGCGGAGGGCGGCTGCTTGTTCGGGCGAACGCATCACCGCCCGATCGCAGCTGTCCTTCGGCCGCTTGAACGCCTGGCATCGATCTCCTGGTGTCCAGGCGCGTTCTGCGAGACATCGGACCTGCAGGCTGACCAAGCCCTGTCGCGGACAGCCGACGGCGCGGGCTGGCCCGGTCTGGCCGGAGAGGTCTATGTCGAAGTGTGTTGCGTGATGGCGGACGAGCGTCCAGGCGTCGCTGGCGTCTGGCACCGGCGTTCGGCCAGCGACTCAAGGGTTTGCCCTTACCCAGGCCCTCGGTCAGGTAGAACCATTGCTATTATGATTGGTAGGACCAGCATGGCCCTACCAGTCGCCATGCGCCGCCCCGATGGGGCCCAGCAACCACAGGCTCGTTCGCGCATGCTCACCATCGAAGATAACCAACGCCTGACCCGCGTCGGCCCCGGCACGCCCATGGGCGAGCTGATGCGGCTGTACTGGATCCCGTTCCTGCCCGCCAGCGACCTGCCACCCGACGGACAGCCCCAGCGCGTCAGGCTGCTGGGCGAGGAGCTGCTGGCGTTCAAGGACAGCCAAGGCACGATCGGCCTGGTCGACCATGCCTGCCCGCACCGCGGCGCGCCGCTGGTGTTCGCCCGCAACGAGGACTGCGGGCTGCGCTGCGTGTACCACGGCTGGAAGTTCGGCACCGACGGCCAGGTGCTGGAGACGCCGGCCGAGCCGGCCGACAGCCGCCTGAAAGAGAAGGCGCGCCTGAAACACTACCGGTGCGAGGAGCGCAACGGCATCGCCTGGGCCTACATGGGCCCGGAGCAGGACGATCCGCCGCCGCTGCCGAACATGGAGTGGAACATGGTGCCGGCAGAAAACGTCCACGTCAGCTTCCGCGTGCAGGAATGCAACTGGCTGCAGGCGGTGGAAGGCGAGATCGACTCGGCGCATGCCGCCATCCTGCATGGTCGCATCGACGCCCAGGGCGCCATCAGCGACTGGGTGTCCAAGCGCGACCTGCGGCCGGTGTTCGAGTGTCAGCGCCAGGACTTCGGCATGAGCATCGCGTCGCGCCGCATCCTGGACGCCGAGACGCACTACTGGCGTGTCAACCAGTTCCTGCTGCCCTTCTACACGCTGGTGCCGCCGCAGTCCAAGTTCCCGGAACTGAGCGGCCACGCCTGGGTGCCGCTCGACGACCACAACACCCTGTGCCTGATGTTCTCGTACACGCCGGCCACGCCGTTCTACGAAAAGACCCGCAAGCTGATGCGCGAGGGCCACAACGGCCGCGAGACCGGGCATGCCAGCGAGGCCGCCTTCGCCCCGCGCCCGCCGACCGTGCCGTACGCGAAGTACTGGACGAAGTTCAACGCAGAGACCGGGTTCCACTTCAACTACGACGCCCAGACCAAGACCTGGTTCTCCGGCCTGCCCGGCCTGTGGGTGCAGGACGCCGCCTGCCAGTCGGGCGTGGCGCCGATCTACGACCGCAGCAAGGAGCACCTGGGCGTCAGCGACACCGGCGTCGCGATGACGCGCCGCATGCTGCTGGACTGCCTGCGCCGGATGGCCGCCGATGGCACCCGACCGCCGCGCTACGCCGACCCCGACCTGTGGATGGTGCGCGCGGTGTCGCTCACGCTGCCCGCCGGCGCCTCGTGGCAGGAACAGGGCCGGGTACCGATGACGGCCCGCCTGGGCGAGGACTTCGGCTATGCGCTGTGACGCGCCCTGCCCCGTGACTTCGGGCGCCGCGACCGGCACGACCGGGAGCGACGCTTGAGCGGACTGCTGAACCTTCGCCTGCGCCAGATCCGTTGGGAGGCCGAGGGCATCTGCTCCTACGAGTTCGTGCCCGCTGCCGGCCGCGCACTGCCCGCGTTCACCGCCGGCGCCCACGTCGACCTGCACCTGCCGGAGCAGCGCATCCGCAGTTACTCGCTGCTCAACGACCCGGCCGAGACCCACCGCTACGTCGTCGCGGTGCAACGCGACGAGCAGGGCCGCGGCGGTTCGGAGTGGATGCACACGGCGCTGCGCGTCGGCCAGCGCCTGCAGGCCTCGCCGCCGGTCAACGACTTCGCGCTCGCCGACTCGGACGCCCCGGCGGTGCTGATCGCCGGCGGCATCGGCATCACGCCGATCCTGTCGATGCTGAAGCAGCTCGACCGCCAGGGTCGCCGCTGGTCGCTGCACTATGCCGCCCGCTCGGCGGAATCGGCCGCCTTCGTCGACGAACTGAAGACGCTGGCCAGCGCGGCGAATCCGCTGCAGCTGAGCCTGTCGGGCAGCGGCGCCGAGCGCCTGGACATCGCCGGCATCGTCGGGCAGGCGCCGCCGGAGTCGCACCTGTACTGCTGCGGACCGGCCCGCATGATCGATGCCTTCCTCGCCGCCGGCGCGGCCCTGCCCGCGCAGCGCGTGCACGTCGAGCGCTTCGCGGCCGGCAACGAGGCGGCCACCGCAGGCGGTTTCGAGGTGGTGCTGCAGCGCAGCGGCCAACGCGTGCCGGTGCTGGCCGGCCAGACCATCCTCGACGCGCTGCTGGACCGCAACGTGTCGGTGCAGTACGCCTGCTCGTCCGGCGTCTGCGGCACCTGCCGCACACGCGTGGTGGACGGAACGCCGGACCACCGCGACGACTACCTCGCCGACGACGAGAAGGCGGCCAACGACTGCATCATGGTGTGCTGCTCGGGCTCGAAGTCGGCGACCCTGGTGCTGGACCTTTGAGTGCAGCGCCGATGCTCGACTCCCCCGACCTCAAGCTCCCGAAGGCCGCCGCCACGCCGCCGGCGCTCGGCGGCATCATGGCCTACCTGCGCGAACGCCGGCTGCAGGCCGGCGACCGCCTGCCGTCGGAACGCGACTTCGCCGAGCGCCTGGGCGTGAGCCGCAACGCGGTGCGCGAGGCCCTGTCGACGCTGGTCGCGCTGCGCGTGGTGGACTCGCGTCCCCACGCCGGCATCTACCTGCGCCACCTCGGTCGCGAGAGCAGCTTCGAGGCGCTGGTGATGCTGGCCGGCCTGGGCGAAGTGCCCACCGCCACCGAGGTGGCCGAGACGACCGAGGTCCGCGCGCACCTGGAGGTGCTGGCCGTCGGCCTGGCCTGCGAGCGCCGCGACGAAGCGGACCTGCAGCGCCTGCAGGACATCGTGCAGCACACCGAGCAGGTGCTGGCCGACGGCGGCAACATCGCCCGCCACGACACCCAGTTCCACCTCGCCGTGGCGGACGCCACGCACAACTCGGTGCTGGTGCGCGTGCTCAACGCTTTCTACGAGTTCACCGCCAGCCGGCGGGCCCTGTGGTTCGAGAGCCAGACCGAGGGCGCGGCATCAGCCGCCGACCACCGGCAGCTGCTGGACTGCATCGCACGCCGCGACCCTGCCGGCGCCCAGGCGCTGGTGCGCGGTCACATGCGCCGCGCGAGCCGCTACTGGGGCGAACTGCTCGACGCCCCGCCTGCCACACCCCCCCGCTGCCCCCCACCGCCATGACCCGTCCTTCCCCCCATCCGATGTCGTCCGTCACCCGCCGCGCGGCGCTGGCCGTCGCCGCCGCGGCGCTGGCCGCCGGCCTCGCCTCGCCCGCGCTCGCCGACGGGTATCCGAACAAGCCGATCCGCATCATCGTGCCCTACGCCGCCGGTGGGTCGACCGACCAGCTCGCCCGCGCCATCCAGCCGGCGATGAGCGAGTCGCTCGGGCAAGCGATCGTCATCGAGAACAGGCCGGGCGCCGGCGGCTCGCTCGGCACCGACCAGGTCGCCAAGGCCCCGGGCGACGGCTACACGATCCTGTTCGGCAACACCGGACCGAGTGCGGTGATCTCGCTGATGCGCAAGACGCCCTACGACGAGCTGAGGGACTTCAAGCCGATCAGCACCGTCGCGATCACGCCGATGATCCTCGCGATCCCGAACGACGTTCCGGCAAAGACGGTGAAGGAGTTCGTGGCCTACGTGAAGAAGGCCAACGGCGCGCTGAACATCGGCTCGGTCGGCAACGGCTCGCTGTCACACATGACCAGCGAGTACTTCAACACGATGGCCGGCGTGCGCCTGCTGCATGTGCCGTACAACGGCGGCGGCCCGCTCGCCACCGCGATGCTGGGCGGCCAGGTGCAGGCGGCCTTCGTCACCGGGCTGGACGGCGCCACGATGATCGCCAGCGGCAAGGTCCGCTACCTCGGCGTCGGGACCCTGCAGCCGACGCCGGTGGTGCCCGGCCTGCCGACGATCGCGCAGGACGTGCCCGGCTTCCGCAGCTCTGCCTGGTTCGGCATGCTGGCGCCCCGCGGCACGCCCGACGACGTCGTCGCCCGGCTGAACGCCGCCATCGTCGCGGCGGTGGCGAAGCCCGAGATCCGCAAGATGTTCGCCGACCGCAACGTGGAGGCCCGCAGCAGCACGCCGGCCGAGCTGGAATCGATCATCAAGGACGAGATCGGCCAGTGGAAGCCGGTGATCCGCGACGCGAAGATCGAGATGTGAGCCCCATGACCGACGCCATGACGAACGCCGGCACCGACATCCAGCAACGCCTCGCCGCCTTCCCCGAGCACCGGCCGCGTCCGGCCGGCGCCCCGCTGCCGCTGGCCGGGATGCGGGTGGTCGACTTCACGCACTTCATCGCCGGTCCGCTGGCCACGATGATCCTGGCCGACATGGGCGCCGACGTGATCAAGGTCGAGGCCATCGGCGCCGGCGACGCCTACCGCTACTACCCGCCGGCCCATCCCGACGACCCGACGCTGGGCGGCCCCTACCTCTGGTGCAACCGCAACAAGCGCAGCATCGCGCTGGACCTGAAGAGCGAGGACGGCCAGCGGATCGCGCGCGAGCTGATCGCCGGCGCCGACGTCGTGGCGGAGAACTTCAGCACCGGTGTGATGGATCGGCTGGGGCTGGGCTACGAGGCCTGCAAGGCGCTGAACCCGCGGGTCGTGTTCGCGTCGGTGTCGGCCTACGGGCGCGACGGTGCCTTTGCCGACCGGCTCGGCTTCGACCCGATCGCGCAGGTCGAGAGCGGCTTCGTGTCGATGAACGGCTACGGCGACCGACAGGGCGTGCGCGCCCTGTCGCCGGTGATGGACATCAGCAGCGCGATGATGGCCGGCAACGCCATCCTGGGCGCGCTGCTCGCGCGCGAGCGGCTCGGCATCGGCCAGCAGGTGGAAGTGGCGTTGTTCGACAACGCCGTGCTGATGACCGGCTACGCCACCGTGCAGCACCTGTTCAGCGGCGACGAACCGCAGCGCCACGGCAACACCAGCCCCGACACCTGCCCGTCCGGCGTGTTCGAGGCCAGCGACGGCGCGTTCTACATCAACTGCGGCAACAGCAAGATCTTCCAGCGGCTGATGGCCCAGGTGTTGGAGCGGCCCGACCTGGCGGAGGCGCCGGCCTACGCGACGCCCAAGGGCCGCATCGCGCGGCGCGAGGAACTGTTCGCAATCCTCGGCGAAGCCTTCGCGCGGCAGCCCTGGCAGTACTGGCAGCCGCGCATGCGGGCGGCCGCCGTTCCCTGCGGGCAGGTGCGCAGCGTCGGCCAGGCGATCCGCTCGCCGGAGGCGACCGACCGGCGCCTGGTCACCCGCGTGCCGCATGCGCGGCACGGCTGGGTGCCGAACATCGCCTCGCCGATCCGCTACTCGGCCACGCCGCTCGCCGATCCGGTCGCCGCGCCGGGGATCGGCGAGAACTCCGCCGAGATCCTGCGCGACGTGCTCGGCTACGGCGACGACCGCATCGCGGCGCTGGTGCAGGCGGGCGCGGTGGCCACGACCCCGGCGACCACGGCGTGAAGGTCGGCGCGCGCAGCCTGAAGGGCCGGGCCGCCATCGTCGGCATCGGCGAGTCGACCTACTACCGGCACGGTACCTCGCCCGACCCCGAGTTCAAGCTGGTCCTGAAGGCGATCCTGGCCGCCTGCGCCGATGCCGGCATCGACCCGCGCGACATCGACGGCTTCGCCTCCTACGGCAACGACCGCAGCGATCCGCTGCGGCTGGCCACGGCGCTGGGCACGCATCGCCTGCGCTCGTCGATGATGCAGTGGGGCGGCGGCGGTGGCGGCTGCTGCGCGGCGGTGGCCAACGGCGCCGCGGCGATCCACGCCGGCATGGCCGAGGTGGTGGTCGTCTACCGCGGCCTGGCGCAGGGCGAGTACGGCCGCTTCGGCCAGGGCGGCGCCGGCGACACGGTCAGCGGCGAGATGGCCTGGCAGGTGCCCTACGGCGTGCTGGCGCCGCCCCAGAAGTTCGCGATGCGCGTGCAGCGCTACCTGCACGAGCACGGCATCCGCCCCGAGGCGCTGCGCGCGATCGCCATGGCCTCCTACCACCACGCCCAGGCCAACCCGCGCGCCGTGATGCACGGCAAGCCGCTGAGCGAGGCGCGCTACGACGCGTCGCGCTGGATCGTCGAACCGCTGCGGCTGTACGACTGCTGCATGGAGAACGACGGCGCGGCCGCGCTGCTGCTGGTGTCCGCAGACGCGGCGAAACGGTTCGGACCGAAGGCGGCCTGGCTGCTCGGCGCCGGCGGCGGCGCCGACCACCGCTTCGGCGCGGTGCCGCACAACGCGCCCGACTACGCCAGCGCGAACTACAAGGGCGTCGCCAGCGACCTCTACCGGATGGCCGGCCTCGGCCCCGCCGACGTCGGCGTCGTGCAGAGCTACGAGAACTTCACCGGAGGCGTGGTCATGGCGCTCGCCGAGCACGGCTTCTTCTCCCCTTCGGAAGCGAACGACTTCCTCCAGACCGCCGACCTGCTCGCACCGGACGGCCGGCTGCCGCTGAACACCAGCGGCGGCAACCTGGCCGAGTGCTACATGCACGGCTTCGAGCTGGTCCTCGAGGCGGTGCGCCAGGTCCGCGGCACGTCGACCAGCCAGGCGCGGCGCCACGACGTGGCCCTCGTGATCGGCGGACCGATGGTCGCGCCGGCCAGCGACCTGCTGCTCGGCTCGGAGGCCGCGCTGTGACAGCGGCGGACTTCCACCTGCCGCCCGGGCTGCCGGCCCCGGTACCGGAGCCGGACGGATTGTCCCGGCCGTTCTGGGACGGGCTGCGCGAGCAGCGGCTGCGCATCCAGCGTTGCGGTGGCTGTCGCACCTGGCAGTTCGGACCCGAATGGATCTGCCACCGCTGCCATGCCTTCGACCCGGCGTGGGAGGACGTCCCGGCGCGCGGCCTCGTCCACAGCTGGGAGCGCGTCTGGCACCCGTCGCACCCGAGCCTGAAGGGCCATGGCCCCTACCTCGTGGTCCTGGTCGAGTTGCCGCACGCCGGCGGGGTGCGGCTGGTCGGCAACCTGCTGGGCGATCCGCTGCAGCCGGTGCGGATCGGGATGCCGGTGGTCGGGCGGTTCGAGCACCATGCCCAGCCATTCCCGTACACGCTGCTCCAGTGGGCGCCGTCGGCGGAGCGGCCGGGCTGAGCGCCTGTGCCTAGGGTGCGCCCTAGTCTTCGCAAGATTGCTCTATGGTTCAACCACTGATAAATTCGCTGTCGACGATGAGGACGGTCGGACCGACGACAAGCACCCTGGAGACTCCCGATGAAGACCTCGCTGGTCTGCGGCCTGCTGGCCGCCCTCGCCCTGTGCACGCTGCCCGCGGCGGCCCAGCCGACGACCTGGCCCACCAAGCCCGTGCGCGTCATCGTGCCTTTCCCCGCCGGCGGCCAGGCCGACGCGGTGGTGCGCTACTACATGACGAAGACCGAGCAGGCGCTCGGCCAGCCCTTCGTCGTGGAGAACAAGCCGGGAGCCAGCACGCTGCTGGGCACGCAGGAGGCCGCGCGCGCGCCAGCCGACGGCTACACGATCCTCTACAACATGACCGCGATCGTCTCCAACCCCGTCCTGCTGACGGGCGTGAAGTACGACGCCTTCAAGGACTTCGTGCCGGTCCACCGCACCTACGAGTCCTTCGCCATCCTCGCGGTGCCGGGCAATTCGCCGACCCGGTCGCTGGGCAGCTTCGTCGCGGCGGCGAAGGCGGCGCGTGAGCCGGCGGCCTACGGGACCACCGGGCACGGCTCGAGCTCGCACTACTTCGTCGAGCTGCTGGCGAAGCAGGCCGGCCTGACCATGACCCACATCCCTTACAAGGGCGAGAGCCCGCTCATCCCGGACCTGCTCTCCGGGCGCCTGCAAGCGGCCATCGTGTCCAGCGCCACGGTCAAGCAGTTCGGCGAGGACGGGCGCATCCAGCCGCTGGCGGTGAGCGGCAGTCGCCGCATGAGCCTGCTGCCGAACATCCCCACCTTCAAGGAACTCGGCTACCAGGGCATCGGCAACGAATCCTTCGCCGGCTTCTTCGCGCCGGCGGCCACGCCGCCCGCCATCGTCGAGAAGCTGCATCGCGAGCTGACGCGCATCTCCGAGCTGCCGGAGACCCGCGAACGCATGGCCGCCCTCGGGCTCGAGCCGAGCCCGGCGACGTCGACGACCGCGTTCCTCGCCATGATGCGCCGGGCGAACGACGAGTGGATCGGCAACCGCAGCGCCGTGGACATCAAGCCGCAGTGACCGGCGACGCCGCGCGCGTTGCCGGCCGGTGCAGCATTCCCAAAAGACCGTAGCGACGGCTGCGAACCCGGAGACTCCCGATGAAGAAGACTTTCGTCGGCGGCTTGCTGGCCGCCCTCGCCCTGTGGACGCTGCCCGCGGCCGCCCAGACGCAGACGACGAACTGGCCGACCAAGCCGGTGCGCGTGATCGTGCCGCTGCCGGCCGGTGGCCAGTCCGACGCCGTCGTCCGCTACTACATGCAGAAGCTCGAGACCAGCCTCGGCCAGCCGTTCATCGTCGAGAACAAGCCGGGCGTCAACACGATGCTGGGAACCCAGGAGGTCGCCCGCGCGCCGGCCGACGGCTACACGATCCTCTACAACATGACGGCGATCGTGTCGAATCCCGTGCTGCTGACAGGCGTGAAGTACGACCCGTTCAAGGACTTCGTCCCGATCCACCGCACCTACGAGCTGTTCGCAGTCTTCGCCGTACCGGGCAGCTCGCCGAACAAGACCCTCGCAAGCTTCGTGTCCGCCGCGAAGGCGAGCCGCGAGCCGGTGTCCTACGGCACCACCGGGCACGCGTCGAGCTCGCACTACTTCGTCGAGCTGCTGGCGAAGCAGGCCGGCCTGAACATGACCCACATCCCTTACAAGGGCGAGAGCCCGCTCTTCCCCGACCTGATCTCGGGACGGCTGCAGGCGGCCATCGTCTCCGGTGCCGCGGTCAAGCAGTTCGAGGACGGACGCCTCCAGCCCCTCGCGGTCAGCGGGACGCACCGCCTGAGCCTGCTGCCGAACATCCCCACCTTCAAGGAGCTCGGCTACCAGGGGATCGGCAACGAGTCCTTCGCGGGATTCTTCGCGCCGACGGGCACCCCGCCGGCGATCGTCGAGAAGCTGAACCGCGAGCTGACGCGGATCTCGGAACTGCCGGAGACGCGCGAACGGCTCGCCGCCCTTGCGCTCGAGCCGAGCCCCGCGATGACGCCGGCTGCCTTCCTCGCGCTGATGCGCCGCGCGCACGACGAGTGGGTGAGCAACCGCGGCGCCGTCGACATCAAGCCGCAGTGATCCGCAGGGGGCCGGCGAGGCCCGGCCCCGCCCCGCCCCGCTCAGCGCCCACGCCAGATCGGCGCGCGCTTCTCGAGGAAGGCCCGCACGCCCTCGGCGAAGTCCTCGCTGTGACGGACGGCCTTCAGCGCCTCCTCGGTCGCGGCCCAGCCGGCGGCGTCGTCGCCGTTGACCATGCCGTTCATCGCCGCCAGACAGGCCTGCACCGCGAGCGGGGCGTTCGAGGCCATCTCTCCGGCGATCGCCAGCGCCCGCACGAGCGCCTCGCCGGGCGGCGTCACCTCGTTGACGAGGCCGAGCGCCAGTGCGCGCCGCGCATCGATGGGCGCGCCGGTCAGCACCATCTGCCGTGCCATGCCGGGCGACATGGCATGCAGCGTCCTGAACAGCGCGCCGCAGGTCGGCAGCACGCCGCGCCTGACCTCCGGCAGTCCGAAGCTGGCGGACTCCGAGGCCACCGCCATGTCGCAGGCGAGCACGATCTCCATGCCCCCGCCCAGCGCGATGCCCTCGACGGCGGCGATCAGCGGCTTCACCCGCCGTCGCTGGATGATCCCGTAGTAGCCGCCCCTCTCGGTGCGGTAGCCGCCGCTGCCCGAGCCCAGGTCGCTGCCCGCGCTGAACATGGCCGGGCCACCGGTGAGCACGCCGACCGCCAGCGCCGGGTCGTCGTCCAGCAGGTTGAGGGCGGCATCGAGGGCATCGGCCATCGCCCGGTCCACCGCGTTGCGTTTCTGCGGCCGTCTCATCGTGATCAGCAGGATGCGGTCGCGGCGTTCGGTCGCCACGCGCAGGGAGTCGGTCAAGGCGGCATCTCCGTGGTCTGAAAGAATCAGTCTTATATTGATTGGTTCAACCTATATTATGAAGGTTCATATGGAATGGCAAGCCGCCAGCACGAATCGCGACGACGCCTCGGCGGACGACGACGCGCTGCCCGCGCTGGAACGCCCCATCGAGCCCTGGGACACGATGGAGATCAGACGCCGACGTGGAGGGTCCAGAAGCACGTGCTGCGCGAACAGGGCATCCCCGCTGACACCTGGGACCGCGAGCAGCACGGCATCCGCGTGAAGCGCGAGGTGCTGACGCCGACGGCGCGACCGCACTGAGGCGCGTGGCGGCGACCCGAACCCGTCCAGGTCGGTCGCTCTCAGCCGATCAGCCGGGGGCAGTCACGCGTAGAGGCACTGCATCCGCGCGACGCGGCGTTCGCCCTGCCGCTGCGTGGCCTCCGCGTCGATGTATGCGGCCCGCTGGCCGCGCTTGACTACCGACGCGCCGAAACGCGTCTCCTCCACGTGGGACGCCCGCAGGTACTGCACGCCGAGGCTCTTCAACGCCAGCCCGGGCGCGACCGCCGCGGCCTGGCGGGCCGCCTGCATCAGCCCGGCGGCGACAGTTCCGCCGTGCAGGGCGGGCAACGCGATGGAGCCGACCAGCCAGGGCGCTCCCGGCAGCAGGAAGGCGGTGCCGTCGACCGTGCCGCCCAGCAGCGCGTCGAAGCAGTCGGCGGCCGGCGCGATCACCGGCACGTGGGCGGCCGCCCTCGCCTCGCGTCGGTGCCGGTCCTCGGCGCCGGGCACCTGGCCGGGCCCGACACCGACGACGAAGCGGCCCGTCAGGCGGGCGACCGGCATCGTGGCGGCGGTCGCGTCGCCGCACCAGGCCGTGCCGAGGACCAGCGCGCTCCCCGCTTCGAGCGACGTGCACTCCGCGCGCGCGAAGACGGCCTGTCCCGGCACGGGCGCGCCGACGATGTCCAGGCGCAGCTCGAGCGTGGCCGTGCCCTGCAGCCCGGGGATCGCCGCATAGACGGCCGCGCCCCCGACGTGGTCGAGCAGGGCGGCGACTGCGCGCAGGTCCACGGCCGAGCCGTCGACCGTGCAGGCCGGAGGACGGCAGTCGAGCCGCGCCAGCACGCGCGTGCCGTCCCGACCCAGCGACGCCGCGCCGAGCGCCCGCATCAGCGGCGTCAGGATGCCCGACGCCGTCCCGCCGAGACCGCCACGGCCGTCGAGACCGACCACGTCCCGGGTCAGCATGGATCCTGTCCTGTCATGGCCGCCGCATCTGATGGTTGAACCAATATGCATTATCCACCAAGCTTCGGCGGCGAGCCGACTTCACCAGGTGTCGATGAATCGCCGCCGGGTGGGCGTGATCGGCCTCGCCGTGACTGCAGCCGCCGTGGACGGCAGCCCCCTCAGGATCCACCATCGCGTCTGCGCTGGATCGATCACGTCGTCGATCTCCTGGAACGACGCCCCGAGGCGGCGAGGGACCGAGCCGTCGTTTCGCAGTGCGGCGGCGGTCGCGCCAATTGCGACGCCGGCGGATGTGCAGTAAGGTTACCGGATCCAATCAATGATCCAACCATTGACTTGCCAAGCGATGCCGCCGTTCCCTGCTGTCATCCCCCAGGTGGCGACGCCGCCGCGCGTCGCCCGGCGACATCCCTTCCTCGTGCTGCTCGGCGAACGCATCCGCGAGGAGCGCGCCCGCAAGGGGATGAGCCGCAAGGCCCTCGCCCTCGATGCGGACATCTCGGAGCGCCACCTCGCGAACCTCGAGCGCGGCGTGGGCAACGCCTCCGTGCTGGTCCTGCTCGGCGTCGCCGGGGCCCTGCGCTGCCAGATCACGGACCTGCTCGTCGGCGCGCCCTCGGGTTAGGCCCGACTTCCCGCTCGCCGTGACGCCCGATAGACTCTGTAGAACCATTGAACCAGCGGGATGACCGCAACGCCCGAGGGGTTCGCGACGTCGCGTCCCCGCCCAGGACGGAAGACGACACCATGACCGACATGCATCGCCGGCGGCTGATCAGGACGGGCGCAGGCCTCTGCGCCGCACTGGCCGTACCGACCCTGCGCGCACAGCCCGCCTATCCGGCAGGGCCCATCCGCATCGTGATCACCGTACCTGCCGGAGGCGGCCACGACACGATGATGCGGCTCGTCGGGACCAAGCTGACCGAGGCCTGGGGGCAGCCCTGCGTCGTCGAGTCGAAGCCCGGCGCGAGCGGCGCGATCGCGGCCAGCTTCGTCGCGCGCTCGGCGCCGGACGGCCTGACGATGCTGCTGACCAACAGCAACTTCCTGAGCACGACCCTGCTCCAGCCCTCGGCCGGGTACAGGACGGCCGACTTCGTGCCGGTCAGCATGCAGGTGCTGACCCCGATCGCCATCGGGGTGCGCAGCTCGCTCGGGGTCAACACGATCCAGGAATGGGTGGCGATGGCCAAGCGCCAACCCGGCAAGCTCACCTACGGCTCCTACGGCCAGGGCTCGGGCGGCCACTTCGTCGGCGAGCAGCTGAACGCCGCCGCCGGCATCGAATCGATCCATGTGCCCTACAAGGGCGAGGCGCCCGCGATCCAGGACGTGCTCGGCGGTCAGATCGACGCGGTGATCGCCTCGCTCGGCGGCGCCTCGCGCCATCCCGGCAAGATCAAGGCGCTGGCGATCGCGAGCCCGTCGCGCTTCCCGGTCTACGGCGACGTGCCCACCTTCGCCGAGAGCGGCCTGCCCGACGTCAACATGCCGGGCTGGGGCGGCGTCTTCCTGCCTGTCGCCACGCCGCGGCCCATCGTCGACCGGCTGGCCGCCGAGCTCAACCGCGTGATCATGCTGCCGGACGTGCAGCCGAGGATGCTGGACCTGGGCTTCGAGCCCGTGGGCTGGGCGCCCCCGAAGCTGCAGGCTTTCCTGGACGAGCAGCTGTTGAAGACGCGGCGCCTGGTCGACGCGGGCCGCGTCAAGCTCTGAGACGCCGACGCGCCGGTCCGGCGCGACGCTGCGAACCAGGGCACTCAGACGCGTTCCGCGTCCGGTTCGAGCCGTCCGCTGCGGGCCCAGTGCGGCAGGTACAGCGCCGACTTCGATCGCGGGCGCGCCGTCGGGCCGCGGCCTCAGGGTCGGCCCCGCTCGATCCGCGCGACGGCGCGGCGCAGCTGCGCCTGTGCCGCGTGGTGCAGGCGTCGGCCGGTCTCCTCGGGCGCCAGCCCGGCGCACGCGCGGGCATGGGTTCCTTCGAGCACGATGCCGAGCTTGAAGCAGGCCAGCACCTCGTACCAGCCGATGCGGCCCATGTCGCGCGGGCTGCGGGCAGCGTAGTGCGCGACCAGCTCGTCCGCGGTGACGAAGCCATCCCAGGGCTGCACGCGGTTCGGACTGTGGTGGCTGCCGTCCGGACCGGGCCAGGTGGCCAGCAGCCAGCCCAGGTCCAGCAAGGGGTCACCGAGGGTCGCCAGCTCCCAGTCGATCACCGCGGCCAGCTCCGGTCCGTCATGGCGGAACATCACGTTGCTGAGGTGGAAGTCGCCGTGCACGAGGCCGGGCGTGAAGCGGGCGGGCCGGTGGGCGTCCAGCCAGTCCGCCACCGCCTCCACCTGCGGCAGGCTCGCCTCGCCGGGCCAGCCGGCGCAGGCGGCGTAGCCGGCGAGCTGCTTCCGCCAGCGCGGCACCTGGCGTTCGAGGTAGCCGTCGACACGCCCGAAATCGGCGAGCCCGGCCGCCTCGGCGTCGACGGCGCCCAGCGCGAGGATGGCCTCCACCATCGCCAGCCCCATGCGCCGGCGGATGGCCCGGTCGCCGGCGTGCAGCGGCGGCAGGCCTTCGGCGCCCGGGTTGAAGCCGTCGACGGGCGCCATCAGGTAGAAGGCGGCGCCGATGACGCCGGTGTCGGCGCAGGCCGCCACGAAGCCCGGGTGCGGGACCGGCCGGCCGGCCAGCGCTTCGAGCAGCCGCGCCTCCCTCAGCATGGTCCGGTCGCTGTCGGCACGCGGGTGGCGCGACGGCCGCCGCAGCACGTAGTCGCGCTCGCCGCGCCGGAAACGCACCAGGACGTTCTGCGTGCCGCCGGTCAACAGCACCGCGTCCCGCACCGCGCCCGCTCCGAGGCCCTGCGTGTCCATCCAGGCCGCCAGGCGCACCGGGTCCACCAGGTCGCGCCAGTCCCTCGCGTGCGCCGCTTCCATGCCGCCCGTTGCCTCAGAGGCCATCGGCCGCCTGGAGCGCGGCACCATACTTCGCCCGGGCGCGCTCGCGCGCGCGCGGCAGGTGGTAATCGGGGAACAGCTCGGCGCTCGGGGCGACCTCGCTCAGCAGTTCGCGCGCCAGCGTGATCTTGTGCACCTCGGTCGGACCGTCCGCGAGGCCCATGATCAGCGAGGACACGAGCTGGTCCACGAACGGCATCTCGTTGGTGATGCCCAGCGAGCCGTGGATCTGGATCGCGCGCGACACGATGTCGTGCAGCACCTTGGGCATCGCCGCCTTGACCGCGGAGATGTCCTTGCGCACCTTCTTGTAGTCGCCCTCCTTGTCGATCAGCCAGGCGGTGCGCAGCACCAGCAGCCGGAACTGCTCCAGCTCGATCCAGGAGTCGGCCACCATCGCCTGGACCAGCTGCTTGTCGGCCAGCCGGCCCCGCTGCGCCGAGCGGGAGACCGCGCGCTCGCACAGCATGTCGAAGGCCTTGCGCGCCTCGCCGATCGTGCGCATCGCGTGGTGGATGCGCCCTCCGCCGAGGCGGGTCTGGGCCACGACGAAGGCCTCGCCCGGCCGGCCGAGCATGTGGTCGGCGGGCACGCGCACCTGGTCGAACGCGAGGTAGCCGTGCCCGTGACCCCGCGGGTTGCGGCCGACCACGTGCACGTCGCGGAGGATCCGGATGCCCGGCGCGTCGGCCGGCACGATGAACATCGACATGCCCTTGTAGGCCGACACGTCGGGGTCCGTCACCGCGAGGGTGATGTAGAACGCGGCGTAGTTGGCGTTCGACGCGAACCACTTCTGGCCGCTGATGACCCAGTCGTCGCCGTCGCGCACGGCCCGGGTCCGGAAGGTCGTCGGGTCGGACCCGCCCTGGGGCTCGGTCATCGCGAAGCAGGAGACGATGTCGTTGCCCAGCAGCGGCTGCAGGTACTTTCGCTTCTGCTCCGGCGTACCGTACTTCGCCAGGATCTCGGCGTTGCCCGAGTCCGGCGCCTGGCATCCGAAGACCGTCGGCGCGAAGCTGGAGCGGCCCAGGATCTCGTTCATCAGGGCCAGCTTCACCTGGCCGTAGCCCTGCCCGCCCAGTTCGGGCTCGAGGTGGCAGGCCCACAGCCCGCGGTCCCGCACCCTCTGCTGCAATGGCTTGACCAGGCGGTTGCGCACCGGGTCGCCCACGTCGTACGGGCTGTCCAGCAGCAGGTCGAGCGGCTCGACCTCCTCGCGGACGAACGCGTCGATCCAGTCGAGTTCCTTCTGGAACGCCGCATCGGTCTCGAATCCCCAGCTCATCTCGTCTCCTTGCGATCCCTCGGATCCATCGAATCGAACCGCGTCAGGCGCTCAGGCCGCCATCGACGGGAATGGTGTGTCCCACCACGTACCCGGCGAGCGGCGACGCGAGGAACAGGACGACGCTCGCCATGTCCTGCGGCGTGCCGATGCGTCCGGCCGGGATGCGCGCCACCGTCGACGCGAGGCGCTCCGGGTGATCGGTCGTGACCTTCGTCATCTTGGTGGCGACCAGGCCCGGCGCGATGCCGTTGACGCGGATGCCGTCGCCGGCCCAGGCTGCGCCCAGCGACCGGGTCAGCGACACAGCCGCGGCCTTCGACGCGGCATAGGCGGGCGTGCCGATCGCCGACTTGTAGGCGGAGACCGAGCTGACGATGACGACCGACCCGCGCGAGGCCTTCAGCATCGGGTGGAAGCGCGAGGCGCAGCTCATCAGGCTGTTCAGGTTGACGTCGACCACGCGGCGGAAGGTCGCGTCCTCGAACTCCGCGCGGCGGTACGCCACCGCCCCTTGCGACAGCACCAGCACGTCGAGCGCATCGAATCCGGCCTCGGCGTCACGGATCGATTCGGCGCTGGACACGTCGACGCTGGCGAATGCCAGGCCGTCCATCACGCTGCCTTCCTCGGGCCGGTAGTCGGTGGCGGCGCGGCGCGTACCCCAGACGTGCACGCGGGCGCCTGCGGCGCGGAAGGCCTGCGCGATCCCGTTGCCGATGCCGCTGGTGCCGCCGACGACCAGCACCGTCCTGTCCTTGAAATCGAGCTGCATGCGCCTCACCGTGTCCCTGTCCTGCCGCGCCGCGGCGCGGCGTCCGCCCGCGACGTCAGATGACGCGACTCGCCTTGCCTGCCCAGTAGCGGTCACGCAGCAGGCGCTTGTAGAGCTTGCCGTTGTCCTGCCGCGGCAGCTGCGCCTCGAAGTCGACGCTGCGCGGGCACTTGAACGCGGCCAAGTGGGCGCGGCAATAGGCGATCAGCTCCGCCTCCAGCGCCGGCCCGGCATCCGCCATGTCGATCGGCTGGACCACCGCCTTCACCTCCTCGCCGAACTCGGCGTTCGGGACGCCGAAGACCGCCACGTCCACCACCTTGGGATGCAGCGTCAGCACGCCCTCGGACTCCTGCGGGTAGATGTTCACCCCGCCGGAGATGATCATGTAGGCCTTGCGGTCGGTGAGGTAGAGGTAGCCTTCCTCGTCGAGGTACCCGATGTCGCCCAGCGTCGACCAGCCCTGCGCGTTGAAGGCGCTCTCGGTCTTGGCCGCGTCGTTGTGGTAGGCGAAGCGGCGGCTCCCCTCGAAGTAGATCGTGCCGGTCGCGCCCGGCGGCTGCAGCCGGCCGTCCTCGCCGACGATGCGGACCGTGTTCATCAGCGCACGCCCCACCGAACCACGGTGCGTCAGCCACTCCTCGGAGGTGATCAGGGTGCAGCCGGACCCTTCCGAGCCGCTGTACTGCTCCACGATGCACGGGCCCCACCAGTCGATCATCTGCTGCTTGACGTCCACCGGGCACGGCGCCGCCGCATGGAGCGCGCAGGTCAGCGACGACAGGTCGTGGCGCGCCCGCACCTCGGGCGGCAGCTTGAGCATGCGCACGAACATCGTCGGGACCACCTGCGTGTGCGTCACCTTGTAGCGCTCGACCAGCGCCAGGAAGGCCGCCGGATCGAACTTCTCCATCACGATCACCGTGCCGCCCATGCGCTGCACCGCGGTGCTGAAGCCGAGCGGCGCCGCGTGATAGAGCGGTGCCGGCGAGAGGTAGACCGTCGAGTCGTCGTAGGCCAGGCGCTGCGCGAACACCTCCATGATCGGGGCCATCTTCCCGATCGGGTTGCCGGCGAACGGCACCTTGATCCCCTTGGGCTGGCCGGTGGTGCCCGACGAGTACATCATGTGGTGTCCGCCGACGGCATCCTCGACGGGCGAGCTGGGCTGCCGCGCGATCGCGGCTTCCCAGTGGTCGAAGCCGTCGAAGGCCGCATCGACCGCGAGGCCATGCGCGAGCTGCGGGCAGCGCGCCCGCACCTGGCCCGCAAGATCCCGCATCGCCGCCGACGACACCAGCATCCGGGCGCCGCAATCCTGCACGATGTAGGCGGCCTCGGCCGCGCTCAGGTGGGTGCTGATCGGCGTGAAGTAGAGCCCGGTGGTCATCGCCGCCCAGTACACCTCGTAGAAGCGGAGGTGGTTCTCCATCAGCACGGCGATGTGGTCGCCCGGGCGCATGCCCAGCGCGCGCAGCAGGTGCGCACCCTGGTTGGTGCGTGCATCGAGTTCGGCGAAGCTGATCTGGTCGCCGCTGGCGGCCATGACCACCGCGGACTTGTGAGGGTGGGTGCGGGCGACGACGGAAGGATGCGCCATGGGAGTGCTGATGGTTCGACCAATATTCTGTTGCCGTGCCCTGCTCCGGGCTGCCCAGGCTTTCCCGTCTTGACCCCATCCGGCGCAAGGCATAATATCGATGGTTCAACCATTGTGAATTCGAGGTGCGCCGCATGAAGACGCGGATGACCGAGATGTTCGGACTCGACGTGCCGATCTTCGCCTTCTCGCATTGCCGCGACGTGGTCGTGGAAGCGACCCGCGCCGGCGGGATGGGCGTGCTGGGCACGACCCGCGTCACGCCTGAACAGCTCGAGATGGAACTGAAGTGGATCGACGACCACACCGACGGTCGTCCCTACGCCCTCGATCTCGCACTGCCGCAGAAAATGGGCGAGGTGCACATGCTCCACGAGCGCGAGACCACGCTGCCGCCCGAGCACGTCGCCTTCGTCGACCGGATCCTGCGGGACGCCGGCATTCCCGAGCTGCCGGCCCACGAGCGCGAGCAGTTGGCCGAGTACGCCAGCGGCTACCGGCTGACGGCCCAGGGCGGCATGGAGCTGATCGAGGTCGCCCTGCGGCACCCGCAGATCAAGCTCGTCGTGAGCGCGCTGGGCATCGCGCCCAAGGAGATGATCGACCTCCTCCATGCCAAGGGCCTGAAGGTCGGTGCGCTGATCGGGAGCGCGAAGCATGCGAAGAACCAGGTCGACGCGGGCATCGACGTGCTGATCGCGCAGGGCATGGAAGCCGGCGCGCACAGCGGCAGCATCACGTCGATGGTGCTGTGGCCACAGATCGTCGACGCCGCCGCGCCGGTGCCGGTGCTGGCCGCCGGCGGGATCGGCCGCGGACGGCAGATGGCCGCCGCGCTGGCGCTCGGCTGCGAAGGCGTCTGGTGCGGCTCGATCTGGCTCGGCACGCGCGAGAGCGAGCTGTCCCCCGACATGAAGGAGCGGTTCTTCGCGGCTGGCTCGGAGGACGCGATCCAGCGCCGCGTCTTCACCGGCAAGCAGTGCCGGATGCTGCGCAGCGCCTTCACCGACGCCTGGGACGCGCCGGGCGCGCCGACGCCGCTGCCGATGCCGCAGCAGGGCCTGCTGGTGACCGAGGCCCGCGCACGCATCGAGCGGGCGCGCCGCAAGGAGTACATGGGCTACTACGTCGGGCAGATCGTCGGCGACATGAAGGAGGAGACGTCCACCAAGGGCGTGATCTACGACATGCTGACCGAGTACAGCGACGCCGTCGAGAAGCTGCAGCAGCAGATGGAAGCCGAGTGAGGGCGCCGCCATGAAGATCATCGTCCCCGTCAAGCGGGTGGTCGACTA
>NZ_BBYR01000042.1 GCF_001293525.1 Pseudideonella sakaiensis | reverse complement strand
GAGCCATGGCTGCGGTTTGCGCCTTGATTGCACCCGTTTGCGGCACCCGCTCGGCCGCGCCGGGTTCATTCACAGCGTCTGACATGGCCGCGCCGCGCACCCTGGTCCGCGTGCCGCCGCGCTGCCGCGCCGGCGAGACGATCGAGCTGAGCACGCTGATCGCCCACCCGATGGAGACCGGCTACCGCGTCGACGCCGAGGGCAGGCCGGTGCCGCGCGACATCCTGCGCCGCTACCGCTGCACGCTCGAGCGCGCGGGCCGGCCACCCGTGGTCCTGTTCGAGGCCGAGCTGCATCCCGCGATCGCCGCCAACCCCTACCTCGCCTTCCGCATCGTCGCCCGCGAGAGCGGGACGCTTCGCTTCGCGTGGGAGGGCGATGCCGGCTTCCGCCACGAGCAGACGGCGGCGTTGGTGGTGGACGGGTGAGCCCGCGCAACCGCGCCGGACGCGACCCCCGGCCCGTGCGGCGCCCCGCGGCGCTCGGCGCGGCCCGCGCCGCGGCGCTCGGCGCGGCCCTCGCCGCCGCCTGGGCCGGCGCCACGGAGCCGGGCGCCGCCGCGACACCGGGCGCACCCCGGCTGCGCGCGGCGGCGTCCGCACCGCCGTCGACCTCGCCGTCGGGCGCGGCCTCGGTGGCGTTGCTGCCGCGCTGGCCGTGGCAGCGCCCGCCGCCCGGCGAGCCGCGCCGCTCGGCCTACCAGGACATGGGCGCGGCGGTGCGTGCGATGCAGGACGACGAGGCCCAGAACCCCGGTTTCCTGTGGCGCGAGGCCGGGGCCGAGGCCTGGCAGGCGCCCGCCGGACCGGCCGGGCGGCGCTGCGCCGACTGCCATGGTGCGGACGCGCTGACCGCGATGCGCGGCGTCGCCACACGCTACCCGGCCTACGACGCCCGCCTCGGTCGGCCGCTCACGCTCGGCCAGCGCATCCGCCAGTGCCGCGTCGAGCGGCAGGGGGCCGCCGACCTCGCCACCGAGAGCGAGGCCCTGCTCGGCCTGGAGACCCTGGTGGCGTCGGCCTCGCGCGGCCTGCCGATCGCGCCCGACGCCGACCCGCGGCTCGCGCCGTGGCTGGCGCGCGGCGAGGCCCGCTGGCGCCAGCGCCTGGGCCAGCTCGACCTGTCCTGCGCGCAGTGCCACGACGAACGCGCCGGCGCCCGCCTGGCGGGCACGCCGATCCCGCAGGCCCACCCCACCGGCTACCCGCAGTACCGGCTCGAATGGCAGGCGCTCGGCTCGCTGCAGCGGCGCCTGCGCAACTGCCTGACCGGGGTGCGCGCCGAGCCCTTCCCCGATGGCGACCCGGCCTGGACCGAGCTGGGCCTCTACCTCATGCGGCGCGCCGCCGGCCTGCCGCTGGAGACGCCGGCCGTGCGGCCCTGAGGAAGCCGAGCTGCACGGCCTGGCCGCTCAGCGCGTCGCCAGCGCCGGCACCCAGAGCACGAGTCGCGGCAGCATCGCGCGGTAGGGCGCCAGCAGCAGCAGGGCCATCAGCCACTTGACGCCGAGGTCGCCCAGCGCCAGCAGCAGCCAGTCGAGGTCGGTGCCGGCGAAGGCCAGGCTGAAGAACAGCGCGGTGTCGATCACCGACGCGATCACCGAGCCGACCAGCGGCGCCTTCCACCAGTTCTGGCGGCGCCACTGGTTGAAGACCGCGATGTCGAGCAGCTGCGCGACGATGAAGGCGGTGCCCGAGGCCAGCGCGATGCGCCAGGGTCCGAGTGCGAGCGAGACGGCCACCGCGATCGCGAAGCCGGCCCAGGCCACCTTGCGCGCGGCGCGCGGGCCGACCGCGCGGTTGGTCAGGTCGGTGACGAGGAAGGCGACGGGGTAGGTGAACGCGCCCCAGGTCAGCCAGTCGTTGATCGGGAACTGGACCAGGTAGTTGGACGCGACGACGACGCTCATCATCGCGAGGATGGGGCGCCAGAGCGCGCGCAGCGGCCAGGCGGCCGCCGGATCGGCGGCGGCGGGCAGGGAGGGTTCGGTGTGCATCGGGGGCTTTCGGGGTCGACCTGCAGCGGGCGGCTCGGCGGGGCCGCGCGGCGGGCGGGCCCCGATTGTCGCGCGGCGCGCCCGCGGGCGCCGGCCCCACGCCACGGGCCGGGGCCGCGCCGCGGCGGCCGGCCGCCGGATTGACGCTCCCGGCCACCTCAATCCCGGCGGCTTCAACGGGTTTCCGGCCATCGGGCGCACAATACGGGCTGTGCGCGGGGGCGCCTCCCCGGTCGTTCCGCGCCCAGCCTCACCCCCACGCGCCATGGCCACTCGCACCCCGACTCCCTCCCCTGCCGCCGAGACCGCCGTGAAGCTGCGCCAGACGCAGGCGGAGTACTCGGCCGCGCGCCCGCTGGGCGAGCCGGGCATCAAGCCGATGCTGTCGAGCTCGAAGATGTACGTGTGCCGGCGCTGCCAGGCGAACTTCAAGACCGGCGACGGCAAGCCCGACCCGCGCCTGCGCGGGCTCGGCAAGTGCAACGCCTGCATCGCGGCGGTGCCCGCGGCGGCCTGAGGGCCTGCGCCCGCCCGGCTGCGCGGCCGGCCCGGCGCGCTCAGCGCCGCATCAGCGTGCTCTTGCCGAACAGGCTCTCGATCAGGTCGACGGCCAGCTCGGCGGTGCGGTTGCGCACGTCCAGCGCAGGGTTCAGCTCCATCACGTCGAGGCTGGCCAGGCGGCCGGTGTCAGCGATCATCTCCATGCACAGCTGGGCCTCGCGGTAGGTCGGCCCGCCGGGCACGGCGGTGCCGACGCCGGGGGCGATGTCGGCATCGAGGAAATCGACGTCGAAGCTGACGTGCAGGTGGGTGTGCTCGTCCAGCGTGGCCAGCGCCAACTCCATCGTGTGGCGCATCCCCATCTCGTCGATGTAGCGCATGTCGAAGACCTCGAGGCCGGCCTCGTGCACGAAGCGCTTCTCGCCGGGGTCGACGCTGCGGATGCCGATCTGGCGCACCGCCTTCGCGCTGATTGCCGGCACGTGGCCGCCGATCTCCACCAGCGCCTGCGGGCCGTGCCCGCACAGACAGGCCACCGGCATGCCGTGCACGTTGCCGCTCGGCGTGAGCACGTTGGTGTTGAAGTCCGCGTGCGCGTCCAGCCAGAGCACGCGCAGCCGGCGCCCCGTCTCGCGGCAGTGCCGCGCCACCGCGCTGATGCTGCCGATCGCCAGGCAGTGGTCGCCGCCGAGCAGGATCGGCAGCCGCCCGCGCGCCAGCTCGCCGTGCACGGCGGTGTGCACGACCTGGTTCCACGCCACCACCGCGTCGAGGTGGCGGTAGCCATCGACCGGCGGCTGCCAGGGGTTGGGGGGCCCGGCCAGGTTGCCGAGGTCTTCCACCGCCAGCCCGTGCGACTCGAGGATGGGCTGCAGGCGCGCGACACGCAGGGCCTCGGGCCCCATGCTGGCGCCGCGCGCGCCGGCGCCGACGTCGGTGGGCGCGCCGATCAGGCTGATGTCAGTGGGCATGCCGGGCACTCCGAAGGCAGGGGTGGCGGCGCGCTCAGGCGCCGAAATCGCTGGTGTTGGCGTCGGTGGTCCGGTCAGGGCCGGGACCGGGCGCGCTGAAGGCGTACTCGGCGTCGAGCAGTTCCCAGGCCTCTTCCGCGGTCTCGACGAAGCGGAACAGCTCGAGGTCGCCGGGCGAGATCATGCCGGTGTCGACCAGGTGCTGGAAATCGACCAGCTTCGTCCAGAAGTCCCGGCCGAACAGCAGGATCGGCCGGCGCCGGCACTTGCCGGTCTGGATCAGCGTCAGCACCTCGAACATCTCGTCGAGCGTGCCGAAGCCGCCCGGGAAGCAGGCGAGCGCGATGCTGCGCATCAGGAAATGCATCTTGCGCAGCGCGAAGTAGTGGAACTGGAAGCACAGCTCCGGCGTGATGTAGGGGTTGGGCTCCTGCTCGTGCGGCAGCACGATGTTCAGCCCGATGCTGCGGCCGCCGGCCTCGAAGGCCCCGCGGTTGCCTGCTTCCATGATCCCCGGGCCGCCACCGGTGACCACCACCACCGGCGTCGCCAGCCGCGCCGTGCGGCGCGTCACCAGCGCCGCGAAGCGCTCCGCCTCGGCGTAGTAGCGCGCCATCTCGACCTGGCGCTCGGCACGCCGCAGCAGCGCCGGATCGCTCGCGGCGCGGGCGGCGGCGAGGTTCACCTCCGCCACCGCCGGCGCGGGGATGCGGGCGCTGCCGAAGATCACGATCGTCGACTCGATGCCGAGCTCCTGCTGCACCAGCTCGGGCTTCAGCAGCTCCAGCTGCATGCGGATCGGCCGCAGCTCGTCGCGCAGCAGGAACTCCTCGTCGGTGAAGGCGAGGCGGTAGGCGCTGCCGGGGCCGAGGTAGCGCGACGCGGGCTTCTGCAGCTCGGCCTCTTCCTGGGCACTCGGGAAGTTGCGGGCGGTGAGTTCGATGCGTTTGTCCATGGGCGGGGCGGCGCGGGGGCCGAGGCGGGCCGGCAGGCGGCCGGGAGGAGAGAGGGGGAAGGTGGCAGGGCGCCGGGCCGGGCCTCAGCGGCCGCGCGCGGCGCAGACCGGACAGTCCGGGTCCCGCGCCATGCGAATTTCGGTCCACGCCATGCGGCGGGCGTCCAGCATCGCCAGCCGGCCGGCCAGCGGCTCGCCGATGCCGGCCGCCAGCTTGAGCGCCTCGGCCGCCTGCGCCGCGCCGACGATGCCGACCAGCGGCGCGAACACGCCCATCGTCGCGCAGCGCACCTCCTCGGGCGGCGGCTCCGGCGGGAAGACGCAGGCGTAGCAGGGCGCGTCCGGACGCCGCGGGTCGAAGACGGCGAGCTGCCCGTCGAAGCCGATCGCCGCGCCGCTGACCAGCGGGACGCCCTGCGCGACGCAGGCCGCGTTGACCGCCTGGCGGGTGGCGAAGTTGTCGCTGCAGTCCACCACCACGTCGGCGGCCGCGACCTCGGCCGCCAGCGCCGCACCGGCCAGGCGCGCGCGGCGCACCACGACCTCGACCTCGGGGTTCAGCGCGGCCACCGCGCGAGCCGCCGACTCGGCCTTGGGCTGGCCCAGCCGGTCCATCGCGTGCGCGATCTGGCGCTGCAGGTTGGTCAGGTCGACGAGGTCGTCGTCGGCGACGGTGATGCGCCCGACGCCGGCCGTGCCGAGGTAGAGCAGCACCGGCGAGCCGAGCCCGCCGGCGCCGATCACCAGCACGCGGGCCGCCATCAGCCGCGCCTGGCCCTCGACGCCGAGCTCGTCCAGCAGCAGGTGGCGCGAGTAGCGCAGCAGTTGCTCGTCGTTCATCGCGGGGTGTGCGGCCGGGCATCCGCCGAGACGACGACGCCCGCACGGCGGCGGGCGTCGGGACGCCGCGGTGGCGGCGCGGGCGGCCGGCAGGCGCTCAGTTGGTCTCGGTCGCGTCGGGCTTGCGCTCGACCGCCGTCTTGCTGACCAGCACCGGCTTGCCCTTCAGGCGGTTGATCGCCTGCGCGAGCTGGAAGTCCTCCGCGCTGCCGAACTCCGGCAGCGGCTTCGGCGCCTGGCCGGCGGCCATCTTCGCGCGCTCGTCCTCGGCCCGCTTCAGGGCTTCGGCGCGCGCCTTCTCGCGCGCCTCGTCCTTTTCCTCGGCGCCCTGGCCGCTGTTCAGGTGCTTCTCCAGGTCCGCCTCGCGCGGGCGCAGCGCGGCGAAGACATTGCCTTCGGCCGTCTCGTCGAGCATCACGTCGGGCACGATGCCCTTGGCCTGGATCGACTTGCCGCTGGGCGTGTAGTAGCGCGCGGTGGTGATCTTCAGCGCCGTCTCGGGCGAGAGCTGGCGCACGGTCTGCACCGAGCCCTTGCCGAAGGTCTGCGCGCCCATCACGATCGCGCGCTTGTGGTCCTGCAGCGCGCCGGCGACGATCTCGCTGGCCGAGGCCGAGCCCTCGTTGACGAGCACCACCAGCGGCACGTTGCGGATCGCTTCCGGCAGGCGCTTCATCGGGTCGGTGCCGCCGCGGCGCAGGTAGTACTCCGGCGAGGCCTTGAAGGTGGCCTTCGACTCGGCGATCTGGCCGTTGGTGCTGACGACGGTCGCGTCCGGCGGCAGGAAGGCCGCGGCGATCGCCACCGAGGCCTCGAGCAGGCCGCCCGGGTCGTTGCGCAGGTCGAGCACGAGGCCCTTCAGGTTCGGCTCCTGCTTCGCGAGCTCCTCGAGCTTGCGGACGAAGTCGTCGACGGTGCGGTCCTGGAACTGGCTGACGCGCAGCCAGCCGTAGCCCGGCTCGACGATCTTCGCGCGCACCGACTGCTGGCGGATCTCCTCGCGGGTGATCGTGACCGGGAAGCTGCGCGTCTCGGCCTTGCGGAAGATCGTCAGCACCACCTTGGTGTTCGGCTCGCCGCGCATGCGCTTGACGGCCTGGTCGACCGTCAGGCCCTTGACCGGGGTGTCGTCGATGCGCGTGATCAGGTCGCCGCTCTTCAGGCCGGCGCGGAAGGCGGGCGAGCCCTCGATCGGCGAGACGACCTTGACCAGGCCGTCCTCCATCGTCATCTCGATGCCGACGCCGACGAACTTGCCGGTCGTCCCCTCGCGGAATTCGCGGAAGGTCTTCTTGTCGAAGAACTGGCTGTGCGGGTCGAGGCCGGACACCATGCCGCTGATCGCGTCGGTGATCAGCTTCTTCTCGTCGACCGGCTCGACATAGTCGCTCTTGACCATGCTGAAGACCGACGCGAGCTGCTGCAGCTCCTCCAGCGGCAACTGGGCCACCGGGCTGCGGGCGATCGCCTGGAACTGCATCGTCGCCAGCGCACCCGCCACCGCGCCGGCCGTGACCCAACCGGCCACCTTCAGTTTTGCACCCATGATCCGCCTGCTTGCGTCAGTCCACACGCTGTCTGCTCCAGTATAGGCCCGAGGCCCCCGCCTTGGAACGCGCCCGGAGCCGGCGAGTTCGCCGGCTTTTCACAGCTTCACACGGGCGCCGGCCGCGGGCGCGGGGCGTCCGGGTGCCGCAATGATCGGGCCAGAGGGGGCGACCCTGGGCGCGGCCGGGACATCGGCCACGCGCAGGCGCGCGGCGGCCGGCGCGTCGGCGAGGCGGCGCCCCCGCGGACGGGGGGGGGGTCAGCGCAGCGGCGGTGTCGCAGGCACGGGCCCGGGCTCCGGCGGGAACGCGACCAGGTGGTCGAGCTCGGCCCGGATGCCGATCCAGTCGCCGACCTGGTGGTCGTGGTGCGAGGGCACGTGCGCGAGCACCTGCTCGCCGCCGGGCAGCCGCAGCGTGTAGAGGAAGGAGGCGCCGTGGAAGGCCTTGCGCTCGACGCGCGCCTTCAGCGGCGCGTCGTCGTCGTGCACCACGTCGTCCGCGCGCAGCAGCACGTCGAGCCGCCCGTCCGGCGACGGCGCCGGCAGCGGCAGGCCGGGCGGCGGCGCCAGGTCGCCGAGCGCGGTGCGCAGCAGTGGCAGGTCGCCGGGGCTGCGCACCACGCGGGCCTCGGTGAAGACGCTGTCGCCGATGAAGCCGGCGACGAAGCGGCTGCGCGGGCGGTGGTAGAGCGCATAGGGCGCGTCCCACTGCTCGAGGCGGCCGCGGTGCATCACGCCGATCCGGTCGCCGACGGCGAAGGCCTCGAGCTGGTCGTGGGTGACGAACAGCGCGGTGGTGCCGGACGCCTTCAGGATGCCGCGCAGCTCCTGCGCGAGCCGCTCGCGCAGCTCGGCATCGAGGCTGGAGAAGGGCTCGTCCAGCAGCATCAGCCGCGGCTGCGGCGCCAGCGCACGCGCCAGCGCGACGCGCTGCTGCTGGCCGCCGGAGAGCTGGTGCGGCGCCCGCGCGGCCACCTGCGGCAGGCCGACCAGCGCGAGCACCTCTTGCACCCGCTCGCGCCGCTGCGCCGGCGGCAGGTGGCGGATGCCGAAGGCGACGTTGGCGGCCACGTCGAGGTGGGGGAAGAGCGCGTAGTCCTGGAACACCATGCCGATGCGCCGCGCCTCGGCCGGGCAGTGCAGACCGCGCGCGGCGTCGCTGAGCGGGTCGCCGTCGATCGCCAGGCGCCCGCCGGACAGCGGCTCGAGGCCCGCGACGGCGCGCAGCAGCGAGGTCTTGCCGCAGCCCGACGGGCCGATCAGCACACCGATCTCGCCGCGGGCGAGCGCCAGCGACACCCGGTCGACCGCCGGCCGCGGCGGGTCCCCGCCCGCCGCGCGCGGGCCCCGGCCGTAGTGGACGCTCGCCTCGACGATCTCCAGGAACATGCACGGATTATCGGTCGATAATCATTCTCATTCGAATCCGCCCGCCTGATGTCCCGCCTCCTGACCCTGTCGTGCTGGCTGCTCGCCGTTCCCGTGCTGGGGGTGCTGGGCGCCTGGCTGCACCCCGACGCGGGCAGCCTGGCGGTGCTGGCGCACCAGCTCGACACCGTGCTGCCGGGCTACCTGCGCAACTCCGCGGTGCTGGCGCTGTCGGTCGCGCTGGGCGTGGCGCTGCTCGGCAGCCTGACGGCGGCGCTGGTGAGCCTGTTCGATTTCCCCGGCCGGCGGCTGTTCGAGTGGGCCCTGCTGCTGCCGATGGCGATGCCGGCCTACGTGCTCGCCTATGCCGCGACCGATTTCCTGCAGACCAGCGGCCCGCTGCAGACGCTGCTGCGCGGCTGGACCGGCGCCCAGGGCGCGCTGTGGCCCGACGTGCGCAGCCTCTGGGGCGCCACCGCGATGTTCGTGCTCTGCCTCTACCCCTACGTCTACCTGCTGACGCGCGCCGCGCTGAGCGAGCGCGCGGTGGCGCTGATGGAAGCGGCGCGGCTGCTCGGCGCCGGCAGCGCACGCCGGGTGCGCGAGGTGGCGCTGCCGCTGGCGCGGCCGGCGATCGCCGCCGGGGTGGCGCTCGCGCTGATGGAAACGCTGTCCGACTACGGCGTCGGCGCCTACTTCGGGCTGCAGACCCTGGCCACCGGCGTCTACAAGGCCTGGCTGGTGATGAACGACCGCGACGCGGCCGCGCAGCTGGCCTCGCTGCTGCTGGTGGTGGTGGCCACGCTGGCCTGGCTGGAACGCCGCTTCCAGCAGCGGCTGCGCTTCGCCGGCACCCGGGCCGGCGCGCTGCACGGGCGCGAGGCGCGGCCGCTGCGCCTGCACGGCGCCGCGGCGGCCGGGGCCGTGCTTGCCTGCGCGCTGCCGGTGCTGCTCGGCTTCGTGCTGCCGGTGGCCGTGCTGCTGCACCTCGTGTGGCAGGAGGCCCAGGCCAGCGAGACCGGGTTGCTGGCGGGGCTGCCGTGGGCGCGCTTCCTGCCCTGGGCCTGGAACAGCTTCAAGCTCGCCGGGCTGGCCGCGCTGCTCGCCACCGCGCTGGCGCTGGCGCTCGGCTTCGGGCTGCGGCTGCACGCACCGGCTGCCGGCGGCCCCCGGCGGGCCCGCGCCGGCGCACGGCTGCAGCGGCTGTCGGCGCGGCTGGTCTCGCTCGGCTACGCCGTGCCGGGGGCGGTGGTGGCGATCGGCATCCTGCTGCCGGTGGGCTGGGTGCAGCAGCGCTGGCCCGAGGCCGGCGCGGCGGCGCTGGTCACCGGCACGCTGTTCGGCGTGGTCTATGCCTACCTGGTGCGCTTCAGCGCGGTGGCGCTGCAGTCGGTCGAGGCCGGCTATGCGCGGCTCAACCCGCACCTCGACGAGAGCGCGCGCATGCTGGGCGCCTCGCGCCGGCGCATCTTCGCCGAGGTGCACGCGCCGCTGCTGCGCCGCGCCGCGCTCGGCGCGATGCTGCTGGTCTTCGTCGACGTGATGAAGGAGCTGCCGGCCACGCTGGTGCTGCGGCCCTTCGACAGCGACACGCTGGCGGTGGTGGCCTACCAGCTCGCGCGCGACGAGCGCCTGGCCGAGGCCGCGCTGCCGTCGCTGGCGATCGTGCTGGTGGGCCTGGCGCCGGTGCTGCTGCTGTCGCGCTCGCTGCGGCGCGACTGACGCGCCGCAGGGGGGGCGGGACGGGCAACGCCCGGCCCTGGGGGCGCTCAGAACCCGAAGCGGCTGCCCGCGCCGAGCAGCGTGGCCACGCCCAGCACCGCGAAGATCAGCGCGGCGATGCCGTGCACCACGCGCACCGGGATGCGGCCGGCCAGCCGGTCGCCGAGGAAGACCGCCGGCACGTTGGCGATCATCATGCCCAGCGTGGTGCCGGCCACCACCGGCCAGAAGGCCTCGAAGCGGGCGGCCAGCGCCACGGTGGCGATCTGCGTTTTGTCGCCCATCTCGGCCAGGAAGAACGCGACCAGCGTGGTGGCGAACACGCCATGGCGCGAGACGCGGGCGTCGGCATCGTCCAGCTTGTCCGGCACCAGCGTCCAGGCCGCCATCGCGAGGAAGGACAGGCCGAGCACCCAGCGCATCACCTGCGGCCCGGCGAGGCTGGTCAGCCAGGCGCCGAGGGCGCCGGCCAGGCCGTGGTTGACGAGCGTGGCGACGAGGATGCCGGCGACGATCGGCCAGGGCCGGCGGAAACGCGCGGCAAGGACGAAGGCCAGCAACTGCGTCTTGTCGCCGATCTCGGCGAGGGCGACGATGCCGGTGGAGACGAGCAAGGCTTCCATGGGAGCTCCCTGGCCGGAAGGCGGACGACAGACCATGCGCAGCCCGGCCAGTCCCGCGGCGGCATGGTCCATGGTCTTGCCAGGTCGGAGGACTGTGCGCACCATGGAACGACCCTCGACGGGCGGCCCCAAGCATGTTGACGCGCACTCCCTGGCGTGCGGCACGGGGCCGGACGGCAGGGCGGCTACTCCCCAAAGACGGGGGGAAGTGTAATCGCAGTGCAACGGTGGCCGTCCGCGGCCGGGGGCGGGTGCTCTAATCGCGGCTGACACGGTCGACGTCCGACGCCGATCCGGCGCACGGGTCCGGCCTGCCCCGCTCCCGTCCCCGCCCCGCCGCTCATGGCCTCCGCCGCTGCCGCCGTCCCCGATCCCTCCGAGCCGCCGGACGGTGGCGTGCCCGGGTCGCCGCCGCCGCGGCGGCGCTGGCGCCTGGCGCTCGGTCTCGCGCTGACCGGGGTCGGCCTGCTCGCCGGGCTCGCGGCGCTGGTCCGCTGGGAGATGCGGCATTCCACGCTGCAGTCGCGCGCGCTGTCGGCCTGGGCGCGCGAGCTCGGCTTCGCGCTCGAGGCCGGGCCCGCGCCGCAGGCGGCCTACCCGTCCGGCGGGCCCTACGACACGCGCCTGGGCTACACCCGGCTGCCGCAGTTCCTCGAGCGCCTGCGCGAGCGCCAGCACCGCGTCACCGCGCAGGCGCGGCAGAGCCCGGCGCTGGCCGAGTACCTGGCGCGCGGCTTCTTCTCGCCGCACGAGGAGAAGGCGCAGACGGGCCTGCGCGTGCTCGACTGCCGCGGCGACATCGTCTACAGCACCGGTTACCCGCAGCGCGTCTACCGCGATGCGCAGGCGATCCCGCCGCTGCTGGCCGAGGCGCTGTCCTTCATCGAGAACCGCGAGCTGCTGCACCCGCCGGCGCCGACGCACAACCCGGCCGTCGAATGGGACCGGCTGGGGCGCGCCGTGGTCGACCAGCTGCAGGCGGTGGTCGACAGCGACCACGCCGCCGCCGGCGGCAGCACGCTGGCGACCCAGCTCGAGAAGTTCCGCCACTCGCCGGACGGCCGGACCGCCTCCATCCATGACAAGTATCTGCAGATGGTGTCGGCCTCGGTTCGCGCCTACCGCGACGGGCCGGACACCGGCGGCGCGCGCCAGCGCATCCTGCTCGACTACGTGAACGGCCTGCCGCTCGGCGCGCTGCGCGGCTACGGCGAGGTGAACGGCGTGCTGGACGGCCTGGAGGCCTGGTACGGCGCCGACCTCGACGAGGTGCAGCGCCTGCTGCGCCTCGCGCCCGAGGCCGCCGCGGCGGACCCGGCGCAGGCCGCCGCGCGCGGCCTCGCCTTCCGCCAGGTGCTGAGCCTGTTCATCGCGCAGCGGCGCCCCGCGCATTTCTTCGGCAGCGGCCAGCCGCAGCTGCAGGCGCTGACCGAGTCCTACCTGCGCCTGCTGGCGCAGGGCGGGGTCATCGACGCCGGCCTGGCCCAGGCCGCGCTGGCGGCGCGGCCGCAGGTGCGCAGCACCCACCCGCTGGCCGACGGCGGCGAGGCGGTGGCCACGATCGCCGACCGCAAGGCCGCCAAGCTGGTGCGCACCGAGCTGAGTGCGCTGCTGGACACGCCGAACTTCTACGACCTCGACCGGCTCGACCTGCGCGCCGCCAGCAGCATCGACGGCCCGCTGCAGGCGCGCATCGGCGAGCTGCTGCGCCAGCTGCGCGAGCCCGGCGAGGCCAAGGCGCGCGGCCTGGTCGGCCGCCAGCTGCTCGAGACCGGCGACCCGGCGAAGCTGTACTACAGCTTCACGCTCTACGAGCGCGGCGAGGGCGTGAACCGCGTGCGGGTGCAGACCGACAACCTCGACCAGCCCTTCGACATCAACACCGGCGCGAAGCTCGAGCTGGGCTCGACCGCGAAGCTGCGCACGCTGGTGACCTACCTGGAGATCGTCGCGGCGCTGCACCAGCAGCTCGCCGGGCTGGATGCGAAGGCCCTGGCCGCCGTCGACGTCGCGCGCAAGGATCGCCTGACCCGCTGGGCGGTGGACCACCTGCGCGCCAGCAAGGACCGCAGCCTAGCGACCATGCTCGAGGCCGCGATGGACCGGCGCTACTCCGCCAGCCCCGGCGAGACCTTCTACACCGGCGGCGGCGAGCACCGCTTCGAGAACTTCGACCGCGCCGACGACGGCAAGGCCCCGAACCTGCGCGAGGCGCTGCGCGACTCGGTGAACCTGGTCTTCATCCGGCTGATGCGCGACATCGTGCACCACCACCTCTACCGCGAGCCCGGTTCGGCGGCGCGCATCCTCGAGGACCCGGCGCATCCCGAGCGCGAGGTGCTGCTGGCCCGCTTCGCCGACCGCGAGGGCTCGCAGTTCATGCGCGGCTTCTACCGCAAGCTCAAGGGAAAGGCCGACGACGAGCTGCTGCAGACGCTGGCGGCCGCGGTGCAGCCGACGCCGCTGCGGCTCGCGGTGGTGTTCCGGGCGCTGCGGCCGGAGGCGCCGCTGCCGGCCTTCTCGCGCTTCATCGAGGCGCAGCTTCCGCACTCGACGCTGGACCGCGAGGAACTGCAGGCGCTGTACGACAAGGTCGCGCCGGGCCGCTTCCCGCTGTCGGACCAGGGCTACCTCGCGCGCATCCACCCGCTGGAGCTCTGGGTCGCGGCCCACCTGCGGGCCCACCCGCAGGCCACGCTGGCCGAGGTGCTCGAGGCCGGCAAGCCGCAGCGCCAGGAGGTCTACGGCTGGCTGTTCCGCACCCGCGCGAAGGCGGCACAGAACCGCCGCATCCTCTCGCTGCTCGAGATCGATGCCTTCGCCGAGATCCACCGCGCGTGGCAGCGCCTGGGCTACCCCTTCGACCGGCTGGTGCCGTCCTACGCGACCGCGATCGGCAGCTCCGGCGACCGGCCGGCCGCGCTGGCCGAGCTCATGGGCGTGCTCGTCAACGACGGCCTGCGCCTGCCGACGGTGCAGATCGACGGCCTGCAGTTCGCCGCCGGCACCCCCTGGGAGGCCCGGCTGCAGCGCGAGGCCGGCACGCCGGAGCGGGTGATGCCCGCCGAGGTGGCGGCGGTGGCGCGGCGGGCGCTCGCGCTGGTGGTCGACCAGGGCACCGCGCGCCGGCTGAAGGGCGCGCTCGACGGCCCGGGCGGGGAAGCGCTGGCCATCGGCGGCAAGACCGGCACCGGCGACAACCGCCTCAACACCTACGGCGCGCGCGGCGCGCTCACCGGCTCGAAGGTGATCAACCGCACCGCGACCTTCGTGTTCTTCCTCGGCGACCGCCATTTCGGCACCATCACCGCCTTCGTGCCCGGCGCCGCGGCCGAAGGCTTCCGCTTCACCAGCGCGCTGCCGGTGCAGATCGTCAAGACCATGGCCCCGCTGCTGCAGCCGCGCCTGCACCCGGCGCCCGGCAGCGGCTGCACGCCGCAGCCGAGCCTCGCCGCCGGCCCCGGGCCGCAGCGCGCGCCCGAGCCGGCCCTGCCCGCCGCCAGCGCCAGCCTCGGCGTGCTGCCGCGCGAGGCCGCCGGCACGCTGCAGCCGGTGGTGGCGACGCAGCGCTGAAGCGGGGCGGGCCGCACGAAGAAGCGCCTCACAGGCCCCAAAGAGCCTGGCCCCAGCCAGACCCCCCAAAAGCCAGACCCCAACGAAAAAGGCCCGATCCCTCGCGGGATCGGGCCTGTCGAACTGGTGCCGGTGAAGAGAGTCGAACTCCCGACCTTCGCATTACGAATGCGCTGCTCTACCAACTGAGCTACACCGGCGAAGCCCGCAATTATAGCCGCGGCGCGGGCGGCCCGTCCAGCAGCGCCGTCAGGTGCCGCCGGCCTCGAGGTGGTAGGCGGTGACGCGCTCGACCTCGTGGCGCGAGCCGAGTACCACGGCGACGCGCTCGTGCAGGCCGCCGGGCGGGAGGTCGAGGATGCGCTGGCGGCCGTTGGTGGCGGCGCCGCCGGCCTGCTCGACGATGAAGGCCATCGGGTTGGCCTCGTACATCAGGCGCAGCTTGCCGGCCTTGTTCGGCTCGCGCCGGTCCCAGGGGTACATGAACACGCCGCCGCGGCTGAGGATGCGGTGCACGTCGGCCACCATGCTGGCGATCCAGCGCATGTTGAAGTCCTTGCCGCGTGGGCCGTCCTTGCCGGCCAGGCACTCGTCGATGTAGCGCCGCACCGGCGGCGCCCAGTGCCGCTGGTTGCTCATGTTGATCGCGAACTCCTTCGTGTCCGCGGGGATCTGCACGCCGTGCTGGGTCAGCACCCACGAGCCCTGCTCGCGGTCGAGCGTGAACATCGCGACGCCGTCGCCGACGGTCAGCACGAGCGTGGTCTGCGGGCCGTAGACGCAGTAGCCGGCGGCGGCCTGCTGGCTGCCGGGCTGCAGGAAGTCCGCCTCGCTGACGCCGGCGGCGCCATCGGGCTTCTTCAGCACCGAGAAGATGGTGCCGATGCTGACGTTGACGTCGATGTTGCTGGAGCCGTCGAGCGGGTCGAACAGCAGCAGGTACTCGCCCTGCGGGTAGCGGTTCGGCACCACGTGGATGCCTTCCATCTCCTCGCTGGCCATCGCGGCCAGCGCGCCGCCCCATTCGTTGGCCTCGATCAGCACCTCGTTGGCGATGATGTCCAGCTTCTTCTGCACCTCGCCCTGCACGTTCTCGCTGCCGGCGCTGCCGAGCACGTCGCCGAGCGCGCCCTTGTTGACGCTGATCGCGATGCGCTTGCAGGCGCGCGCCACCACCTCCAGCAGCAGCCGCAGCTGGCCGGGGATGTGGCCGTGCTGGCGCTGCTGCTCGACGAGGTACTGGGTCAGGCTGATGCGGTGGGCGGTCATGCGTCCTCCAGGGCGCGGGTGACGATCTCGCGGACGTCGTCCGACAGGTCGGGCTTGGCGGCGACGCGGGCCACGGCCTCGCGCGCCGCGCTGCGGTAGGGCTCGGCCAGCTGGCGCCAGCGGTCCATCACGCGCGCCATCCGGGCGGCCAGCTGCGGGTTGGCAGCGTCCAGCTCGAGCACGCGGTCGGCCCAGAAGACGCAGCCGGCCGCGTCGGCCCGGTGGAAGGCGCCCGGGTTGCCGCTGCACAGCGCCTCGATCAGGCTGCGCGCGCGGTTCGGGTTGCGCAGCGAGAAGTCGGGGTGCTTCAGCAGCGCCTTGGCGCGCGCGAAGACCCGGCCGTCGCGCTCGGGCGCGAGGGCCTGCAGCATGAACCACTTGTCGATCACCAGCGCCTCGTGCGCATGGCGCTGGTGGAAGCGCGCCAGCGCGGGCTCGGCCAGCTCGGCGTGGCTGTCGACCAGCGCGCGCAGCGCCGCCAGGCCCTCGGTCATGTTGTCGGCGTCCTTCACGCGCTGGTAGGCGCGGCCCGGCCACACGGTGTCGCCGGTGGCCTGCGCATCCAGGCAGAGCATGGCCAGCGCCCGGCCGGCCAGCGCGCGCCGCCCGGCGGACACCGGGTCGGGGCGGTAGGGGCCGTCGACGCGGTTCGCGTCCCACGCACGCAGCCAGGCCTCGTGCAGGCGCCGGGCGAGCTGGCGGTTCATCTGCTGGCGCGCCTCGTCGATGCGCACCGGGTCCACCGGCGACAGGTGGGCCGCCACCACGGCCGAGGCCGGCACCGCCAGCACCCGGTCCTTGAAGGCCGGGTCGGCCGAGGCGTCGTCGAGCAGCGCCCGCATCGCGTCGACATAGGCCTCGTCGAGCGTCAGCGCCACCGGGCCCTCGGCCCGCACCGCGGCCAGCAGGCGCGCCAGCGCCATGCGCTGGCCGGCCTCCCAGCGGTTGAAGGGGTCGGCATCGTGGCGCAGCAGCGTCAGCAGTCCGGCGTCGTCGAGCCCGTCGTCGAGCAGCACCGGCGCCGAGAAGCCGCGCAGCAGCGAAGGCACGGGCGCGGCGTCCAGGCCCTCGAAGACCAGCGTGGTCTCGCGCGCGTCCAGCACCACCAGGCGCTCCAGCGGCGCCGGCGCGCCGGCGTCCTCGCCGGCCAGCCGCAGCGGCAGCGCGCGCCCGTCCGCCGCGACCAGGCCGAGCGCCAGCGGGATCACCATCGGCGCGCGCAGCGGCCGGCCGGCGGCGGTCGCCTCGCCCTGCTGCAGCGTCAGCGTGTAGCGGCCGGCGGCCGCGTCCCAGGCGCCGCGCGCCTGCAGGCGCGGCGTGCCGGCCTGGGCGTACCAGCGCTTGAAGGCCTCCAGCCGCACGGCCAGCGCGCTGCCGGGGTTGGCATCGGCGATCGCCTGCGCGAAGTCGTCGCAGGTCACGGCCTGGCCGTCGTGGCGCTCGAAGTAGAGCGTCATGCCGCGCGCGAAGCCGTCGCGGCCGACCAGGGTCTGCATCATCCGCACGACCTCGGCGCCCTTCTCGTAGACGGTCGGGGTGTAGAAGTTGTTGATCTCGACGTACTCGTCGGGCCGCACCGGGTGCGCCATCGAGCCGGCGTCCTCGGGGAACTGCACCTGGCGCAGCGCGCGCACGTCGTCGATGCGCTTGACCGCACGCGCGGTGGCCGCGGCCGCGGCGCCCGGCCCCTCGGCCGGCCCGACCATGTCCATGCTGAACTCCTGGTCGCGGAAGACGGTCAGGCCTTCCTTCAGGCTCAGCTGGAACCAGTCGCGGCAGGTGATGCGGTTGCCGGTCCAGTTGTGGAAGTACTCGTGGCCGACCACGCTCTCGATGCCGGCGAAGTCCTCGTCGGTCGCCGTCGCGGGCGAGGCCAGCACGTACTTCGTGTTGAAGATGTTGAGGCCCTTGTTCTCCATCGCGCCCATGTTGAAGTCGCCGACCGCGACGATCATGAAGCGCTCGAGGTCGAGCGGCAGGCCGAAGCGCGCCTCGTCCCAGACCACGCTGGCGATCAGCGAGGCCATCGCGTGCTCGGTCTTGTCGAGGTCGCCGCGGCGCACGTAGACCTGCAGCAGGTGGTCGCGGCCGGAGCGGCTGCGGATGCGCTGCTCGCGCGCCACCAGGTCGGCCGCCACCAGCGCGAACAGGTAGCTCGGCTTCGGGAACGGGTCGTGCCATGTCGCGAGGTGCCGGCCGTCGGGCAGTTCGGCCTGCTCGACCAGGTTGCCGTTGGACAGCAGCACCGGGTAGCGGACCCGGTCCGCGCGCAGCGTGACGGTGTAGACCGCCATCACGTCGGGCCGGTCCGGGAAGTAGGTGATGCGGCGGAAGCCCTGGGCCTCGCACTGCGTGAAAAAGCCGCCGCCGGAGGTGTACAGGCCCGACAGCTGGGTGTTGCGCTCCGGCGCGCAGGTGTTGCGGATCTCCAGCGTGAACGGGCCGGCCGGCAGGTTCTGCACGCTGTCGATCACCAGCTGGCCGGCCTCGTGGCGGAAGGACACGCTGTCGCCGTTGACCAGCACGCGCGTCACGTCCAGGTCCTCGCCGTCCAGGCGCAGCGGCTGCGGCGGCAGCGCGTCGTTGCGCTCCAGCTGCATGCGGTTGACGACCCGGGTCTTCGCCGGATCGAGGTCGAAGCCCAGCTCGACCGTGCGGACCCAGTAGGCCGGCGCGACATAGTCCTCGCGCCGCACCGCTGCTGACAAGCCTTCGCGCATCACGCGCTCCTTTCTCGGTCAAGCGGGCCGCCGCCCCCGGGGGCGGCCCCGGGCACCGGCGACGGCCGTCCCATCACACGCCCTGCTTCAGGCTGGCCTCGATGAAGCCGTCGAGGTCGCCGTCCAGCACCTTCTGCGTCGCCGACACCTCGTAGCCGGTGCGCAGGTCCTTGATGCGGCTCTGGTCGAGCACGTAGCTGCGGATCTGGTGGCCCCAGCCGACGTCGGTCTTGCCTTCCTCGAGCTTCTGCTGCTCTTCCATGCGCTTGCGCATCTCGTGGTCGTACAGCCGCGAGCGCAGCCGGCGCCAGGCGACGTCGCGGTTGCTGTGCTGGCTGCGGCTGTCCTGGCACTGCACCACGATGCCGGTGGGCAGGTGGGTCAGCCGCACCGCCGAGTCCGTCTTGTTGATGTGCTGGCCACCGGCGCCGCTGGCGCGGAAGGTGTCCACCCGCACGTCGGCCGGGTTGATCTCGATCTCGATCGAGTCGTCGATCTCCGGGTAGACGAACAGCGACGCGAAGGAGGTGTGGCGGCCGCCCGAGGAATCGAAGGGGCTCTTGCGCACCAGGCGGTGCACGCCGGTCTCGGTGCGCAGGTGCCCGAAGGCGTATTCGCCCTCGACCTTGACGGTTGCGCTCTTGATGCCCGCGGTGTCGCCCGGCGACTCGTCCTCGACGGTCGCCTTGAAGCCCTTGCGCTCGCAGTACTTCAGGTACTGGCGCAGCAGCATCGCGGCCCAGTCGCAGGCCTCGGTGCCGCCGGCGCCGGCCTGGATGTCGATGAAGCAGTTGCTCGGGTCGGCCGGGTTGTCGAACATGCGCCGGAACTCGAGCTGCTCGACCTTCGCCTGCAGCTTGCGCGCGTCCGCCTCGATCGACGCGAGGGCGTCCACGTCGCCCTCCTCCTTCGACATCTCGTACAGCTCGAGGCCGTCGGACAGGTTGCCGCTCAGGTGGTCGATCGTGCCGACCACCTCCTCCAGCGTGCGCTTCTCGCGCCCGAGTTCCTGCGCGCGCTTCGGCTCGTTCCAGACGGCCGGGTTCTCCAGCGCGGCATTGACCTCGTTCAGCCGCAGTGACTTGCGGTCGTAGTCAAAGATACCCCCGGAGCTGCTGGGTGCGTTCGCTCAGATCGGCGAGCAGCGCGCCGATGGCGTTGATGTGTTCGATGTCCATGGTTCGTCCTGGCGAAGCCGGCGATTTTCGCACGCGGGCCCCGCCCGGTCGCGTGGTGGGGTCCGGCCGCGGCGGGCGAGGCCCGCGGCCGGCACGCGGCGGCTCCGGGTTTCCACGCCCCGTGGCTTCCCCGAACCCGACCACGAACGTCAGAAACCTGTAAGGAAACGAATCGACCCTGCAAGCCTCGTCGAACGGGCGTGGCCGTCCCCGGCGCTCGGCCGACATTCGCGCGGGTCGGGCGCTGCCGACGGCCCGCGTCACCACCCTCTCGCCCCGACCGCCTTCCTGCGGAGACGAACCCGCCGTGCTGCTGCTGACCACGTCCGTCAAGCTCGTCGCCGAGATCGCCCTGATGGCGATGGTCGGGCAATGGCTGCTCGGCCTGCTGGCCGGGCCGCGCCGCGACAGCAACCTCTTCTACCAGCTGCTGCAGGTGCTGACGCGCCCCTTCGTCAGGCTGGCGCGCTGGGTCTCGCCGAAGGTGGTGCTCGACCGCCACGTGCCGCTGGTGGCCTTCCTGCTGCTCGCCTTCGCGTGGATCGCCGCCACCCTCACCCGCATCAACCTGTGCCTGCAGATCGGAGTCGAACTGTGCCGCTGAATGCCGATGCACCGCGCCGCGGGCGCCTGGAGGCCTGGCTCGACCGCGGGCGCGTGATGGGCTGGCTGCTGCTCGGGCAGGTGCCGCGCGCCCGCGCGGTGCTCGATGCGGTGCTGCAGCGCGAGCCCGACGATGCCTACGCACTGGCCAGCCGCGCCCACCTGCTGGCCCAGGCCGGCGACCACGCGGGCGCGCTGCGCGACGCCGAGGCGCTGACGCGCGCCCACCCCACGCGCAGCGCCGGCGACTGGTTCAACCTCGGCTTCCTGCTCGAGGCCGCCGGGCGGCTGGCCGACGCCGAGCCGGCGTTCCGCCGCGCGCTCGAGCTCGATCCCAAGCTGGACCGGGCCTGGTACGGCCTGGGCCTGACGCTGATCCGCCTGCACCGCTTCGACGATGCCGTCGTCGCGCTGCGCCGCAACACCGAGCTGCAACCGATGAGCCCCTATGGCTGGTACCAGCTGGCCCGGGTGCACATGGACCGCCACGAGCCCGACGAGACGCTGCGCATCATCCGCCACCTGAAGGGCTTCGAGCCCAAGGTGGCGGCGCAGCTCGAGCGGGAGACCGGGCTGCAGGCCTGAACCGGGATCCGGCGCCGCCGCGAGGCCGGCGCCGCAGCGGGACGGGGCGCCGCCGCCCCGAGGACACGGTGCGGGCCCGCGGGCCCGCCGGCGGCACTCACCACAACACCTTGGAGTCCATCGATGCAACTGTCGGAGAACCACCGCCAGTACTGGTCGAAGAACCTGCGGATCTCCGCGATTCTTCTGTCCATCTGGTTCGTCGTGACGTTCGTGGTCGCGTTCTTCGCGCGCGACCTGAGCTTCACCTTCTTTGGCTGGCCGTTCAGCTTCTGGGTCGCCTCCCAGGGCGCGCTGATCGTGTACTGCCTGATCATCTGGTTCTATGCCCGCTACATGAACCGGCTGGACCTGGAACACGGCGTCGCCGAGGAGGAATGACATGGCCGGCATCTTCGAAACCGCAGACAGCGGCGTCTCCAACGCCGCCGCGAACCGCGCCTTCAAGGCCCAGCTGAACAAGATCTACGGCTGGTACGTCGGGGGCTTCGTCGTCTTCATCGTCGCGCTGGCCATCCTCGAGCAGATGGGGCTGCCGCGCAACTGGATCGGCTTCATCTTCCTGGCCGCCACGGTGCTGCTGTATGCCGGCATCGGCATCATGAGCCGCACCACCGACGCGGCCGAGTACTACGTGGCCGGCCGCCGCGTGCCCGCCGTGTACAACGGCATGGCCACCGGCGCCGACTGGATGTCGGCCGCGTCCTTCATCGGCATGGCCGGCACGCTCTACCTGTCCGGCTACGGCGGCCTGGCCTTCATCATGGGCTGGACCGGCGGCTACTGCCTGGTGGCGCTGTTCCTCGCGCCCTACCTGCGCAAGTTCGGCCAGTTCACGATCCCCGACTTCCTCGGCGCCCGCTACGAGGGCAACCTGCCGCGGCTGCTGGGCATCCTGGCGGCGATCCTCTGCTCCTTCACCTACGTGGTGGCGCAGATCTATGGCGTCGGCCTGATCACCGCGCGACTGTCGGGCCTGGCCTTCGAGATCGGCATCTTCGTCGGCCTGGGCGGCATCCTGGTCTGCTCCTTCCTCGGCGGCATGCGCGCCGTCACCTGGACCCAGGTCGCGCAGTACATCATCCTGATCATCGCCTACATGATCCCGGTGGTCTGGCTGTCGGTGAAGCAGACCGGCGTGCCGGTGCCGCAGGCGATCTACGGCTTCCAGCTGCAGAAGGTCACCGAGGCCGAGAACCGGCTGCGGGCCGACCCGAAGGAGCAGGAGGTGATCGCCGTCTTCAAGGCCCGCGCCGCGGACTTCGAGGCCAAGCTGAAGGACGTGCCGGCCGCGCTGGCCGCCGACCGCGCCGCCGCCGAGAAGAAGCTGGCCGACCTGAAGGCCGCCGCCGCGCCGGCCGCCGAGGTCACGGCCGCCGAGAAGGCGCTCGAGGCGCTGCCGAAGACGGAGGCCGACGCCCGCAAGGCCTGGACGGCCGCCAAGGCCGCCAACGAGGCCCGCGGCCGGCCGCTGGCGGGCATGCCGGCGCACGCCCAGCAGTACGCCGGCGACCCGAATGGCGATGCGAAGGCGCAGAAGACCTACGACGAATCCCGCCGCAACTTCCTCGCGCTGGTGTTCTGCCTGATGGTGGGCACGGCCGCGCTGCCGCACATCCTGATGCGCTACTACACCACGCCGTCGGTGCGTGAGGCGCGCGAGTCGGTCAGCTGGTCGCTGTTCTTCATCTTCCTGCTGTACTTCACCGCGCCGGCACTGGCGGTGCTGGTCAAGTTCGAGGTCTTCAACGTGCTGGTGGGCACGCCCTTCGACAAGCTGCCCGCGTGGATCGACAACTGGGCGCGCGTCGACCCGGCGCTGCTGTCGGTGGCCGACGTCAACAAGGACGGCATCTTCCAGCTCGGCGAGATGCGCATCGGCGGCGACATCATCGTGCTGGCCACGCCGGAGATCGGGGGCCTGCCCTACGTGATCTCGGGCATGGTGGCCGCCGGCGGCCTGGCCGCGGCGCTGTCCACCGCGGACGGCCTGCTGCTGACGATCGCCAACGCGCTGTCGCACGACCTGTACTACAAGATGATCGACCCGAACTCGTCGACCGGCCGCCGCGTCGCGATCTCGAAGGCGCTGCTGCTGGTGGTGGCCCTGCTCGCCGCATTGGTGGCGCTGCAGAAACCGGCCGACATCCTGTTCCTGGTCTCCGCCGCGTTCTCGTTCGCCGCCGCCGCCTTCTTCCCGGCGCTGGTGCTCGGGATCTTCTGGAAGCGCGCCAACAAGTGGGGCGCGTCGCTCGGCATGGTCTGCGGCCTGGGCGTCACCTTCTACTACATGGTGACGACCCAGCCCTGGCTGCGCGGCGTGTTCGGCGTGACCTCGCCGATCGAGCTGTGGTGGGGCATCCAGCCGATCTCGGCCGGCCTGTTCGGCGTGCCGGTGGGCTTCGCGGTGATCATCATCGTGAGCCTGCTGACCGCGCCGCCGAAGCCCGAGACCCAGGCGCTGGTCGAGCACGTGCGCTACCCGAACCTGAAGGCCGCCTGAGCGGCCGGGCCCGCGGGCCCATCGCCATCCGGGGGGCGGTGCGCAGGCACCGCCCCCTTTTTCATGCCGGAAGCGCCGGCGCCGGCCCGTCCAGGAAGGCCTCGACCCCGGCCGCGAGCGCCTCCGGCTGGTCGTGGTGCAGCATGTGGCCGGCCCCCGGCAGCACGCGGCGCTGCAGGCGCGGCACGGCCGCGAGCCGCTGCTCCACGTCCTCGCGGCGCAGCCGGCCATCGGCGCGCTGCGCCAGCGGCGACTCGGCGCCCTCCACCCACAGCGTCGGCGCCTGCACGGCCGACCAGCAGGCCAGCGCATCGGAGGCGCTGTGCGGGGTCGGGTTGATGCGCTTGTGGGGCGGGTCGCCGAGGATGTCCCACCGGCCGTCGGGCGCCTGGCGCGCCCAGTGGCCGGCCAGCCAGTCCGCACGCGCCGGCGCCAGCCGCGGGTTGGTGCGGCGCAGCTGCGCTGCCACCGCCTCGCGCGACGGGAAGCGGCGCAGCGCGACCGGCGCGCGCAGCTCGTCGAGCCAGCGCGCGAGGCGGCCGGGCACCGCCGACGGCGGGTCCGACGGCGGGCCGAAGCCCTCGAGGTTGACGAGCCGCCGGATGCGCTGGGGCCGCACGCCGGCATAGAGCATGGCGACGTTGCCGCCCATGCTGTGGCCGAGCAGGTCGATGCGCTCGCCGACCTCGCCGCGCGCCGCCAGCGCGTCGAGCAGGCCGTCGAGGTCGCCGAGGTAGTCGGGGAACCAGTAGGCATCGGCGCCGCCGGCGTCGCTGCCGCCGAAGCCGCGCGCGTCAGGCGCCAGCACCGGGCGCTCGGCCGCGAAGGCATCGACCATGAACTGGAAGGACGCCGAGACGTCCATCCAGCCGTGCAGCATCACCAGCAGCGGCCGCTCGGGCGTGCCCGGGCCGGGCGGGCCCCAGCGGCGCAGTTGCAGGCCGAGGCCACGCACCATGAGGCGCTCGGTGCGCGACGGGCGGCGGGCCAGCGGATCGGAGGGCGGCGGCACGGCCGCAGGGTCAGGCGTGGTCATGGCGCCGACTCTAGGCCAGCCGGCGGCTGGGCGCCGCCCTTCGGGAAAGCCCCGAGCCGTGGACGCCGCCTGGGCCGCCGCCGAGGCCGCGGGCCAGCGGCCTCGCGCACCACAATGCCGGCATGCCCGAGACCCCTCCTCCCCTGCCGGCGCTGCGTGCCGCCGAGCCGCGCGACGCCGAGGCGCTGGTCGGCCTGATCGCCGAGCTGGCCGACTTCGAGCACCTGAGCCACCTGCTGCAGGTCACGCCGGCTGCGCTGTCCACCCACCTGTTCGGGCCGCGGCCCGCGGCGGAGGCGGTCGTGGCCGAGCAGGACGGTCGCCTGGTCGGCTTCGCGCTCTTCTTCACCAACTTCTCGACCTTCCTCGGCCGCCCCGGCCTCTACCTCGAGGACCTGTACGTGCAGCCGGCGCAGCGCGGGCGCGGCCTCGGCAAGGCGCTGCTGGCGCACCTCGGCGCGCTGGCGGTGGCGCGCGGCTGCGGCCGCTTCGAGTGGAGCGTGCTCGACTGGAACACGTCGGCGATCGCCTTCTACGAGCGCATGGGCGCGACGCTGCTGCCGGACTGGCGCATCTGCCGCGTGACCGGCGAGGCGCTGGCCGCCTTCGGCCGCGGTGGCGCCGGCGCGGCGGCCGAGGCCGACCCCGGGGGGACCACGCGATGACTCGCCCAAGCCAGGCCGCCCACGCCGACGACCACCACGCCGCGCTGCACGCCGGCTTCCGCTGGCAGGTGCCGCCCGATTTCGGCATCGCCGAGGCCTGCTGCGGCCGCTGGGCCCGGTCGACGCCGGACGCCGTCGCGATCCGCTACGAGACGGAGGACGGCCAGGTCCGGCCGCTGCGCTACGCCGAGCTGCAGCGCGAGGCCGACCGCCTGAGCCGCGCGCTGCGCCGCCTCGGCGTGCAGGCCGGCGACCGCGTGGCCATCGTGATGCCGCAGCGGCCCGAGACCGCGATCGCCCACGTCGCCGTCTACCAGCTCGGCGCCATCGCGATGCCGCTGACGCAGCTGTTCGGCCCCGAAGCGCTGGCCTACCGGCTGCAGCATGGCGAGGCGCGGCTGGCCATCGTCGACGAGAGCGCGGTCGACGCGCTGCTCGCCGCGCGCGCCGACTGCGCTGCGCTGACACAGGTGATCGCGGTCGGCGCGGCTGCCGGCCGCGGTGACCTGGACTGGACGCAGGCGCTCGGCCAGGCCGGCGACGGCCCCTTCGACCCGGCCCCGGTGCAGGCCGACGACGCCGCGGTGCTGATCTACACCAGCGGCACCACCGGCCCGCCGAAGGGGGCGCTGATCCCGCACCGCGCGCTGATCGGCAACCTCAGCGGCTTCGTCTGCAGCCAGAACTGGTTCGGCACCGACCCGGCCACCGGCCGCCGGCCGGCCGGCGCCGCGCCGGTGGTGTTCTGGTCGCCCGCCGACTGGGCCTGGACCGGCGGCCTGATGGACGCGCTGCTGCCCACGCTCTACTTCGGCCACACCATCGTCGCCGTGCAGGGGCGCTTCGACCCGGTGAAGGCCTTCGCGCTGATGGCGCGCCACCGCGTCACGCACAGCTTCCTGTTCCCGACCGCGCTGAAGGCGATGATGAAGGCGGTGCCGGACACCGCCGGCCTGCCGCCGCTCGCGCTGGAGGCGATCATGAGCGCCGGCGAGGCCGTCGGCGACGCGGTCTTCGCCTACTGCGAGCAGCAGCTCGGCGTGACCGTCAACGAGATGTTCGGGCAGACCGAGATCAACTACCTGGTCGGCAACTGCGCGATGAACGGGCGGCGCGGCGCGGGCGCCGGCTGGCCGGCGCGGCCCGGCAGCATGGGCCGCGCCTACCCGGGCCACCGCATCGCGGTGATCGACGACGCGGGCCGGGTCTGCCCGCCGGGCGTGCCGGGCGACGTGGCGCTGCACCGCCGCGACGTGCACGGCGACCCGGACCCGATCTTCTTCCTCGGCTACTGGAAGAACGAGGCCGCCACCCGCGCCAAGTTCACCGGCGACCCGGCGGACAGCTGGTGCCGCACCGGCGACACCGCGACCATGGACGCCGACGGCTACCTCTGGTACCAGGGCCGCAGCGACGACGTCTTCAAGGCCGCGGGCTACCGCATCGGGCCCGGCGAGATCGAGAACTGCCTCGTCAAGCACCCGGCCGTCGCGAACGCCGCCGTGGTGCCCAAGCCGGACGCCGCGCGCGGCGCGGTGGTCAAGGCCTACGTGGTGCTGGCGCCGGGCCACGTGGGCGACGCCGCGCTCGTCGACGCGCTGCAGCAGCACGTGCGCGGCCGCCTCGCGCCCTACGAGTACCCGAAGGAGATCGAGTTCATCGACGCGCTGCCGATGACCACCACCGGCAAGGTGCAGCGCCGCGTGCTGCGGCTGCAGGAGGAGGCGCGGGCGCGCGCGGCCGCGGCCGCGGGCGGCTGAGGCCGCGGCCCGGCACGGCACAATCCGCCGATGGCCAGGAAGGACCGTCACGTCAGCCAGACCCCCGCGACGCAGGCCCTGCGCGCGGCCGGGGTCGTGTTCACCGAGCACCCCTACGACTACGTCGACCACGGCGGCACCGCCGAGAGCGCGCGCCAGCTCGGCGTGCCCGAGCACGAGGTCGTGAAGACGCTGGTGATGCAGGACGAGAAGGCGCAGCCGCTGATCGTGCTGATGCACGGCGACCGCCAGGTCAGCACCAAGGCGCTGGCGCGCGAGATTGGCTGCAAGAGCGTCGAGCCGTGCAAGCCCGAGGTCGCGCAGCGGCACAGCGGCTACCTGGTCGGCGGCACCTCGCCCTTCGGCACCCGCAAGGCGATGCCGGTCTACGTCGAGGCGAGCGTGCTGGCGCTGCCGCGCATCCTGATCAACGGCGGGCAGCGCGGCTACCTGGTGGGGCTGGCGCCGCAGGTGCTGGTGGAGCGGCTCGGCGCGCGGGCGGTGCACTGCGCGCTCGAGGGCTGAGGGCCGGCCCGCCTCGCTACACTCGCCGCCGTGACGACCGCCCTCCTCCCGCTCGCCGTCGTGCTCGCGAGCTACCTGCTCGGCTCGCTGTCCTTCGCCGTCATCGTGAGCCGGCTGATGGGCCTGTCGGACCCGCGCAGCTACGGCTCCGGCAACCCCGGCGCGACCAACGTGCTGCGCTCCGGCAACAAGCTCGCCGCGGTGCTGACGCTGCTGTTCGATGCGCTGAAGGGCGCCGTGCCGGTGCTGCTGGTGCAGCAGTTCGGCGGCGCCCACGGCCTGGGCGAAGCGACCGCGGCGGCGGCCGGCCTCGCGGCCTTCCTCGGCCACCTGTGGCCGGTGTTCTTCCGCTTCCAGGGCGGCAAGGGCGTGGCCACCGCGGCCGGCGCGATCCTGGCGCTGAACCCCTGGCTGGGCCTCGCGACGCTGGCCACCTGGCTGATCATCGCCGTGTTCTTCCGCTACTCGTCGCTGGCCGCGCTGGTCGCGGCGGTGTTCGCGCCCTTCTACCAGCTGCTGATCTGGGGCCTGGGCCCGACGGCGCTGGCGGTCGGCGCGATGGGCCTGCTGCTGATCTGGCGCCACGCCGGCAACATCGAGAAGCTGCTCAAGGGCACCGAGAGCCGCATCGGCCAGAAGGCCGCGCGGCCCGGCGCCCCCTCCCCTTCCCCCCGTTCACGCACCCGATGACTTCCCTTCAGCGTTTCCACGTCGGCCCCCGGATGTCCGAGGCGGCCGTGCATGCCGGCGTCGTCTACCTGGCCGGCCAGGTGGCCGAGGACGGCAGCCAGGACATCGCCGGCCAGACCGCGCAGGTGCTGGCCGCGATCGACCGGCTGCTCGCCGAGACGGGCAGCGACAAGTCGCGCATCCTGCGCGCCCAGATCTTCCTGGCCGACCTGGCGGACTTCGCCGCGATGAACGCGGTGTGGGAGGCCTGGGTGGTGCCGGGGCAGACGCCGCCGCGCGCCACGGTGCAGGCGGCGCTCGCGAAGCCGGAGTGGAAGGTCGAGATCGTCGTGACGGCCGCGGTGGCCTGAGCGAGCGCGGGCCGGGCCGGGCCGGGCCGGGCCCAGCCCCGGGCCCGGGGCGCTCAGAGCCCGAAGCGGCTCGCGTCGCCGCGGCCCTGCCGCAGCAGCTGCGGCGGGTCGCTGCCGAGGTCGATCACGGTGGTCGGCTGCATCGGGCAGGCGCCCGCGTCGACCACCGCCTGCACCAGCTTCTCGTAGCGCTCGCGGATCTCCTGCGGGTCGTTCAGCGGCTCGCCGCCGTCCGGCGGAATCAGCGTGGTCGCCAGCAGCGGCTGGCCGAGGATGGCGAGCAGCTCCTGCGTGACGCGGTGGTCGGGCACGCGCAGGCCGATGGTGCGACGCGACGGGTGCGAGACGCGCCGCGGCACTTCGCGCGTGGCCTCGAGGATGAAGGTGTAGGGGCCGGGCGTGGACGCCTTCAGCCAGCGGTACTGGCGGTTGTCGACGCGGGCGTAGCTGGCCAGCTCGCTGAGGTCGCGGCACAGCAGCGTGAGGTGGTGCTTGTCGTCGACGCCGCGGATGCGCCGCAGCTGTTCGGCGGCGGCCTTGTCGTCGAGGTGGCAGACGAGCGCGTAGCTCGAATCGGTCGGCACCGCGGCAATCCCGCCGCCGTGCAGGATCTGCGCGGCCTGCTTGAGCAGCCGCGGCTGTGGGTTGTCCGGGTGGACCTCGAAGTACTGGGACATCGGCCGATTGTGCGCCGCGGCCGCTTCGGCGGGCCGCACGGCGCAACGCTGCCCTGCGGCAAGCGGCGCGCCCGCGCGGGACGCGGCGCCCGCGCGCCGCTCAGGCCGGCTGGATGCGGTCGGCGAGCGCCTCCCAGACCGGCGTCAGCCGGCCGGGCAGCACCGGCAGCGCGCCGAGGTCGGTGCGGCTTTCCTCGGGCGAGTGGAAGTCGCTGCCGCGCGAGGCGTAGAGGCCGAACTCGAGCGCAGTGTCGGCGTACTTGACGAAGTCGGCGCTGCCGTGGCTGCCGGTGACCACCTCGACGCCCTGGCCGCCGTGGCCGCGGAATTCGGAGAAGAGCGCGTACTCCTCGGTGGGCGTGAACTTGTAGCGGCCGGGGTGGGCGATCACGGCCAGGCCGCCGGCCTCGCGGATCCAGCGCACCGCGTCGCCGAGCGCGGCCCACTGGTGGGGCACGTAGCCGGGCTTGCCTTCGACGAGGTAGCGGCGGAAGACCTCGTGGGTGTCGCGGCAGACGCCGGTCTCGACGAGGAAGCGCGCGAAGTGGGTGCGCGAGACGAGTTCGGGGTTGCCGACGTAGCGCAGCGCGCCGTCGAAGGCGCCGCGGATGCCGACGCGCGCGAGGCCGTCGGCCATCTGCTGGGCGCGGCCGAGGCGGCCTTCGCGCATGCCGGCCAGGCCCTGGGCGAGCGCGGGGTGCCCGGGGTCGACGCCGAGGCCGACGATGTGGACGGTGGTGCCGATGAAGCTGACCGAGACCTCGACGCCGCTGAGGTAGGGCAGGCCGAGCGCGCGCGCGGCGGCCGCCGCGGGGGCCTGGCCCGAGAGTTCGTCGTGGTCGGTGAGCGACCAGAGTTCGACGCCGTTGGCTTTCGCCCGCTGCGCCAGGACCTCCGGGGCCAAGGTGCCGTCCGACACGGTCGAATGGCAGTGCAGATCGGCGTTCAGGACACTCACGCCGCCATTGTAGGGAGGACGGGTTTTCCCTGAAGGGCGGAACAGGACCCGGAGGGCGGCGCTTCCCGCCGGCTTTTGGTGGGGGAGGGCCTGGTGCGGGTCAGCGCTGCAGGCGCAGGATCCGGCCGTCGCGCGCGTCGGTGAGGAGGTAGAGCCAGCCGTCGGGGCCCTGCCGGACGTCGCGGATGCGCTCGTCGAGGTCGCCGAGCAGGCGTTCTTCGCGCACGACGCGGCTGCCGTCGATTTCGAGGCGGACGAGCCCCTGGCCGCGCAGTGCGCCGATGAAGAGCTGGCCTGTCCAGCCGGGGTAGCGGTCGCTGGTGAGGAAGGCCATGCCGCTGGGGGCGATGGAGGGGACCCAGGTGGCGACGGCGGGCACGATGTCGTCGCGGGTGGCGCCTTCGCCGATGCGGGCGCCGCTGCCGTACTCGCGGCCCTGGGTGATGACGGGCCAGCCGTGGTTGCGGCCGCGTTCGGTGCGGTTGAGTTCGTCGCCGCCTTGCGGGCCGTGTTCGTGGGTCCAGAGCTCGCCGGTCTGGGGGTGGAGGGCGGCGCCCTGGACGTTGCGGTGGCCGTGGGACCAGATCTCGGGCCGGGCGCCGGTGGGGGCGCCGGCGGCGGCGTAGGGGTTGTCGGGGGGGATGGCGCCGATGGGGGTGATGCGGACGATCTTGCCGAGGTGGTTGTCGAGGGTCTGCGCGGCGTCGCGGCGGGTGTAGCGGTCGCCGAGGGTGACGAAGAGGTGGCCATCGCGGCCGAAGACGAGGCGGGAGCCGAAGTGGTGGTTGCTGTCGACCTTGGGGTGCTGGCGGAAGATGACCTGCTGGTCGACGAGGCGCTGGCCGTCGAGGCGGGCGCGGAGGACGGCGGTGCCGTTGCGGCCGGTGTCGGGGCCGTTGCCGGGTTCGGCGTAGCTGAGGTAGACGAGGCGGTTGTCGGCGAAGGCGGGGTCGATGGCGACGTCGAGGAGGCCGCCTTGGCCGCGGGCGTCGACGGGGGGGACGCCGGCGATGGGGTCGCCGATGCGGCCGTCGCTGGTGACGAGGCGGAGGCGGCCCTGTTTCTCGGTGACGAGCATGCTCAGGGGCTCGCCGGGGCGGGTGGGGAGGAAGGCGAGGCCCCAGGGGTTGTGGAGGCCGGACGCGATGGTGACGGGTCGTACCGTGGGCGGTGGGGTTTGCGGCTGGGGGGCCTGTGGTGCCTGCTGTGCCTGCTGTGCCGCGAGCGGGGCGGTCAGCAGGAGAGCGAGCGTCAGCCCTGCGGCTGCGCGCCGCGCCGTCGGGGGGGTGGTTCCATCGTCAGCCATCGTCCGGGTCCTCGTCGCGGTGTCGGCGGTGCGATTCGGGGGGTGGCACGAAGTTCAGCGCGGTGTGGCGGTGACGGTGCTCGGGCCGCGGCTGTTGGGTCTGGCGTCTGCGTTCGGTCGGGGTTGTTCGCAGGTTCCCGGGTTCGTGCGGAGGGTGGTTCGGTTGCGAAGGCGAAAGGGGGCGGCCGGGGCGGCGCCGATGAGGCGGTCGGCCCTGCGGGCCGACTGCCCTGCGGTGCTCGGTCTTGCGGCCCCGCTGCGGAACTCGCTACGCCTGCGGCTCCGCTCAGACATCCGCAGCGAGTCAGAGCTTGAAGCGCGCTGCGCGCGCGGGCCGCAAGCCCTGCGCTCCTCGGCGCCCCATAGGCGCCGCCCCGGCCGCCCCCTTCCGCCTTCGCGGATGCACCGAGGTCGGGGAAGACGGGGAGGTGGGTCGATCGCGTACAGCGCTCGCCACGGGCTCTTCGATGCACGAACGGGCCACGCCGAATCGCCCTACCGAGCGACCAAGGCAAGCGTTCCGACTGGGGCACTGGGCACGGGCCAGTACATGCCATTGTCCGACACGGCAGACTGGCTCCGGTCTGATTGCGGTCTGGCGAAGATGAGAACGTAATGGGCCTCGGGCGGCAAGCGCAGGGCCGCCGCGTAGTGGTACTCGTAGAGGCCGGGAACGATCGTGTGTCGTCCTCGGCTCAATGGGATGTCCTTCAACTCGGCAAGTTTGCGGTGCTGAGAATCGAGAACGAGGACCAGCGGATCGGGATAGGTCGACTTCGGTAGATACGAGGTGTTCTGAGCCTGAATCTCGAGGGTTCCCGCACCTGACGGCAACTGGAACGCAGCAAAGTAGGCAAGCCCCTCCGATGTCTCCAGGACAGGTGAGGAGGTGCCTATGTCGAACTTCGTGCGACTGCCCAGTGCGAGCGGCGCGTAGACGACCGAAGCGACGCTGGCGCAGCAAGGCTTCGCTTTGCTCAGACTGGCCCGCACATCCGCAACAGGAACACCGCTGCATCCGACAAGCAGGGCAGCTGACGACAGAGCAAGGAGACCGGTTCGAATCATGCTGTGCGGGGTGTGGACCATGCCCATTCTGTCTGTCGGCATCGAGGTAGACACGTCCACGTCACGGTCGGCGCGCCTGACCGCCTTCCCACCCTCGTTCGCAAGCCGGACTTGACGTGACGGTCCCCGACGCGAAATTGTCTCGGAGCTTCTTGATCGCGCTCGCCAGCGACGAGCGAAGCTCGCCCTCCGCACCGAGTGCAAAGAGCCTGCCGTCGTTCCCGAGATAGTCCTTGCCGTCCACCGATACGCAAAGCACCGCAGATGCCGTCTTGTTTCGCTCCATCGTGCTCAGGAGGCCAATCATGGGCGCGGCGACGAACCCCGTGGTGGCAGAAATCACGGCCGCGCGGTTCTCGTCGATGCGTGCCCCGGGAATGGACAGGCGAATGTCGGTGGTCTTGATGCCCAGGGTGCGCGCGTCCCTTCCGTTCAGCAGATCCGCGAGCTGTTGCGCGATGTAGTCGGGGAGGCTTCCACCCGGGAAGCGGTCGTCTCCGAGGTGCTGCACCACTCCAACGTTGTTCTGCAGGACCTGCGTTCGCTTCCAGACTGCAGCGCGCAGATCCAGCACCTCTGCTCGAAGTTCAAGCTTCGATGGGGGCACAGGGACGAACGGCTTCTCTACCGGTGACGCACAGCCGCCGAGTGCGACGGCCAACGCCGCCGCCGCGGCTCGAAGAAGGTGGAACCTGGAAATCATGCGTGTTCTGGAGCCAACGAGCTAGCAGCTCGCTACACCGCCAGCGAGCCTAGGCGAGAGCATTGGAGAGGAAACGCAACACCCATTTTGACCCTCGGTGTCGATGTCGCCAAGAACATGTGGGCCGCGCATGGACGCAATGAGGAAAGTCGGTCCGCTGGGGATTTGCCGCGGACCAGACCGCCCAGACGCCGGTGTCGTGGGTTCGCGTGCTCTCGGGCTTCACCGCCGCCTTCGAGGCCCTGTCACTATGCTGTGCCGCGAGTGGTCGGCGCGCCGTCACGGCCCGCACGGCGTTCGGTGCGGTCTGTGCCTGTTGGGCTAGTTGAAACTGTTGGCCTTGCGGCGCCGCCACCCGGGCGGCGAGCAGCAGGACTCGTCGATGCGCGCACGGCCACGATCAACGCCAGCGGCACCCCGCCGTCCCCCACCTCGGTGCCGCCGCGAAGGCGGAAGGGGGCGGCCGGGGCGGCGCCTATGGGGCGCCGAGGAGCGCAGGGCTTGCGGCCCGCGCGCGCAGCGCGCTTCAAGCGCTGACTCGCTGCGGATGTCTGAGCGGAGCCGCAGGCGCAGCGAGTTCCGCAGCGGGGCCGCAAGACCGAGCACCGCAGGGCAGTCGGCCCGCAGGGCCGACCGCCTCATCGGCGCCGACCCGGCCGCCCCCTTTCGCCTTCGCAACCGAACCGCCCTCCGCACGCGAACAGCTCGGAGACCTCATCGGGCAGCCGCACTGTCGCACCAAGGCGCTTCACCCAGCAGCCGCCATGGATCCGGCTCCGCCGGTCCATAGGCGGCGCCCCCCTGGGGGGGAGCGGCGTCAGCCGCTCCGGGGGGGGGGGTCAATCCGCCTGCTTGCGCAGAAACGCCGGAATCTCGATCTCGTCCATCCCGTTGCTCACCAGCGCGTCCACCTTCGCGGCGGCGGTGCGGCCGCTGCGCCAGACGCTGGGGGTGTTCAGGCCCGTGTAGTCGTTCTGGCCCGGGCCGCCGACGGCGTTGCCGACAGCGTGGTTGAGGATCGGGAAGTTGTCCGTGCCGTTGCGCAGCACCGGCGCGCTGTGCACGACGCTGATCGGCGCGTGCTGCTGGCGGCGCGCGGGGCTCAGGCCGGTGGCGATGACGGTCACGCGCAGCGCGTCGCCCAGGCCCTCGTCGTACACGGTGCCGAAGATCACGTGCGCATCGTCCGCGGCATAGCGGCGGATGGTGTTCATCGCGTTCTTGCTCTCGCTCAGCTTCAGCGTGTTGCGGTTCGCGGCGATCAGCACCAGCACGCCGCGCGCGCCGGACAGGTCGATCCCTTCCAGCAGCGGGCAGGCCACGGCGGCCTCGGCGGCCTTCGCGGCGCGGTCCGGGCCGGTCGCCGTCGCGGTGCCCATCATGGCCTTGCCGGGCTCGCCCATCACGGTCTTCACGTCCTCGAAGTCGACGTTGACCAGGCCGTGCATGTGGATGATGTCGCTGATCCCGCCGACGGCGTTCTTCAGCACGTCGTTGGCCTGCGCGAAGGCCTGCTCCTGCGTGATGTCGTCGCCCAGCACCTCGAGCAGCTTCTCGTTCAGCACCACGATCAGCGAGTCGACGTTGGCCTCCAGCTCGGACAGGCCGGCCTCGGCCGCCTTCATCCGCCGGTTGCCCTCGAACTCGAAGGGCTTGGTGACCACGCCGACGGTCAGGATGCCCATCTCCTTGGCCACGCGGGCGATCACCGGCGCGGCGCCGGTGCCGGTGCCACCGCCCATGCCGGCGGTGATGAAGAGCATGTTGGCGCCCTGGATCGACTCGCGGATGCGGTCGGTCGCTTCCTCCGCCGCGGTGCGGCCGGCCTCGGGCTTGGCGCCGGCGCCGAGCCCGCTGGTGCCGAGCTGGATGAGCTGGTGCGCCGTGCAGCGGTTCAGGGCCTGCGCATCGGTGTTGGCGCAGATGAAGTCCACGCCCTGGACCCCCTGGGAAATCATGTGGTCGACGGCGTTGCCGCCGCCACCGCCCACGCCGATCACCTTGATCTGCGTGCCCTGGTCAAACGTCTCGATCATTTCGATGGGCATGTGTTGCTCCGTCCGTAGTGCTGCTGTGTCGATGGGGGTTGGACGCTGCCGTCCGGGGTACCGCCTGGGTCGTCTCGTCGTCGTGCGGGCCGCCGGCCGCCGCCGGGGTCCAGCCAGGTGCCGCGGCGCCGGCGCGGCGGGCCACAGCCGGCGTGTCGGGAGGTGGGGGTCGGGTGCATGGGCGCGCGTCAGAAGTTGCCGAGGAACCAGTCCTTGGCGCGGCCGAGGAAGCCCTGCACCGAGCCGGCCTGCTGGGCCGCGCGCAGGCCGCGGCTGCGGCCCAGCCGCGCCTCTTCCAGCAGGCCCATCGCGGTGGCCGAGCGCGGGTTGGCGATCATGTCGTGCAGCGCGCCGGCGTAGGTGGGCACGCCCTTGCGCACCGGCTTCAGGAAGATGTCCTCGCCCAGCTCGACCATGCCCGGCATGACGGCCGCGCCACCGGTGATGACGATGCCGGAGGACAGCAGCTCCTCGTAGCCGGAGTCGCGGATCACCTGGTGCACCAGCGAGTAGATCTCCTCGACGCGCGGCTCGATCACGCCGGCCAGCGCCTGGCGGCTGAGCATGCGCGGGCCGCGGTCGCCCAGGCCGGGCACCTCGAGCTGGTCGTTCGGGTCGGCCAGCAGCTGCTTGGCCACGCCGTACTCGACCTTGATCTCCTCGGCGTCCTTGGTCGGCGTGCGCAGCGCCATCGCGATGTCGCTGGTGATCAAGTCGCCGGCGATCGGGATCACCGCGGTGTGGCGGATCGAGCCGTCGGCGAAGATCGCCACGTCGGTGGTGCCGGCGCCGATGTCCACCAGCGCGACGCCCAGGTCCTTCTCGTCCTCGGTCAGCACCGCGTGGCTGGAGGCCGAGGGGTTGAGCACCAGCTGGTTCACCTCCAGCCCGCAGCGGCGCACGCACTTGACGATGTTCTCGGCCGCGCTCTGTGCGCCGGTCACGATGTGCACCCGCACCTCGAGCCGGCCGCCGCTCATGCCGATCGGCTCCTTCACCTCGTGGCCGTCGATCACGAACTCCTGGGCCTGCACCAGCAGCAGCTTCTGGTCGTTCGGGATGTTGATCGCCTTGGCGGTCTCGACCACGCGCGCCACGTCCACCGGCGTGACCTCCTTGTCGCGCACGATCACCATGCCGGTGGAGTTCTGCCCGCGGATGTGGCTGCCGGTGATGCCGGTGTAGACGTGCGTGATCTTGCAGTCGGCCATCATCTCGGCCTCCTTCAAGGCCTGCTGGATGGACTGCACGGTGGCGTCGATGTTGACCACCACGCCGCGCTTCAGGCCGTGCGTCGGCGCCACGCCGAGGCCGGCCAGCCGCAGCTCGCCGCCCGGCAGCACCTCGGACACCACCGCCATCACCTTGGCGGTGCCGATGTCCAGGCCGACGACCAGGTCCTTGTACTCTTTGGGCATCTTCAGTTCCCGGATGACTTCTTCTCTGCGGCCGTCAGCGTCGTCGAGACGCCGCGCAGGCGCAGCGCATAGCCGTCCTGGTGGCGCAGGTCGGCGTACTCGAGCGGGCGCTGGTAGCGCTGGGCGATCGGCCCGACGGTCTCGACGAAGCGCTCGCTGCGCGCCAGCAGTTCCTCCAGCGTGCCGCGCCCCAGCTCGACCCGGCCACCCCCGTCGAACTCGACGCGCCAGGAGCCGCGGTTGGACTGGGTCAGCGTGTCGATGCGACGCTCGATGCGGGCATACAGCGGCTGCAGCCGGTGCAGCGCCTCGAGCATCTCGGCGGCGCTGCCGGCCGGGCCGCTGAGCGTGGGCAGCTCGTCGTCCTCGACGTCGCCGAGGTTGACCTCGAACACCTCGCCGTGGGTGTTGACCAGCTTGTCGTCCGCATCGTCCTCGCTGCCCACCGGCGACCACAGCGCCGCCACGCGGTGCTCCTCGAGGCTGACCAGCAGGCGGTCGGGCCAGACGCGGCGCACGATTGCGTGGCGCACCCAGGGCACGCTCTCGAAGGCGCGCTGCGCCGCCTTCAGGTCCATCGTGAAAAAGTTGCCGGCCAGCTTCGGCCCGGCGTTGGCGCGGATGGTGGCCTCGCTGTTGTGCATCACCTCGCCGTCGACATGGATGGCGCGCAGCGTGAACACCGGCTGGCGCATCGCCCACATCGCCAGCATCGCCACCAGGCCGAGCGCGGCCAGCACGAACAGCGCCTGCGCGGTCGCGTTCATCGCGCGCACGTCCAGCGGCAGCGCCAGCGGGGGCGGCGGCACGGGGGCGCGGGGGGTGCGGACGATGGTGGCCATGGGGGCGGTGGCGCGCTCAGTCGCGGCGGGCGTCGAGCCGGGCGCCGGCCAGCAGCTCGACGCACAGGCGTTCGTAGGACAGGCCGGCCGCGCGCGCGGACATCGGCACCAGCGAATGCGAGGTCATGCCCGGCGAGGTGTTCATCTCGAGCAGGAAGGGCCGGCGGTCGCTGGCGCGCACCATCAGGTCGGCACGGCCCCAGCCGCGGCAGCCGAGCACGCGGTAGGCGGCCAGCGTCAGGCGCTGGATCTCGGCCTCCTCGTCGGCGGGCAGGCCGCTCGGGCAGTGGTACTGCACCACGTCGGTGAAGTACTTGTTCTGGTAGTCGTAGGCGCCCTCGGGCGCGGCGATGCGCACCACCGGCAGCGCGCGCGCGTCCGCGCCGTCGCCGATCACCGGGCAGGTCACCTCCAGGCCCTCGATGAACGCCTCGCACAGCACGTCGGGGTCGTAGCGCGCGGCCAGCGCCACCGCCTCGGCCATGTCCGAGTAGCCGGCGACCTTGCTCACGCCGATCGACGAGCCCTCGCGCGGCGGCTTCACGATCAGCGGCAGGCCGAGCTGGTCGGGCACCGTGCGCACGCGCTCACGGTCCTGCTCGCCGGGCGCCAGCCAGACGTGGCGCGGCGTCGGCAGCCCTTCGGCGAGCCAGATCCGCTTCGTCATGACCTTGTCCATCGCCACCGCCGAGGCCATCACGCCGGAGCCGGTGTAGGGGATGCCGAGCAGCTCGAGCGCGCCCTGCACCGTGCCGTCCTCGCCGTGGCGGCCGTGCAGCGCGATGAAGCAGCGCGCGAAGCCTTCGCGCTTCAGCTCCGACAGCTCGCGCTCGGCCGGGTCGAAGGGGTGCGCATCGACGCCCTGCGAGCGCAGCGCGGCCAGCACGCCCTGGCCGGAGAGCAGCGAGATCTCGCGCTCCGCGGACGTGCCGCCCATCAGCACGGCGACCTTGCCGAAGTTCATGCGGACCTCCCGTGGCGGAGGGACGGGAGAAGGGGGACGCGGTGCATCATCGGGACGGCTCCTGGAGGAGGTCGACCACCTGCTGCGGCACCTGGCCGATGGACCCCGCGCCCATCGTGATCACCACGTCGCCATCGCGCACCTGCGCGAGCAGGGCCCGCGGCAACGCGCCGATGTCGTCCACGAACAGCGGATCGACCCGGCCGGCCACACGCAGGGCACGTGCCAGCGCGCGCCCGTCGGCGGCGACGATCGGCGCCTCGCCGGCGGCATAGACCTCGGCCAGCAGCACCGCGTCGGCCTCGCCGAGCACGGCGACGAAGTCCTCGAAGCAGTCGCGGGTGCGGGTGTAGCGGTGCGGCTGGAAGGCCAGCAGCAGCCGGCGGCCCGGGAAGGCGCCGCGCGCGGCGGCCAGCGTGGCCGCCATCTCGACCGGGTGGTGGCCGTAGTCGTCGACCAGCGTGAAGGCCGCGCCGGCCGCGGTGCGCAGCTCGCCGTGGCGCTGGAAGCGCCGGCCGACGCCGGCGAAGCCGGCGAGCGCGCGCAGCACCGGCGCGTCCTCCAGCTCCAGCTCGGCCGCGACGGCCAGCGTGGCCAGCGCATTGCGCACGTTGTGCACGCCGGGCAGCGCGAGGCGCACCTCGCAGTCCGGCGCGGCCAGGGTGCCGCGGCGCTGCAGCGTGAAGCGCATGCCGGCGCCGTCGGGCCGCACGTCGACCGCGCGCACCTGCGCGTCCTCGCCGAGGCCGTAGCCGATCACCGGGCGCGACACCAGCGGCAGGATCGAGCGCACGCCCGGGTCGTCGGTGCAGAGCACGGCCGCGCCGTAGAAGGGCAGGCGGTGCAGGAAGTCCACGAAGGCCTGGCGCAGCCGCGCCTCGTCGTGGCCGTAGGTGTCCATGTGGTCGGCGTCGATGTTCGTCACCACCGACAGCACCGGCGTCAGGTTCAGGAAGGAGGCGTCGCTCTCGTCGGCCTCGACCACGATGAACTCGCCGGCGCCGAGCCGCGCATTGGCGCCGGCCGCGTTGAGCCGGCCGCCGATCACGAAGGTGGGGTCGCGGCCGGCCTCGGCCAGCACGCTGGCGACCAGGCTGGTGGTGGTGGTCTTGCCGTGGGTGCCGGCGATCGCGATGCCCTGCTTCAGGCGCATCAGCTCGGCCAGCATCACCGCGCGCGGCACCACCGGCACGCGGCGTGCGCGCGCGGCCAGCACCTCGGGGTTGTCCGGGCCCACCGCGGTCGAGGTGACCACGGCCTGGGCCCCGGCCACGTGCTCGGCCGCGTGGCCGCGGGCCACGCGGATGCCCAGGCCGGCCAGCCGGCGCGTGGCCTCGCCCTCGCCCAGGTCCGAGCCGGACACGGTGTAGCCGAGGTTGTGCAGGATCTCGGCGATGCCGCTCATGCCGGCACCGCCGATGCCGACGAAGTGGACGTGGCGCACCGCGTGCTTCATGCCGCCAGCCTTTCCAGCTCGTCGGCCACGCGCGCCGCCGCCTGCGGGCGCGCCAGCGCGCGGGCGCGCTCGGCCATCGCCTGCAGGCCCTCGCGGCGCAGGCCCAGCAGCACCTCGGCCAGCCGCGCCGGGCTCAGCTCGGACTGCGGCAGGTGCACGCCGGCGCCGTGCGACGCGAGCCACTGCGCGTTGTCGCGCTGGTGCGCGGTGGTGCTGACGACCAGCGGCACCAGCACGCCGGCCACGCCGCCGGCGCACAGCTCGCTGACGGTGACGGCACCGGCGCGGCAGACGATCACGTCGCAGTCGGCCAGGCGCGCCGCCATGTCGTCGATGAAAGGCAGGATCTCGGCCTCGACGCCGGCGGCCGCATAGGCGGCGCGCACCGTCTCGAGGTGGGCCGCGCCTGTCTGGTGGGTCACGCGCGGGCGTTGCGCCGGCTCGATCAGCGCCAGCGCCGGTGGCAGCGTCTCGTTGAGCACCTTGGCGCCCAGGCTGCCACCCACCAGCAGCAGCCGCAGCGGGCCCTGGCGGCCGGCGTAGCGCTCGGCCGGCGGCGCCATCGCCTCGATCTCGGCGCGCACCGGGTTGCCGGTCACGACGGCCTGCTTCACGCGCGCGGCCGCCGCGCCGTCGAAGCCGAAGGCCACGCGATCGGCCACCGGCAGCAGGGCCTTGTTGCTCAGGAGCAGCGCGGCATCGGCGTTCACCAGCATCAGCGGCCGTCCGAGCAGCGAGGCCATCAGCCCGCCGGGGAAGCAGACGTAGCCGCCCATGCCGAGCACCGCGCGCGCGCGGCGGCGCTGCAGGATGCGCAGGCACTGCCAGAAGGCGACCAGCATCCGCAGGCCGCCGGTCAGCGTCTGCAGCCAGCCGTTGCCGCGCAGGCCGTTGAAGCCGATGCGGTCGAGCGGGATGCCGCTCGGCGGCACCAGGCGGTTCTCCATGCCCTGGGTGGTGCCGAGCCAGCTGACCGACCAGCCGCGCGCCTGCAGCTCGCGCGCGACGGCGAGGCCGGGGATCACGTGGCCGCCGGTGCCGGCGGCCATCACGACGAGGTGGCGTGCCGCGGCCGTCATGCCCGCCCCCCGCGCATCAGCTGGCGGTTCTCGATGTCGACCCGCAGCACCATCGCCAGCGCGACCACGTTCATCAGGATGGCCGAGCCGCCATAGCTCATCAGCGGCAGCGTCAGGCCCTTGGTCGGCAGCACGCCGAGGTTCACGCCCATGTTGATGAAGGCCTGGCCGCCGATCCAGATGCCGATGCCCTGCGCGAACAGGCCGGCGTAGACCCGGTCCAGCGCGATCGCCTGGCGGCCGATGTGGAACATCCGGCGCGCCAGCCAGAAGAAGGCCACCACCACGCAGGCCACGCCGACGAAGCCCAGCTCCTCGCCGATCACCGCCAGCAGGAAGTCGGTGTGTGCCTCGGGCAAGTAGTGCAGCTTCTCGACGCTGCCGCCCAGGCCCTGGCCGAACAGTTCGCCGCGGCCGAAGGCGATCAGCGAGTGCGAGAGCTGGTAGGCCTTGCCGAGGGTGTAGCGCTCGTCCCAGGGGTCGAGGTAGGCGAAGATGCGCTCGCGCCGCCATTCGCTGGTGGTGATCATCAGCACGAAGGCGCCGACCAGGATCAGCGTGATCAGGAAGAACATGCGGCCGTTGACGCCGCCGAGGAAGAGGATGCCCATCGCGATCGCCGCGATGACGAGGAAGGCGCCCATGTCCGGCTCGGCCAGCAGCAGCAGGCCGACCAGCGCCACCGCGAAGGCCATCGGCAGCACGGCGCGCAGGAACTTCTCCTTCACGTCCATCTTGCGCACCATGTAGCCGGCGCCGTACATCGCCATCGCCAGCTTGGCCAGCTCCGAGGGCTGGAAGTTCATCAGGCCGAGCGGGATCCAGCGGCGCGCGCCGTTCACGCCCTTGCCGATGCCGGGGATCAGCACCACCACCAGCAGCACCAGCACGCCGAGGAAGAGCCAGGGCGCGGCCTTCTCCCAGGTGTCGATCGGCACCTGCACCACCACCACGCCGGCCAGCACCGCGATCGCGATCGCCATCAGGTGGCGGGTCAGGAAGTGACTGTGGGCGTAGCGCTCGAAGCGCGGGCTGTCCGGCAGCGCGACCGAGGCGCTGTAGACCATCACCAGGCCGAGCGCGACCAGCGCCATCGCGACCCAGACCAGCGTGGTGTCGAAGCCGGACAGGCGCGTCGGCTGGCTGCGGCCGACCTGCACCCAGTCGCGGATCGGCACGTCGGCGCCCGCCGCGCCGTCGCGGCGGCCCAGGCCGAAGCGCGCAAACAGCGTCGCTACGCTCATGCCACCACCTCCCCCGCCTCGGCCGCCAGCTGCTGCACGGCCTCGACGAAGACGGCGGCGCGGTGGGCGTAGTTGCGGAACATGTCCAGGCTGGCGCAGGCCGGGCTGAGCAGCACCGAGTCGCCCGGCTGGGCCTGCGCGAAGGCCCAGCGGGTGGCGGCCTCGAGGCTGTCGTGGCGCGCCAGCGGCAGGCCCGCGGCCTGCAGCGCGGGGCCCACGGCCTGCTCGATCGCCGCCGCGTCGCGGCCCAGCGTCGCCACCGCGCGGGCATGCCGCTGCAGCGGCGCGGCCAGCGGCGCGAAGTCCTGGCCCTTGCCGTCGCCGCCGAGGATCAGCACCAGGCGCGACGGCTCGCGGTCGGCGCCGAGGCCGTCGATCGCGGCCACGGTGGCGCCGACGTTGGTGCCCTTGCTGTCATCGTAGGCGTCGACGGCGCCGACGCTGGCCACGTACTCGACGCGGTGCGGTTCGCCGGCGTACTCGCGCAGCCCGTGCAGCATCGGCGCCAGCGGGCAGCCGATCGCGGCGGCCAGCGCCAGCGCGGCCAGCGCATTGGCGGCGTTGTGGCGGCCGCGCACGCGCAGCGCATCGGCCGGCATCAGGCGCTGCAGGTGCAGCTCCTCGGGCGGCTCGGCGGCGGCACGGCGGCCGCGCGGCAGCGTCTCGTCGGCGTCCTGCGCGCGCACCAGCCAGGCCATGCCGTGCTCGCTGACCAGGCCGTAGTCGCCCGGCCGCTGCGGCGCGCCGAGCCCGAAGGAGACGACGCGCCGCGGCAGCGGCCGGCGGGCGGCGGCGCCGCGCGAGCGGGCCGGCGGCGGCGGCGCGGCCGGCAGCAGCGCGGTCACCTGCGGGTCGTCGCGGTTGACGACGGCCACGCCGGTGGCCTCGGGCGGGCCGTAGATGCGGCCCTTGGCGGCCGCGTAGGCGGCCATCGAGCCGTGCCAGTCGAGGTGGTCCTCGCTCAGGTTCAGCACCGCGGCCGCATCCGGCGCGAAGCCCTCGACGCCGTCGAGCTGGAAGCTGCTCAGCTCGAGCACCCAGGCCTCGGGCCAGGCGGCCCAGCGCGGCGGCGGCGCGTCCGCGGCGGGCGCGGCCTGCAGCGCGGCGAGCGCGGCGGCGGCGTCGGGCGAGAGCGCCGGGGCCGCGTCGGCCTCGTGGGACGCGTGGGCATCGTCGGCCGGGGCCGTCGCGTCGGCGGCCGGGTCCGGCGCGGGCTCGGCCACGGCGTCCGCGACGGTGCCCGCCGCGGCGTGCGGCGCACCCTCCTCGGCAGCATCGTCCGGCGCGCCGTCCCGGGCCGGGTCGGCGGCGTCGGGCGCGATGGTCTCGGCCGGCGCCTCCGGCGCGGCCAGCGACGCGGCGTCCGCGCCCGGCTCCGGCGCCGGGCTCCCGGCCGCCGGCGCCTGCAGCAGCGCCAGGTCCTCGTCGGCAAGCACGTCGGACAGGGTCTGCAGCAGCGTCGGCCCGATGTTGCCCGCCACCGCGACGCGGCGGCCGCAGCGCGCGATCAGCAGCGCCGCCATCGCGGTGGTGGTGGTCTTGCCGTTGGTGCCCGTCACCGCGACCACGCGCGGCGCATAGCCGCAGCCGGCGCGCAGCCGCGCGAGCGCCTGCGCGAACAGCGCCAGCTCTCCCTGCACCGGCACGCCGATGGCGCGCGCCTGCTCGAGCAGCGGCGCGATGCGCGCATCGCGCGGCGACAGGCCCGGGCTCTTCAGCACCCAGCGCACCTCGGCCAGCAGGGCCTGCGCGTCCAGCGGGCCCTCCAGCAGCTCGACCTCCGGGCACGCGGCGCGCAGCGCCTCGGCCTGCGGCGCGGCCGCGCCGCGGCTGTCCCAGACGCGCACCCGCGCGCCCAGGCGCCGGCACCAGCGCGCCATCGCCAGGCCGGAGTCGCCCAGGCCGAGCACGAGGAGGTCGAGGTCCGCGAACAGGCTCACCGGCGCCTCACCGCAGCTTCAGGCTGGCCAGGCCGACCAGGCACAGCAGCATCGTGATGATCCAGAAACGCACCACCACCTGGGTCTCGGTCCAGCCGCGCTTCTCGAAGTGGTGGTGCAGCGGCGCCATCAGGAAGATGCGCCGGCCCTCGCCGTAGAGCTTCTTGGTGAGCTTGAACCAGGCCACCTGCACGATCACCGACAGCGCCTCGGCGACGAAGATGCCGCCCATCACCGCCAGCACGATCTCCTGCCGCGTGATCACCGCGATGGTGCCCAGCGCGCCGCCCAGCGCCAGCGCCCCGACGTCGCCCATGAAGACCTGCGCCGGGTTGGCGTTGAACCAGAGGAAGGCCAGGCCCGCGCCGGCCATCGCGGCGCAGAACACCAGCAGCTCGCCGGCGCCGGGGATGTAGGGGAACAGCAGGTAGCGCGAGTAGACCGCGTTGCCGACGATGTACGCGAAGATGCCGAGCGCCGAGCCGACCATCACCACCGGCATGATCGCCAGCCCGTCCAGCCCGTCGGTGAAGTTGACGGCATTGCTGGTGCCGACGATCACGAACCAGGTCAGGCCGATGAAGCCGAACACCCCGAGCGGGTAGCTGATCGACTTGAAGAAGGGCACGATCAGGTCGGCCTTGGGCGGCAGCTCGTTGCTGAAGCCGCTCTGCACCCAGCGCAGGAAGAGCTCGAAGACGCGCAGGTTCGACGTTTCGGAGACGCTGAAGGCCAGGTAGAGCGCGGCCACCAGCCCGATCAGCGACTGCCAGAAGAACTTCTCGCGCGAGCGCATGCCCTCCGGGTCCTTGCGCACCACCTTGCGCCAGTCGTCGACCCAGCCCACGGCGCCGTAGCCGAAGGTCACGATCATCACGATCCAGACGAAGCGGTTGCTCCAGTCGAACCACAGCAGCGTGGACACGCCGATGCCGATCAGCACCAGCACGCCGCCCATGGTGGGCGTGCCGCGCTTGGACAGGTGCGACTGCATCGCGTACTCGCGCACCGGCTGGCCGACCTTCATCGCGCCCAGGAAGCGGATCACCCAGGGCCCGAAGGCCAGGCCGATCAGCAGCGCCGTCATCGCGGCCATCACCGCGCGGAAGGTCAGGTACTGGAAGACGCGGAAGAAGCCGAAGTCCGGCGACAGCGTCTGCAGCCACTCGGCGAGGCTAAGCAGCATGCACGCCTCCCTCGCCGCGGGCCAGGGCCGCGCCGCCCTGCAGCGCCGCGACCACCCGTTCCATCCTCATGAAGCGTGATCCTTTCACCAGCACCGCGCGGCAGGCCGGCGCCTGCGGCAAGGCCGCGAGCAGGGCCTCCACGGTGTCGAAATGCCGCGCGCCGGGGAAGGCCGCGGCGGCGTGGGCGCTGGCTGCGCCAGCCGCCCACAGGTGCTCAATGCCGTGGCGCGCGGCATGCGCGCCGACCTCGGCGTGGAAGGCCGGCCCCTGGCTGCCGACCTCGCCCATGTCGCCCAGCAGCAGCCAGCGCGGGCCCGGCAGGCCGGCCAGCAGCTCGATCGCGGCGCGCACCGAATCGGGGTTGGCGTTGTAGCTGTCGTCGACCAGCGCCAGCGACGTACCGTTCGGACCGGGCGCACTGAGCAGCCGCGAGCGGCCCTTCACCGGCTCGAAGCCCTCCAGCCCCTGCACGATCGCCTCGGCCGGGCAGCCCACCGCCAGCGCACAGGCCGCGACGGCCAGCGCATTGCGCACGTTGTGACGGCCCGGCAGCGCGAGGCGCCAGGCCAGGCGCCGGCCGTCCGGCCCCTCGGCCTCGACGGCCCAGTGCCCGGCGGCGTCCCAGCGGGCCCGGCCGCGCAGCTCCGCCGCGGGCGCCGCGCCGTCCTCGCCCTCGAGCGCGAAGCGCAGCGTGCGCCGGCCCTCGGCAAGCGCCTGCCAGACCGGTGCCTGCGCATCGTCGGCCGGGTAGACCGCCACGCCGTCGGCCGGCAGCGCCGCGAACACGCTGCCGTTCTCGCGCGCCACCGCCTCCACGCCGTCCATGAACTCCTGGTGCTCGCGCTGGGCGTTGTTCACCAACGCGACCGTGGGCGCGGCGAGTGCCGCCAGCGCGGCGATCTCGCCGGGGTGGTTCATGCCGAGCTCGACCACGCCGGCGCGGTGCGCGGGCCGCAGCCGCAGCAGGGTCAGCGGCAGGCCGATGTCGTTGTTCAGGTTGCCCTCGGTCGCGAAGGCGGCGCTGCCGTGCCAGGCACGCAGCACCGCGGCGAGCATCTGCGTCACCGTGGTCTTGCCGTTGCTGCCGGTGACGGCCACCAGCGGCAGCGCATGGCGACGCCGCCAGGCGGCGGCGAGCTGCTGCAGCGCCGCGCGGGTGTCGGGCACCAGCAGGCCGGGCAAGCCGGCCTCGGCCAGCCCGCGCTCGGCCAACGCGGCCGCGGCGCCGGCGGCGGCCGCCTGCGGCAGGAAGTCGTGCGCGTCGAAGCGCTCGCCGCGCAGCGCGACGAACAGGTCGCCGGCGCGCAGGCTGCGCGTGTCGCTGTGCACGCGGCGCAGCGCGGTGGCGCCGTCGCCGACCAGGCGGGCGCCGGGCAGCAGGCCCGCGGCCGTCGCCAGGTCCATCATCGGCGCGTCGGCCGCGGCGCGCGCCGCCAGCGCGTCACGCGCCACCGTCACGTCGGAGAAGGGCCGCTTCTCGGTGCCGATCTCCTGCGTGGCCTCGTGGCCCTTGCCGGCGACCAGCACCACGTCGGCCGGCGCCGCGTCGCGCACCGCGCGCGCGATCGCCAGCCCGCGGTCCGGCTCGACCACGGCCGCGGCCGGGTGGCTCAGCCCGGCGACGATGTCGGCCAGGATCGCCTGCGGCGACTCGCGGCGCGGGTTGTCGCTGGTGAGCAGCACGCGGTCCGCGCCCGCCTCGGCGATCGCGCCCATGCGCGGGCGCTTGCCGGGGTCGCGGTTGCCACCGCAGCCGAACACCAGCTGCAGCGCGCCGCCGCGCGCGCGCGCCAGCGGGCGCAGCGCCTGCAGCGCCTTCTCGAGCGCGTCCGGGGTGTGGGCGTAGTCCACCACCACCTGCGGCAGGGCCGGGGCCGCGGCCTCGTCCGGCGGTGCCACGCGCTGCATCCGGCCGGGCACCGGCGCCAGGCCCGCGCAGGCGGCGGCCGCGGCCTCCAGCGGGATGCCGAGCGCGCGCAGGCCGCCGATCACGGCCAGCAGGTTGGCCACGTTGTAGTCGCCGATCAGGCCGGTGCGCACCTCGGCCGAGCGGCTGGCGCCGCGGCCGTGGGCCGACTCGACCACCGTGAAGGCCAGGCCGCCGTCGCGGTAGGCCGGCGCGTCGGCGCGCAGCCGGGCCGACGGCGCGGCGGGGCCGACGGCATAGGTCCACAGCGCCGGCCCGCCGGGGCGCGCCGCGTCGACCAGGCGGGCACCGTAGGGGTCGTCGACGTTGACCACCACCGCACGCAGGCCGGGCCACGCGAACAGCCGCGCCTTGGCCTGCCAGTAGGCCTCCATGCTGCCGTGGTAGTCCAGGTGGTCCTGGGTGAGGTTGGTCAGCAGCGCCACCGCGACGCGGGTGCCGGCCAGGCGCTGCTCCTCGAGGCCGATCGACGAGGCCTCGATCGCCACCGCGTCGCAGCCGGCGTCGGCGAAGCGGCGGAAGGCCGACTGCAGCGCGACCGGGTCGGGCGTGGTCAGGCCGGTGGGCACCAATTCCGGCGGCACGCCCACGCCGAGGGTGCCGACGACCGCGGCGCGCCGCCCGAGCGCGGCCAGCGCGCCGGCGATCCACCAGCTGGTCGAGGTCTTGCCGTTGGTGCCGGTGACGGCGAGCACCGGCAGGGTGTCGCTCGGGTGCGCGTACCAGGCCGCGGCCAGCTCGCCGGTGAGCGCCTTCAGCCCCTCGATCGCGGCCACGCGCGGCTCGTCGTCGAAGCCGAACTCCGCGACGCCCTCGGCCTCCACCAGGCAGGCCGGCGCGCCCGCGGCCAGCGCCGCGCGCACGTGGCGGCGCCCGTCGTCGGCGGCCCCGGGCCAGGCGATGAAGGCCTCGCCGGGCTGCAGGCGGCGCGAATCGGTCGCGAGGCCGCGCGCGCCGCGGCGCGCCAGCCAGGTCAGCGTCGCGGCGAGGCCGGTCAGGCGCATCGGGCCCGGCATCAGAAGCTCTCCTCGACCGCCGGCAGCTGGCGCGTGACGATCTGCGGCCGCACCTCCAGGTCCGGCGGCACACCCAGCGAGCGCAGCGTCTGCTGCACCACCTCGCTGAACACCGGCGCGGCCACCAGGCCGCCGTAGTACTGGCCGGCGCTGGGCTCGTCGACCATCACCGCGACGACGATGCGCGGCTGGCTGATCGGCGCCATGCCAACGAACCACGAGCGGTACTTCTGCGCCGAGTAGCCCTTGCCTTCCTGCTTGTGCGCGGTGCCCGTCTTGCCGCCCACCGAGTAGCCCATGGCCTGGGCCAGCGGCGCGGTGCCGCCGGGGCCGGCGGCCAGCTGCAGCATCTGGCGCACCGAGGCCGCGGTCTGCGGCGACAGCACCTTCACGCCGCTGACCGGCCCCTCGGAGGCGGACACCTCCTGCGGCGGCTTCTTCAGCAGCGAGATCGGCATCACCTCGCCGTCGTGCGCGAACACGGTGTAGGCGCGCGCCAGCTGGAACAGGCTGGCCGACAGGCCGTAGCCGTAGCTCATCGTGGCCTGCTCGATCGGCCGCCAGCTCTTGTAGGGCCGCAGCCGGCCGGTGACGGCGCCGGGGAAGTCGATCTGCGGCTTCTGGCCGAAGCCGGCCTTCGAGAACAGCTCGTGCATCTCGCGCGGCTGCATCTGCATCGCCATCTTGACGGTGCCGACGTTGCTCGACTTCTGGATCACCTCTTCCACCGTCAGCGCGCCGTGCGGGTGCGAGTCGCTGATCGTGGCGCCGGTGATGGTGATGCGGCCGGGCGCGGTCTGGATCACCGTCTTCGGCGTCACGCGGCCGCTTTCCATGGCCCAGCCGGCGATGAAGGGCTTCATCGTCGAGCCGGGTTCGAAGGTGTCGGTGAGGGCGCGGTTGCGCAGCTGCTCGCCGGTCAGGCGCGAGCGGTCGCCGGGGTTGAAGCTCGGGAAGTTGGCCAGCGCCAGCACCTCGCCGCTGCGCGCGTCCAGCACCACCACGCTGCCGGCCTTGGCCTTGTGCTGGGCCACCGCGTCGCGGATGCGCTGGTAGGCGAAGAACTGCACCTTGGAGTCGATCGACAGCGCGATGTCGCGCCCGTCCAGCGGCGCCACGCTGTCGCCGATGTCCTCGACCACGCGGCCGAGCCGGTCCTTGATCACGCGGCGGCTGCCGTTGCGGCCGGCCAGCTCGTGCTGGAAGGCCAGCTCGATGCCTTCCTGGCCCTTGTCCTCGACGTTGGTGAAGCCGACCACGTGCGCGGCCGCCTCGCCCTCCGGGTACTGGCGCTTGTACTCGCGCACCTGGTAGATGCCCTTGATGCCGAGCGCCAGCACCTCCTTGGCCAGCGCCTCGTCGACCTGGCGGCGCAGCCAGACGAAGTTGGGGCTGTCGTCGAGCCGGCCGTCCAGGTCCTTCGGCGTCATGCCGAGCAGGCGCGCGAGCTGGCGGCGCTGCGCCGCGCTGGCCTCGAGGTCCTTGGGGATGGCCCACAGCGAGGGCACCGGCACGCTGGAGGCCAGGATCACGCCATGGCGGTCGAGGATGCGGCCGCGGCTGGCCGTCAGGTCCAGCGTGCGGGCGTAGCGGATCTCGCCCTGCTTCTGGAAGAACTCGCTGCCGATCACCTGCACGTAGGCGGCGCGGCCGATCAGCAGCACGAAGCCCGCGCCGATCAGCGCGACCAGGAACTTGGAGCGCCAGGCCGGCGTGCGCGAGGCCAGCAGCGGGCTGCTGGAGTAGTTGACCGCGCGCACGTTGACGGCGCCGGCGGCGCGCGGGCGGCGCTTGAACAGGCTCATCGCGTGCCCTCCGGCGCGGCCGACGCGGCGGGCGCGAGCAGCGCGGCGGCCGAGGCCGGCGCCGCCCACTCGACGTACTGCGTGACGGCCGGCGTGGCGGTGCGCATCTGCAGCTTCTCGCGCGCCGTCTTCTCGACGCGCAGCGGCGTGGCCTGGGCCTGGCGCTCGGCCTTCAGCCGCTCGTACTCGGTCTCGAGCTGGCGCGCGGCCGACTGCGCGCGGTCCAGCTCGGTGAACAGGCGGCGCGCGTCGTAGGACTGGCGCACCAGGTAGAGCGCGCTGGCGAGCAGGGCGGCGAGCAGCACCACGTTGAGCCTCGTCATGCCGCCGCCGCGGTGCGTTCAGCCACCCGCAGGATCGCCGAGCGGGCGCGCGGGTTGGCCTGCACCTCGGCGGCGCCGGGGCGGATGCGGCCGAGTGCGCGCAGGCGCGTCGGCGGCACGGGTGCGAAAGGCGCGCGCCGGTCGACCTCGGGCCGGCTCTCGCGCGCGATGAAGGTCTTGACGATGCGGTCCTCGAGCGAGTGGAAGCTGATCACCGCCAGCCGCCCGCCCGGCACCAGCAGCGCGAGCGCGGCGCTCAGGGCCTGCTGCAGCTCTTCCAACTCGGCATTGACGAGAATCCGAAGCGCCTGAAAGGTGCGCGTGGCGGGGTCCTGACCGGCTTCACGGGTTTTGACCGCACGAGCCACGAGGTCGGAAAGCGCCCCTGTGGTTCGAACGGGGTCCCCGCCTTCGCGCCGAGCAACAAGCGCCTTTGCAATCTGCCGAGCAAACCGTTCTTCCCCGTGGTCACGAATCACCTCCGCGATGTGGCGCTCGTCGGCGCGAGCCAGAAAGTCCGCGGCGCTCTCGCCGCGGGTCGGGTCCATGCGCATGTCCAGCGGGCCGTCGTGGCGGAAGCTGAAGCCGCGCGCGGGGTCGTCGATCTGCGGTGAGGACACGCCGAGGTCGAGCAGCACGCCGTCGACCTGGTGCACGCCCTCGGCGGCCAGCACCGCGGCCAGGTCGCCGAAACGGGTGTGGCGGATGCAAAAACGCGGGTCGTCGACCCGCGTTGCGCCCGATGCCGCCGCCGCGACGGCCTCGGGATCGCGGTCCAGCGCGATCACCCGCCCTTTCTGCCCCAGCCGCTGCAGCAGGGCCCGGCTGTGGCCGCCGCGGCCGAAGGTGCCGTCGACGTAGGTGCCGTCCACGCGCGGCGGCGCATCGTCGCGCGCGACGAGCGCCTCCACCGCCTCGTGCAGCAGCACGGTGGTGTGGGACAGCACGGGGCGGTCGGCGGTCATGGCGGCGGGCGGAGCGGCGGGCGCGGGCGGGCGGCCGGCGCTCAGAAGCTGAAGTCCTGCAGCGAGGCCGGCAGCGGCGACTGCATCGTCTCTGCCTCGTTCTCCGCATGGCGCGCCGCGTCCCACAGCTCGAAGTGGTTGCCCACGCCGAGCAGCATCACGTCCTTGTCCAGGCCGGCGGAGCGGCGCAGCTCCGGCGAGATCAGCAGCCGGGAGGCGCCGTCGATCTCCACGTCCATCGCATTGCCGAGGAAGACCCGGCGCCAGTTGGCGGCCGACATCGGCAGCGCCGCGACGCGCTCGCGGAACAGCTCCCAGGTGGGGCGCGGAAAGATGGCCAAGGCGCCGTCCGGGTGCTTGGTGATGGTGAGCTGGTTCTGGCAAATGGCGCCCAGGACTTCGCGATGACGTGCCGGCATGACGATCCGCCCCTTGCCGTCCAACGTCAGCGCCGACGCGCCCTGGAACACGATGTTGCCCACTCCCACCCACAAAATGACACGTTTCGACTACTTTATCCCACTGCGCTCCCACCCGTCAACGAAACTTGTAAGAAAAGGCCAATGAAATCAATCACTTAGACGCGACTTCGAACGCAAAATCGCGCTCGAAAAAGGCCTTGCGAAACAAGGACTTGGCAGTCGCTGTGAAAGTGAAGCCTGAGCTATCGGCCGCAAGCGGAGGTGTGTCTGCCCGACCTCGGAGGCCGGCGGCCGCAAGGCTCGATTTCTGCGAAAAATCGGCCCGTTCGGCCCCGATTCCTGCAGCAAACCCCCGAAAAACGCCTCCGGCGCCGTTCTGGCAGAGCCGGACCCGCGCACGCGGTCCGGCGGGGCCTCAGCGCCCCCCGTGGAAGGGGTCGACGGGTGGCGTCCGCCCCGGGTCGCGCACCCCGTCGGGCCGGTCCGCGCCGGGGGCGGCGAGGGCGTGACCGGCCGCGGCCGGTGCGCCGGCGGCAGCGCCGGCAGGCGCCGCGGCCACGGTGTCGGGGCCGGCGGCCGGCGGCAGCCCCGCCACCGCCAGCGCCGCCAGCTCCCCGTACAGCGGCTGGGTCAGCAGGCGCGAGACCCCGCTGGACAACAGCGCGGTGGCCATCAGGCTCAGCACCATGGTCTGGCCGGCCACCATCTCCATCACGATGATGAAGGCGGTGATCGGGTTCTGGGTCGACGCGGCGAGGAAGCCGACCATGCCGACCGCGATCAGCGGGATCGCCGCCTGGGTGCCGACGCCGGCCAGGCTGGCCACGTCGTGGCCGATGCCGGCACCGATCGCCAGCGAGGTGGCGAACATGCCGCCGGGCGCGCCGCTCCAGACCGACAGCCAGGTGGCGACGAACTTCAGCAGCGTGTAGACGCCGGGCAGGTCGACCTGCCCTTCCAGCAGGCCGCGCGTCGTCGCATAGCCGGCGCCGGCGGTGGCGCCGCCGGTGACGGCGCCGATCAGCGCCACGCCGGCGCCGCAGGCGGCCGCGAAGCGCAGCGGGTGCTCGCGCCGCCAGCGCGCCCAGCGCTGCGGCCCGGCGCGCAGCGACAGCACCACCAGCCGCGACAGCAGCCCGCCGGCCAGCCCCGCGACGAGCGCCACCAGCAGGCCCGGCCCGAGCAGCGACAGGTCGAGCGCGCCGACCGGCAGGCGGCCGAAGTAGGTCAGGTTGCCGAAGGCCGACACCGCCACCAGGCCGGCCAGCACGATGCAGGCGATCACCAGCGTGCTGTGCGTCAGCCCGCGCCGCCGCGACAGCTGCTCGAACGCGAACACGATGCCGCCGAGCGGCGTGTTGAAGGCCGCCGCGATGCCGGCGGCGGCGCCGGCGACCATCAGGTCGTGCGCGTCGATGCCGGCGGACGGCGAGAGCCAGCGCCGCGCATGCAGCATCACGCCGGCGCCGATCTGCACCGTCGGCCCCTCGCGCCCGATCGACAGCCCGCCCAGCAGCCCGCCCGAGACCAGGCCGATCTTGTGCAGCGCCAGCCGCAGCGAGGCCCAGCGCTCGGGCCGGGCGTCGGGCCGCTCGTCGTCGAGCGCGCACATCACCTGCGGAATGCCCGAGCCGGCCGCTGCGGGCGCGAAGCGACGGCACCATGCCACCACGGCCACCGTCAGCAGCGGTGTCCACAGCAGGCTCAGGCCGACACCGAGGGCCAGGCCGTTGCCGGCCTCGCGCGCGCCCCAGGGATCGAGCGCGCGCAGCGCCTGGAACAGGTCGCTCGCCCCTTCGGCGAGCAGCGTGAAGCCCACCACGGTGGCGCCGGTGGCCACGGCGCAGGCCAGCACGATCGCGCGGTCGACCCAGTGGCGGCCCGCGCGCAGTTCCTGCCGCAGGCTGAGCCAGAAGTCGGGCGGCTGGCCGCTCATCCCGGCCGGCCGCCGCGCCGCGCGCGCCGCCGTTCGCTCATCCCCGCGGCGACACCCCGAAGAGCCACAGGTGCAGGCCGCCGACGGTGAGGCCGTACAGCGCGAGGCCGCCGACCACGGCGATCAGGTCGTTCCAGCGCCCGCGCGGCAGTTCCGCCTTCGGGCGCGCCGGGCGCCGCGCCAGCGACACCAGGTCCGCCAGCGCCCAGGCGAGGAAGCCGCCGAACAGCGCCAGGTCGGCCGCCGTGCCGTTGGCCAGCAGGTGCGCCGTGGCCCACAGCAGCGTCGCCACCAGCATCGGGTGCCGCACCGCCGCCTGGATCCGCCCCGGCAGGTAGGCCGCGAGCAGCAGCGGGAACACCGGCAGCATCAGGGTCCAGGCCAGGTGCCGCAGGCCGGTCGGCGGCACGTAGAGCAGCACCGGTGCCTGCCGCGCCTGCCCGTAGCCCACCACGATCGCCACCAGCCCGAGCGCGGCCAGCACCGCATACAAGCCCTGCCAGCGCCCGCCGAGCCGGCGCGCCTGCGCATCGCGCCAGGCCGGCGCGACGATCGCGACGCTGTGCACGCCGAGGAAGAGGACGAGGCCGAGCAGCAGGAGGGTCATGCGGGGCTCCGGGAGAGGACCGGGCAGGGTGGCGGTCGGCCGGCGGTGTCGACGACGGGCGACGGGCCCGCCGGAGTATTGCAGCAATCGGCAGGCCGCCACCCGGCGCGCACGGCGCGCCCGGAAGGCCCGGCGGCGGCCGAGCCGGCGGCGGCGGCCGGCGCCTCAGGCGCGCGGCGTCTGGAAGGGATCGAGCAGCGCGACCCGGAAGGACCGGAAGTCACCCAGGTTGCGCGTCACCACGGTCAGCCCATGCACCCGGGCCGTCGCGGCGATCATCGCGTCCTCGACGAGGGTGTCGGACGCACGGTGCATCAGCCGCGCCCACTCCCGGAAGACGGCGCCATCCAGCGCGATCACGTTGAAGGACTGGGCCACCTGCGCGAGCCAGCGCTCCAGCACCTCGGCCTTCGCCACGTCCTGCTCACGCGTGCGCTCGATGCCGGCCTGGATCTCGCCGATCGTGACGGCCGACAGGTGCAGGTCGGCATCCGCGGTGGCCTCCACCCACTGCAGCACCGCGCCGTGGGGCTTCGGCTTGCGCAATTCGGACACCACGTTGGTGTCGAGGAGGTACATGCCGTCAATCCAGCGCGGGCGGCGGGCGCCGGCGGGCGCCACCACGCGCAGGCACGGCCAGGTCCACCCGGGGCTCCTCGGCGAGCAGCAGGGCCTTCAGCGTGGGCCGCGCCGCGGCCTGCAGCCGGCGCCACTCCTCGGCCGGCACGAGCACGGCCGCCTCGGCGCCGCGCCGGGTGACCATCTGCGGCCCCTCGGTCAGGCACTTCTCGAGGAACTCGCTGAACCGCGCCTTCGCATCCTGGACGGGCCATGCCTGCATGGGTCGCTCCAACTGACTAGACACCTGACTAGTTTAGCAGGCGAGGCCGCGGGCAAGCCCTCAGGGCGATTCCTTGATCATCCGCCCCGACGCCGCCTGCACCGGCCGGGCGTTCATCGGGTAGAGCCGCGAGAAGATGCCGATCTGTTCGTCGGAGACCTCGACCGGGGTCTTCATCACCATCCACAGCACGCCCTCGGTGCACGGCGGCGTGGTGAGCGAGCCCATGTAGGTGAAGTAGCGGCGGTCCACCGGCAGCAGCGCGGTCAGGTCGAGCGGGTCGCGCACGCGCTGTTCCTCGCCCTTCTCGAGCGGCAGGTTGTTCCAGACCGTCTGGATCAGCGGCTGCGCGGCGCCGCGCGCCAGCAGCACGGCCACCACGGCGAGCCGGCCCTCGGCGTCCTTGTGCACCAGGTGGACGTTCATGTCGTACTGGCGGCCGTCGACGCGCTCCTCGGACGGGCGGTGGAAGTGGAACTGCTGCAGCTCGTAGCGCCGCCCGCCGACCTCGATCACGTTGCCGGACGCGACGTTGACCTGCACGGTGTGGCCGTTGTCGATCACCCGCACGGCGCTCGGCCGGTAGTCGAAGGCGACCGGCTCGAGCTGCAACCGGAAGCCGTCGCGGATATCGATCGGGCTCTGGCGGCGGCCGCTGGCGCAGGTCTCGAACTCGGGCTTGAGGCGGCCCCAGGCCTGCGGACCGCCGTCGCCCTGGTAGGCCCAGTGCAGCTCGCCGCCGTGCGCGGCGGCGGCACCGGCGGCGGGCACCCCGCCCTCGCGGTGCCGGGCCGCGAGCGCTGCCGCCTGCTCCACCGGCGACTCGCCCGCCACCCCGGCGCGCGCAGCCGCCACGGCGAGCGGCCGCGACGGACGCGGCGCGGCGGCCGGCTCGGGTTCGGCCTTGTTGGTGACCTTCACCGTGGCCGGCGCCGCGCGGTTCGGCCGCGGCTTCGCTTCGCCGCCGAGGCGGTCCGCGAGGCGCTCGCGCAGGTGGTCGAGCGGGTCCTTGCCGGGCGGCAGCGCGACGGCGGGATCCGCCGCGGCCGCCGCGCGCGAAGGCGCCGCGTCCTCGGCCCGCGCAGCCGACGGCCCCGCGGCCGCGAGGACGGCGGCACACGCGAGCGGGAACGCCGCGGCGAACGGAACGAGGGCGAAGGGACGGCGGACGGGACGCATGGCAGGCTCCGGGAAACGGCGCGCACCGACCCCCGGACAGAGGCCGGCCGCAGCGAGTCCTATCGGCCGCCGACGGGCCGGCTTGAGCGAGACGCCGCCATGGGCCGCGCGCCGCCGGCCCGCGGCCCGCCCTGCTGGGTTCCGCCAGCCGTGAGGCGCCGCCCGGCCCGGCGCCGCCCGGCGTCAGCCTCCTGCGCGGGCCCCCAGGTCCGTCAGCTCGCGCACCTGCGGCTTCACCACCATCCACGCGACGATGCCGACGCCCATCATCAGCAGCGAGGCCAGCGCCAGCGCCACGGTGGAATGCATCACCAGCGGCGCGACCAGGCCGGCCACCAGGCCGTTGGCGACGCTGCCGATGAAGGCCTGCAGCGACGAGGCCATGCCGCGCCGCTCGGGCACCAGGTCGAGCACCAGCAGCGTGACCACCGGCACCATCAGCGCCCAGCCGAAGGCGAACACCGCGATCGGCCACAGCGCCCACCAGGCCTGGGCGTCGAAGGCGAGGTTCAGCCCGAGGTTGAGCAGCGACACCGCCAGCATGATCACGAAGCCGTGTCGGATCTGGTGCCGCGGCTTGATGCGCCCGGCCAGGCGGCCGCTCGCGAAGGCGCCGCCCATGATGCCGGCGATGGTCAGCACGAAGAACCAGAAGAACTGCTCCGGCCGCAGGCCCAGCAGGTCGCCCAGGAAGACCGGCGCCGACAGCACGTAGAGGAACATGCCGTTGAAGGGGATGCCGCTGGCCAGCGCGAGCAGCAGGAAGCGCGGGTTGCCGCCGAGCTGCCAGTAGCCGCGCATCAGGTGCCGCAGCTCGAACGCCTGGCGCTGGCTGGCGTGCAGCGTCTCGGGCAGCAGCCGCCAGTTGGCGGTGAACAGCAGCACGCCGACGCCGGTCAGGAACCAGAAGATGCTGTGCCAGCCGACGTGCACGAACAGGAAGCCGCCGACCATCGGCGCGACCGCCGGCGCGACGCCGAAGTAGATCGTCACCTGCGACATCACGCGCTGCGCGTCGGCCGGCGGGAACATGTCGCGGATCACCGCGCGCGAGACCACCACGCCGGCACCGGCCGACATGCCCTGCACCGCGCGCCAGAACACCAGCGGGCCGATGTGCTCGGCCAGCGCGCAGCCGGCCGACGCGATGGTGAAGGCCGCGATGCCGCCCAGGATCACCGGGCGGCGGCCGAAGCTGTCGGCCAGCGCCCCGTGGAACAGGTTCATCACCGCGAAGCCGAACAGGTAGGCCGACAGCGTCTGCTGCATCTCCACCGGCGTGGCGCCGATCGAGCGCGCGATGCCGGTGAAGGCCGGCAGGTAGGTGTCGATCGAGAACGGGCCCAGCATGCCGAGGCAGGCCAGCAGCACGGCCAGGGCCCAGCGGGGGGCGCGCCAGAGGGTCGCGGCGTCGGGGTTCATGGGAAAGGTGGGTCCGGGCAGGTCGCCCGGGAGCGACGGAAAAGTGTGAAGCGAGCCGATAGGCCGGATTCTGTGCAGCCGTCCGGCCTTGCGGCCGGCCGGCCGTGACCGCCATTCCTCTGGGCCCCGCATCGCTGCGGGGCTCGATGCCACCTACCCGCACGCTCCCCGAGCCGGATCGACACGTGCCTATTCGGTGTTGCTGCGCGCAGAGATTGCCCGTTTCACCCGCCCCGGGCAGGCCCGGCGCGACTCGTCTCTGTTGCTCTGATCCTCACCTCGCGGTGGACAGCCGTTAGCTGCTGCGCTGCTCTGTGCAGTCCGGACCTTCCTCCCGGGCGCCCTTGCGGGCCTCGCCCCGGCGGCGGTCTGGCTTGCTTCACGCGGCGATTATCGCCCGGCGCGCCGGCGCGGGCCGGAACACCGCCGGATCGTCGTAGAACGCCGGGTCGGCGTTGGCGGGCCACCAGCCGGGCACGCCGAGCACCGGCAGCGGGCGGTGGCGCGGCGGGGCCATGGCGACATCGAGCCCGGCCGCGAGCGCGCCGGCCACTGCGCCGGGGTCGGCCGGGCCGGGCAGTGCCGCATCGACCCGCCAGGCGTGGGCGCACAAGGCCTTGCGCGGGCGCAGCAGCCGCTCCAGCAGCGCATGGCCGAACACCACCGGCGCCGCCGCCGCCCACGCGGCGCGGTGGCGGCCGAACAGCGCCCGCCAGTCGTGCGCGGCCCAGGCGGCGGCGGCCTCCGGCGGCAGCGCCAGCCAGGCGCCGTTCTCGTCGAACAGCGTCAGCGCATCGCGCCAGGCGCCGCGGCGCGGTCCCACGCCCCGGCCGGCGATCTCGGACGCCTGGCGCCGGTTCAGCGCCCACTTCAGCGCCGGGAAGGCCAGCCAGACCAGGCCGTTGAACAGGTCGTGCAGGTCGTCGCGGGTGGGCACCGCGCGCTCGGCGGCGATCCAGGCCTCGTAGGCCGTGCCGGGCGGCAGCGCGGCCTGCGGCACGAAGCGCGGCAGCAGTGCGGCGCGCCGCGGGTCCGCGCCGCGGCGGCGCTCCAGCGCGGCATGCACCGGCCAGCCGGCCGCGAGATCGACCGCCACCGCCTCGCCGTCCGCGCGGTAGGGCGCGAGCCACGGGCGGGTCCAGTCGATCGACGTGGCCGGTGGCGCGCCGGCCCCGGCCCCGGCGCCTGTGCCGGGGTCCATCGCCGCGTGCGGGCCCGCGTCGAGGCCGGGGCCGTGACGGGGCCCCGCGGCCGCGCGGGCGTCGCGCCGGCGGTCCACGCGATCGGTTCAGCCGCCCCGGTAGCGCACCGCGTTCGGCGTGGCCGGCGGCGTCAGCTCGAACTGGTCCGGGTGGCGGCGGAACACCTTGGTCGACGGCGCGCTGCGCGACAGCAGGCCGGCCTGCACCAGCCGGTCCTTCGCGAGGTTCAGCTGCACGCGCGCCCCGCCGCGCAGCTCGGGCAGCGCCGCGAGCACGCGCGCCACCTCGTCGTCGTCAGGCCGCGCCATGGGCGCCGCGGCCGGACCCGGCGCGGGCCGCGCCCCCGGTGGCGCCTGGGGCGGCGCGACGCGGGGCAGCGGGGACGACCGCGGCGGAACCGGCGCCTCGGCCGCCGGCCGGCCGGCGGCCGAGGCGGGAACGGCCGGGGCGGTGGCCGGCGGCGCCTCGGCGGATGCGGCTGCTTCCGCGGGCGGTGTCGGTCCGTTCGACGCCGGGGTCGCGGGCGCGGCGGGCCGCGCCGACGCGGCAGGCACGGCGGAGAGGTCGGAAATGCCGGGAGCGACGGCCGCGCCGGCAGGGGCGGCGGACCGGCCGCCGCGCCGGCGCGCCGGGGTCGCGGGGGCGTCGGCGGTCGGGGGCGGGGTCGGCGCCGCGGACGGCGCCTCGGGGTCGGCCGGCGCCATGGCGGACCGGTTCGTGCGGGCCCGGGCGGGCGCGGTCACCGGGGCCGGCGGCACGGCGGGCCGGTCAGCCGCCTCGGCCGGCGCAGCCGAGCCGACCAGGCGCGCCGCATCGGCCGCGGCGGCGGGGACCGCCCGGGGCGCCGGCGCGGCGGCATCGGCCGTGGACGGCGCGGCCGCATCGGCGGCGCGCGAGGTCCTGCGCCGTCGAGGCGCAGGCGGCGCGGGCTCGGCCTCGGGATCGGCGGGCGGCGGTTCCGCCTCCGCCGCGCGGGCCGCCGGCGCGGGCGCGGGCGCGGGGGCTGCGGGCGCGGGCGGCGCATAGCCCGGTGCAGGCAGCGGCGCGCCCAGCACGGCGCTGACGGCCGCGGCCTGTTCGGCCGCCACCGCCCGCGAACCGGCGCGCTTGCGGGCCGGGCGGGCCGGTGCCGCCGGCGGCGTGGGCTCGTCCGGCGTCGGCGCCGCCGCGACCGGCGCGTCGCCGGCCCCGCGATCGGCGGGCGCCATCGGCGCGGCAGGCGCGGTCCCGGCATCGGCTGCCGTCTCCGCGCGCGGACCGGCCGAGGACACGGGGCCCGCGGTCTTGCGGGCGCGACGCGCCGGCGCCGCCGGCAGCGGGGCGGGTGACGCGCCGATCGCGGCATCGTCGGCCCGGGGCGCCGCGTCCTCCCCCGTGGCCGTCGCCGGCCCGGCCGGGTCGGCCGAGCCGACACGCGAGACCGGTGCGCCGGCCTCGGCGCCGTCCTCGTTGTCGTCAGCGTCGCCGTGCGGACCGTCGTCGACGGCCGGGTCGCCAGCGTCCGGCGGCAGCCACCGCCCGGCCTCCCTGCCACCGTCCAGGCGGTCGAGCGAGGGGCCGCGCGCATCCGCAGCGGCTGTGCCGATGGCACCCGCGGCCACGCGCGGCCGCCGGTAGGGCAGGTCGAGGAAGTCGTCGTAGACGGTCTTCGAATCGGCGCCGGTCTTGCCTTCCTGGCCGATGCCCTCGACGCGGCAGCCCTTCTCGCGCAGCCGCACGACCAGCGGCGCGAAGTCGGAATCGGAAGACACCAGCACCACGATGTCAGGCCGCTCGGCCAGCACCAGGTCGATCGCGTCGACCGCGAGCGCGATGTCGGTCGAGTTCTTGCCGGTCGAGATGTTGACGATCGGCCGGATCGACAGCGCCTTGAACAGCCGCAGGTGCTTCAGCGCCAGCTCGCAGGTGCAGTAGGCGCGCCGCACGTGCGCGCCGCCGTGGCGGGCGATCACGTGCTCCAGCGCCTGGTCGATCACGTCGGCGGTGACGTTGTCGGCATCGACCAGCAGCATCACGCGCGGCGGGCCGCCGAGGCGGCCGGTGGCGGGCGGCGGCGCCGAGGCCCAGGCGCGCGGCGCCTCGGCGGCGGCGGACACCGCGGCGCTCGATGCCCCGCGGGCCGCGGCCCGCGGCGCGCGCGCGGCGCGCGAGGCCGGCGCCGGCGGGCGCGGCGCGGGCGCGTCGGCGCGGCGGCCTTCTCCTCGACCCTCCCCGCGGCCTCGGCCGCCGCGGCGCGATCCGGTGCCGCCGCTCACGGCAGCATCCTCCACGGCAGCACCTGCCCGCCGCGCAGCGGTTTCAGCGTGGCGTCGCCGAAGGGCAGGCTGGCCGGCAGCGTCCAGTCCTCGCGGCGCAGCGTGACGCGGCCGGTGTTGCGCGGCAAGCCGTAGAAATCGGGCCCGTGGAAGGCGGCGAAGGCTTCCAGCCGGTCGAGCGCACCGGCCGCGTCGAAGACCTCGGCATACAGCTCCAGCGCGCTGTGCGCGCTGTAGCAGCCCGCATGGCCGCCGGCCTGCTCCTTGAACTGCGCGGCGTGCGGCGCGCTGTCGGTGCCGAGGAAGAAGCGGTCGCTGCCGCTGGTGGCCGCGGCCACCAGTGCCTGGCGGTGCACCTCGCCCTTCAGCACCGGCAGGCAGTAGAGGTGCGGCTGCAGCCCGCCCTGGAAGATCGCGTTGCGGTTGTAGAGCAGGTGCTGCGGCGTCAGCGTCGCGGCGGTCCAGCGCCCGGCCTCGGCCACGTACTGCGCGCCTTCGCGCGTGGTCAGGTGCTCGAACACGATCTTCAGCTCGGGGAAGTCGGCGCGCAGCGGCGTCATCACGCGGTCGATGAACACGGCCTCGCGGTCGAACAGGTCGACGGCCGGGTCGGTCACCTCGCCATGCAGCAGCAGCGGCAGGCCGGCGCGCTGCATCGCCTCCAGCGTCGGCCGGCAGTGGCGCAGGTCGGTCACGCCCTCGTCGCTGTTCGTGGTCGCGCCGGCCGGGTACATCTTCACGGCGACGATGCCGGCCTCGCGGGCGCGCACGATCTCGTCGGGCGGCAGCCGGTCGGTCAGGTAGAGCGTCGGCAGCGGCTGGAAGTCGCTGCCGGCCGGGCGCGCGGCCAGGATGCGGTCGCGGTAGGCGAGGGCCTGCGCGGTGGTCGTCACCGGCGGCTTCAGGTTCGGCATCACGATCGCCCGCGCGAACTGGCGGGCCGAGTCCGGCAGCACCGCGGCGAGCGCCGCGCCGTCGCGCAGGTGCAGGTGCCAGTCGTCGGGGCGGGTGAGGGTCAGCGTGTCGGGGCGGGCATCGGCCATGCGCGGGATTGTCGCACCCGGTCCCCGGCCGCCGGCCGGGCCGCCAGCGCCGCCACCCTAGGCAATCCCCCGAGGCCGTGGGGCTCGATTCCGCGCGCGGAATGCCGATGATGGCGCCCAGGGCGGGCGATCGGGCCGGCCCGCAACCGCCCCTTTCCGCGGCCCCGCCGCGCCCCGACGACACGCCATGACTGCCCTGCCCTCCGCCCCGTCCCGCCCCCAGCCGCTGCGCCGCCGGCTGCTCGCCGCGCCGCTGGCCGCCATCGCGCTGGCCGGCTGCGCCTCGGTCTCCGGCCTGTGGCCGGCCGGCGGCGGCACGCCGCGCAAGGAATCGATCGTCGCCATCACGGCCGACCTGGCGCTGGTGCGCTTCAACGCGGGCCGCCCGGGCGAGCTCACGTCGCGCCAGCCGCTGAAGGGGCTGCAGCCGGGCGAGACCGTGCTCGGCATGGACTTCCGCGTCGCCAAGGGCCAGCTCTACGTGCTGGGCAGCAGCGGCCGCCTCTACCGCGCCGACGTGGAGACGGCCACGCTGACGCCGGTGGGCCCGCCGGCGGCCCGCGCCTTCAGCGGCAGCGCCTTCGGCGTCGACTTCAACCCCACGGTGGACCGCGTGCGCGTGGTCAGCGACAGCGGCATGAACCTTCGGCTGCACCCCGACACCGGCGCCGTGGTGGACGCCAATCCGGCGCTCGAGGGGCTGCAGATCGACGGCCCGCTGGCCTACGTCGCCGGCGATCCGAACGCGGGCCGCACGCCGTCGATCACGGGCGCCGCCTACACCTACAACAAGAACGACGAGAAGATCACGACCAACTACGCGATCGACAGCGGCCTGGGCGTGCTGGTGATGCAGGGCAGCCGCGAGGGCACGCAGCCGGTGGTCTCGCCGAACACGGGGCAGCTGCGCACGGTCGGCGCGCTGGGCGTGGCGCCTTTCCGCAGCGCCAGCTTCGACATCGCCGACGTGAACAACGCCGCCTACGCGGCACTCAACGGCGCGCCGGGCGAGCGCTCGCGCTGGGTGCAGATCGACCTGGAGACCGGCCGCGCGACCCCGATCGGCACGATCGGTGGCGGACAGCCGGTGCTGGGCATCGCGATCGAGCCCTGATCGCGTGGGAGGCCGGGCCCGGCGCCGCAAGGCGCCGGCAAGGCCTCGGCGGCCGAGAGGCCGTCGGCCGCGCCCGAAGGCCCCGGGCGAAGAGGCCTCAGTGCTGCAGGATCTTCGACAGGAAGTCCTTCGCGCGCGGCGAGCGCGCGTCGGGGTTGCCGAAGAACTCCTGGCTGCTGCAGTCCTCGACGATCTTGCCCGCGTCCATGAAGATGACGCGGTGGCTGACCTTCTTCGCGAAGCCCATCTCGTGGGTCACGCACATCATGGTCATGCCCTCGTTGGCGAGCTGCACCATGACGTCGAGCACCTCGCCGACCATCTCCGGGTCGAGCGCCGAGGTCGGCTCGTCGAACAGCATCACGATCGGGTCCATGCTCAGCGCACGCGCGATCGCCACGCGCTGCTGCTGGCCGCCGGAGAGCTGGCCGGGAAACTTGTCCTTGTGCTTGATCAGGCCCACGCGGTCGAGCATCTTCAGGCCGCGCTGCGCGGCCTCGTCCTTGCCGCGGCCGAGCACCTTGATCTGCGCCAGCGTGAGGTTTTCCGTCACCGACAGGTGAGGAAAGAGCTCGAAGTGCTGGAACACCATGCCGACGCGCGAGCGCAGCTTCGGCAGGTTGGTCTTGGGGTCGGTCAGGCTGATGCCGTCGACCACGATGTCGCCCTTCTGGAAGGGCTCCAGCGCATTGACGGTCTTGATCAGGGTCGACTTGCCCGAGCCCGACGGGCCGCAGACCACCACCACCTCGCCCTTCTTGATCGAGGTGGTGTTGTCGGTCAGCACCTGGAAGCTGCCGTACCACTTGCTGACGTTCTTGATGTCGATCACACAGGCTCCTGTTCGCGCTCGTTCGGGCCGGCATGCCCGGCGGGGAAGGCCACGCGGCCCCGCCGCCCGGGGCCGAGGTTCATCGGATGATCTGGATCTTCTTCTGCAGCCGGCGCACCAGCATCGACAGGCTGAAGCAGATCACGAAGTAGACGACCGCGGCCACCAGGTAGGTCTCCACCGGCCGGTTGAAGTTCTTGCCGGCGATCTCGAAGCCCTTCAGCAGGTCGTAGGCGCCGATCGCATAGACCAGCGAGGTGTCCTGGAACAGGATGATGGTCTGCGTCAGCAGCACCGGCAGCATGTTGCGGAAGGCCTGCGGCAGCACCACCAGCTGCATGCACTGCGTGTAGGTCATGCCGACCGCATAGCCGGCGTGGACCTGGCCCTTGGGCACGCTCTGGATGCCGGCGCGCATGATCTCCGAGTAGTAGGCCGCCTCGAACACCGTGAAGGTGATGATGGCCGACAGCTCGGCGCCCATCGGGCGGCCGATCAGCATCGGGATCAGCAGGAAGAACCACAGGATCACCATCACCAGCGGGATGGAGCGCAGCGTGTTCACGTAGGCCGCGGCCGGGATCTCCAGCCACTTGCGGCCGGACAGCCGCATCAGCGCGATCAGCGTGCCCAGCACGATGCCGCCGACCATCGCGATCAGCGTGAGCTGGACCGAGAAGACCAGGCCCTTGAGGATGAAGCTGGAAACGACGTTCCAGTCGAGGAAGCTGAAGTCGAGCCTCATGCGGCACCCCCGGTGCGGGCGACGGAACGCTGCGGAAGGCGGACGGGGCGCGGGCTCATTTGCCGCCCCCGATCATGCCGGGGACGCGCACGCGGCCTTCGATGAACAGCGCGATGCGGTTGATCGCGAAGGCCGAGATGAAGTACAGGCCGGTGACGGCGAGGTAGATCTCGATGTTGCGCGAGGTCTCCTCGGAGGCCTGCAGCGCGAACATCGTCAGCTCGGCGATGCTGACCGCGAAAGCCACCGACGAGTTCTTGATGATGTTCATGCTCTCGCTCGTCAGCGGCGGGATGACGATGCGGAAGGCCATCGGCAGCAGCACGTAGCGGTAGGTCTGCGGCAGCGTCAGGCCCATCGCGAGGCCCGCGTAGCGCTGGCCCTTGGGCAGCGCCTGGATGCCGGCCTTGACCTGCTCGGCGATGCGCGCCGACGTGAAGAAGCCGAGCGCGAAGGCCACCAGCACGAAGCTCGGCACCTGGCGCAGCACCGGGAACAGCGACGGCAGCACGTGGTACCAGAGGAAGATCTGGACCAGCAGCGGGATGTTGCGGAACAGCTCGGTCCAGCCGTTGCCGAGCGCCACCAGGCCCTTGCTCGGCGTGGTGCGCAGGATGCCCATCAGCGAGCCGACGACCAGCGCGATGACCAGCGCCAGCAGCGCCACGGACATCGTCCAGCCCCAGGCGGACAGCATCCACTGCAGGTAGGTGGTGTCGCCGCCCGGCCCGAAACAGCTCGGGTAGACGGTGTCCTCGATCGTGCTCTTGCAGAAGATCTGCCAGTCCCAAGTGCCCAAGGGCCCTCCTCACGCGCCGTGCCGGCGCCTGCCGCGCCACGGCGCCGCTGCGGGCCGCTGCGGGCCCGTCTTCCCTCGTGGTGGCGGGCCGGCTGCCGGCCGGTGCCTCGCCCGTGTCGTCTGGCCTGGCCAAGCAAGGCCCGCGCCCGCTTCCCGCGGCGCGGGCCCTGCCGGCGGGATCACTTCTTGGCGTAGTCTTCCATCGGCTTGTCGTTCGGGCTCGCCCACGCGGCCTTGGTCGACTCGCTGACCGGCAGGCCGACGCGGGTGTTCGCCGGCGGGATCGGCTGCATGAACCACTTGTCCCAGATCTTCGCGATCTCGCCGGACGCGATCAGGCCCTTGATGCTGTCGTCGACGGCCTTCTTGAAGGCCGGGTCGTCCTTGCGCATCATGATCGCGATCGGTTCGACCGACAGCACCTCGCCGACGATCTTGAAGTCGGCCGGGTTCTTCGCCTTGGCGATGTTGCCGGCCAGGATCGCGCCGTCCATCACGAAGGCATCGGCGCGGCCGGACTCGAGCAGCAGGAAGCTGTCGGCGTGGTCCTTGCCGAAGACCTCCTTGAAGTCGACGCCGTTGGCGCGCTCATGGCGGCGCAGCGTCTGCACCGAGGTCGTGCCGGTGGTGGTGGCGACGTTCTTGCCGACCAGGTCCTTGATCGAGTTGATGCCGGAATTGGCCTTCACCGCGATGCGCACCTCCTCGACGAAGGTGGTGACCGCGAAGGACACGTCCTTCTGGCGCGAGGCGTTGTTGGTGGTCGAGCCGCACTCGATGTCCACGGTGCCGTTCTGCACCAGCGGGATGCGGTTCTGCGAGGTGACCGGCTGGTACTTGATGTCCAGCTTGGCCAGGCCGAGCTGCTTCTGGATGTCGGCCAGCGCGCGGCTGCAGATCTCGACGTGGTAGCCCACGTACTTGCCGTCGCCCAGCGTGTAGCTCAGCGCGCCGGAGGATTCGCGCACCCCCATCGTGACGCTGCCGCTGCTCTTGATCTTGCCCAGGGTGTCGGCCTGGGCCGCCCCGGCGGCCCCGAGGGCGGCCGCCACGGCCACCGCGTTCAGCCACATCGACTTGTTCATTCGGATCTCCAACGTACGGATAGGGGGCTCAAGCCCCGGTCAGGGTCGAAACCACGCAACGGGCATTCTAGGGACGGGGTCGTCGGGGCAAGCCCTGACTTCCCCGGGGTCCGGCGTGCGTGGCGCGCGCTGCCCGCCCGGGTGCGCGGAAAGCGTGTCGGCCAGCAAGCTTCGCGCCATGCCGGGCCGGGCCGGGCGCGAAGCCGCGCAATATAGGGGCAGCGCGCGGCCCGCAGCCAATGCCGATTCGAGGAGGGCCCATGCGAAGCGTGCATGGGCACACGGTGAAAACCCCTAGACCGGCGGCTGGGCGACGGTGGCCGTGCGACGCGAGGCCGGCGGGGCCGCGGCCGGCGCCGGCGGCCGCCGTTCGCTGCGCGCGCGCAGGAATTCCCACAGCGCCCGCGCACCGGCCTTGGCCAGCCGCGACAGCTCGGGCCGCTCGCGGTAGATGCGCACCTCCATCGTCAGCTCGTGCTGGCCGGCCGGCGCGGCCCGCACCAGGCGGTGCGCCTTGAGTTCCTTGCGCACCGAGCTGGCCGGCAGGAAGGCCACGCCGTGGCCCTCCAGCGCCATCGCCTTCAGGCCCTCGGCCATGTCGGTCTCGTAGATCGGCTCGAGGTTGAGCGCCGGCTGCGCCTGCTGGGTGATCACCTCGACCAGCCGGCCGAGGTAGGCGCCCGAGGCGTAGGCCAGGAAGGGCACGCTGCGGCCGGCCGGCGGCGGCAGCGCGAACAGCGGCGCCCCGCCGCCCGTGCCGCCGACCGCCTTCGCATACGGCGCGAGCGTTTCGTGGCCGAGGCTGAGCATCTCGTAGCGGTCGGGGTTGAGCTGCAGCGGCTGGCTGGGGTGGTGGTAGGCGATCAGCAGGTCGCAGCCGCCCTCGGTCAGCTGCATCACCGCGTCGTGCACGTTCAGCGCGATCAGCCGGCTCTTCAGGTTGCCGAAGTGCTGCCGCAGGTCCATCACCCAGTGCGGGAAGAAGGTGAAGGCCAGCGAGTGCGGCACCGCGAACTCGATCATGTCCTGCGCGCCCGCCTGGTGGCTGCGCAGCAGGTTGCGCGCGGCCTGCAGGTTGCCGAGGATCTCCAGCGCCTGGGCATGGAAGGTCTCGCCGGCGGGCGTGAGGCGGGTCGGGTAGGCGGAGCGGTCGACCAGGTCGATGCCGGCCCAGGCCTCGAGCGCCTGGATGCGGCGCGAGAAGGCCGGCTGGGTGACGTGGCGCAGCTGCGCGGAGCGGGAGAAGCTGCGGGTCTCGGCGAGGCTCACGAAGTCCTCGAGCCACTTGGTTTCCATGCCGCGGTTCTACGCCGCCGGCACCGCCTCGGCAAGGGTGCTTCCGCCGTCCGCCGGCGCGCCGGCCCGGCCCTGCTGCTGCAGCCGCCACATGCGCGCATAGGCGCCGTCGGCCGCGAGCAGCTCGACATGGGTGCCGCGCTCGACGATGCGGCCGTGCTCCATCACCAGGATCTGGTGCGCATCGACCACCGTGGACAGGCGGTGCGCCACCACCAGCGTGGTGCGGTCGCGCGCGACGCGCGCGAGCTCGGCCTGGATCGCGCGTTCGTTGGCGGAGTCGAGCGCCGAGGTGGCTTCGTCGAAGACCATCACCGGCGGGTCCTTCAGCAGCGTGCGGGCGATCGCCACGCGCTGCTTCTCGCCGCCGGAGAGCTTGAGCCCGCGCTCGCCGACCATCGTCTCGTAGCCGCGCGGCGAGCGGGCGATGAAGTCGTGGATGTGCGCCGAGCGCGCCGCCGCCTCGACCGCGGCGCGGTCGGCCCCCGGGCGGCCGTAGGCGATGTTGTACTCGACGGTGTCGTTGAAGAGCACGGTGTCCTGCGGGACGATGCCGATGGCCTGGCGCAGCGAGGCCTGGGTCACCGCGCGCAGGTCCTGCCCGCCGACGGTGATGGCGCCGCCATCGACGTCGTAGAAGCGGAACAGCAGCCGCGCCAGCGTGCTCTTGCCCGAGCCCGACGGGCCGACCACCGCGACGGTGCGGCCGGCCGGGATCTCGAAGCTCACGTCGTGCAGGATGCGGCGCTGCGGCTCGTAGCCGAAATCCACGTGGTGGAAGGCCACTGCCGGCGGCCCCTGCAGCGCCAGCGCCGGTGCCCCGGGCGCGTCGGCCACCTCGCGGTGCTCGCCGAGCAGCGTCCACATCTTCTCCATGTCGATCAGCGACTGCTTGATCTCCCGGTACAGCACGCCGAGGAAGTTCAGCGGCATGTAGAGCTGGATCATCAGGGCATTCACCAGCACCAGGTCGCCGAGCGTCATCGTGCCGTCGACCACGCCCACGGTGGCGCGCCAGACCAGGAGCGTCACGGCCACCGCGATGATCAGGCTCTGGCCCAGGTTGAGCAGCGACAGCGAGGTCTGCGACTTGACGGACGCGCGCTCCAGCTGGCGCAGGTTGTCGTCGTAGCGCCGCTGCTCGAAGGCCTCGTTGCCGAAGACCTTGACCGTCTCGTAGTTCAGCAGCGCGTCGATCGCGCGGGTGTTGGCGCGCGAGTCCTGCTCGTTCATCGCGCGGCGGAAGCGCGTGCGCCACTCCGTCACCGTCACCGTGAAGCCGACGTAGCAGCCCAGCGCGCCGAAGGCGATGGCGGCGAACCAGCCGTCGAAGCGGCTGGCCAGCAGGCCGATCACCAGCGTGATCTCCACCGCCGTCGGGACGATGTGGTAGACGGTGTAGTTGAGCAGCGAGACGATGGCGCGCGAGCCGCGCTCCATGTCGCGCGAGACGCCGCCGGTCTGGCGCGTCAGGTGGAAGCGCAGGCTCAGCGCCAGCAGGTGCTCGAAGGCCTCCAGCGAGACGTTGCGGGCCACGCGCGCGGCCACCGGGTAGAAGACGAACTCGCGCAGCTCGGTGAACAGCGTCACCGACACCCGCAGCGCCCCGTAGGCCAGCAGCAGCGCCACCGGCACCGCCAGCACGCTGCGCGGGTCGCCGGGCTTCAGGTCCAGCGCATCGACGAGCTGCTTCAGCACCAGCGGCACGCCGATGTTGGCGCCCTTGGCCGCGATCAGGCAGGCCAGCGCCAGGCCGACCCGCCAGCGCCAGCGCCACAGGTAGGGGCCCAGGCGGCGCAGCGTCGACCAGTCGGAGCCGGCCGCGGGCGGCGCCGGCGGCGCCCCCGGAACGGGCGGCGGCAGCGGCAGGTCGGCGGCGGAGGAGCGGCGCATGGCGGGCGGGGGCGTGGAAGAATGGCGCGACGGCAATCCTGGAGGTGCAGCGCGATGGGCGAGATTACAAGGCCGCCGGACAAGGCGGCGCTGCAGCCCGTGTCGGGCGCCCCCGGCCCGCTGCGGCTGCCGGACGGGCGCGAGCTGGTGATGCGCGTGATGCCGATGCCGGCCGACGCGAACGGCAACGGCGACATCTTCGGCGGCTGGATCATGGCCCAGGTCGACCTGGCCGGCGCGGTGCTGCCGGCGCGCGTCGCGCGCGGGCGCATCGCCACCGTGGCGGTCAACGAGTTCGTGTTCAAGCAGCCGGTGTCGGTGGGCGACCTGCTGAGCTTCTACGCCCGCGTGACCCGGGTCGGGCGCACCTCGGTGACGGTGCACGTGGAGGTCTATGCCGAGCGCAACCCGGCCCAGCCGGTGGTGGTGAAGGTGACCCAGGCCAACCTGACCTACGTCGCGATCGACCGCGACGGCCAGCCGCGCGAGATCCCGCGCGACTGACGCCGAGCCGCCGCGCCGGGCGGCCGCCGGCGCTTCCTCGAGGAGCCGCGATGTTCAAGAGCCTGCGCGTGCCGGAGAAGCTGTTCGCCGCCGGGATGTGGCTGCTGTCCTTCGCCTTCGCCGGCTTCCTGGTCGGCCTGGGCAGCCAGCTGGTGGCCGACCTGCCGCGGCTGGACGAGCCCCCGACGGTCGAGCAGTTCGCGGACGCCGAGGCGCTGGCCGCCACGCGGGCCGCGCAGAAGCGCCTGGCCGCCGACGACGTGGACGCGGGCGAGCGCCTCGCCACCGCGCGCCAGCGCGCCGCCGCCGCCGGGAACGCCTACCGCTCGGCGCGCGAGGCCACCGACAACTGGCTCGGCGCCCGCACCGCGACCACCGACCCCGCGCAGGACCCGGAGGTGCTGCGCCGCACCCGCGAGCTCGACGGGCTGAAGGCCGTGCAGCGCCGCGCCGAGGAGGCCGTGGAGGCGATCGAGGCGCAGCGCCTGGCCGCCGCGCAGCAGCTCGCGCGCGAGCGGCGCAGCGAGGCCGCGCTGCTCGACGCGGCGCAGGCCGGGCTGCAGCGCGCGGTGTTCCGCCAGGAACTGCGCGTGTTCGGCCTGCGGCTCGCGCTCACGCTGCCGCTGCTGGCGCTGGCCGGCTGGATGGTGGCGCGCCGGCGCCGCAGCGAGCACTGGCCGCTGATGCGCGGCTTCGTGCTGTTCGCGCTGTTCACCTTCTTCGTCGAGCTGGTGCCCTACCTGCCGAGCTGGGGCGGCTACGTGCGCCACGCGGTGGGCGTGCTGCTCACCTTGCTGGCCGGCCACGGGGCGATCGTCGCGATGCGCCGCTACCTGGCGCGCCGGCGGCTGGCCGAGCAGCAGGACGAGGCGCAGCGGCGCCGCGCGCTCGGCTACGACGAGGCCCTGAAGAAGATGGCGGCCCAGGTCTGCCCGGCCTGCGAGCGCGCCATCCTGCCGGCGGCACCGGGCCCGGACGTCGCGCCGCCGAACTTCTGCGTGCACTGCGGCCTGACGCTGTACGACCGCTGCGGGCACTGCGAGACCCGCAAGAACGCCTTCTTCCACCACTGCCCGGCCTGCGGCCAGGCCGCGCGGCAAGCCGACGCGCCGGAAGGCACCGCGGCCGGCGCCGCGGGCACCGCGGCTGCCGACGCCTGAGCCGCGGACGCCGCGCCCGCCGACGCTCAGACCTCGACCGGACGCCGCTCGTCGGCGCGGGCGAGCGAGGGATGCGACGGCGCGTCACCCGGCCAGGCCAGCAGGGCGCGGTAGATCGCGGCGCCGAGCGCGGCACCGGCGATCGGCGCCACCCAGAACAGCCACAGCTCCGACAGCGCGTGCGCGGGCCCGAACAGCGCCGGGCCGGTGCTGCGCGCCGGGTTCACCGAGGTGTTGGTGACGGGGATCGACACCAGGTGGATCAGCGTCAGGCACAGGCCGATCGCCAGGCCGCCGAAGCCGGCCGGGTTGCGCCGGGAGGTCGCGCCCAGGATGATCAGCAGGAACACGGCGGTCAGCACGACCTCGGTCAGCAGCGCCGCGACCAGGCCATAGCCGCCGGGCGAGTGCTCGCCGTAGCCGTTGGTCGCGAAGCCGCCGACCTCGGCTCCCGGCTTGCCGGTGGCGATCGCATACAGCACCGCCGCGCCGGCGATGGCCCCGGCCACCTGCGCGATGACGTAGCCAGGCAGCTCCTTCGGGTCGAAGCGGCCGGCCACCGCCAGCCCGACGGAGACGGCCGGGTTGAAATGGCCGCCGGAGATGCCGCCGAAGGCGTAGGCGCCGGTCAGCACCGTCAGCCCGAAGGCCAGCGACACACCGACGAAGCCGATGCCCAGGCCCGGAAAGCCCGCGGCCAGCACCGCGCTGCCGCAGCCCCCGAGCACCAGCCAGAACGTGCCGATGAACTCGGCGCCCCACTTCTTGACCTGGCTTTCCATCACGTTTCCCTCCGTGCTTGTTCGAAGGCGTGAGGCTAGGGTCGGGCGGCGCGGCTGTCAGCCTGCGGCCGCCTGAATCGGCGCGCGGCAGACCCTGGCACCGCACTCAGGCATTCCCCGAGCGCGCGCCGGGCCGCGCACCCCGGCCCGGCGGCCCGGCCGGGCTTCAGGAGAAGCTCGAGAAGTCCGGCTTGCGCTTCTGGAAGAAGGCCTGGAAGGCCTCGCGCGCCTCCGGGCTGCGCAGCCGCTGCGCGAAGACCTCGCCCTCGGCGGCGATGGCCTCGAGCACCTGCGCCCGCGGCGCGCGGCGCATCAGCTGCTTGCTCTGGCGCACCGCGCCCGGCGGCAGCGCGTTGAAGCGCTCGGCGATGCGCCGCGCATGCGCCGTCACCTCGGCGGCCGGCAGCACCGCGTTGGCGATGCCGCAGTCGACCGCGTCGGCGCCGGTGAAGGGCTCGCCCAGCAGCAGCTTCTCGGCCGCGCGGCGCGGGCCCATCAAGGCCGGCACCAGCAGGCTGGACGCGAACTCCGGCACCAGGCCGAGGCCGACGAAGGGCATCGCCAGCCGCGCCTCGTCGCTGACGTAGACGAAGTCGCAGTGCAGCAGCAGCGTGGTGCCGATGCCGATCGCCGCGCCGGTCACCGCCGCCACCACCGGCTTGTCGCAGCCGACCAGCGCCTTCATGAAGCGGAACACCGGCGACTCCGCGTCGCCGCTGCCACCCGCGCCCGGCGGCCGCGCCATGAAGTCCTCCAGGTCGTTGCCGGAGGTGAAGATGCCCGGCTGCCCGACGATCAGCACCGCGCGTACCGCGCCGTCCTGCTGCGCCGCCTCCAGCCCCTCGGCCATCGCCTGGTACATCGCCGCCGTGATCGCGTTCTTCTTCTCCGGCCGCGCGATCTCGATCGTCGCCACGCCGTTCAGCACATGGGTCCTGATACTCATCTCATCCTCTCCCAACGCACAAGCCACTCACCCCAAACCCAACCGCGTCCGTCACAAAAAAGACCAAGCAGCCGCCATGGATCCGGCTCCGCCGGTCCATCGGCGGCGCCCCCCTGGGGGGGAGCGCCGTAAGGCGCTCCGGGGGGGGTTGACCCAGCCAGCCGCCATGGATCCGGCTCCGCCGGTCCATCGGCGGCGCCCCCCTGGGGGGGAGCGCCGTGAGGCGCTCCGGGGGGGGGCGATCAAACCCTTTCGAAGATGCCGGCAGCGCCCTGGCCCATGCCGACGCACATCGTCACCATGCCGTACTTCAGCTGGTGGCGGCGCAGCGCGTGCACCACGGTGGCCGAGCGGATCGCTCCGGTGGCGCCCAGCGGGTGGCCGAGCGCGATCGCGCCGCCCATCGGGTTGACCTTGGCCGGGTCGAGGCCGACGGTCTCGATCACCGCCAGCGCCTGCGCCGCGAAGGCCTCGTTCAGCTCGATCCAGCCGAGGTCGTCGAGCCGCAGGCCGGCCGCGCGCAGCGCCACCGGGATCGCCTCGATCGGGCCGATGCCCATGATGTGCGGCGGCACGCCGCGGATCGCGAAGCTGACGAAGCGCGCCAGCGGCTGCAGGCCGAACTGCTTCACCGCCTTCTCGCTGGCCAGGATCAGCGCGCCGGCGCCGTCGCTGGTCTGCGAGCTGTTGCCGGCCGTCACCGAGCCCAGTCCGGTGGCCTTGCCGGTCGGGTCCTTGGGTGCGGCGAACACCGGGCGCAGCCGCGCCAGCCCTTCGAGCGAGGTGTCGGCGCGCGGGCCCTCGTCGAGCGACACGGTGCGGCGCGTCTCGCGCACGCCGCCGGTGGCCAGGTCGGGGCTGCGCGAGACCACCTCGAAGGGCGTCATCTCGTCGCTGAACTCGCCGGCCTGCTGCGCCTTCAGCGCCTTCTGGTGCGAGGCCAGCGCGAAGGCGTCCTGCGCCTCGCGCGAGACCTTCCACTGCTGCGCCACCTTCTCGGCCGTCAGGCCCATGCCGTAGGCGATGCCCAGGTTCTCGTCGCGCGCGAAGACCTCGGGGTTGAAGGAGGGCTTGTTGCCGCCCATCGGCACCAGGCTCATCGACTCGGCGCCGCCGGCGATCACCACGTCGGCCTCGCCGACGCGGATCCGGTCGGCCGCCATCTGCACCGCGCTCAGGCCGGAGGCGCAGAAGCGGTTGACGGTGATGCCGGCCACGCTGTGCGGCAGGCCGGCCAGGGTGACGGCCACGCGCGCCATGTTGATGCCCTGCTCGGCCTCCGGGAAGGAGCAGCCGATCACGGCGTCCTCGATCGCCGCCGGGTCCAGCGTGGGAACCTGCGCCAGCGCGCTGCGGATGGCCGCGACCAGCAGGTCGTCCGGCCGGGTGTTGCGGAAGAAGCCGCGGCCCGACTTGCCGATCGGGGTCCGCGTGGCCGCCACGATGTAGGCGTCTTGCACTTGCTTGCTCATGTCGATGTCCTCGGCGGTCAGTTGCGCACGGGCTTGCCGGTCTGCAGCATGCCCATGATCCGTTCCTGGGTCTTGGGGTGCTCCAGCAGCGCGCAGAAGCGCTGGCGCTCCAGCGTCATCAGGTACTCCTCGGTGACCAGCGAGCCGGCATCCACGTCGCCGCCGCAGACCACCTCGGCGATCCGGGTGGCCAGGTGGTCGTCGTGCACGCTGGCCAGGCCGCCGTCGCGCAGGTTGGCGAGCTGGGCGCGGATGGTGGCGATCGCGTTGCGGCCGGCCACCGGGAAGGGCGCCGCCACCGGCGGGCGCCAGCCGCTGGCCGCCAGGCCCTTGGCCTGCTCGAGCGCCACGTGCAGCAGCTCGTCCTTGTGCGGCACGATCACGTCGCTCCACAGCAGCCAGCCCATGCGGCGCGCCTCGATCGCGCTGGTGGCCACCTTGGCCATCGCCGCGTTGGTGAAGCCGTCGATCAGGAACTTCTGGATGTCGCCCACCGCCGCGGTGTTGCCGCCGGCCGCCGCCATCTCGGCCGCGCGGCGCGCGATGTAGGCCAGGCCGCCGCCGCCCGGGATCAGGCCGACGCCGACCTCGACCAGGCCGACGTAGCTCTCCATCGCGGCGACCCGGCGCGCGCAGTGCACGGCCAGCTCGCAGCCGCCGCCCAGCGCCAGCCCGCGCATCGCCGCGACCACCGGCACCTGCGCGTAGCGGATGCGCAGCATCGCGTCCTGCAGCTTCTTCTCCTCGGGCGCGATGCCCTTGGCGCCCGACTTCATGAACACCGGCATCAGCGCCTCGAGGTTGGCGCCGGCCGAGAACACGTCGTCGGGCGACCAGATCACCAGGCCCTGGTAGGACTGCTCGGCCAGTTCGACGGCCTTCAGCAGGCCCTCGGTGACGGCGGGGCTGATCAGGTGCAGCTTCGCCGTGATGCTGGCGATCAGCACCTCGCCGTCCAGCGTCCAGACGCGGATCTCCTCGTTGCGGAAGACCTCGGTGCCGGCCTTCAGCGGCGCCTCGGCGCCGGCGCCGAACACGCTCTCGCGGAAGCGCTGGCGCTGGTAGACCGGCAGCGTGCTCGGCTGCACGAAGCGCGCGTGCGCGGCGCTCCACGAGCCCTCGGGCTGGTGCACGCCGTTCATGCGCGCGACCGCGCCGTCGGTCACCCAGGAGGGCAGCGGCGCGCTGCTCAGGGTCTTGCCGGCGGCGATGTCTTCCTGGATCCACTGCGCCACGGTGTTCCAGCCGGCCTGCTGCCACAGCTCGAACGGGCCCTGGCTCATGCCGAAGCCCCAGCGCATCGCGAAATCGATGTCGCGCGCGCTGTCGGCGATGTCGGCCAGGTGCACGGCGCAGTAGTGGAAGCTGTCGCGCAGGATGGCCCAGAGGAACTGCGCCTGCGGGTTGCTCGACTCGCGCAGCAGCTTGAGCCGCTCGGCCGGCGCCTTCTTCAGCATGCGCGCGACGATCTCGTCGGCCTTGCCGCCGCCGGGCACGTAGTCGCGCGTGGCCGGGTCGAGCCGCAGGATGTCGCGGCCGACCTTCTTGTAGAAGCCGGCGCCGGTCTTCTGGCCCAGCGCGCCCTGCTCGATCAGCGCGGCCAGCACCGGCGGCGTCGCATAGGTCGGGTAGAAGGGGTCGTTGGCGCGGTCCGGGCCGAGGTTGTCCTGCAGCGTGCGGATCACGTGGGCCATGGTGTCCAGGCCCACCACGTCGGCGGTGCGGAAGGTGCCGCTGCTGGCGCGGCCGAGCTTCTTGCCGGTCAGGTCGTCGACCACGTCGACGCTCAGGCCGAACTTCTCCGCCTCGATCATCGTGGCCAGCATGCCGGCGATGCCGACGCGGTTGGCGATGAAGTTCGGCGTGTCCTTCGCGCGCACCACGCTCTTGCCGAGCGCGGTGGTGACGAAGCCCTCGAGCTGGTCGAGGATCTCGGCCCGGGTGTCCGGCGTCGGGATCAGCTCCACCAGCGCCATGTAGCGCGGCGGGTTGAAGAAGTGGATGCCGCAGAAGCGCGGCTTCAGCGCCTCCGGCAGCACCTCGCCCAGGCGCGTGATCGACAGGCCGGAGGTGTTGCTGGCGACGATCGCATGCGGGGCCACGTGCGGCGCGATCTTCGTGTACAGGTCCAGCTTCCAGTCCATGCGCTCGGCGATCGCCTCGATCACCAGGTCGCAGCCGGCCAGGCGGTCCAGGTGCTCCTCGTAGTTCGCGGCCTCGATCAGCGCGGCGTCCTCGGGAATGCCCAGCGGCGCCGGCTTCAGCTTCTTCAGGTTGTCGACGGCCCGCGTCACGATGCCGTTCTTCGGGCCTTCCCTGGCCGGCAGGTCGAACAGCACCACCGGCACCTTGCAGTTGACGAGGTGGGCGGCGATCTGCGCGCCCATCACGCCGGCGCCGAGCACGGCCACCTTGCGAACGATGAATCGACTCACGGTCTTCTCCTGGGTGGGAATGGGGGTCGGGGCGGGCGCGTTCACTCGACGCGCTGCCAGGTCTGGGTGCGGCCGAGCAGCGGCGCGCCGATGTAGCCGCGCACCTCCAGCGCCTTGCCGCCGTCGACCGGCTTCAGCCGCACCTTGTAGGTCTTGCCGTTGTTCGGATCGAGGATCTCGCCGCCGTCCCACAGCGCCTTGTCGTCGGCGTTCTGCTTCACGTTGCGCACGATCGTCATGCCGACGATGCGCTGGCCCTTGCGCTCGTCGCTGCACTTGTCGCAGACGGCGTCCTGCTTGGTCGGGTCGAGCAGCTTCTCGATCTTCGCGCTCACCACGCCGCCGGCCTCGCTGATGCGCACCAGCGACTTCTCCTGCTTCGTCTCGTCGTCGATCGTCTTCCACAGCCCCACCGGGCTGGCCTGCGCGAAGGCGGCCAGCGGGGCGGCGAGCACGGCGGCGGTGATCAGGGCGCGGGGAAAGGGTCGCATCGGTGTCTCCTCGGTTCGTCGTGTCGGCGGGGGCTCAGAACAGCGCCTCGTCCATCGCCATCAGCGGGGCCACGCCGGCGCGGGCGCTGCGGATCAGGCCGGCCGTCTCGGGCAGCAGCTTGGCGAAGTAGAAGCGCGCGGTGTGCAGCTTGGCGGTGTAGAACGGGTCGCCGGCGCCCTGCTTCTCCAGCGCCACCTTGGCCATGCGCGCGAAGAAGTAGGCGAAGATCAGGTGGCCGCAGACGCGCAGGTAGTCCACCGCCGCCGCGCCCACCTCGTCCGGGTTGCCGAAGGCCTTCATGCCCAGCTCGGTGGTGAGCTTGGTCACCTTGTCGCCCAGGTCGGCCAGCGGGTTGACGAACTCCTGCATCGCCTCGTTCGTGCCCTCCTCCTCGACGAACTCGGCGATGCGGCGGCCGAACTTCTTCAGCTTCTTGCCGTTGTCGGCCAGCACCTTGCGGCCCAGCAGGTCGAGCGACTGGATGGTGTTGGTGCCCTCGTAGATCATGTTGATGCGGGCGTCCCGCACGAACTGCTCCATGCCCCACTCGGCGATGTAGCCGTGGCCGCCGAAGACCTGCAGGCAGTGCGAGGTGGCGATCCAGCCGTTGTCCGTCAGGAAGGCCTTGACGATCGGCGTCAGCAGCGCCACCTCGTCGGCCGCCTCCTGGCGCACCGCCTCGTCGGGGTGGTTCAGTTCCTTGTCGATCAGCAGCGCGCTGTGGATGGCCAGCGCCCGGCCGCCCTCGGCGTAGGCCCGCGCGGTGAGCAGCATCTTGCGCACGTCGGGGTGCACGATGATCGGGTCGGCCGCCTTCTCGGGCGCCTTCGGCCCGCTCAGGCTGCGCATCTGCAGGCGGTCCTTCGCGTAGGCCACCGCGTTCTGGTAGGCCACCTCGGTCAGGCCCAGGCTCTGCATGCCCACGCCCAGGCGGGCCGCGTTCATCATGATGAACATCGCCGCCAGGCCCTTGTTCGGCTGGCCGACCAGGGTGCCGAGCGCGCCGTCCAGGTTCATCTGGCAGGTGGCGTTGCCATGGATGCCCATCTTGTGCTCGAGCGCGCCGCAGAAGATCGGGTTGCGCTCGCCGAGCGTGCCGTCGGCGTTGACGAGGAACTTCGGCACCACGAACAGCGAGATGCCCTTGCTGCCGGCCGGCGCGTCCGGCAGGCGGGCCAGCACCAGGTGCACGATGTTCTCGACCAGGTCGTGCTCGCCGGCCGAGATGAAGATCTTCTGGCCGCTCAGGCGGTAGCGGCCGTCGGGCTGCGGCTCGGCCTTGGTGCGCAGCAGGCCGAGGTCGGTGCCGCAGTGCGGCTCGGTCAGGCACATGGTGCCCGTCCACTCGCCGCTCACCAGCTTGGGCAGGTAGGTGGCCTGCTGCTCCGGCGTGCCGTGGGCCAGCAGCGCCTCGTAGGCGCCGTGCGACAGGCCGGGGTACATGGTCCAGGCCTGGTTGGCGCTGTTGAGCATCTCGAACAGGCACTGGTTCAGCGTGATCGGCAGGCCCTGGCCGCCGAACTTCGGGTCGCAGCTCAGCGCCGGCCAGCCGCCCTCGATGTACTTCGCGTAGGCCGCCTTGAAGCCGGTCGGCGCGGTCACCTCGTGGCTGGCCTTGTCGAGCGTGCAGCCCTCGGCATCGCCGCCCTGGTTCAGCGGGAATACCACCTCGGCGGCGAACTTGCCGGCCTCTTCCAGCACGGCGTTGACGGTGTCGGCGTCCAGCTCGGCATGCGCCGGCAGGGCCTTGAGCTCTTCCGTGAGGTTCAGGACCTCGTGCAGCACGAACTGCATGTCGCGCAGCGGCGGGGTGTACTGGGGCATCGCGGGTCTCCTGGAATGAAGGATGGGGAGAAAGGGGGACGGGCGAACGGGGCGGCGCGGGCTCAGCGCGCGGACGCGCCGGCGGCGCGCTGCAGCAGCGCCTGCTGGCCGGCCTCGGTGGCATGGGCGGCGATCACGCGGTCGAAGGCCCGGCGGGCGCGCGCGATCGAATCGGGGTTGCGCAGGAAGCGCGCGTCGTGGTGCAGCGCGAGGATCAGGCCGTGCACCTCGAACAGCAGCTGCGCCGCCTCGGTGTCGGGCCGCAGGTGGCCCTCGGCCACCGCCAGGTCGATCGCCCGCGCGAGCGCGTCCTGCCAGGTCTGCACCATGCCGGCCAGCGCGTCGCGCACCGGGCCCGGGCGGTCGTCGAACTCGACCGCGCCGCTGATGTAGATGCAGCCGGAATCGATCTCCACCGCCACGCGGCGCACCCAGCGCTCGAACAGGCCGGCCAGCCGCGGCAGGCCGCGCGGCTCGGCCATCGCCGGGTAGAAGACCTCTTCCTCGAACTTCGCGTGGTACTCGCGCACCACCGAGATCTGCAGTTCCTCGCGCGAGCCGAAGTGCGCGAAGACGCCGGACTTGCTCATGCCCATCAGCTCGGCCAGCGCGCCGATCGACAGCCCCTCCAGCCCCATGTGCGAGGCCAGGCCCAGCGCCGCCTCGAGGATCGCGCTGCGGGTCTGCTGGCCTTTCTGCAGGCTGCGCGGCGGCGCGGCGGTGTCGCGCGCGGGGGTGGGCGGAGGGAAGACGGTGGGCACGGGGGCGAGGCTTGGGGCAATGGCGGCGATGGCGGCGGGGCGGGGTCGGGCGGGGAGGGCCCCGGGCTCGGAATCGAACGGTCGTTCTATTTTGCAGGTCTTTTGTGAAAACCCAAGCATCGGCGCGCCTCGGGGCGGTCCTGACGGGGTCTTTTTCTAGAGCGCGGCGTCTAAACCCCGCCCGCTGCGGCCCGGCCCGGACCCCCGCGGCGGACCGGCGCGGCGGATCCGCCCGTGCCGGCCCGTCCTGCCGCGGCTGCACGACGACCACGGCAGCGGCGCGCCACGGACACACGCCCGACACGCCGGCCGGGCATACCGCGGTCCCACCGGCGTCAACCGAGTGCCCCCTCGCCGGCCGGGCCGCGTCTTTCCTCGCCTTGAGCAGGGCACGCGGATTGCAGTACCCTAGTGGACGAAGGAGCGCTGACGGGATGGACGTGCTGCAACTCGACGTGTCGGGTCGCCCGCAATCGTGGATCTCCGCCAAGGAAGCGGCGGTGATCTATGCGAGCGACGGCGTGGCCTGGACGCTGGGCGAGGCCTTCACGGTGCTGCGCGGCGGCCTGCAGCGGCGCACCGGGCTGCAGTCGCGCATCGAGCTGCACCCGATCATCGCGGTGCGCGGCGCGGTGCCCAGCCGCGCCTGGCGCCAGACCCCGGCCCTCACCAACGCCAAGCTGTTCGCCCGCGACCGGCACGTCTGCGCCTACTGCGGCGGCCGCTTCGCGCTGGACGACCTGACGCGCGAGCACATCGTGCCGACCTCGCGCGGCGGGCAGGACCACTGGATGAACTGCATCACCGCGTGCCGCCCCTGCAATGGGCAGAAGGGCAGCCGGCTGCCCGAGGAGGCGCGGATGACGCTGCTCTACCTGCCCTACGTGCCGAGCCTGCACGAGGACATGATCCTGCGCGGCCGCCGCATCCTGGCCGACCAGATGGAGTTCCTGCTCGCGAGCGTGCCGCGCAGCAGCCGGCTGCACGGCTGACGGCCGCGGCACCGGGGCGCCACGCCGGCATTCCCGCACGCCCGGCAGCGACACGGCGACGAGGCTTTACACGGGGTTAACGCGGCTGCGCGACACTGCACAGGCGGCGGATGCCGCATCCGATCGAGAGGTGACCATGGCCCATCCCACGCTTTCCCCCACGCCGGACGCCCGCCGCGCGACGCGGCCGGTGTCCGGGCTGATCGCGCTGCTGCTGGCCGCAACGCTGGCGGCCTGCTCCACCACCAGCCCCGACGTCGTGCAGCCGCGCGACGCGCAGCGCCTGTCGCAGGTGCAGGACGCGACCGTGCTCTCGGTGCGGCCCGTCGTGGTCGAAGGCCGGCAGAGCGGCGTCGGCGGCATGGCCGGCGGCGTCGTCGGCGGCATCGCCGGTTCCGGCGTCGGCGGCTACCGCGATTCCGCGGTCGGCGCGGTGCTCGGTGCCGTCGTCGGCGCGGTGGTCGGCAACGCGGTCGAGCGCTACGGCACCCGCGAGGAGGCCGTCGAGGTGCTGGTGCAGCTGCGCAACGGCGAGCGCCGCGCGATCGTGCAGGCGCGTGGCCAGGAGGTGCTGAACGCCGGCGACCCGGTGCTGCTGGTCACCACCGGCGGCCGCACCCGCGTGCAGCGTGCGCCGGAGGTGCGCAGCTGAGCGGCCGGGCGGCTGGCGCGAGCCGCTGAGCGGCGGTCGCGA
>NZ_BBYR01000041.1 GCF_001293525.1 Pseudideonella sakaiensis | reverse complement strand
CGCCATAGCCCGAGCTATGGCTGTGGTTTGCGCCTTGATTGCACCCGTTTGCGGCACCCGCTCGGACGCGCCGGGTTCATTCACAGCTTCTGAGACGCGCACCCCGGGCGGCCGAGGCCCCGGCGGGCGGCGCGGGCCCCGGTGCCTGCCGGGGCGCGGGTGCACAATCGACGGCTTTCACCCGACGCACCCGCTGCTGCCCCGCGTAGTGAACATCATCATCCTCGACGACTACCAGGACGCCGTGCGCAAGCTGCCCTGCGCGCACAAGCTGGAGTCGCTCAATGCCAAGGTCTTCACCAACACCGTCAAGGGCATCGGTCAGCTCGCGGTCCGGCTGCGCGACGCCGATGTCCTGGTCCTGATCCGCGAACGCACGCATTTCCCGCGCGCGCTGCTGGAGAAGCTGCCCCGCCTGAAGCTGATCGCGCAGACCGGCCGCGCCGGCCCGCACATCGACCTGGCCGCGGCGACGCGGCTCGGCATCGCGGTGGCCGAAGGCGTCGGCTCCCCGGTTGCGCCAGCGGAACTCACCTGGGCGCTGACGCTGGCGGCGATGCGCCGCCTGCCGCAGTACATCGGCAACCTGAAGCACGGCGCCTGGCAGCAGTCGGGGCTGAAGTCGGCGTCGATGCCGCCGAACTTCGGCGTCGGGATGACGCTGCGCGGCAAGACGCTGGGCATCTGGGGCTACGGCCGCATCGGCCAGCTGGTCGCGGGCTACGGCCGGGCCTTCGGCATGCACGTGACGGTCTGGGGCAGCGAGGCCTCGCGCGAGCGCGCCCGCGCCGATGGCCACGTGCCGGCGCCCAGCTGCGAGGCCTTCTTCGAGGCCTGCGACGTGCTGTCGCTGCACCTGCGGCTGAACGAGCAGACGCGCGGCATCGTCACGCTGGACCAGCTGTCGCGCATGAAGCCGACCGCGCTGATCGTCAACACCTCGCGCGCCGAGCTGATCGAAGACGGCGCGCTGGTGTCGGCGCTGAACCGCGGCCGGCCCGGCATGGCCGCGGTGGACGTGTTCGAGACCGAGCCCATCCTGCAGGGCCACCCGTTGCTGCGGCTGGAGAACGCGGTCTGCACGCCGCACATCGGCTACGTCGAGCAGGACAGCTACGAGATGTACTTCGACGCGGCCTTCGACAACGTGCTGAACTTCATTGCCGGCGAGCCGACCAACGTCGTCAACCCGGAGGCGCTGAAGGTCCTGCGCTGATGCCCGCGACGGCCGGCCTGCCCGCCGCCGCTCCCGGTGCGGAGGCGAGCGCGGCGGAATCTCCCACGCGCGTGGGTCCGCTGCCCGCGCACGCGGCACGCCTGCCGGCCGCCCGCTGGGCCCTGCTGTACGGCAATTTCGTCACCGGCTGCGGCGTGATGGTCGCGGCCGGCAGCCTGAACGACCTGGTGCGCTCGCTGCAGGTGTCGGTCGCGGTGGCCGGCCAGCTGATCGCGATCGCCGCCGCCGTGATGTGCTTCGGCGCGCCGCTGCTGGCGGGCTGGGTGGCCGGCTTCGACCGGCGCCGGCTGCTGGTGGCGGCCATGCTCTGGTACGCCGCGGGCCACCTCGCCTGCGCGCTGATGCCGAGCTATGCGGCGCTCTGGCCGGTGCGCGCGCTGACCGTGCTGGCGGCCGCGGTGTTCACGCCGCAGGCGGCCGCCGCCGTCGGCGTCATGGCGCCGGCGAACCAGCGCGGGCGCAGCGTCGGCTTCATCTTCCTCGGCTGGTCGCTGGCGTCCGTGCTCGGCATGCCGGCGGCCGCCTGGATCGGCGAGACGGTCGGCTGGCGCATGGCCTATGGCGCGGTGGCGCTGCTCGCGCTGAGCGCGGCGGCCGCGGTGGCCGTCGCGATGCCCGATGGCGTGCGACCGGCCGCGCTGTCGATGGCGGCCTGGCGCGGCATCTTCCGCCACCCGGTGCTGATGGCCATGGTCGCGGTCACCGCGGTGCAGGCGGCCGGGCAGTTCGTGCTGATGACCTACCTCGCGCCGTATGCGCGCGACGTGCTGCAGGTGGCGCCCGCCGGGCTCGGCCTGCTGCTGGCCTGGTTCGGGGCCTGCGGCCTGGTCGGCAACCTGGCCGTGGCCCGGCACGTCGACCGCTTCGGGGCGGGCCGCGCCGCCACGCTGGCCGGCGTGCTGATGCTGACCAGCCTGCTGGCCTGGCCGCTCGCGACCAGCCTCGCGACGGCGATCCTCGTGATCACGCCCTGGGGCCTGGCCTGCTTCGCCGCGAACTCCTCGCAGCAGGCCCGCCTCGGCCAGGCCGCCCCGCTGCTGGCGCCGGCGCTGATGGCGCTGAACTCCTCGGCGATCTACCTCGGCCAGGCGGTCGGCTCGGCCGGCGGCGGCTGGCTGATCGCCCATGGCGGCTATGCGCCGCTGCACGCGGTCGGCGCGGCCACGATGGCGGTGGCCGTCGCGCTCAGCCTGTGGGTGCAGCGCCGCGGGGAGCGCGCATGACGCCGCAGGCTCCGGTGGGCACCGCGGCGGGCGATGGCAGCGCCCCGGCCGGGCCACCGGACGAGGGCGCACCGGTGGCGGGCCCGCGCTCGCCGACCGAGCTGTTCCTCGCCTTCAACCGGCTCGCGCTGCAGGGCTTCGGCGGCGTGCTCGCGGTGGCGCAGCGCGAGCTGGTCGAGCGCCTGGGCTGGCTCAGCCGCGAGCAGTTCGTCGAGATGCTGTCGCTGGCGCAGGTGCTGCCGGGGCCGAACATCATCAACCTGTCGATCATGGCCGGCGACCGCTGGTTCGGCTGGCGCGGCGTGCTGGCGGCCCTCGGCGGCATGCTGTGCGTGCCGGCCCTGCTCGTGCTGGCCGCCTCGGCCGGCTATGCGCACTTTGCGCAGCACCCGGTGGTGGATTCGATGCTGCGCAGCATGGGGGCCGTGGCCGCCGGCCTGGTGACGGCCACCGCGCTCAAGCTGGCCGGCTCGCTGCAGCGCAATCCGCTCGGCCGGCCGCTGTGCGCCGCGCTGGCGCTGGCGGCCTTCCTGATGGTCGGCGTGCTGCGCTGGCCGCTGGTGGCGGTGGTCTTCGGCCTCGGCAGCCTCGGCATCGCGCTGGCCGTCTGGCGGCTGCGCCGGTCGGAGACCTCCCGGTGAGCAGCCATGCGCTGCTGCAGTCGCTCGGCTCGCCGCTGGACGCGGCCCAGCTCGCTGCGCTGTTCGGCCATTTCGCACTGCTCAGCCTGCTGTCGGTGGGTGGCGCGCTGACCGCCTCGCCCGACATGCACCGCTACCTCGTCGGCGAACAGCACTGGCTGAGCGACGCCCAGTTCTCCGCGTCGATCGCGATCGGCCAGGCTGCGCCCGGCCCGAACGTGCTCTTCATCGCGGCGCTGGGCTGGCAGGTGGCCGGCCCGCTCGGCACCCTGGCGACGATGAGCGGCATCCTGCTGCCGTCCACCGTGCTGGTGCTGGCGGTCTCGCGCTACGGCGCGGCGCGGCGCAGCTCGCTGCCGGTGCGCGCCTTCACCACCGGCATGGCGCCGCTGACCATCGGCCTGCTGTTCGCGATCGGCTGGCTGCTGGCGGTGCCGGCCGCGGCGCGCCCGCTCGACCTGCTGCTGGTGCTGGGCACGGTCGTCGCGATGATGGCCACGCGGGTGAGCCCGATCTGGCTGATCGCGGCGGGCGCCGCGGCCGGCGCCCTCGCCGCGCGCTGACGCGGCGCCGCGCGCGGCGGGTTCAGCGGGCGATGCCGATGGTCGCGCTGGCGGTGTAGCCGTCCGAGACACTGCCGCTGAAGCTGGGCGTCATCGCCGCGAGCTGGGCCGCCGTGTTGTCGCCGAAGACGTTGTCGCCGCTCAGCGAGACCCCCGCGAAGTTGCCGACGCTGGCGCTGTAGCCGGTGGCGGCCGGATAGACCGCGCTGCAGACCGCGGACGGCAGCGCCAGCTGGCTGATGAGCACCGCGTTGCGCCCGGTCGTGGCGGCGGCCTGGCTGGCGAAGACTTCGAAGTGGATGTGCGGCCAGCGCCCCGCGTAGCAGCCCGGGAAGATGGTGGTGAACGTCACCTGGCCGGCGCTGTCGCTCACCTGCACGCCGCGCAGGTAGCTCTCGCTCGCGGCGGTGTAGAGGGAGTAGTTGCCGGCGCGGTCGCAGTGCCACAGGTAGATCGCATAGCCGGCCAGCGGCGCGCAGCTCGCGTTGGTGTCGACCAGCGTGAGGGTCAGCACCACCGGCACCCCCTGGGCGATGTTGGTGCTGCCGAGGAAGCTGCTGCGGATGTCGCTGCGCACAATGCCGGCGGCCGTCAGCACGTCCGAGGTGCTGCCCGACGCGGTGTTGGTCCCGTCGGCCGGGTAGGGCCCGGCGGTCTCCTGGGGGTCGGCGATGCAGCTGCCCGACGTCGTGGTCGTGGTGCCCGTGCTGCTGCTGCCGGACCCGCTCGAGCCACTGGTGCCGGTCGTCGTCGTCGACGTCGACGTGTCGACGGTGTCCGACGAACCGCCGCCTCCGCAGCCGCCCAGGGCTGCCGAACCGGCCACCGTGGCGAGCCAGGACAGCACGCGGCGACGGGGCGCGGCCAGCGCGAGCAGGCGCGGCAGGTCGTCGGCGAGGCCGTGGCCGTGGTCCTCGTCTCGGGGAGGGTGGGCGGGAGCGGCGGGATGTCGGTGCATGGTCGGCCCTTCTGGCACAGGGGAGTCACGGGTCCGGCCACTGTGCGGGGCGCGCGTTGCCATGAGATGTCGCCAGCTTGCAGGCGTGTGTCGTGTCCCGCGCCCGGTCCGCGCCGCAAGCGCGAGCGCGGCGGCCCGCGGGCGGCGCGGCGGCCCGCGGGCGGCGCGGCGTGGCCGTGCGAACGACTATCCGGCGGTGACCGCCGGCACGAACATGTAGCCCTCGTTGCGGACCGTGCGGATCAGGTCGGGTGCGGCCTGGCCATGCGCCAGCTTGCGCCGCAGGCGGCTGATCTGCACGTCGATCGCGCGGTCGTAGGCCTCCGAGCCGGCGCCCTGCGCGAAGTCGAGCAACTGGTCGCGCGTGAGGACGCGCCGGGGATGCTGCACGAAGGCGCGCAGCAGGCGGAACTCGCCATCCGACAGCGCCACCAGGCGCTCGTCGGGGTCGTAGAGCACCCGCGACATCAGGTCCATCCGCCAGTCCGCGAAGGCCACCCACTCGCCGGACGGGCCGCCACTGCGTTCGGCGGCCGGCGCAGCGGGCGGACGCGCCGCCCGGCGCAGCACGGTGCGGATGCGCGCGAGCAGCTCGCGCGGGTTGCAGGGCTTGGCGAGGTAGTCCTCCGCGCCGACCTCCAGGCCGACGATGCGGTCGACGTCGGTGCCGACGGCCGACAGCATGATCACCGGCGGCCCGTCGGCCGCCTGGATCGACCGCAGTGCCGTCAGCCCGTCCTCGCCCGGCATCATCAGGTCCAGCACGATCAGCGCGTAGCGTTCCTCGGCCAGCCGCTCGCGCATCTGCCGGGCGTCCGCCGCCGTCGTGACGCGGAAGCCGTGCTTCGCGAGGAAGGAGGACACCAGGCTGCGGATGCCTTCGTCGTCGTCGACGATCAGGATGCGGGTGGTGAGGTCCACGGCGGAGTCGGATGCGTCCATGCCCCGACGCTAGCGGGCGCCGGTGCCGGCGCGGTGTCGGGGCTGCAACACGCTGCAAGAAACGGGACACCGGCCCGCCATGCGCGGCAGGCAGGCTCCGGCAACGGGTGGAACGCAGCGTCTTTCGACACGCCCGGCGCCTCGGGATGGCACAGTGTAGCGGCCGTCGGCGGCGCCCTCGGCCCGTCGCCGTCGCCCTTCAGCGCCGTCGGCGGCCGGTCGGGCGCGGGCCCGGCCCCCTGTCAGCATCGACCCATGACGCAGCGCTTTGCAAGCCCGAACGAGCCGAGCGGCCCGAACGCCTCGCGCCGCGGCCGCCTGGCCGGCGGCCCGTCGCTGGCCTGGCAGATCACGGGCCTGCTGCTCGGCGGCCTGGTCGTCGCGCAGGGGGTGACCCTGCTGCTGACGCTGGTGCTGCCGCCGGAGCCGCCGCCGCAGTACGAGCTGCGGGACATCGCGCGCACGCTCGCCGCGCAGGCCGGCAGCGCGCTGCCAGGCACGCTGGAGCGCACCGTAGTGGCGACGCCGCCGCAGCCGAGCGGGCCCGGCTGGCTGACCTCGGACAAGTCGCGCCGTGAACTCGCCGGGCTGCTGGGACGGCGCGAGTCCGACGTGCGCCTCTTCTTCTACACCCCGCTGCCCTTCGCGGGCACGGCCAGTGCGATGACGGCGCAGCCGCCGCGCGGCGCGGCGCTGGCCCCGCGGACGGCGACGGCGACGGTGGCGGCCGCATCCGTGGTGGTGATCACCGGGCTGGTCCCGGTCGATTACCGGACCGCGCAGGCGCCGGCCCCGGCCGGGCCGCCCGCCCCGGCGGCCCGGCCGCCGGGGCCGCCGCCGGGCAGCCCGCCCCTGCCCCTGCCGCCCCGGCCGGACAACGGTCCACCCCCCGGACTCCAGCCGCCGCCCGGTGGCCCGTGGCCGATCGGCCCGCTGCCGATGAACCCGGGCCTGCCGTCGCAGCGCCTGCGCGAGCTGCCGATGGCCGCGCCCGCGCTGCCGCAGGGACCGCGGCCGGACGGGCCGGCGACGACACGCCCCGCGGGCGACGCTGCCCGGCCCGTCCCGGACCGCGGGCTGCCCCCGGCACCCGAGGGCGCACCCGCCGGCCAGGGGGCGCCGCTCCTCGGCCCGGACACCGAGCCCCCGGCGCCCACGGACGGGTTGCGCCGGTCCACCGAAGGCGCGGGGCCGCGCGCCCCGGTGCCGAGGGACCAGGGTGCGGCTGCGGTCACGGCGCCGGCCGACGCCGCCGCCCGGCCGGTGCGAGCGGACCCGGTCGATGCGGAGAAGGCGACGACGCCGCCCGCGCGGGAGGTCGCCGCCCGCGTCGCTGCCCCGCCAGCCGAGGCGACCCGGCCCGGGGCCGGGAACCTGCCGGCGCCGACCGCCCCCGCGCTGTCCCGGCCCACGCCCGCCTCGACCGACGGCGCGCAGGCGGCACGGGCCCAGGCCGTGACGCGGCCCGGTGTGCACGATGTGCCGACCGGCCCGGCGGCCCAGCCGCGGATCCCCGATCCGCGCGCCCTTCCCCCACCCTCGACGGCGGTGTCCGACACCACGGCGCCCGGCAGCGAGCGACCGGCCACGCCCGACGCCGTGGCCGTGTCACCGGGAGGCGGCGCGGACGCCTCCGAAGCCGCGCCCCGTGCCGGGCGCACCGATCCGCCCGCGACCGCGCCGATCGCCAGCCCCGCCCGCGAGCGCGCCCTCTTCGGCCTCGGCCCGGCCCCGTTCGTGCAGGGCGACTTCCTGGCCGCGATGGCGCTGCCGGACGGCCGCTGGTCGGTCGTGCGGCCGGCGCCGGAGCCGTTCCCGAACGCCTGGCAGCGCCGCGTGCTGCTGTGGTTCCTGCTCGCCGCGGCGATCGTCGGCCCGCTGGGCTGGCTGTACGCGCGCCGGCTGGTGCGGCCGCTGTCCGGGTTCGCGCGCGCCGCCGAGCAGCTGGGTCGCGATCCCACCGCACCGATCCTCGCGCTCGCGGGGCCGGCCGAGGTCGGCCGCGCCGCCCAGGCCTTCAACCGCATGCAGAGCCGGCTGCGCAGCTTCGTCGACGACCGCACCGCGATGATCGGTGCGATCAGCCACGACCTGCGCACGCCGCTCACGCGCATGCGCTTCCGCATCGAGGACGCGCCCGACGAGCTGCGCACGGGCATGCTGCAGGACGTGGAGGAGATGGAGACGATGATCAGCTCCGTGCTCGCCTTCATCCGCGACGCCTCCGAGCCCGGCACGCGCGAGGTGCTGGACCTGTCGAGCATCGTCGAGGACGTGGTGGAGGACGCCGTCTTCGTCGGCCGCGAGGTCACCCTCGTCGACACCCGCCCGGCGACGGTGGACGCGGATGCCATCGGCCTGCGCCGCCTGCTGGGCAACCTGATCGAGAACGCCGTCAAGTACGGCGGGCGGGCCCAGGTGCGCCTGTTCACCGAGCGGCAGGACGCGGTGGCCGAGGTCCGCGACGACGGGCCGGGGCTGCCGGACGAGGAGCTGGAGCGCGTCTTCCAGCCCTTCTACCGGGCGCCGGCGGCGCGATCCTCCGGGCAGCAGGGCAGCGGTCTCGGGCTGGCGGTCTGCCGATCGATCGCGCGGGCCCACGGCGGCGACGTGCGGCTGGCCCGCGGCGAGCGCGGCCTGGTGGCGCAGCTGCGGCTGCCGCTGGCGCTGGAGGTCTCGCGGGCCTGAGCGTGTGAGAGGCATTCCCCCACACGCCGAGCCCGGCGCGATCGACCGGCACCACGCGGCCGCCGGCCGCTCAGGCGACGGCCTCGTCGACCAGGGCCGGCAGCTCGCCCAGGTCGCGCGCGACTTCCGGCGGCAGCGCCGCCTCCGGCAGGCGGGCCGCCGGCCAGAGCACCTCGGCCCGCCCGTCGGCGCGCTCGCGCACCACGAGGCCGAGCGGCAGTTCCGGCGGACCGGCCTCGGCCGGCATCAGCACCGGGGTGCCGCCGGCGGCGCGGGACTCGAACACCAGCACGGCCGCGCGCCCGTCGCCGGCTGCGGCCGCGGCGGGCTCCAGCGCACCGGGCAGTGCGGGCGAGGCGCCCTGCCCGTCCGGCATCCAGCGCAGCAGCACCGACAGGCCGTGCCGGCCGGCGCCGGCCTCCAGGCGCTGCACGGTCTCGCCGAGGTCGAAGCGGCTGGCCTGCCAGTGCCCGCGCGCAGCGGGCCCGGACGGACGGCCGGCTTCGGCGGCCTGGGCCCGCACACCGCCGACGGCCAGCGAGACGACGGCCACGCACCCGGTCATCCAGGTGCGCAGGGGACGGGACGGCTGTTTCATCGCGGTCGCTCCATCGAAGCACGAAGCCGCATGCTGCAACGGATGCCGTGAACCGCGTGTGAAGCCCGGTAAGCGGGCGTTTCCGCGCGCGACGTGCGCGGGGCCCGGCGCCGCCGGCGCACGGGCGCGCTCAGCGCCGCTGGCGCACGGCTTCGTACAGGCAGATGCCCGACGCCACCGACACGTTCAGGCTCTCCACCGCACCCGCCATCGGCAGGCGCACCAGCGCGTCGCAGTGGCGGGCGGTCAGCGCGCGCAGGCCGCTGCCCTCGGCACCCATCACGAGGGCCAGCGGGCCGCGCAGGTCGGCGTCGTAGAGCGACTGCGCGGCCTCGCCGCTGGTGCCGACGCAGCGGATGTCGCGCTCCTTCAGCTCGCCGAGGGTGCGCGCGAGGTTGGTGACCATCAGGTAGGGCACGGTCTCGGCAGCGCCGCTGGCGACCTTGGACACCGTGGCGCCGAGGCCGACGGCGTGGTCCTTCGGCGCGATCACCGCATGCGCGCCGGCCCCGTCGGCGACGCGCAGGCAGGCGCCGAGGTTGTGCGGGTCGGTGATGCCGTCGAGCACCAGCAGCAGCGGCGGCCCGCGGTGGCCGGCCTCGACCGCGTCGAGCAGGTCGTCCAGCGAATGGGTCGGGGCCAGCGGCTCGACGCGGGCGACCACGCCCTGGTGCCGCGGCGTACCGGCGAGCCGCAGCAGCCGCGCGTCGTCGCTCTCGACCAGGCGCGCGCCGGCCTCGCGCGCGCGCTCGACGAACTGGCGCATGCGGGCGTCGCGCCGCGCAGCGTCGACGTGCACCTCGAGCACCGTGGCCGGCGCGCTCTTCAGGCGCACGGTCACGGCATGGAATCCGAACAGGATGCGGGCACTCATGCGGCCGATGGTAGCGGCCACCGCCGCCGGCCCGGCTCAGCGCCGAGGCAGGTGGACGGTGAAGACACTGCCGGCGCCGGGGGTGCTGCTCACCTCGATGCGGCCGCGCATCTGGTCGACGAGCATCTTCACCACCAGCAGGCCCACGCCGCTGCCCGGCACGTCCGGCTGCGGGTCGATGCGCTTGAAGGCCTGGAACAGCTCCGCCTGCTCGGCCTCGCCGAGCCCGACGCCCTCGTCGCAGACGGCCAGCGCCACGTCCTCGCCCTCGTGCCAGCGCAGGAAGACGCGCCCGCCGGGGCGGTTGAACTTGCAGGCATTGCCGAGCAGCTGCACGAAGACCTGCTGCAGGCGCTGCGGGTCGCCCTGCACCCAGACCGGCTCGGGCGGCAGCGCCGGGTCGATGCGCACGTCGCGCAGCGCCCGCTCGCTTTCCACCAGCGGCAGGCAGGCCCGCACGACGTCGACCAGATCGACCTGCTCCCGCGCCAGCGTCAGCTCGCCGGTGTCGAGGTGGGTGATGTCGAGCACGTCCTCCACCAGGCGCAGCAGCGCGCGGCCGCTGTCCGACAGCAGGCGCACGCGCCGCGCCTGGTTCGGCGCCAGCGGCTCCTTCGCGTCGATGGTCATCAGGTGGGCCAGGCCGAGGATGGCGTTCAGCGGCGTGCGCAGCTCGTGGCTCAGCCGCGAGAGGAAGGCCATGCGCGCCGCGGCGGTGCGCTCGGCCAGTTCCTTGTCGGCGCGCAGCTGGGCCTCGGTCAGCTCGTCGGTGATGTCGCGCACCACGCCGACCACGCGGCGGTCGGCCGGATCGTCACGGCCGTGCAGCCGCGCGTTGACCTCCAGGTGGCGCCAGCCGCCGTCCGGGTGGCGCACGCGGAAGCGGCTGCGCAAAGGCTGGCCGCTTTCCACCGCGGCGTCGAAGGCGGCCCGCACCTGCGCCGCATCCGCCGGGTGGTGCTGCACGCGCAGCTCTGCGCGACGCGGCTCGAAGCCCTCGGGCAGGCCGTACAGCTCGCGGCCGCGTGCATCCAGCTCGAAGCGGTCGTCGCGCACGTGCCACACGAAGACACCCAGGCGATCCGCCTCCGCGGCCAGCGCGAAGCGCTCGTTGAGGTCCTGCAGGGCCTGGCGGTCCGCGACGTGCACCGCCAGCGCGCGCCGCACCAGCCACGCGGCGGCCAGCGTCAGCAGCAGGCCGACGGCGGCGGTGGTGGTCATCAGCAGCAGCGCCGTCACGCGCGACGCGCGGCCCAGCGTCGACGAGAAGCGCCGCTCGGCACGCGCCAGCTCGCCGTCGAGCCGCAGCAGGCGGTCGCCCAGCTCCGCCAGGCTCGCGTCGGGGGCGCCGGCGGCGCGGGCCGCGCGCGCGGCCTCGCCCAGCGCGCGCATCTGCTCGACCAGCCGGTCCCCCTCGCGCCAGGCTGCGACGGCATCCTGCACGTGCGGGGCCGATGCGAATGCCCGGTAGGTCCAGACCAGCAGCTCGACGTCCTCCGGGTCGTTGCCGCCCTGCAGGAAGCCCTGGCGCGCGATCTCCAGCGACGGCCGGGGCTTCTCCAGCTCCAGCCGCGCCAGCCGGTCGCCTTCCGGCACCTGCAGCGCCATCAGGAAGGAGGCATAGGCCTCCGGCCGCCCGTCGCGCAGGTAGGCCTGCAGGTAGCCGGTCGCCTCGCTGCGCGCCTTCGACCACAGGGACTCGCCGCCGACGTAGGCCCGCAGCCCCGACAGCAGCTGCAGGCCGGCGATGCACAGCGCCACCATCGACAGCAGCGCCGCGCCGGTCGGCAGCAGCACGCGCAGCACCAGGCGGCGTCCCGGGTCCGGGGAGGGCCGTCCGAACGGCATCGCTCGCCTCGCCGCCTCCTGCCGCGACGGACCTCAGTCCGCCCGCACGCAATCGACCGAGTAGCGCCGCGGCCCGCCCTCGTCGTCGTCCTCGGCCACCAGGCCGTGCACGTCGGTGTCGAAGCCGGGGAAGGCGGCATTGAACTCGCGCGTGAAGCGCAGGTAGTCGACGATCTTGCGGTTGAAGCGCTCGCCCGGGATCAGCAGCGGGATGCCCGGCGGATAGGGCGTGAGCAGCGAGGTGGTGATGCGCCCTTCCAGCTCGTCGATGCCGACGCGCTCCGTCTGGCGGTGTGCGATGCGGGCGAAGGCATCGCTGGGCTTCATCGCCGGATCGAGGTTGGACAGGTACATCTCGGTGGTCAGCCGGGCGATATCGCCCTTGGCATACATCTGGTGAATGGACTGGCTCAGGTCGCGCAGGCCCACGCGCTCGTAGCGCGGGTATTTCGCGACGAACTCCGGCAGGATGCGCCACAGCGGCACGTTGCGGTCGTGGTCGTCCTTGAACTGCTGCAGCGCCGTCAGCAGCGTGTTCCAGCGGCCCTTGGTGATGCCGATGGTGAACATGATGAAGAAGGAGTAGAGCCCGGTCTTCTCCACCACCACGCCGTGCTCGGCGAGGAACTTGGTGACGATCGAGGCCGGGATGCCGGTCGGGGCGAACTTGCCGCTGACGTCCAGCCCGGGCGTGATGATCGTGCTCTTGATCGGGTCCAGCAGGTTGAAGCCCTCGGCCAGGTCGCCGAAGCCGTGCCACTTGTCGCCCGCCTTCAGCACCCAGTCGGCGCTCTTGCCGATGCCTTCCGGCGCGATCCGGTCCGGCCCCCAGACCTTGAACCACCAGTCCTTGCGGCCGTAGTCCTTCTCGACCTTGCGCATCGCACGGCGGAAGTCCATCGCCTCGGCGATGCTCTCCTCCACCAGCGCCGGGCCGCCCGGCGCCTCCATCATCGCCGCGGCCACGTCGCAGCTCGCGATGATCGCGTACTGCGGGCTGGTCGAGGTGTGCATCAGGTAGGCCTCGTTGAAGAGGTGGCGGTCCAGCTTGCGCGAGCGCGAGTCCTGCACCAGCACCTGCGAGGCCTGGCTGATGCCGGCCAGCAGCTTGTGCGTCGACTGGGTGGCGAACACCAGCTGGTCCTGCGGGCGCGGGCGGTTCTTGCCCATCGCGTGGTAGGTGCCGTAGAAGGTGTGGAAGGCGGCGTGCGGCAGCCAGGCCTCGTCGAAGTGCAGCGTGTCGACGTAGCCGTCCAGCGCGTGCTTGATCGTCTCGGTGTTGTAGAGCACGCCGTCGTAGGTGCTCTGGGTCAGCGTCAGGATGCGCGGCTTGACCTGCTTCGGGTCGACGCCCTTGAGCAGCGGGTTGGCGGCGATCTTGCGCCGGATCGCCTCGGGCGTGAAGGCCGACTGCGGGATCGGGCCGATGATGCCGTAGTGGTTGCGCGTCGGCGGCAGGAAGACCGGCACCGCGCCCGTCATGATGATCGAGTGCAGGATGGACTTGTGGCAGTTGCGGTCCACCACCACCACGTCGCCCGGCGCCACCGTGTGGTGCCAGACCATCTTGTTCGAGGTGCTGGTGCCGTTGGTGACGAAGAAGCAGTGGTCGGCGTTGAAGATGCGCGCCGCGTTGCGCTCGCTCTGCGCCACCGGGCCGGTGTGGTCCAGCAGCTGGCCGAGTTCCTCCACCGCGTTGCAGACGTCCGCGCGCAGCATGTTTTCGCCGAAGAACTGGTGGAACATCTGGCCCACCGGGCTCTTCAGGAAGGCCACGCCGCCGGAGTGGCCGGGGCAGTGCCAGGAGTAGGAACCGTCCTGCGCATAGTCCATCAGCGCCTTGAAGAACGGCGGCGCCAGGCCGTCGAGGTAGCTGCGCGCCTCGCGGATGATGTGGCGCGCGACGAACTCCGGCGTGTCCTCGAACATGTGGATGAAGCCGTGCAGCTCGCGCAGCACGTCGTTCGGCAGGTGCTGGCTGGTGCGCGTCTCGCCATAGACGTAGATCGGGATGTCCGCATTCTTGAAGCGGATTTCCTCGATGAACTTGCGCAGGCTCAACACCGCCGGATCGAGCTCCGGGCCGCCCTTGAACTCCTCGTCGTCGATCGACAGGATGAAGGCCGAGGCCCGGCTCTGCTGCTGCGCGAACGACGACAGGTCGCCGTAGCTGGTGGCACCCACCACCTCGAAGCCCTCCTTCTCGATCGCCTGGGCGAGCGCGCGGATGCCCAGGCCGGAGGTGTTCTCGGAGCGGAAGTCTTCGTCGACGATGACGATCGGGAAGCGGAAACGCAGCATGGTGTGGGCGGCTGGGGGCCGCGCGGCGGCGGCCCGGGTTCGACGATGCGCGCAGTGTAGGGGCGGGCCGTGACCCTGGAACGCGGTGGCCACCGGGTTCGCGTCCTACACTGCGCGCACGAACCGATCGACATCCCGAACGACGACGCGAGGAGGCGCCCGATGGACTGGAATCCGGCCACCCTGTGGTGGGTCGCTGCCGGCGTGCTGGTGGCGGCCGAACTCGCCAGCGGCACCTTCTACCTGCTGATGGTGGCGATCGGCTTGGTCGCCGGGGCGCTGGCCGCGCACCTCGGCGCCGGGCTGGCCGCGCAGATCAGCGCCGCGGCGCTCGTCGGCGCGGCGACCACCGTGGCCTGGCACCTGCGCCGGCCGGCCCGCCGCGCGCCGCCGATCAGCGAGAACCAGGACGTCAACCTCGACGTCGGCGAGGCCGTGCACGTGGCGGCCTGGGGCGCCGACGGCACCGCCCGCGTGGCCTACCGCGGCAGCACCTGGACGGCCCGGCTCGCCCCCGGCCTCGAGGCGCGGCCCGGCCCGCACCGCGTCCGCGCGGTCGAGGGCAACTGGCTGGTGCTCGCGCCGGCCCCCTGAGGTCACGCGCGCGTCGGCGGGGCCACCGCCGGCCGCCGCGACGGCCCTCCCCTCCCCGCGGCAGCGGGCCCACCGTTCCTTCCCACCAGGAGACCAGGTTCCATGGAAATCGCCGCCATCCTCGCCGTCGTCGTCGTCATCTTCATCGCCCGCACCTTCCGCATCGTGCCGCAGCAGCACGCCTGGGTGGTCGAGCGGCTCGGCCGCTACCACGCGACGCTCGAGCCCGGCCTGAAGCTGGTGCTGCCCTTCGTCGACCGCATCGCGTACAAGCACTCGCTGAAGGAGGTGCCGCTGGACGTGCCCAGCCAGGTCTGCATCACCAAGGACAACACCCAGCTCCAGGTCGACGGCATCCTCTACTTCCAGGTCACCGACCCGAAGCGCGCCAGCTACGGCTCCTCCGACTACATCGTCGCGATCACCCAGCTGTCCCAGACCACGCTGCGCAGCGTGATCGGCAAGATGGAGCTGGACAAGACCTTCGAGGAGCGCGACGCGATCAACGCCCAGGTCGTCAGCGCGCTCGACGAGGCCGCGACGAACTGGGGCGTCAAGGTGCTGCGCTACGAGATCAAGGACCTGACCCCGCCGGCCGAGATCCTGCGCAGCATGCAGGCCCAGATCACCGCCGAGCGCGAGAAGCGCGCGCTGATCGCCGCCTCCGAAGGCCGGCGCCAGGAACAGATCAACCTCGCCACCGGCGAGCGCGAGGCCTTCATCGCCCGCTCCGAGGGCGAGAAGCAGGCCGAGATCAACAAGGCCCTCGGCGAAGCCGCCGCCATCACCTCCGTGGCCGAAGCCACCGCCGGCGCCATCCGCCAGATCGCCGCCGCGATCCGCGAACCCGGCGGCGAGGACGCCGTCCAGCTCAAGGTCGCCGAGAAGGCCGTCGAGGCCTACGCCCAGCTGGCCCAGAAGAACAACACCATGATCGTGCCCGGCAACATGAGCGAGGTCTCGGCGCTGATCGGCACCGCGATGACGCTGATGAATGCCCGGCCGCCGGGGCCGGCGGCGGGCGCCTGAGGGCGCCCGGGGGCGCGTCCCGCCGCCCGTCCACCGCTCGGCGCCGCGCTCGCGGGCACGCCCGCGACCTCGGGCTAGAATCCGCGGCTCCGGAGAGATGGATGAGTGGTTTAAGTCGCACGCCTGGAAAGCGTGTGAGGGTTAACAGCCCTCCGCGGGTTCGAATCCCGCTCTCTCCGCCAGTTGCGCCTCGCTGACGGTCTCGAGAGAACGCCGGGCCGCCCCGAGTTCTCACTCGCCCCCGCGAGGGGCGAGCCGTCTGCGCCACCCGCCGACGCTCAGGGACGCTGCCTGTCGCCGACGACGCAGGCCCCGTGGGCCGGCCGTCAGTACACGTGCCGCCCGCCGAAGCCCTTGACCACGGTCATCAGCACGATGCGCAGGTCCAGCCACAGCGACCAGCGCTCGAGGTAGTGCAGGTCGTGCTCGACGCGAGCCTTCATCTTGTCGACGGTCTCGGTCTCGCCGCGGTAGCCGTTGATCTGCGCCCAGCCGGTGATGCCCGGCTTCATCTTGTGGCGCAGCATGTAGTGCGGGATCAGCTGCTTGTAGTGGTCGTTGTGCTCGAGCGCGTGCGGGCGCGGGCCGACGATGCTCATGCGGCCCTGCAGCACGTTGATGAACTGCGGCAGCTCGTCGAGGCTGGTGCGGCGCAGGAAGCCGCCGATCGAGGTCAGGCGCGGATCGTTGCGGGTGGCCTGCGTGACGCGGCCGGCCGCCTCCTGGTGGATCTTCATCGAACGGAACTTGTAGACCACGATGGTCTCGCCGTTCCAGCCGTGGCGGCGCTGCTTGTAGATGACCGGGCCGGGCGAGGTCAGCTTGACGGCGAGCGCGATGAGCAGCAGCACCGGGCTGATCAGCACCAGGATGACGCTGGCGAGCAGGTAGTCCTCGACCCGCTTGACCAGCGCATTGACGCCCGCGATCGGGCTGGCGGAGATGTCCACCATCGGCACGCCGGCGATCGACGAGGTGCCGTGGTTGGCCATGCGGTAGGTGAAGACGTCCGGCACCATGCGGATGTCCGCGGTCGACTGGTGCAGCGCCGCGAGCACCTCGGGCATGCGGTGCATCTTCTCGATGCCCAGGTTGAGCCAGACCTCGTGGAAGCCGCCGCGGTCGGACAGCGCGCGCAGCCGCTCGAGCTGGTCGACGTGGAGGGTGTGCTCGATGCGGTAGCCGGTCCAGGTGGCGTGCCCGATGCGGCGGCGCAGCTCGGCCGTCAGCGGCCCGTCGCCGACGAGCAGCACGCGCCGCTCGCTGTAGCCGCGAGAACGCAGCCAGCGCAGGAAGATCACGCACAGCACCCGCGCCACCAGCAGCAGTGCCAGCGTGCCGGCGCCCCACAGCGCGAGCAGGGTGCGGGAGGTGTCGACCGCCACGCCGATCAGCAGCAGCCAGAACACCAGCGCGAACCAGACCAGGCTCCACGCGAGCGACACCCGCCCGAGCATCGCGAAGATGGCGCCGCCGCGGAAGGAGCGGTAGACGGCGGTCGAGGCCATCACCATCAGCACGGACGCGGCCATCAGCGTGCTGGCAACCTCGGAGCCCAGCTCCCAGCTGCCCTGTGCATGGCGATGCAGCAGCAGGCCGGCCAGCCAGACACAGGCGGCGTCGAGCGCGACGATGCCCGCGCTCAGCAGCGAGTTGCCCTCCCTCAGCTTGCCTGTGGCCATCTGTGCTCCCGCCGCCCCTTGGACGACCTTATCGGACGCCGGCGCGCCGACTTGAATGCCGGATCAACCCCAGCCCCGGCGCCCGGCTGAATTGTCACAAAGCGTGAACGCGACACCCGGCGCGGGCGCCGACCGCGCGCAGCCCGCCGCGTGAAAAATGCCACACGCCGGCACGAAAACGGCGGCCGGCGCCGAGGCAAGCGCCGTTCCACCCGTGCCAAGGCAACGGCGGCGCGGTGAACCACCGCTGCGCCGCAGCCGTGACCTCAGCGTGCCCGCAGCGGGCTCGCCTCGTAGGCGAGGCGGATGCCTTCGGCCAGCGGCGTGCTCGCGCGCCAGCCCAGGCCGGCCAGCCGCTCGACGTCCATCAGCTTGCGCGGCGTGCCGTCGGGCTTGCTGCTGTCGTAGACGATGCGGCCCTCGAAGCCGACCACCGCCATCACCGTCTCGGCCAGCTCGCGGATGGTGACGTCGGTGCCGCTGCCGATGTTCACCAGCGGGCCGTCGTAGCCCAGGCGCATCAGGTGGATGCAGGCGTCCGCCAGGTCGTCGACGTAGAGGAACTCGCGCCGCGGCGTGCCGCTGCCCCAGACGACCAGCTCGGCGTCGCCGCGCTGCTTCGCCTCATGGACCTTGCGGATCAGCGCCGGCAGCACGTGGCTGGTGTTCAGGTCGTAGTTGTCGTTCGGGCCGTAGAGGTTGGTCGGCATCACGCTGATGTACTGGCGGCCGTACTGGTGGTTGTAGGCCTCGCAGAGCTTGATGCCGGCGATCTTGGCGATCGCGTAGGGTTCGTTGGTCGGCTCCAGCGGGCCGGTGAGCAGGCAGTCCTCCTTCAGCGGCTGCGGTGCCAGCTTCGGGTAGATGCAGCTGGAGCCGAGGAACATCAGCCGCTGCACGCCGGCCAGGTGGGCGCCGTGGATCAGGTTGGCCTCGAGCACCAGGTTCTGGTAGAGAAATTCGGCGCGGTAGACGTTGTTCGCGTGGATGCCACCGACCTTCGCGGCCGCGATGAAGACGTAGTCCGGCCGGGCCTCGTCGAGGAAGGCATGCACGGCGCGCTGGTCCAGCAGGTCGAGCTCGGCGCGGGTGCGCGTCAGGATCTCCAGCGGGGCCTCGCCGCGCGCCACCTGCTCGTCGCGCAGGCGTTCGAGCCGGCGCACCAGCGCGGAGCCGACCATGCCGCGGTGGCCGGTGACGAAGATCTTGCGGGGCAGCTCGGCGGAAGGCATGGGCAGGCTCGGGGCAGGTTCGGACGACAGCGGAAAAAGATGGCCGCGGCGGCGGCGCGTCGACCGGATTCTCGCAGCAAGCACGCCGCGCGCCTGGACGGTACCGGGCTGCATCGGCAGGCGCGCACGCGGCCGCGTGCGCGACGGGGCCTCAGGCCAGGTGCCGCAGCGGGTGGGCCGTGGCCGGCCAGGGGCTCTCGAAGAAGGCCGCGACCTCGGCCGGATCGACGGCCTCCAGCGAGGCATCGCCCCAGCGCGGCTGGTGGTCCTTGTCGACGGCGAGCGCGCGGATGCCCTCGACGGTGTCGCTGGCCGTCACGCCGCGCAGGTGGAAGGCATGGCGCACCAGGTCGCGTTCCATGCGCAGGTCATCGGCCAGGCCCAGGCTGCGGGCGCGGCGCACCTGCTCCAGCGTCACCGCCAGCATCAGCGGCGAGCGCTGGCGCAGCGTGGCCAGCGTGGCGGCGGCCCAGTCGCCCTTGTCGGCGGCGAGCGAGCGCGCGATGCCCGGGACGTCGGGCTGGAAGAAGTGGCGGTCGATGTCCGCGCGGTGGATCGACAGCCGCGGCGGCGGCGCCGGCTGGCTGCGCGCGGCCAGCGTCGCCGCCACCTGGGCCGCGTTGCTCATCGGCTGGTCCCCGAGGGCCTCGACCAGCGCGCCCAGTTCGGCCGACGGCACGAAGCAGTCGGCCAGGCCCCAGCCGATCGCGTCGCCGGCGCCGATCACCTGGCCGGTCAGCGCGAGGTACTCGCCGACGGCGCCCGGGCAGCGCGACAGGAAGTAGCCGCCGCCCACGTCGGGGAAGAGGCCGATGTGCGTCTCCGGCATCGCCATCCGCGTGTGCTCGGTCACGACCCGGTGCCGCCCGCCCTGGCTGATGCCCATGCCGCCGCCCATCACCACGCCGTCCATCAGCGCGAGGTAGGGCTTCGGGTAGTTGTGGACGAGGTGGTTGAGCTGGTACTCCTCGGTGAAGAAGTCCTCCAGCCGCGGGTCGCCGGCGAGTGCCGCCTGGTGGAAGAAGCGGATGTCGCCGCCGGCGCAGAAGGCCGGGGCCTTGCCCGGCCGGCCGGCTCCGCGGATCAGCACCGCGGCGATCGCGGCGTCGCCACGCCAGGCCAGCAGCGCCTGGGTGATGCGGCGCACCATGCCCAGCGACAGCGCATTCAGTGCGCCGGCGCGGTTCAGCGTGATCAGCCCGAGGTTGCGACGCACCTCGACCAGCACCGAGTCGTCGAGCGGCGGCGGCAGCGCGGCGATCGGCTCGACGGGCGCCGCGGGCGCCGACGGATCGGCCGGCAAGGGCTCGGCGGCAGCCGCCGGGTCGGCGGACGCGACCGGCGGCGGGGCCTCCCGGTCGGCGGACGCCCCCGGGGATGCCACGGCCGGGCGCTCAGCGGGCGGGGTGTCCGCCGGCGGGGCCGGCGAGGGGGCGGGAGGCAGCGGCAGGGTCTCGTCGTTCATCGTTGTTCTGGGTGTCGTCGTCTCGGGCACGCGCGCGCAGGCCGACCGCCTCGTTCAGCGCCAGCGTCAGCAGCACCAGGCCGCCGCCGGCGAGCACCGCGGCTTCCGGCCGCTCCCCGGCACCGAGCCAGGCCCAGGCGATGCCGAAGACGATCTCCAGCAGCGCGAGCAGCGCGATCTCCGCGGCGGGGAGCGCCCGCGCGAGCCGCACCGCGATCACGCACGGCACGGCCAGCTGGAGTATGCCCAGTCCGGCGAGCCAGCCGAGGTCGGCGGCCGATGCCGTCGTCGGCCAGGCGGCCGGCAGCGTCAGCGCGGCCGAGGCCAGCGCGCCGATCAGCAGGGCCGGCACCAGGTCCACGCGGCCGCCGGCGCGCTGCAGCACGATCCAGTTGATCGCCGAGGCCACCGGCACGCCGAGCGCCACCAGGCTGCCGAGCAGCGCGCCCGAGCCGCCGCTCAGGTTGTGGCCGTACATCCAGACGATGCCCGCGCCGGCGAACACGATCGCCACCCAGGTGCGCCGCGGCACGGGGTGGCCCAGCACGAAGCGCGCGAGCAGCGCGGTGAACAGCGGCGACAGACTCATCGTGATCAGCACGTTGGCCACCGTGGTCAGCGTCAGCGCCAGCATGAAGCAGGTGAACATCACGCACCACATCGCGCCCGAGATCCACAGCGGCGCGCCGCCGGCGCGCAGCAGGGCCGGCAGCCCGCGGCCGTGCTGCACGGCCAGCCAGGCCGCGAGCGCCAGCGCGGTGAAGGCGCTGCGCCAGAAGGTGACCTCGAAGCCGCGGGCCGACTCGAGCTGGCGCGACACCACGCCGGCCGTGCTCCACAGCAGCGTGACCAGCAGCATGCCCGCGAGCGCGCGGGCATGGCCCGGCGCGGCGCGCGGCCGCGCGCCGGCGCTCACGCGGCCTCGCGGGCCGCGCGCTTGCGGTCGTGCTCCTTCAGGAAGCGCTTGCGCAGGCGCACGCTCTTCGGCGTGATCTCCACCAGCTCGTCGTCCTCGATGAACTCGACGCCGTACTCCAGCGTCAGCTCGATCGGCGGCGTGACCTTGATCGCGTCCTCCTTGCCGCTGACCCGGAAATTGGTCAGCTGCTTGGTGCGGGTGGCGTTGACCACCAGGTCGTTGTCGCGGTTGTGCACGCCGACGATCATGCCCTCGTACACCGGGTCGCCGGCCTTCACGAACATGCGGCCGCGGTCGTCCAGCTTGCCGAGTGCGTAGGTGAAGATCTCGCCGTCGTCCATGCTGATCAGCACGCCGTTCTTGCGGCTCGCCACCTCGCCCTTGTAGGGCTCGTAGCCGTCGAAGATGTTGCTGATCAGGCCGGAGCCGCGCGTCAGGTTCAGGAACTCGTTCGAGAAGCCGATCAGGCCGCGCGCCGGGATCCGGTACTCCAGCCGCACGCGGCCGCGGCCGTCAGGCTCCATGTTGACCAGCTCGCCCTTGCGCTCGCCGAGCGCCTGCATCACGCCGCCCTGGTGGCTTTCCTCGACGTCGGCGGTGACCAGCTCCATCGGCTCGTGGCGCTCGCCGTCGACCTCCCGGAACAGCACGCGCGGCTTGGACACGGCCAGCTCGTAGCCCTCGCGGCGCATGTTCTCCAGCAGGATGGTCAGGTGCAGCTCGCCGCGGCCGGCCACCTCGAAGACGCCGTCCTCGCCGGTCTCGCGCACGCGCAGCGCGACGTTGCTCTGCAGCTCCTTCTGGAGCCGGTCCCAGATCTGGCGGCTGGTGACGAACTTGCCTTCGCGGCCGGCCAGCGGGCTGGTGTTGACGCAGAAGTTCATCGTCAGCGTCGGCTCGTCGATCTTCAGCATCGGCAGCGGCCGCGGGTCCAGCGGGTCGGTCAGCGTGACGCCGATGCCGATGTCCTCGATGCCATTGATCAGCACGATGTCGCCGGGGCCGGCCTCGCTGGTCTGCATGCGGTCCAGACCCTGGAAGGTCAGCACCTGGTTGACGCGGCCCTTCAGGCTGCGGCCGTCCGGGCCTTCCATGACCAGCACGTCCTGCGCGGGGCGCAGCGTGCCGGCGCTGATGCGGCCGACGCCGATGCGGCCGACGAAGGTCGAGTAGTCGAGCGCGGAGATCTGCAGCTGCAGCGGCGCGGCCGGGTCGCCGGCGTGCGGCGGCACACGCTCGAGGATGGTGTCGAACAGCGCCGACATGTCCGGGCCCCACTGCTCGCCGGGCGCGCCCTCGGCGAGCGAGCTCCAGCCGTTGATGCCCGACGCGTAGACGACCGGGAAGTCGAGCTGCTCGTCGTTCGCGCCGAGCTTGTCGAACAGGTCGAAGGCGGCGTTGATCACCTTGTCCGGGTTGGCGCCGGGCTTGTCGACCTTGTTGACGACCACGATCGGCTTCAGGCCGAGCGCCAGCGCCTTCTTGGTCACGAAGCGGGTCTGCGGCATCGGGCCTTCCTGGGCGTCGATCAGCAGCAGCACGCCGTCGACCATCGACAGCGCACGCTCCACCTCGCCGCCGAAGTCCGCGTGGCCCGGGGTGTCGACGATGTTGATGTGGGTGCCCTTCCAGGTCACCGCGCAGTTCTTGGCCAGGATGGTGATGCCACGCTCGCGTTCGATGGCGTTGTTGTCCATCACGGTGTCCTGCACCTTCTCGTGCTCGGCGAAGGTGCCGCTCTGGCGCAGCAGCTGGTCGACCATGGTCGTCTTGCCGTGGTCGACGTGGGCGATGATGGCGATGTTGCGGATCGGGCGGCTCATGCGCGGGCTTTCTCGGAAACGGGTAAGGCGGGATGGGAAGGATTCGGGGCGGCGGCGCCGGCGGCAGCCGGGGCGGGTGACGCGGTCGCGCCCGGCGTGCCGGCGTCGGCCGGCGCCGCGGCGGCGTCCCGCAGCGCCCGCACTTCGTCGGGGCTCAGCAGGCGCTGCGCCACCAGCTCGCCGGCGCGCAGCCGGCCGCTGCCGAGGAAGGCGCCCGGCTCGGGGCCGTAGACGCGCAGCAGCGGCTCGTCGGCATGGCCGGGCAGGCGGCGGCGCAGGCCGCTGAGGTAGCGGCCGGCGTCCTCGGCACCGAGCCGCAGCAGCGGCCGGTCGGCCAGCAGCACGTCGACCGGGAGCAGCCGCGCCTCGCGCGCCGGCTCGTCGAGCGCCTCCAGCGCGTCCAGCGTCAGCGCGCGGTCCAGCGTGAGCGGGCCGCTCGCGGTGCGCCGCAGGCCGGCCAGGTGGGCGCCGCAGCCGAGGGCCTCGCCGAGGTCCTCGGCCAGCGTGCGCACGTAGGTGCCTTTCGAGCAGGTGACGTCGAGCGTCCAGAGCGTGTCGTCGGCGATGGCTGCGCCAGTGTCGCTGCCCGGCGTGACATCGGCATGTCGCGCCGCGGGCGGCCGCGCGGCGCCGGGCACCACGGCCAGCCGGTGGATCGTCACGCGGCGCGGCGCGCGCTCGACCTCGCCGCCGGCGCGCGCGATCTCGTACAGCGGCCGGCCGCCGTGTTTCAGCGCCGAATACATCGGCGGCAGCTGCTCGATCTCGCCGGTGAAACGCGCGCAGGCCGCCTCCAGCAGCGCCCGCAGCGCCGCGCCGCGCGCGGGCAGCACGCGTTCGCGCAGCACCGGCCCTTCGGCATCACCCGTGGCCGTGGTCTGGCCGAGGCGCAGCGTCGCGAGGTAGCGCTTGTCCGCATCCAGGCTCAGCTGCGAGAACTTCGTCGCCGCACCGAAGCACAGCGGCAGCAGCCCCGTCGCGAGCGGGTCCAGCGTGCCCGTGTGCCCCGCCTTCTCGGCACGCAGCAGCCAGCGCGCCCGCTGCAGCGCATCGTTGCTCGACATCCCCAGCGGCTTGTCCAGCAGCAACACCCCATGCAAGGCCCGCCGCACCACCCGCACCCGCCCCGCCCGCACCGCACCCGCAGCCGCAGCCGCAGCCGCAGCTTCAGAACGACCAAGCGGCCACCGTGGATCCGGCTCCGCCGGTCCACCAGTGGCGCCCCCCTGGGGGGGAGCGCCGCAGGCGCTCCGGGGGGGGGCCAGCCCAAGCAGCCCCCGCGGATCCGGCTCCGCCGATCCACCAGTGGCGCCCCCCTGGGGGGGCGCCACCCCAAGCGGCCACCGTGGATCCGGCTCCGCCGGTCCACTGGTGGCGCCCCCCTGGGGGGGAGCGCCGAAGGCGCTCCGGGGGGGGATCATGAATTAGCTTGCCGGATCAGCGCATTCAACTCCGCCGCCCGCTCCGTCGTCCGGTCGAACAGGAAGTGCAGCGTCGGCACCGTGTGGATCTGCAGGCGCTTGAACAGCCCGTTGCGCAGCCAGCCGGCGGCCTCGTTCAGGCCGGTCTCGCAGTCCTTCGGGTCACCGACGAGCACCGAGAAGTAGACCTTGGCATGGGAGTAGTCCGGCGTCACGTCGACGGCATGCAGCGTGACCATGCCGACGCGCGGGTCCTTCAGCTCGCGGATGAGCTCCGCCAGGTCGCGCTGGATCTGGTCGGCGACGCGGAAGCTGCGGTTGGGGATCGATCGCTTGTGTCGCATGGGGGACTCCCTGCCCGCGCGGCGGCGGGCCCGGAAACGAGAACCCCGCCACCTTGCGGTTGGCGGGGTCGGGGCGCCGGCCCGGGAGCCGGCGCGACCACGCAGGCCGGTGCGCGCCGGGCGCACCGGGGCTCGGAAGACTTACAGCGTGCGGGCCACTTCCTTGATCTCGAAGAACTCGAGCTGGTCGCCCTCGGCGATGTCGGTCACGTTCTTCAGCTTGATGCCGCACTCGAAGCCAGCCGCCACCTCGCGGACGTCGTCCTTCAGGCGGCGCACCGACTCGACCTCGCCGGTGAAGACCACCACGTTCTCGCGGATGAGGCGGTAGCGCGCCCCGCGCCGCACGACGCCGGAGGTGACCATCGAGCCGGCCACGGTGCCGATCTTGGAGGCGACGAAGACCTGGCGGATCTCCGCCGTGCCCAGCGCTTCCTCGCGCTGTTCCGGCGCCAGCATCCCGGCCATCGCCGCCTTCACGTCGTCGACCGCGTCGTAGATGATGTTGTAGTAGCGCAGGTCGACGCCGTTGCCCTCGGCCAGCTTGCGCGCGCTGGAGTCGGCGCGCACGTTGAAGCCGATGATGACGGCCTTCGACGCGATCGCCAGGTTGACGTCGCTCTCGCTGATGCCGCCCACCGCCGCATGCACCACCTGCACCTTCACTTCCGAGGTGCTCAGCTTCAGCAGCGACTGCGTCAGCGCCTCCTGCGAGCCCTGCACGTCGGCCTTCACGATCAGCGGCAGCGTCTGCGCCTGGCCTTCGCCCATGCCGTCGAACATGGTCTCGAGTTTGGCGGCCTGGCGCTTGTTCAGCGTGACCTCGCGGTACTTGCCCTGGCGGAAGGTGGCGATCTCGCGCGCGCGGCGTTCGTCGGCCAGCACCATGAACTCGTCGCCGGCCTGCGGCACCTCGGTCAGGCCCTGGATCTCGACCGGGATCGACGGGCCGGCTTCCATCGCCGGCTTGCCGTTCTCGTCGAGCATCGCGCGCACCCGGCCGTAGGTGGAGCCGGCCAGCACCACGTCGCCGCGTTTGAGCGTTCCGCTCTGCACCAGCACCGTGGCCACCGGGCCGCGGCCCTTGTCCAGCTTGGCTTCGATCACCAGGCCCTTGGCGAGGCTGTCGACCGGGGCCGCGAGCTCCAGCACCTCGGCCTGCAGCAGCACCTGCTCGAGCAGGTCGTCGACGCCCTGGCCCGTCTTGGCGGACACGGGCACGAAGGGCGAGTCGCCGCCGAACTCCTCGGGCACGACCTCCTCGGCCACCAGCTCGCTCTTCAGCCGCTCGACGTTCGCCTCGGGCTTGTCGATCTTGTTCATCGCGACGACGATCGGCACGCCGGCCGCCTTCGCGTGGGAGATGGCTTCCTTGGTCTGCGGCATCACGCCGTCGTCGGCCGCCACCACCAGGATCACGATGTCGGTCGCCTTGGCGCCGCGGGCCCGCATCGCGGTGAACGCCGCGTGGCCCGGGGTGTCGAGGAAGGTGATCATGCCGCGCGGCGTGTCGACGTGGTAGGCGCCGATGTGCTGCGTGATGCCGCCGGCCTCGCCGGCAGCCACGCGGGCCGTGCGGATCGAGTCGAGCAGCGAGGTCTTGCCGTGGTCGACGTGGCCCATCACGGTGACCACCGGGGCCCGCGGCAGCGCCTCGGAGGCCTGCTCGCTGTGCTCCTCCTCGAGGAAGGCGTCCGGATCGTCCAGCTTGGCGGCCAGCGCCTTGTGGCCCATTTCCTCGACCACGATCATCGCGGTCTCCTGGTCCAGCTGCTGGTTGATCGTGACCATCTGGCCGAGCTTCATCATCTGCTTGATGACCTCGGAGGCCTTGACGCTCATCTTGTGCGCGAGGTCGGCGACGCTGATGGTCTCCGGCACGTGCACCTCGATGACCTGCTGCTCGGCCGGCGGGGTGAAGCTCGGCGCCGCGCCGTCGTTGCGGTCGCCACGGCGGCCGCCGCGCGGGGCACGCCAGCCCGGGCGGGCCGACGCACCGCCGGCCGGCTCGCCGCGCGTCTTCAGGCCGCGCTTCTTCGCCGCGTCGTCGGCCCAGCTGGACGACAGCTTCTCCGACTTGACCGACTTCTTGTCACCCGGCTTCGCGCCCGGCGCCGCCGCCGTGGTGGCTCCGGCGGGCTTGTGGATCGTGCCCTTGATGCCTTCCTTGCCGGCCTCGGCGGGCTTCGGCTCCTCGGGCTTCTTCGCGGTCAGCACGCGCTTCGGCGCGTTCATCATCGCGCGGATCGCGGCGGCCTCGGCCTCGGCGGCCTGGCGGCGGCGCGCCAGGTCGGCCGCGCGCTGCTTCTCCTCGTCGACGACGTCGGCCGCCTTGATCACGCGCAGGCCCGGCTTGATCGGCTCGGCGGGGGCCGGAGCCGGGGCCGGTGCGGGCGCAGGCGCCGGGGCGGCGGCCACGGGCGCCGGCGCTGGCGCCGCAGCCGCCGGAGCCTCCACCGCCGGTGCCGGCGCGGCGGCCGGGCTGCGTGCCCCGCTGCGGGCCTGCCGGCTGCGCGCATTCAGCGCCGCCGCCTCGGCCGCGGCAGCGGCACGCGCGGCGGCGAGCTCCTGCGGCGAGCGGGTCGGTGCGGACGCGGGCGCCGCGGCCGGTGCGGCGGCGGAGGCCGACGCGGCCTCGCGCTCGGCGCGTGCCGCGGCCTCGGCCGCTTCGGCGGCCGCCTGTGCCGCGGCGGCGGCCGCAGCCGCGGCCGCTGCCGCCTCGCGCTCGCGCGCCTCTGCGGCTTCGCGCTCGATGCGGGCCTGTTCCTCGCGCTGCAGGCGCTTGGCCTCCAGCTCTTCTTCCTGGCGCCGCAGGGCTTCCGCCTGCTGCTGGGCTTCCAGCTCGCGGCGCGCCAGGTCGGCCTGCTCGGCCGCGGCGCGACCGGCCTCCTCGACCATGCCGGAGGCGTCGTCGCGCTTGACGAAGGTGCGCTTCTTGCGGACCTCGACCTGGATCGTGCGGGCCTTGCCCGAGGCATCGGCCTGCTTGATCTCGCTGGTCGACTTGCGCGTCAGCGTGATCTTCTTGCGCTCGCCGCCGGCCGTGCCGTGGGCGCTGCGCAGGTAGTCGAGCAGGCGCTCCTTGTCGACCTCGGTCAGGGCGTCGTCCGTCGACGCCTTGCCGACGCCCGCCAGCTGCAACTGCTCGAGCAGTGCCGTGGCGGAGCGGTTCAGCTCGGCGGCGAGTTGTGCGACGGTGGTCACGGCCATTGTTGCTTTCCTTGCTTCAATCCTGGGGCGGGCGCGGTTCGGGAGCCGACGGGGCTCAGGTGGTGAACCAGTGCTCGCGCGCCTTCATGATCAGCGCCTTGGCCTCGGCCTCGGCGATGCCGGTCATCTCGGTGAGTTCGTCCACCGACAGGTCGGCCAGCTCATCGCGGGTGTGGACATTGCCCTCGGTGAGCCGCTTGATGACCTCGGGGGTCAGGCCGTCGAGGTCGCGCAGGTTCTGCGACACCTCGTCGACGCGCTCCTCCTTGGCGATCTCCATCGTCAGCAGCGCATCCTTCGCGCGGGTGCGCAGCTCGTTGACGGTCTCCTCGTCGAAGCCCTCGATCTCGAGCATCTCCTGCAGCGGCACGTAGGCCACTTCCTCGAGGCTGGAGAAGCCCTCGGCGATCAGGATGTCGGCGACCTCGGTGTCGACGTCGAGCTTCTCGACGAACAGCCGGCGCAGCGTGTCGGACTCCTCGGCCTGCTTGGCCGACGACTCCTCCGCCGTCATGATGTTGATGCGCCAGCCGGTCATCTCGGACGCCAGCCGCACGTTCTGGCCGCCGCGGCCGATCGCGATCGCGAGGTTCTCCTCGTCGACCACGACGTCCATCGCATGCCGCTCCTCGTCGACCACGATCGACTGCACGTTCGCCGGCGCCAGCGCGCCGATCACGAACTGCGCCGGGTCCTCGGACCACAGCACGATGTCCACGCGCTCGCCGGCCAGCTCGTTGGTCACCGCGTTGACGCGCGAGCCGCGCACGCCGACGCAGGTGCCGATCGGGTCGACCCGCTTGTCGTGCGAGACCACCGCGATCTTGGCGCGGCTGCCCGGGTCGCGGGCGCAGCTCTTGATCTCCAGCAGGCCCTGCTCGATCTCCGGGACCTCCTGGGCGAACAGCTCGACCATGAAGCCGGGCGCCGAGCGCGACAGGATGATCTGCGGGCCGCGCAGGGTCGGGTCGACCTCGACGATGAAGGCACGCACCCGGTCGCCGACGCGCAGGTTCTCCTTCGGGATCATCTCGCTGCGGCGCAGGCGGCCCTCGACGCGGCCGGACTCGACCACGATGTCGCCCTTGTCGAGCCGCTTCACGGTGCCGACCATGATCTTCTCGCCGCGGGCGAGGAAGTCGTTCAGCAGCTGCTCGCGCTCGGCGTCGCGGATCTTCTGCAGGATCACCTGCTTGGCGGCCTGGGCGCCGATGCGGCCGATCGACACCGACTCGACCGGCTCCTCGATGTAGTCGCCGACCTCGATGTCGGGGATCTGCTCGGCGGCCTCGAACAGCAGGATCTCCGAATCGGGCAGCTGCAGGCCGGCCTCGTTCGGCACCACGTGCCAGCGGCGGAAGGTCTCGTACTCGCCGGTCTCGCGGTCGATGGTCACCCGGATGTCGACTTCACCGCCATGCAGCTTCTTCGAGGCCGAGGCCAGCGCGGACTCCACCGCGCCGAACACGACCTCCAGCTCGACGCTCTTCTCGCGCGAGATGGCGTCCACCAGCATCAACAGTTCGCGGTTCATGATTCACGACCTCCGTCTTCTCGTTCCCCCGCCGGCGCGGGCGCCGACGGTGTCTGGGGGGCCGGCGCGAAACGGCGCCCCTTGAAATCCAGCACCGGCACGAGCCGGGCTTCCCGGACCTCGGCCAGCTCGAAATCGAGCGCCTGCTCGCCGCGACCGTCGTCGAACACCAGTCGCCAGCCCGTCGGCGCCGCCTCCCCGTCGGCCGCCGGGCCTGCCGTGCCCTCACCCTCGCCTGCCGGCCGTGCCTGCAGCAGCCCCTGGAACTTCTTGCGGCCCTGCAGCGGCAGCTTCAGCGTCAGCGCAATCTGCTCGCCGGCGAAGCGGGCGTAGTCGGCCGCGCGCTTCAGCGGGCGGTCCAGCCCCGGCGACGAGACCTCGAGCCGCGCGTAGTCGCAGCCCTCGACCTCGAGCACGTGCTGCAACTGGCGCGTGACGCGCTCGCAGTCCTCGACGGTGACGAAGTCGCCGGCCGGCTCGTAGGCGCGGCCGGGCTGCCGGTCGATCGTGACGCGCAGCAGCCCGCGCGCGGCGCGCTCGGTGTCCACCAGGTCGTAGCCCAGCCCGGCAACGGTCTTCTCGACGGCTTCCAGCCAGTTCATGCCCGGCCTCCGTCGCGGCGATCCGCTGCCAGATGCGCCACGGGCCGTGCCCGACGACGCGCCACCGCGAAGACGCGCGCGCACCCGACCCCCGGCGCGCGCTGGCGCAGCGGGAGAGGGAACGCCGCGGCCCCGGGGCCGGGGTGCGCGGCGGCTGAGGACGCAAGGGGCGCGCGAAGCAAGGAAAGTGTCTCGGGCAAAAAAAAAGGGCTGGAATGTCAGCCCTGGTGCAGCTTTTCGGGAAACCGGGATTGTATCTCGGCGCGCAGGCGCACACAAGATTCGCGCCATGCGCAGCGCCAGGCGCGGCCCGCCGCCTGTGTATGCTGCGCGCCTGCTCTGTTCCACGATTCTTGGAGACCGTCATGGGGTTTCTCGCCGGCAAGCGACTGCTGATCACCGGGGTGCTGTCCAACCGCTCGATCGCCTACGGCATCGCCCGCGCCTGCCACCGCGAGGGCGCGGAGCTCGCGTTCAGCTACGTCGGCGAGCGCTTCAAGGAGCGCATCACCGGCTTCGCGGCCGAGTTCGGTTCCTCGTTCGTGTTCGACTGCGACGTCGGCGACGATGCACGCATCGCCGCGCTGTTCGAGGACCTCGGCAGCCACTGGCCGGCCTTCGACGGCTTCGTGCATTCCATCGGCTTCGCGCCGCGCGAGGCGATCGCCGGCGACTTCCTCGACGGCCTGACGCGCGAGAACTTCCGCATCGCGCACGACATCTCGGCCTACAGCTTCCCGGCGATGGCCAAGGCGGCGCTGCCGCGCCTGCGCCCGGGCGCGGCGCTGCTGACGCTGAGCTACCTCGGCGCGGTGCGCAGCGTGCCGAACTACAACACCATGGGCCTGGCCAAGGCCTCGCTGGAAGCCAGCGTGCGCTACCTGGCGGCCGGCCTCGGCCCGCGCGGCGTGCGCGTCAATGGCATCTCGGCCGGGCCGATCAAGACGCTCGCGGCCTCCGGCATCAAGGGCTTCGGCCGGATGCTGGACGCGGTCGCGCAGACGGCGCCGCTCGGCCGCAACGTCACGATCGACGACGTGGGCAACGTCGCGGCCTTCCTGCTGTCCGACCTGGCGGCCGGGGTCACCTCGGAGATCACCTACGTCGACGGCGGCTACAGCCACGCGATGGGCGGCGTCGATGCCGCCGAGGCCTGAGGGTGGCGCGATGAGCGGCACCCCCGCGGGCCTGCGCCTGCTGGCCGACATCGGCGGCACCAACGCCCGCCTGGCGCTGCAGGCCGGCGCCGGCGCGCCCATCACCGACGAACGCGTGCTGCGCTGCGCCGACTTCGACGGCGTCGGCCCGCTGCTCGCCCACTACCTGCACGAGCGCGGCGCCGGCCGGCCCGTCGCCTGCGCGATCGGCATCGCGTCACCGGTGAGCGGCGACCGCGTCGCGATGACCAACCTGCCCTGGCGCTTCTCGATCGCCGGGCTGCAGGCCGAGCTCGGCCTGCAGCGGCTGCGCGTCGTGAACGACTTCACCGCGCTGGCGCTGGCGCTGCCGGTGCTGGCGGCCGACGAACTGGAGGCGGTCGGCGGCGGCGCGCCGGTCGAGGGCGCCGCCTGGGGCCTGGTCGGTCCCGGCACCGGGCTCGGCGTCGGCGGGCTGCTGCCGGCCCCGGGCGGGGGCTGGTCGCCGATCGCCGGCGAAGGTGGCCACGTGACGCTGGCCGGCGCCGACGACCGCGAGGACGCGGTGCTGCGCGAGCTGCGCCGCGCGTTCGGGCACGCCTCCGCGGAACGCGCGCTGTCCGGCCCCGGCCTCGCCAACCTGCACCGCGCCAGCCTGCGCGTCGACGGCCTGCCGGGCGCGGAGGCCGACGAGGCGGGCGACCCGGCGGCGGTCGTCGCCGGCGCCCAGGCCGGCGACGCGGCCTGCGGCCGCAGCGTCGACCTCTTCCTCGCGCTGCTCGGCAGCGTCGCCGGCAACCTCGCGCTGACGCTCGGCGCGCAGCGCGGTGTGTTCATCGGCGGCGGCATCGTGCCGCGGCTGGGCGATCGGATCCACCGCTCGGCCTTCCGCGAGCGCTTCGAAGCCAAGGGACGCTACCGCGGCTACCTCGCGGCCATTCCGACCTGGGTGATCCGCAGTGCCTCGCCGCCGGCGCTGCGCGGCGCCGCGCAGGCGCTGGAGCTGCCGGGCTGAACCGGGCGCGGGACCCGCCGACCGCGAGCCGACGCCAAGCGCGTGGCGCCGGCCGCGCGTCCTGCCCTTTCCCGCCCCCTTCGGCCTCCCCGCCACCGCGCTGCGCCGCCATGGCGGCTGTCGGGCAGCTCAGGCGCGGGTGGAGATCAGGCCGCCGCGCGTCGGCAGGCCCGGGTCGACGGGCGGGCTGCCCTGCATCGCGGCAGCGAGCCGCTGCATCAGCTGCGCCAGCTCGGCCCGGCTGGTGGCGCCCACGCCCTCGCTGCCCCCCCGGCTGAGCGCCTGCAGCACCTCGTTGAAGGCGCGGCGCAGCTCGGCCTCCGACGCCGCCGGTCCGGGCGCGCCACCGGCGCCTTCTCCGGCCGACGCACTGCCGGCGAGCTCGTCGGACGCGGCCGCCGTGGCGGGGCCGGCCGCGGGCGTGCTCCCGCCCTCCGTGGGGTTGCGCGCGTCGGGCGCCGCCGGGCCGAAGCGCCCGTCGCCGATCCGCTGCGCCAGCGCCTCGATGCGCCGCGCGAGCTGCGCGCGGCTGCCCCCGGCGGCGGTCGCCGACCCCGCCGACCCGGCCACCCCCGCACCCGCCCCACCCATCGCTGCCGCGCTGCCTGCCGCGGCCGTGACCGCGCCGGGCGCAGCTGCCGCCACGCCGTCGGGGGGCGCGCGCGCATCGCCGGGCAGGCCGCCTTCCATGTCCGCCAGCGAGCGGAACAGCGCGTGCAGGAAGCGCGTGATCGCCTCCTCGATCTGCGGGTCCGCGCCCGGCGCCGACGCCGACGGCTCGTCGCCAGAGGCGCCCGTGTCCGACGCGGTGGTGCCGTCGAGTTCGCCCAGCGCCGACTGCTCGAAGACCGCGCGCACACCGCGCGTCATCGCCTGCTGTTGCGGATCGGCGTCGCGGCCCGGGCCGCGCCCGGCCGCGGGGCGCTCCTCGTCCGCGGCCAGCGGACGCACCGGCGCCACGGCGGCGGCGCCCGTGACGGCCTGGACCACGGCGCGGTCGATCCGCTGCGGCCCGGCGGCATAGAGCCGCTCGACGGCGGCGGAGACGGCATTGCCCCACATGTGACTCTCCCGGCGTGAACGGCCTGGTGGACGGCGGACACAGTCCCCCGGTTCAAGGTTCATCGGCGGCGGCCCGCGGAACTTGAGCCCTCCCGGGACACGGCGGCGCCCTGCCCTCACCCGCTGCGACCCGCCGACAGGCGCCTGGCCGCCGTGGCCGCACGCACGCCGCTCGCGCGCTGCGCGCACCCCGGCGCGGCCCCCTGGGCCGTGTGGGCGCGCGGGGGCTCAGCCCGCGCCGCGCAGCAGGCCGGCCAGCAGCAGCGCGCCGATCAGCAGCGGCTGGTGCAGCATGTAGATGCTCAGCGGCCAGCGGCCGAGGCCCGCCAGCGGCTGCAGCGGCGCGGCCAGCGGCCCGGCCAGCCAGCCGGGCCGGTGCGCGAGCAGCGCCCGGCCCGCCGCAGCGCCCCACCAGAAGACACCCAGCCACGGCAGCAGCGGCACGTAGTCCTCGGTCACGGGCTTGCGCGTCACCAGGCCGACCCAGGCCGTCCAGCGGCTGTCGAACACCGGATGGGCGACGAACCACGGCAGCGCGATCGCCAGCGCGCCGAGCGGCCACAGCCAGGGGCCGGCACGCTGCGTCAGGCGCCAGGCGAGCAGCATCGCCGCCATGCCGTGCAGCACGCCGAAGAAGATGTAGCTGCGCGGGAACATCCACCAGGACCCGAGGCTCACCAGCAGCGCACAGCCCGCGATCTGCCGCCAGCGCCGCCAGAAGCGCGCCACGGGCTGCCGCTGGGCCTGCGCCACCGCCTGGCCGAGGCCGGCACACAGCAGGAACAGGCTCACGATCGCGGTGCGCTGCAGCGTCCAGAACGGATCGCGGCGGAAGTCCGCGGCGATCCAGCCGAAGTGGGCCAGGTCGAAGCAGAAATGGAAGGCGACCATCCAGACGATCGCGGCGCCGCGCAGGGCGTCGAGTCGGTCGTAGCGGGCTGCGGCTGGCATATAATCGTCGGCTCTGCGGTGGCTGTAGCTCAGTTGGTAGAGTCCAGGATTGTGATTCCTGTTGTCGTGGGTTCGAGTCCCATCAGCCACCCCACCCGTTTTCCAGACCGTCCGAGCCCCTGCTTCCCTGCGGAACCAGGGGCTCGCTGCTTTCGGGTGCCCGCGGGCCGGACGGTGCCCGGCGCGACGCTCAGCCGGCCCCGGCGTCTTTCGGCCGCGGCGGATGCAAGACCTCGCCTCGCGCCAGCATCGCGACGAACTGGTCGATGCGCGCCTGCCGTGTCGCCGGCGTCCTCGCGTCCTGGATGCGGTACAGCACGGCATAGCGGTTCGCGCCCGTGAGCGTCGCGAAGAACGCCCGGGCGGCGGGCTGTGAGTCGAGCGCCGCCTGCAGGTCGGCGGGCACCTCGGCCCGGCTCTGCGGCGCATAGGCGCCGCCCCAGCGGCCATCGCGCCGGGCAGCCTCGATCTGCGCGAGGCCGGCCTCGGACACCCGGCCCTCCGCCATCAGCCGGGTCGCGGTCGCCCGGTTGATCTCCGACCACCGGCTCTTCGCCGAGCGGGGCGTGAACCGCACGAGCCAGAAGTGCTCGTCGTACGGGTTGAGCTGGCCGTCGATCCAGCCATGGCACAGCGCGACCTCGATCGCCTCCGCCTTGGAGACGCTGGCGACGCTGGCCCCCTGCTTGGCCAGTTTCAGCCAGAAGCCCTTCGAGCCCGCCGGCTGGGCGCGCAGCCACGTCTCGAGCCGCGCGGCCGATGCGAAGGTCCGGATGGGCAGGCCTGCGCGGGTCTCGTCGCCGGCATCGACAACGGGGCGCGCGCGCTTCATGGAGGCACTCGCTCGCGACGAGGGCGTGCCAGCAAGACGCCGCCTCAGCCCCCCGCCGAGGCCGCCGACGCGGCGGCCGACGGCGCGGCGCCGGCGCCCTCGCGGCGCGCCTTGAAGCGGCGCTTCAGGGCTTCGACGTAGGCCTCCGACTCGGCCTCGCCGAGCGCGCGGCCGAACTGGCTGCGCGCATTCGCCGGATCGCCCGCGGCCGGGTCGCGGCCCAGGACCTGGGTCACGCGGACGATCGCGTAGCCCTGGCCGCCGAGGTCGACGCCGACCAGCGAGGGCAGCGGCTGGGCCGGCGCGCGCAGCGCGGCATCGACCACCGCGGGGGCGATGCCGTCGGCCGGCTTCAGGCGGGAGACGGTGACACGCGGTCCCGGCAGGTCGGCCGGCGCGGCCTTCAGCGCCGCCAGGCGCTCCTCGCCGGCCTTGCGCGCGAGCGCGGCCGCCTGCTGCTGCACGAGCGCCGCGGTCACCAGGTCGCGCACCTCGGCGAGCGGCCGCTGGCGCGCCGGCTGGTGCTGCAGCACGCGGGCGGCGGCCATCTGCTGCGAGCCGGTCTCGACGGCATCGGTGTTGCGCTTGCTGCTGATCGCATCGCCGGAGAACACCTGCTCCAGGAACTTGGGCGAGGCGAGCGGACCGGTGGCGCCCGGCGCCGGCGTGCGGCCCAGGCCCTTGGCGGTGCGCAGTTCGAGGCCGTAGCGTTCGGCGACCGGCTTCAGGCCGTCGGGCTGCTCGTAGACGGTGTTGCCGAACTCGGCCGCGATCTCGGCGTAGCGCTTCTGCGCCTGTTCGCGCCGAACCTGGGCCTCGATCTCCGGCCGCACCGACTCGAAGCTGCGCTTGTCGCCGCCGCGCACCGCGTTCAGCTGGATGATGTGGTAGCCGAAATCGCTGCGCACCACGTCGCTGATCGCGCCCGGCTTGAGCGCGAACGCGGCTTCCTCGAAGGGCTTGACCATCGCGCCGCGGCCGAAGAAGTCGAGGTCGCCGCCCTTGGCGGCCGAGCCCGGGTCCTGCGAGTTCTTGCGCGCGAGCTCGGCGAAGGACGACGGGTTGCGGCGCAGTTCGGCCAGCAGTTCCTCGGCCCGCGCCTTCGCCTTGTCCTGCTCGGCCGCCGGCGCGCCGGCCTCGGCCTTGATCAGGATGTGGCTGGCGCGGCGCTCCTCCGGCGTGGTGTAGCGGGCCTCGTTCTCGGTGTAGAAGCGGCGCAGCGCCTCCTCGTCGAGCTTCACGCCCTTGGCCAGCGCGTCCAGGTCGAGCACGACGTACTCGATGTCGACCTGTTCGGGCGCGCGGAAGCCGGCCGCATGCGCGGGATCCTTGTAGTAGGCCTCGATCTGCGCCTCGGTGGGCTTGACCTGCGACGCGAACGCGGCGGCGTCGAAGCGCTGCACCTGGATCTCGCGCTGCTGCAGGAAGGCGTCGAGCGCGGCGGAGGCCGCGGCGGCCGGCGCGAAGGCACTGGCCTCCACGCCCTCGAGCACCTGGCGCGACGAGATGTCCTGCCGCAGGCGCTGCGCGAAGCCTTCGGAGGACAGGCCCTGGGCCGCGAGGATGTCCTTGTTGACGCTGCCGTCGGGGTTGCGCAGGAACGCGAACTGCGGGTCCTGGCGGAACAGGCGCAGCATGCGCTCGTCGCCAGTGACCAGGTGCAGCTTGTCGGCGGCCAGCAGCATCAGGCGCTGGCGCACCAGGTCGTCCAGGGTCTGCGAGCGCATGGCCGGCGTGTCGAGCAGCGCGATGTCCACGTTCGGCGACTGGCGCCGCACCCGCTCGATGTTCTCCCGGTGCGCCGCATCCCATTCGGCCTGGCTGATCTCGATCGCGCCGACGTGGGCCACGGTGGTGGCGCGCTCGTTGCGAAAGCTCGTGTAGCCCTCGATCCCGAAGAACACGAACGACGGGATGATCAGCACGATCAGCACGAAGAACAGCACACGCGTGTGCTGGCGGATGAATTCGAACATCGGGTCAGGGTCTCCTGGGTGGCTCCCGGGCGCGGACTGGCCGCACGGGGCCCCAAATGCGACAAAGGCGAACCGAGGTTCGCCTAGGGCCGGGAAATGCGGGCGCGATTCTAGCCGAGCGCCTCGGGCCGGAGCGGCCGAGGCCGGGCCGCCCGGCGGGACTTGCGCGACGGCGCGCGCGGCGGATGGAACGACGGCAGGCGGAGCGACGCAGGCCGCGCCGGCCGCCTGCTGCGACGGTGGTGGGTGCTGAGGGGTTCGAACCCCCGACCTACGCCTTGTAAGGGCGCCGCTCTACCGACTGAGCTAAGCACCCGTCGCACCCCGAGGGGACGCCGAGCCGGACCGGATCGCCGGATCGCGCGACCAGGCGCACGAGGGCTTCCGCCGCCCGGCCGGCGCCCGCGCGCGCGTTCAGTTCAGCGCGTCCTTCAGCGCCTTGCCGGGACGGAACTTCGGCACCTTGGCCGACTTGATCTTGATCGCCGCGCCGGTGCGCGGGTTGCGGCCGCTGCGGGCGGCCCGCTTGGTCACGCTGAAGGTGCCGAAACCGACCAGCGACACGCTGTTGTTCTTCTTCAGCGTGGCCTTCACGCCCCCGATCAGGGCCTCGAGCGCGCGCGTGGCGGCGGCCTTCGAGATGTCGGCGTGCTTGGCGATGTGCTCGATCAGTTCGGACTTGTTCACGAAGGAGCCCCCTCTCGGACTGAGATCTTGTGAGCGCCCCCAGGGCCGGGCGGTGCCCGTCCTGCCCCCCGCGGGGGTCAAGAAAACTGGGGGCGGCCCGGCGTTTTCCTGTGGCAACGATTACAGCCGTGCCCGCCTGCGGGTGTCAAGCACGGGAAAATCATTCTAGAGGCATCGCCGGGCCGCCCTCCACGGGGTGTTCCTCGGGGGGTTCTCGTCGCCCGTCGAACGTCGCCTGCCGGGGCGGAAGCGCCCGGGCGCCCGCTCAGCGCGCCTTGGCGCGGATCTCGGGCAGCGCCTTCTGCAGGTAGTAGATCATCGACCAGATCGTCAGCACCGCCGACACCACGATCAGCACCGTGCCCCAGGCATGGGTGTCGACCACGCCGAACAGGCGGCCGTCGTAGAGCAGGAAGGGGATGGCCACCATCTGCACCATCGTCTTCACCTTGCCGACCATGTGCACCGCCACGCTGCGCGAGGCGCCGATCTGCGCCATCCATTCGCGCAGCGCCGAGATCGCGATCTCGCGGCCGATGATCACCAGCGCCACCAGCGCGTGCAGCCGGTTCAGGTGCACCAGCACCAGCAGCGCGGCACAGACCAGGAACTTGTCGGCCACCGGGTCGAGGAAGGCGCCGAAGGACGAGGTCATGTTGAGCCGCCGCGCGAGGTAGCCGTCGGCCCAGTCGGTCAGCGCGACGACGACGAACAGCACGGTGGCGAACAGGTTCTGCAGCGGGGCGTCGAGCTGCAGGTAGAACACGCCGACGATCAGCGGGATCGCGACGATGCGCGCCCAGGTCAGCAGGGTCGGCAGGTTGAAGAACATGCGCCGGATTGTGACGCCGATTCAGTGGTGCCGATGCCGCGGGGGCCGGAACGGCGCCGGGCGCAGCGGCGGGCGACAGGCCCGGACGGCCCGCGTCAATCGTCGAGCGTGCGGGGCTTGAAGCGGCGCTGGTCGTCGAACAGGAAGGTCTCGGTGAACTTCCACGGCCGCGGCAGGCGACCGACCGGGCCATAGGGCGCCGCCCGCCGTACCGCATCGATCGCGAGCTGCAGCGTCTCGGGCGCCTGGCCCGGGCGGCGCAGCACCTCGATGCGGCGCACGCTGCCGTCCGCGTTCACTTCGACCTCGAGCACCGGGATCGCCAGCAGCACCTCGGGCACGGGGCCGGTGTAGCTGCCCTGCGGATGCATCGCGACCAGGCGCCCGGCGGCCCGCAGCCGGTAGTCGGCCCAGCTGCGCACCTCGCCGAGCGGGCGCAGCGCGGTCGTCGGCGCGGCGGCGACCGGATCGGCGGGGGTCGCCGGCGCCGACGGCGGCGCGGCCGGCGCCGGCCCGGGGCCGGCGGGCCGCCATGGCGGCAAGGGGCTGCTGCTGCAGCCGGCGAGCAGGCCGCCGACCGTCACCATCCGGAACCAGGCCCAGCGGCGGCTGCCGACGGCGCCCGGCACGGGCCGGCCGAAGCGTTCAATGAAGCGCACGGTAGATCTCCTCCGCGAGCTGGCGCGAGATGCCCTCGACGCTCAGCAGGTCCTCCACGCTGGCGCGGCCGACGCCACGCACGCCGCCGAAGCGCTGCAGCAGGCGGGCGCGTTTCTTCGGCCCGACACCGGGGATGTCCTCCAGCGCGCTGCCGCCGGTGCGCACGCTGGCGCGGCGCGCGCGCATGCCGGTGATCGCGAAGCGGTGCGCCTCGTCGCGGATCTGCGCCACCAGCATCAGCGCGGCGGAGTCGCGGCCCAGCCCGACCTTGGGCCGGCCATCGGCGAACACCAGCTCCTCGAGGCCGACCTTGCGGCCCTCGCCCTTCTCGACGCCGACGATGCGCGCGATGTCCAGGCCGAGCTGCTCGAAGACCTCGCGCGCCATCGCCACCTGGCCCTTGCCGCCATCCACCAGCACCAGGTCCGGCAGCCGCCCGGGCCCGCTGCGCTCGGCCTCGCCGTCGGCGCTGGCGGCCAGCCGCCCGTAGCGGCGCAGCAGCACCTGGCGCATCGCGGCATAGTCGTCGCCACCGGTGACGCCTTCGATGTTGTAGCGGCGGTACTGCGCGGGCTGCATGCGGTGCTCCTCGAACACCACGCAGGAGGCCTGCGTGGCCTCGCCGGCGGTGTGGCTGATGTCGAAGCACTCGATGCGCACGTCCTCCAGCACCGGCGGCGCCAGCCCCAGCGCGTCGACCAGCGCGCGCGTGCGCGCCTGCTGCGAGCCCTCCTCCGCCAGCAGCTGGGCCAGCCGCAGCTCGGCGCCGCGGATGCACATGTCCAGCCAGGCGCGGCGCGCCTCGCGCGGCTGGTGCTGCGCGCTGACCCGCACGCCGGCCTGCACCGACAGCGCCTCGATCAGGCCCTTGTCGACCGCATGGCTGAGCACCAGCAGCGGCGGCACCGGCGCCTCCAGGTAGTGCTGCGCGATGAAGGCCTCGAGCACGCGGCGCTCGACCTCGGCGGTGTCGAGCACGGCCGCGGCCTCGGCGTCGCCCGCGAGCTCGCCCGTCTCCGTGCCGGGCTCCGTGCCCGTCTCCGTGCCCGGCTCCTGCGCGGCATCGGCCGCGAGCGCCGCGCCGTCGTCGACGTGGCTCGGGAAGTGCGGCCGGTCGCCGAGGTGGCGGCCGCCGCGCACCATCGCCAGGTTGACGCAGGCCCGGCCGCCCTGCACGCGCACCGCCAGCACGTCGGCATCGCGCGTGGGGTGCCCGGTGTTGTCCTCCACCGCCTGCTGGTGCAGCACCCGCGAGAGCGCGCCGAGGCGGTTGCGCAGCTCGGCCGCCCGCTCGAACTCCAGCGCCTCGGCGTGCGCCATCATCTCCTGCGTCAGGCCGTCGATCAGCGCCTGCTGCTCGCCGAGCAGGAAGCGCTCGGCCTGCCGCACGTCGCGGGCGTACTCGGCCGGCCCGATGTGGCCCACGCAGGGCGCCGAGCAGCGCTTGATCTGGTACAGCAGGCAGGGCCGCGTGCGGTTCGCGAACACCGTGTCCTCGCAGGTGCGCAGCAGGAACACCTTCTGCAGCAGCTGGATCGTGTCCTTCACCGCCCAGGCGCTCGGATAGGGCCCGAAGTAGCGGTGGCGGCGGTCGACCGACCCGCGGTAGTAGGCGAGGCGCGGGAAGTGGCCGGCGCCGGTCTCGGCCACGGCATCGGCGGACAGCGCGCCGGTCAGCTTCAGGTAGGGGTAGCTCTTGTCGTCGCGGAACAGGATGTTGTAGCGCGGGTTCAGCGACTTGATGAGGTTGTTCTCGAGCAGCAGCGCCTCGGCCTCGGAGCGCACCACCGTCGTCTCCAGGCGCGCGATCTTGGTCACCATGTGGCCGATGCGCGTGCCACCGTGGTTCTTCTGGAAATAGCTCGAGACGCGCTTCTTCAGGTCGCGCGCCTTGCCGACGTAGAGCACCTGGCCGGCGGCGTCGAAGTAGCGGTACACGCCCGGCAGCGACGGCAGCGCGGCCACGTCGGCCAGCACGCGCTCGCGGCTGGCCGTGTCCGGCGCGACGGGCTCGGGCGCGGCGGCATCGGAGGCGGCGAGGGCCAGCGCCGCGTCGACCGCGTCGTCGCCGTCGGCGCCGGGCGCGTCCAGCCCGTCGATCGCGTCGGGGGCGTCGGCCGGGTCCGCCGCGTCGACCGGCTCGGCGGTGTCGGGGCCCTCGCCCGTGCGCCGAGCGGGCGGCGAAGCGGGACGCGAGGACGCGGGGCGGGAGCGGGTCGATCGGGGCACGGGCGGATTCTGCCGCGCCGGCGGCTTCGATAATCCCGCGATGCTTTGGGACGTCTTCTGCCGCGTCGTCGACAACCACGGCGACCTCGGCGTCTGCTGGCGCCTGGCCCGCGACCTGGCGGCGCGCGGCGAGGCGGTGCGCCTGTGGGTCGACGATGCGCGGGCGCTGGCGTGGATGGCGCCCGGCGTGCCGGTGCACTCGGCGCCCGGCGCGCCGGCCCCCGCCGGCGGCGAGGTCCAGGTGCTGGACTGGGCGCTGGCCGAGGCCGTGCCCCCGCCGCCGGGCGAGGCGGTCATCGAGGCCTTCGGCTGCGACCCGCCGGCCGCCTTCCTCGCGGCCTTGGCCCGCGCGGCGCTCCAGGCCCGCGCGGACGGCCGCAGCGCCCCGGCGTGGATCAACCTCGAGTACCTGAGCGCCGAAGACCACGCCGAGCGCTCGCACCGGCTGCCGTCGCCGCAGTGGCATGGGCCCGCCGCCGGCCTGGTGAAGCACTTCTTCTTTCCCGGCTTCACGCCCGCCAGCGGCGGCCTGCTGCGCGAGGCCGGGCTCGCCGCGTGGCAGGACCACTTCGACGCCGACGCCTGGCGCGCCGCGCACGGTCTCGCGCTGGCGCCCGGCGAGCGCGCGGTCAGCCTGTTCTGCTATGCCGGCGCGCCGGTGGATGCGCTGCTCGACCGCCTGGCCGCGCAGCCGACGCGCCTCTTCGCCTGCCCGGGGCCGGCGGCCGACGCGGTGCGCCGGGCGCTCGGCCCGTCGCTGCGCCGCGGCGGCCTGGCCGCGGTCGAGCTGCCCTGGCTGCCGCAGCCGGACTACGACGGCCTGCTCGCCGCCTGCGACCTGAACCTGGTGCGCGGCGAGGACAGCGCGGTGCGGGCGCAGTGGGCCGGCCGGCCCTTCGTCTGGCAGCTCTACCCGCAGGACGACGGCGCCGACCACGCGAAGCGCGAGGCCTTCCTGCAGCGCTTCCTGGCGGCCACGGCCCCGGTCGACGGCGCCGCCGACGGCTGCGAGGCGGCACTGCCGGCGTTCTGGGCCGCGTGGAACGGCCGCCCGCCACCGGCCGACCTGCCGCCGCTGCCGCCGGCCGTGGCCTGGGCCCGCCGCAGCCGGGCGTGGCGCGCGCACCTGCTCGCGCAGGACGACCTCGTGACGCGTCTGCTCGGCTTCGTGGCCAGCCTGCCCGGGCACTGCGGCTAGAATCGAGGGCTTTGCGCGGCGGCGACGGGATCGAGCTGCGCCCACTCCGGCCCTCCCCGGCCCGCGGCACCCGCCGCGGCGGCCCCGACGGGCGGCCACCGCTTGACACGGAAACACCCATGAAGCTCGCTCAGGAAATTCGCGCCGGCAACGTCATCATGCAGGGCAAGGACCCGATGGTCGTGCTGCGCACCGAGTACAGCCGCGGCGGCCGCGGCGCCGCGACGGTGCGCATGAAGATGAAGAACCTGCTGAACAGCGCAGGCGCCGAAGTCGTCTTCAAGGCCGACGACAAGATGGACCAGATCATCCTCGACAAGAAGGAGTGCACGTACACCTACTTCGCCGACCCGATGTACGTGTTCATGGACGCCGAGTACAACCAGTACGAGGTCGAGGCCGACAACATGGGCGACGCGATCCAGTACCTCGAGGACAACATGCCGGTGGAAGTGACCTTCTACGACGGCAAGGCGATCTCGGTGGAACTGCCGACCACGGTCGTGCGCGAGATCGAGACCGAGCCGGCCGTCAAGGGCGACACCTCGGGCAAGGTGATGAAGCCGGCCAAGCTGATCGGCACCGGCTTCGAGATCGCGGTGCCGCTGTTCGTCGAGAGCGGCGACAAGATCGAGATCGACACCCGCACGCACGAGTACCGCAAGCGGGTCTGAGCGGCCCGCGCGCCCACGGGCGCCGGCCCGGCCGACCGGCTGGTGCCACCCACGCAGCGGCCGCCCCCTGCGCGGAGCGCCGCGTCCGGCATCATCGCGACCGATGCCCTTCGACCCGTCCGCGATCGACGCGCCCTTCCGGATGCAGCCCGGTCTGCGCCGGCTCGCGGAGCCCGGCGTCGGCGTGACACCCAGCCCGCGCGACGGGCCGGTGCTGCAGGCCAAGCTGGCCGTTCTCTCCGGCAGCGCGGCGCAGGCGCTGTGCGCGGTGCCCGGGGCCGCGGTACGGCCAGCGCTCGAGGCGCTGATGCGCCACGCGGCCGCCTGCCGGCCGCAGGCCTGGCACTGGGCAGGCCCGGCGGCCCCGGACGCTCCGCGCGGCGGCCGCGCCACCGCGGTGGCGCTCGGCTGGGGCCTGGACGATCCCTTCGGCGAGGCCAGCGTGCGCGCCGTGCCCGGCGGCCAAGAGGCCCCGCACCCGGCAGCCGGCGCCTGCCTCGCGGCGCTGGCACCGGCGCAGCGCCTCGCAGGGCTGCTGTCGCTGGCCTTCGTCGAGGACTACGCGGTGCTCGACGCCCGCGACACCACCCTGCCCTGGCTCGCGGTCTGCCTGCCGTCGCACTGGGCGCCCGAGGACAAGCTCGGCCGGCCCTTCGCCGAGGTGCACGCGCCGGTGGCCGACAACCGGCTGCTCGTCGGCGCGGCCGGGGCCCTGGCGCGGCTGGTGGCCGGGCCGCAGCGCTGGGAGCGCTTCGTCTGGACGCTGACGCCGCACGGCGCGCTCGACGGCCACCCGCGCCGCAGCCCGGCGCCTGCCTGGCCCGCGGCGGCGACCGGTGCCGAGCTGCTCGCGCTCGCGTGGCTGCGCACCGAGCACCAGAGCTTCCTGCCGGTGCCGGCGGCCGGGCTCGCGGTGTTCGCGATCGAGGTGGAATGCCGGCCGCTCGCCCCCTGGCTGGCCGGTGACGGCGCCTCGGGGCGCGGTCGGCTGCGCGACGCGCTCGCGAGCATGAGCCCGGCGGTGCTGGGCTACCGCCAGCTGGACACGGTCCAGCCCCGGCTGCTCGCGGCCTGGCCCGCATGAGGCAGCCATGAGCGGCGGCGACACGCCCGGGGCGCTGCCTTCCGCCGGGCTGCAGCTGCGGCCGGGCGAGCCGCCGCGCTCGCTCGCCTACCAGGACGTGTACCACCCCGCGTCCGGCGCGCTGGCGCAGGCCCGGCACGTCTTCCTGGCCGGCAACGGCCTGCCCGAGCGCTGGCGCGGCACGGCGCGCTTCGTGGTGCTCGAGACCGGCTTCGGCCTCGGCAACAACTTCCTCGCCACCTGGCAGGCCTGGTGCGACGACCCGCAGCGCTGCGGGCGCCTGGTCTTCGTGTCGGTCGAGGGCCACCCGGTCGACGCGGCGGAGCTGCGCGCGGCGCATGCCGGCTCGGCGCTGCCCGCACGCGCCGCGGCGCTGTGCGACGCCTGGCCGCCGCGCACGGCCGGCCTGCACCGCCTCGCCTTCGACGGCGGCCGCGTCGAGCTGCTGCTCGCCTTCGGCGACATCGCGGCCAGCCTGCCCGCGCTGGTGGCCGAGGTCGACGCGGTCTACCTCGACGGCTTCGCGCCGGCCCGCAACCCCGCGATGTGGGAGCCGCGGGTGTTCAAGGCGATCGCCCGGCTCGGGCGCGCGGGCACCACGGCCGCCACCTGGTCGGCGGCGCGCGCGGTGCGCGACGGGCTGAAGGCCGCCGGCTTCAGCGTGTCGGCGGCGGCCGGCCAGGGCGGCAAGCGCGACATCACGCAGGCCTGGCTGCGCCCCGAAGCCGCGCACCCGGGCCGCTCGGCCCGGGCGCGGCTGGCGCCGGACGCCCCGCGCGAGGCCCTGGTGATCGGCGCCGGGCTGGCCGGGGCCGCCGCAGCCGCCGCGCTGGCCGAAGACGGCTGGACGGTGCGCCTCCTCGACCGCCACGCGACCCCTGCCGCCGAGGCCTCGGGCAACCCCGCGGGCATCTTCCACGCGATCGTCCACGGCCACGACGGCCCGCACGCCCGCTTCCACCGGGCCGCCGTGCAGGCGCTGGAGCAGCTGCTGCGCCCGCTGGACCCGCGGCAGCCGCCGGCGGCCGAGCAGCGGCAGGGTCCCGCCGCCGCTGCCGGGTCCGGCGAGGGCGCGCCCTGGTTCGACCTCGGCGGGCTGCTGCGCCTGGACACGCGGGGCCTGCCCGCCGACGCGCTGCAGGCCCAGCTCGCGCGGCTCGGCCTGCCCCCCGGCTTCGCCTGCGCGCGCCCGGCCGACGAGGCCGGTGCGCGTGCCGGCCTGGCGCTGTGCCACCCGGCGTGGGAGTTTCCGGGCGGCGGCTGGCTGCGGCCGGCCGCCCTCGTGGCGCACTGGATCGCCGCCGCCGGGCCCCGGCTGCAGTTCCAGGGCGGCATGGCGGTGGCGTCGCTGGCACGGTGCGACGGGGCCTGGCGCGTGCGCGACGCCGCCGGTCGCGAGCTCGCCCGCGCCCCGCTGCTGGTGCTGGCGAACGCCGCCGCGGCGCGCGGCCTGCTGCCGCCGGCCGGCCAGGACTGGCCGCTGGAGGTGCTGCGCGGCCAGCTGAGCCAGCTCGGGCCGGCGGCGCGCGCCGCGGCCGGGCTGCCGCTGCCGCGGCGGCCGGTCGGCGGCGCGGGCTACGTGCTGCCCACGCCGGACGGCGGCCTGGTCTTCGGCGCGACCCAGCAGGCCGGCGACACCGACCCCGCGCTGCGTGCCGACGACCACCGGGCCAACCTCGCGCGGCTGGCCGCGCTCAGCCCCGACTACGTGGGCGCCAGCGCCCTTGATCCGGCGCTGCTGGGCGGCCGCGCGGCCTGGCGCGCGAGCGCGCGCGACCGGCTGCCGATCGTGGGCCCTGCGCCGGCCCACTGGTTCGGTGGCCCACCACCCGGCACCGCGCCCCTGCGCCAGCTCGCCCGGGCCCCGGGCCTGTTCCTGCTGACGGCGCTCGGCTCGCGCGGCATCGCCTGGGCGCCGCTGTGCGGGCGCATCGTCGCGGCGCTGGCCGGCGGGGCGCCGGTGCCGCTGGCCTCGGACCTGCTCGACGCGATCGATCCGGCGCGCTTCGACGTGCGTGCAGTGCGGACCGGGGCCCCGGCGCGACCGGCACCGCCCGGCGCCGGACGGCCTCCCGCCACGGCCGGAACGGACGCCGGGCCCGGGGGGCGGATCGACTGACGGACGCGCGGCCACGCGCCGCGGCTTGGGGACGACGCCTCGGGCCCTTCCGCGTGCCTCACCGCCGGACGTTCGTCGGGGTTCCTCGGGGCGCTCAGCCCGCCAGCGCCGGCGGTACCGTGGCCGCCGGCTCGTCGCCGACGGCGCCCGGCGCCGCGCCCGGCTCGGCCGGCGCGGCGCCGTCCTCGGCGCCCTCGCCCTGGCGGCGCTGGGCGCGCTCGCTGGCCTTCTCTTCCTTCTTCTGCTTCTTGGCCAGCTCGCGCTGGCGCTTCTCGTACGCGTAGTTCGGTTTCGCCATGCACAAGCTCCAGCAAGGGGGTGGTCTAGGGTAGCCGCAAGCGCTTCGGACGAACAGCCCTCGGGCCGCCGGGCGCTGCGATGCGTCCCGCGGACACAGGATGCCCCGGGACGGGCCGGACAGGGGCCTCGCCGCGGCCCTCCGAACGGGGGCCCTGGCGAGCGCCGCGAGCGGTCGTCGCCCGCAGCGGGGCGCGCATCGTCGCGCGCCGCAGGGTCAGAACGCCAGCGTCTGCACGCCGGCCGGCGTGCCCAGCAGGCACAGCGCGGCGCGGTTCGCCGCGAAGATGCCGTTGCAGACGACGCCGGGCCACTGGTTGATCTCGCGCTCCAGCGCCGGCGGATCGGTGATCGACAGGCCGTGGACATCGAGGATCCAGCCGCCGTTGTCGGTCACCACGCCCTCGCGCAGCACCGCGCGCCCGCCCAGCGCCTCGAAGCGCCGCGCGATGCGCGCGCGCGCCATCGGGATCACCTCGACCGGCAGCGGGAAGCGCCCGAGCACCTCGACCCGCTTCGACGCGTCGGCGATGCAGACGAAGCGTTCGGCCAGGTCGGCGACGATCTTCTCGCGCGTCAGCGCGGCGCCGCCGCCCTTGACCATGCAGCCGCGGCCGTCGATCTCGTCGGCGCCGTCGACGTAGACCGGCAGCGCGACGACCTCGTTGGCGTCCAGCACCGGCACGCCGATCGCGCGCAGCCGCTCGCTGCTGCGCTCGCTGCTGGACACCGCGCCGGCCAGCCGGTCGCGCCAGGGCGCGAGCGCCGCGATGAAGGCATCGACGGTGGAGCCGGTGCCCACGCCGATCAGCAGCCGGCCCTCGGGCGGTGCCGCGGCCAGCAGGTGGTCCACGGCGGCGGCGGCCACCTGGCGCTTGAGTTCGTCCTGGGTCATGGGAGGTCGGGGCTGCGGACGGTCCGCCGCCGGGGGTCTGAGACAATCCGGGATTATCCGGGGGCGCCTGCCGCCGTGGCCGCCACCCCCGCCGTGGCAGCCCGGCCCGCGGCCGCCGGAGCCTGCCGCCGCACCCCTGCCCCCTGCGCTCCGCGCACGGGGCCGACCCGACCGCCCGCCGATGCCGCTGATCCCGTATGCGCTGACCCGCCCCTTCCTGTTCGGCCTCGACCCGGAGCAGGCGCACGAGCTGACGCTGGGCGCGCTGGCCCGCATCCAGCACACGCCGCTGGTCTGCCTGGTCAGCCAGACGCGGGTGGCTGACCCGGTCAGCGTGGCCGGGCTGCGCTTCCCGAACCGCGTCGGCCTGGCCGCCGGGCTGGACAAGAACGGCCGCTGCATCGATGCCTTCGGCGCGATGGGCTTCGGCTTCGTCGAGGTGGGCACGGTGACGCCGAAGCCGCAGCCGGGCAACCCGAAGCCGCGCATGTTCCGCCTGCCGCAGGCCCAGGCGATGATCAACCGGCTGGGCTTCAACAACGAGGGCCTGGTGGCCTTCCTCGAGAACGTGCGGCGCGCCCGCTTCCGCGAGCGCGGCGGCATCCTCGGCCTGAACATCGGCAAGAACGCCGCGACGCCGATCGAGCAGGCGGCCGACGACTACCTCGCGGCGCTGGACGGCGTCTACCCGCACGCCGACTACGTGACGGTGAACATCTCGAGCCCGAACACCGCGAACCTGCGCAGCCTGCAGACCGACGCCGCGCTCGACGCGCTGCTGGGCGCGATCCAGGCGCGCCGCGCCGCGCTCGAGGCGACCCATGCGCGGCGCGTGCCGGTCTTCGTGAAGATCGCGCCGGACCTCGACGAGGCCGCGGTGCGCGCGATCGCCGCGACGCTGCGCGCCCAGGGCATCGACGGCGTGATCGCCACCAACACCACGCTGGCACGCGACGCGGTCGCGGGGCTGCCGCATGCGCAGGAGGCCGGCGGCCTGTCGGGCGCGCCGGTGGCCGCCGCATCGAACCGGGTCATCGCGCAGCTGCGCGCCGAGCTGGGCAGCGGCTTCCCGATCATCGGGGTCGGCGGCGTGATGAGCGCCGAGGACGCGCTGGCGAAGCGGCAGGCCGGCGCGGACCTGGTCCAGCTCTACACCGGCTTCATCTACGCCGGCCCGCCGCTGGTGCAGGCCGCCGCGACGGCGCTGGCACGCGCCGGGCGCTGAGCCGGACGGCGGCCCTGCCGCCTGGGCATTACAGCAGCGGCACGCCCGTCTGCGCCTGCACCTGCTCGCGCGTCACGCCGTCGGCCAGCTCGACCAGCTTCAGGCCTGCGGGCGTCACGTCCATCACGGCCAGGTCGGTGATGATGCGGTCCACCACGCCGACGCCGGTCAGCGGCAGCGTGCAGGCCGGCAGGATCTTCAGGTCGGTGCTGCCGTCCTTCTTCTTCGCGACGTGCTCCATCAGCACGATCACGCGCGGCACGCCGGCCACCAGGTCCATCGCGCCGCCCATGCCCTTGACCATCTTGCCGGGGATCATCCAGTTGGCGAGGTCGCCGGTCGCGCTGACCTGCATCGCACCGAGGATGGACAGGTTGATCTTGCCGCCGCGGATCATCGCGAAGCTGTCGTGGCTGCCGAAGATCGACGAGCCCGGCAGCGTGGTGACGGTCTGCTTCCCGGCATTGATCAGGTCGGCATCGACCTCGTCCTCGGTCGGGAAGGGCCCGATGCCGAGCATGCCGTTCTCGCTCTGCAGCCAGACCTCCTTGTCGCCGGTGTGGTTGGCCACCAGCGTCGGGATGCCGATGCCGAGGTTCACGTAGAAGCCGTCCTGCAGCTCCTGGGCGGCGCGGGCCGCCATCTGGTCCTGGGTCCAGGGCATGTCGTTCTCCTTCAGGCTGCGCGGGTGGTGCGCTTCTCGATGCGCTTCTCGGGGCTCGGGTTGTGCACGATGCGGTGCACGTAGATGCCCGGCAGGTGGATGTCGTCGGGCGCCAGCGCGCCGACCTCGACCACCTCCTCCACCTCCACCACGCAGACCTTGCCCGCCATCGCCGCGGCCGGGTTGAAGTTGCGCGCGGTGAGCCGGAAGCGCAGGTTGCCCGACGCGTCGGCCACCTGGGCCTTGACCAGCGCCACGTCGGGCACCAGCGCCCGCTCCATCACGTAGGTCTGGCCGTCGAACTCGCGCAATTCCTTGCCCTCGGCGACGATGGTGCCGACGCCGGTCTTCGTGAAGAAGGCCGGGATGCCGGCGCCGCCGGCACGCAGCTTCTCGGCCAGCGTGCCCTGCGGCGTGAACTCGAGCTCCAGCTCGCCCGCGAGGTACTGGCGCTCGAACTCCTTGTTCTCGCCCACGTAGCTCGCGATCATCTTGCGGATCTGGCGCGTCTCCAGCAGCTGGCCGAGGCCGAAGCCATCGACGCCCGCGTTGTTCGAGATCACGGTCAGGTCCTTCACGCCGCTGTCGCGCAGCGCGAGGATCAGCGCCTCGGGAATGCCGCACAGGCCGAAGCCGCCGACCGCGAGCAGCTGGCCGTCCGCCACCAGCCCGTCGAGCGCCGCCGCGGCGCTCGGAAACAGCTTGTTCATCCACGTCCTCCACTCGCGCCACGCCCGATTGCGCCGCGCACCACCGCGCAGCGTAGCGCCTCGGGGGCCCGTATGGCGTTACGTAGAATCGCCTAAGCCCCCTGGGCAGGAACCCGAACGGCGCCATGACCGCACCGCCGCCAGAAGCGCCACGCGCGCGCCGCGAGCCCCGAGAGCCCCGAGAGCCCGAGACGCCCGCCGAACCCGCCGCGATCGATTACCGCATCGCCTTCGACCTGGCGCCGGTCGGCCTGGTGCTGTCGCGGCAGCGCCGGATCGTCGACTGCAACCAGGCGCTGCTGGACATCTTCGGCGCGCCGCGCGAGCGCGTGGTGGGCCGCAGCTTCGCGCTGCTCTATCCGTCGCACGACGAGTTCGAGCGCACCGGCGCGCGCATCGTGGCCCAGCTCGACCGGCGCGGCACCTATGCCGACGACCGCGTGATGAAGCGCGTGGGCGGCGAGCGCGCCGGCGAGCTGTTCTGGTGCCACGTGGCCGGCCGCGCGCTGGACGCGCGCCAGCCGCATGCCGCCGGCATCTGGAGCTTCGAGGACCTGTCGGCGACGCGCCGGCTGAAGGCCGACCTGACGCCACGCGAGCGCGAGATCGCCGCGCTGCTGATCGAGGGGCTGACCAGCAAGCTGATCGGCCGCCGGCTCGGCATCAGCCCGCGCACGGTGGACGTCTACCGTTCGCGGCTGATGAAGAAGATCGGCGCCGCGACGACGCCCGAGCTCGTCAAGCGGCTCCTGTCCGCCTGACGGCGGCCGCGGGCCCGGCCGGCGCCGCGTGGCGGGCCGCCGGCCCCCGCGTCAGTTGTTGATCTCGGGGATCTGCGGCTTGTTGAAGACCTCCTTGAGGCCCTCGGCGGTGGTCGTGGTGACGTTGTTCACCGGCTTGCGGGTCGGGTCGCGGCGCGGGATGTTCGAGCCCGTGATCGGATCGCCGATCACCGCGCGCGGCGCCGTGTCGGTGCCCTCGGGCGCGCTGGCGCAGGCGCCGAGGCCGAGGGTGGCGGCCGTCGCGGCCAGCAGGGGGAGGAGGCGGTGCAGGGACATGCTCGGGGAGGCAGTGGAGCGGCGTGAACGCCGGAGGCACGGTGCCCAGCGGCCCGCGCGCGACACCCATTATGTGCGCCCCCCCGTGACGAGCGGGCTGCGCCGGGCGCGTCAGCCTTCGCCGGGGCCTTGCAGCAGCTTCGCGCGCAGCCAGTCCGGCAGCGGCCGCGAGCGCTGGGCGACGAAATCGATCCACACGGCGGTGGCCCCGCCGTTGGCGTAGACGACGCCAGGGTCGTCGGTGCGCTCCAGCGTCAGGTAGGTCTCGAAGCTGCTGCGGCCCGGCTGGGCCACGTAGTGGCGCGCCCGCACGGTGCCGGGGTACTCGAGCTGGCGGATGAAGTTGCAGAAGGCGTTGACGATCACCGGGCCCTCGCCGCGCGGGTTCGGCGCCGCGCCGATCGCGTGCATCCAGTCGATGCGCACGGTCTCGAAGTAGCGGAAGTACGAGGTGTTGTTGACATGGCCCATCGCGTCCATGTCGCCCCAGCGGATGGGGATCAGCATCTCGTGGACCAGGGTCTTGTCCTCGGGCAGGTCGAAGCGCATCGGCCGGGCTCCTCGGTCAGGGGCCGTCGGCGCCGAGCGAGCGGCGCAGCGCGGCCAGGTCGTCGCGCAGCCCCGCGACCTCGTCGCGCAGCGCGGCCAGCTCGGCCTGCAGCACCGCCAGGCCCGCGGCAGGCGCGCGTTCGAGGCCCGCGGGCGCATCGCTGGCGGCCCAGGCCGGGACCTCGACCGGCCCGCCCAGCAGCTGGGCCCAGCGCGCCTCGCGTGCGCCGGGCGCGCGCGGCAGCCGCAGCACCAGCGGCCCGCCCTTGTCCGGCGCGCGCTCGGCCAGCTCGTCGAGGAATGCCTCGACCGAGGACAGGTCGGCGAAACGGTGCAGCCGTTCGGCGTTGGCGCGCAGCTCGGCCGCGGTCTGCGGCCCGCGCAGCAGCAGCGTGGCCAGCAGCGCCACCGATTGCGAGGGCAGCCCCAGCGCGCGCCCCGCGTTGTGCTCCCAGCGGGTCACGCGGGCCCCGGAGACCGGGTGCACGAGGTGCAGCAGCTTCAGCGCATCCAGCGCCTCCTGCACCTCGGCCTCGCTGGCCGCGAGCACCGGGTCGCGCGCGGTCTTCTGGTTGCAGCCGGCCAGCAGCGCGTTCAGCGACAGCGGGTAGGTGTCGGGCACGGTCAGCGCCTTCTCGACCAGCACGCCGAGCACCCGCCCCTCGAGCAGCGTGAGCGCCCTCACCGCCCGACTCCGCGCGGCCCGCCCGGCTCAGACCGCGAAGCCATCGTCGGCCTGGATCACCGCGCCGTTGATGAAGTGGCTCTCGTTGGCGCACAGCATCATCAGCGCGCTGTCGAGGTCGCGCGGCTGGCCGACCCGCTTGCGCGGCAGCAGGTCGACCAGCTTGCGGCCGGCCTCGGTCTGCCAGTGGTGGTGGTTGATCTCGGTGTCGATGTAGCCGGGGCACAGCGCGTTCACGTTGATGCCGTAGCGGCCCCACTCCAGCGCCATCGCGCGCGTCATGTGCACGACCGCCGCCTTGCTCATCGCGTAGACGCCGATCTGCCCCAGCACGCGCAGCCCGGCCATCGACGCGATGTTGACGATGCGCCCGCCGGTGAAGGTGCCCGGCGCCGCGCCCTTGGCGCGCGCCAGCATGCGCTTGCCCACCTCCTGCGCGACGAAGAAGGCGCCGCGGGTGTTGGTGTCGAAGACGAAGTCGTAGTCCTCCTCCGTCACGTCGACCAGCTTCTGCGTGGTGCTGACGCCGGAGTTGTTGACCAGGATGTCGATCGTGCCCATCTCGGTCTCGGCATGCGCGACGGCGGCGCGGATGCTGGCCAGGTCGGTGACGTCCAGCGTCACCACGTGCGCGTCGCCGCCGAGCGATTCGATCTCGGCGCGCAGGGTCTTCAGGCGCTCGATGCGCCGCCCGGCCAGCACCACCGCGGCGCCCGCCTTGGCCAGGGTCTTCGCGAACTGCTCGCCCAGGCCGCTGGAGGCGCCGGTGACCAGGGCCACGCGGCCCGCCAGGTCGATCTGGTAACTCATGCAAGGTCCTCTCTTTCTCGCGCGGGTGGCCACCCGGCCGGCCGCGTCCACCCGGCGACAGCGCACCGCGGCGGAGCCGGGCAAGATAGCACGGCGGGCGGGGCGTCCCGTGTCGCGCAGGTGGCGCGCCGCTTGCCCCGACGATTGCCCCGCCGATTGCCCCGCCGAGGCGCGCCGCCCCGGGGCAGCCGTCCGGCAGGCGGCAAAAGCGAACGACCGTGCTTTTTTCGGGTCGACGCCGATACAATGCCGCGCCGTTCCGCTGTCTTCCGCCCCCACGACCCAGGATCCGCATGACGCCAGCCGCCCTCCTCGAACAGTTCGGACCCCGCGACACGATGGACTACGACGTGGTGGTGGTCGGCGGCGGCCCGGCCGGCCTGGCGACCGCGATCCGCCTGAAGCAGCTCGGTGCCGAGGCCGGGCGCGAGGTCTCCGTGGTGGTGCTGGAGAAGGGCTCGGAGGCCGGCGCCCACATCCTGAGCGGCGCGGTGATGGACCCGCGCGCGATCACCGAACTCTTCCCCGACTGGCAGGAGCGCGGCGCGCCACTGAGCCAGCCGGTCAGCGCCGACGAGGTGCTGTTCCTGTCCGAGACCGGCGCGAAGAAGACGCCGGACTGGCTGGTGCCGGACTGCTTCCACAACGACGGCAACTACGTCGTCTCGCTGGGCGACGTCTGCAAGTGGCTGGCCGGCCAGGCCGAGGCCCTGGGCGTGGAGATCTTCCCCGGCTTCGCCGCGGCGGAGGTGCTGTACACCGAGGACGGCCGCGTGCGCGGCGTGGCCACCGGCCACGTCGGCCTCGGCAAGGACGGCGAGCCGACCGAGAGCTTCCAGCTCGGCATGGAGCTGCTGGGCAAGTACACCGTCTTCGCCGAGGGCTCGCGCGGCCACCTCGGCAAGCAGCTGATCGCCCGCTACCGCCTCGACGAGGGCCGCGACCCGCAGAGCTATGCGATCGGCGTGAAGGAGCTGTGGGAGGTGCCGGCCGACCGCGCGAAGCCGGGCCTGGTGGTGCACACCGCCGGCTGGCCGATGGACAACGAGACCTACGGCGGCGGCTTCCTCTACCACCTCGGCGGCAACCGCGTGACCCTCGGCTTCGTGACCGGGCTGGACTACCGCAACCCCTGGCTCAGCCCCTTCGAGGAGATGCAGCGCTGGAAGACCCACCCGGCGATCCGCGCCCACCTCGAGGGCGGCAAGCGCCTGGGCTATGGCGCGCGCGCGATCACCGCCGGCGGCATCCTCAGCCTGCCCAAGCTCGTCTTCCCCGGCGGCGCGCTGGTCGGCTGTGACGCGGGCACGCTGAACGCCGCGCGCATCAAGGGCAGCCACGCCGCGATCAAGACGGGCATGCTGGCCGCCGAGGCCGCGTTCGACGCGCTCGGCGCCGGCCGCGAGCTCGACGAGCTGACGGCCTATCCCGAGGCCTTCGAGCGCAGCTGGCTGCGCGCCGAGCTGGAGCGCTCGCGCAACTTCAAGCAGTGGTTCAAGAAGGGCAACACCGTCGGCGCCTTCATGACCGGCATCGAGCAGTGGCTGCTGCCCAAGCTCGGCCTGGCCGCACCGCCGTGGACGATCCACCGCACCGAGCCCGACCACGCCCGGCTGCAGCCGGCCAGCGCGTATGCGCCGATCGCCTACCCGAAGCCCGACGGCAAGCTGACCTTCGACCGCCTGTCCAGCGTCTTCATCAGCAACACCAACCACGAAGAGAACCAGCCGGCGCACCTGACGCTGAAGGATGCCTCGGTGCCGGTGGCCACCAACCTGGCGACCTATGCTGGGCCGGAGAGCCGCTACTGCCCGGCCGGGGTCTACGAGTTCGTGAAGAACGCCGACGGCAGCGACCGCCTGCAGATCAACGCGCAGAACTGCGTGCACTGCAAGACCTGCGACATCAAGGACCCGACGCAGAACATCGTCTGGGTCACGCCCGAGGGCGGCGGCGGGCCGAACTACGCGGGGATGTGAGCCCGCCCGGGTCCGCCCTCCGGCCCGGGCCATGAGCACGGGCCGACGCCCGCGCCGCGCTGCCGGATGAACGAGCCACCGCTGTCGGAGGACGCCGCCTGGCAGGTGCTGCTCGCGCAGGCGATCGAGCAGCGCGACGGCGCGGCCGCGGCAGCGGCGACGGAGCGCGAGGCCGCGGACGCCGAGGCCCGCCAGGCCCTGGGGCCCGGCGCCTCGCCCGCCGCCTTCGCCGTCGCCCGGGCCCGGCAGGTCCTGGCCCGGGCGGCGCGCCGCGAGCCGGCCTGGGCCGAGTGGCCGGCCCCGCCGCAGCCGCTGCGCGGCAGCGTCGCGCTGCTGGCGCTCGCCGCGCTGGCCGCCGGGCTCGCCACCCAGGCCATCGGACCGTCCCGCCACGTCAACCTGCTGGCGCCGCCGCTGCTCGGGCTGCTGGCCTGGAACCTGGCCGTCTACCTGGCCCTGCTGCTGCAGTGGCTGCGCCCGCGGCACGGGACCGGCGCCGCGCTCGACGCAGGCCTGGGGCGCCTGGGCGCGGCCCTCGGACGCCGGATCGCCGCGCTCGGCGCCGCCCCGCCGGAGGCCTCCGGCCGCGCCGGCGACAGCGCGCCCTGGGTGGCCGCGCGCCGCGCCTGGTGGCCCATCGCCGCGCCGCGGCTCGCGGCCCGGCTCGCGGCGGCGCTGCACCTCGGCGCCGCACTGCTGGCCGCCGGTGCCGTGGCGGGGCTCTACCTGCGCGGGCTGGTCACGGACTACCGCGCCGGCTGGGAAAGCACCTTCCTCGACGCCGGCGCGGTGCACGCGCTGCTGTCCGCCTGGCTGGGGCCGGCGGCCGCGCTGCTCGGCCAGTCGCTGCCCGATGCCGCCGCGCTGGCGCGCCTGCGGCTGGACGCCGGCCCCGGCGAGCCGGCCGCGCGCTGGATCCACCTGCATGCGCTGACGCTGGTCCTGGCCGTGGTGCTGCCGCGGCTGCTGCTCGCGGCCGCGGCGCAGCGGCGCGCACGCCACGCCGGGTGGGCCTGGCCCTGGCAGGCGCCCTACTTCGCCCGGCTGGCGGCGCTCGCCCGCGCGGCCGGCCTGCCGCCCGGCACGCGGGTCGCGGTGCAGCCGGTCGGGCTGCGGATCACCTGGGCACCGGCGGCATCCAGCGAACCGGTGCCCGGCGAAAGCGGCCGGCCCGACACCCGCGCCGGGCCCCGGGCCGCGGCGCCCCCTTCACCCGGCGAGCAGCGGCTCGCCGGCGCCCTCGGCCTGGCGCCAGGCGACGTCCGCCTGCTGCCGCCGCTGCCGACCGGCCCGGACGGCCTGCCCGTGCTCGAGGCGCTGCGGAGCCGAGGCCTGGGGCCGGGCGAACGGCTGCTGCCGCTGTTCCCGGCCCAGGCGACCCCGCAGGCCGAGTGGCACGGGGTGGTGCTCGCCGGCTGGCCGGCACCGGCCGAGCCGGGCGAGCGCCTCGCGCTGCTCGACGAAGGCGGCTGGCTCGCCCGGCTCGCGCCCGCCGACCGTGCGGCGCGCCAGGCGCAGCGCCGGGCCGCCTGGCAGGCGCTGCTGGCCGCGCAGGGCTGGCGGCTGCTGCCGTTCTCGGGGCCGGAGCCGGCCGGGCCGGCCGGGCTGCCGGTCCCGCCGGGGCCGAGCCGGGCGGATCGCGACGAACTGGCGAGTACGGACACGGACACGGCCAGCGGCACCAGTGCGGGTGCGGGCACGGGCACGGGCACGGGCACGGGCGCGGGCGCGGGCGCCAGCCCGCAGCAGGCCTCGCCCCGGGGCCCGCTGCGCGGGGCCGCCGCCGACCCCACGGGCCCCGTCGCGACGATCACGCTGAGCCTCGTGTCGCACACCAACGTCGGCAAGACCACGCTCGCGCGCACGCTGCTGCGGCGCGACATCGGCGAGGTGCGCGATGCGGCCCACGTGACGCTGCAGCCCGAGGGCCACCGCCTGGTCGAATCGGCCGCCGGCGACGTGCTCGAACTCTGGGACACGCCGGGCTTCGCCGACAGCGTGCGCCTGGCGCGCCGCCTGGCCCAGGCCGACCGGCCGCTGGGCTGGTTCCTGGCCCAGGTCTGGGACCGCGTGGCCGACCGCGCCTTCTGGCTCAACCAGCGCGCGCTGCGCCACGTGATCGGCCGCAGCGACGTGGTGCTCTACCTGGTGCAGGCCGGCGACGACGCCGACGAGCCCGCCACCGCGGCCAGCCTGCAGGCCGAGCTGGACGTGCTGCAGGCCATCGGCAAGCCGGTGCTGGTGCTGCTCAACCAGCTCGACGCCCGCGCCGATGCCGCGGCCCGGGACGCGACGGTCGCGGCCTGGCGGCGCCGGCTCGGCGACCGCCCGGTGCTGCGCGGCTGCCTGGCCTTCGATGCCTTCGCGCGCGCCTGGACCACCGAGGGCCGGCTGCTCGACGCGCTGGCCGGCTGCATCGAGCCGGCCCGGCGCGGCGCCTTCGAGCGCCTGGACCAGGCCTGGACGGCGCGCAACCGCGCGGTGTTCGACGCCGCGATCGAGGCCCTCGCGCAGGCGCTGGCGCGCGCCGCGCTGGACCGCGAGGCCGTCACCGCCGACGGCCTGCTGGCGCCGGTGCGCCGGCTCGGGCGCGCGGTGGGGCTCGGCGGCGACCGCCCCGACGCCGGCGAGCGCGCGCTGCAGGCCCTGGGCGGCCGGCTGGATGCCGACCTGCGCGGGCTCGCGACCCGGCTGCTGGCGCTGCACGGGCTGGATGGCGGCGCCGGCGCCGACCTGGTGGCGCGCCTGGCCGCGCGTGTCGCGCTGCGCGCGCCGATCGGCGAAGGCGCGGCCGCGACGCTGGGCGGCGTGCTTACCGGCGCGCTGGCCGGCCTCAAGGCCGACCTCGCCACCGGCGGCCTCAGCCTGGGCGCCGGGCTGCTGCTCGGCGGCCTGGCCGGCGCGCTCGGCGGCGCCGGCCTCGCCCGCGGCCTGAACCAGCTGCGCGGCGTCCCGCAACCCACCTTCGCCTGGGACGACACCCTGCTCGAGCGCCTGCCCCCCGCGCTGCTGCGCCTGTACGCCGCCGTGGCCCACCACGGTCGCGGCCGCGGCGCCTGGCAGGACGGCGACCCGCCGGGCGGCACCGACGAGGCCCTGCCGGCCGTCCTCGCCCCGCAGGCCGCCGCCCTCTCGGCCGCCTGGCGCGCCGCCCGCCAGGCCCTGCCCCCCGAGCCGAGCCCGGCGGTACGCCGCGACGCCGAGGCCGCGCTCGCCACGCGCCTCGCCCCGCCGCTGCGCCAGGCCGCCGTCGACCTGCTGCGCCAGCTGCACCCCGAGGCGCGCCCGCGCGACCTCGCCCCGGCCGAGCCTGCGCGCGCACGGTCGGGCGGGCTCGACTGACCGGCGACCCGCCCGCCAGCCCGCCGGGGCGCGACGAATCGTCCCCGCGGACCCCGGCCGGCAGGGCCGCTCGCGCCGCCGCGCTTCGCCGCACCGACGCCCTGATCTGCCCGTCCCATCCGCCCGCGTCGCAGCCTGGCCGCCCCGTCCGCCCGTTCGTCGGCGCCGGATGCCGTCCAGCCGACCCGCGCGCTAGGATGGCCGAAACAGACCGAGACCGGGCCGCCGCGATGCGACCGGCATCCGCGAGGAGGAACCCATGCTCAGCCTGCAAGGCGTCAGCCACGTCTACCCGAACGGCACGCGCGCGCTCGCCGACGCGACGCTCGAGATCCCGACCGGCATGTTCGGCCTGCTCGGCCCGAACGGGGCCGGCAAGTCGACGCTGATGCGCTGCATCGCGACGCTGCAGACGCCGACGGCGGGCCGGATCCGCTTCGGCGAGATCGACGCGATCGCCCGGCCGCAGGACCTGCGCGCGGTGCTCGGCTACCTGCCGCAGGACTTCGGCGTCTACCCGCGGGTCTCGGCCGAGGCCCTGCTGGACCACCTGGCGGTGCTGAAGGGCCTGGGCGGCCGGGCGCAGCGCCGCGAGGCGGTGGAGGCGCTGCTGGCGCAGGTGAACCTGTGGTCGGTGCGCAAGAAGGCGGTGGCGGGCTTCTCGGGCGGCATGCGCCAGCGCTTCGGCATCGCGCAGGCGCTGCTCGGCCAGCCGCGGCTGATCATCGTCGACGAGCCGACGGCGGGGCTGGACCCGGAGGAGCGTCACCGCTTCAACAACCTGCTGGCCGAGATCGGCGAGCAGGTGGTGGTGATCCTGTCGACCCACCTGGTGGAGGACGTGGCGGACCTGTGCCCGCGCATGGCCATCATCCACCAGGGCCGCATCGTGCAGGTCGGCGCGCCGGCCGAGCTGGTGCGCCAGCTGGCCGGCCGGCTCTGGCGCAAGACGGTGGACAAGGCCGCGCTGGCGGAACTGCGCGCCGCGATGGCGGTGATCTCGACCCGACTGCGCGGCGGCCAGACCCTGGTGCACGTGCTGGCCGACGACCGGCCGGACGGCGGCTTCGAGCCGGTCGAGGCCTCGCTCGAGGACCTCTACTTCGCCACGCTCGCGCAGCAGCGCCGGCCGGCCGTGGCCGCCGTGGCCGCCTGAGCCCGTGTCCCGGAGCCCCGCGATGCTCGCCCATGTCGCCGCCTTCGAGGCCCGCTTCCAGGCCCGCTCGCCGCTGTTCGCGGTGGCCTGCGCGCTGTTCTTCCTGCTCGCCTTCGGCTCGGTCACGATCGACGAGATCCAGCTGGGCGCGCGCGGCAACGTGAACCTGAATGCGCCGTTCGCGATCGCGCAGGCGGTGTCGATCCTGAACCTGTTCGGCATCTTCATCGTCACCGCCTTCGTCGCCAACGTGGTGATCCGCGACGACGAGACCGGCTTCGCGCCGATCGTCCGCGCGACCCGCGTCGGCTGGCTGACGCTGCTCACCGGCCGCTTCGCCGGCGCCTTCGCGGTCGCCTTCCTGGTCAGCTGCTGCGTGCCGCTGGGCCTCTTCCTCGGCAGCCTGATGCCCTGGCTGGACCCGGAGAAGCTCGGCCCGCGCGTGCCCTGGCACTACGTGCAGGTGCAGCTGATGCTGGCGCTGCCGACCCTGCTGGTGATGGGCGCCGGCTTCTTCGCGCTGGCCACCGTGACGCGCTCGATGATGTGGACCTACGTCGGCGTGGTCGCCTTCCTGGTGCTCTACATCACCTCGCGCGTGCTGCTGCGCGACCCCTCGCACGACGCCGTCGCGGCCCTCGCCGACCCCTTCGGCGGCAGCGCCTTCCAGCAGGCCACGCGCTACTGGACGGCCGCCGACCGCAACACCCAGCTGCCGCCGCTGGAAGGCCGGCTGCTGTGGAACCGGCTGCTCTGGCTCGGCGTGGCGGTGCTGCTGTTCGGGCTGGCCTGCCTGGGCTGGCGCGCCGAGGGCCCGCCATGGCGGCGCCGCCGGCAGGCCGCACCGGCCGCGGCGGATGCGCCCGCAGCGGCGCCGGCCGCGCTTCCCGCGCCGCGGGCCGCGACCCAGGCGAGCGCGTCCGCGGCGCCGCGGGGTGCGGCCGCCTGGGCCTCGCTGTGGGCGCTGGCCCGCTTCGACATGGCCTTCGTGTTCCGCAGCCCGGCCTTCTTCGTGCTGCTGGCGCTGGGCGTGTTCAACAGCATCGGCGCGCTGGTGGCGGTGGCCGAGCAGCGCGGCACGCCCTTCCTGCCGGTGACGCGGGCGGTGGTGCAGGCGCTCGAGGGCTCGTTCACGATCTTCCCGATCATCATCGCGATCTACTACGCCGGCGAGCTGGTCTGGCGCGACCGCCAGCAGCGCATGCACGAGATCGTCGACGCCACCGCGGCGCCCGGCTGGACGCACCTGCTGCCCAAGGTGGTGGCGATCGCCGGCGTGCTGGCCGCCACCTACGCGGCGGCGATGCTGACGGGCATCGGCTTCCAGTGGCTGAAGGGCCTGCGCGAGGTCGAGCCGCTGGCCTACCTCGGCTGGTTCGTGCTGCCGGGCGTGATCGGCGGGCTGCTGCTGGCGGTGCTGGCGGTGGTGGTGCAGGTGCTGGTGCCGGCCAAGCCGGCCGGCTGGGCGGTGATGCTGCTCTACGTGGTGGCCTCGCTGACGCTCGGCAACCTCGGCTACGAGCACGTGCTCTACAACTACGGCAACACGCCGCCGGTGCCGCTGTCTGACATGAACGGCATGGGCCGCTTCTGGATCGGCCGCGCCTGGGTGCAGGCCTACTGGCTGGCCTTCGCGGTGATGCTGCTGGTGCTGGCGCACGGGCTGTGGCGGCGCGGCACCCAGGACGCGCTGCGCCCGCGGCTGCGCGCGCTGCCGCGGCGCCTGGCCGGCGCGCCGCTGCGCCTGCTCGGCGTGGCCACGCTGGCCTGGGCCGGCCTGGGCGGCTGGGTCTTCTACAACACCAACGTGCTCAACACCTACCGGCCGGCCACCGAGGAGGAGGCGCGGCTGGCGGCGTACGAGCGGCGCTTCCTGCCGCTGCGCGACGTGCCGCGGCCGCGCATCACGCGGGTCTCGCTCGAGGTCTCGCTGCACCCGCGCGAGGCCCGTGCGCTGGCGCGCGGCGAGTACACGATGGTCAACCGCAACGCGGCCCCGCTGGCCGAGCTGCACGTGCGCTGGCTGCCGCCGCTGCAGATGCGCGCGCTGACCGTGGAGGGCGCGACGCTGGTGCGTGACGAGGGCGACTGGCGCTACCGGGTCTACCGCTTCGCCGTACCGATGCAGCCGGGCGAGACGCGCCGGCTGCAGTTCGAGAGCCTGCTCGAGGAGCGCGGCTTCCCGAACGGCCGCCCGCTGACGCGCATCGTCGAGAACGGCAGCTTCCTCGACAACACCGAGCTGACGCCGATCCTCGGCATGGACATGAACGGCCTGCTCAGCGAGCGCTCGAAGCGCCGCAAGCATGGCCTGCCGCCGGAGCTGCGCATGGCGCCGCTGGAGGACGAGTCCGCGCGCGCCAACCACTACCTGCGCCACGACAGCGACTTCGTGCAGGCCGAGCTGCGCCTGAGCACCGACGCGGACCAGGTGCCGGTGGCGCCGGGCACGGTGCTCAGCGACACCACCGCCGGCGGCCGCCGCACGCTGCACACGCGCACCGAGGCACCGATCCACCACTTCTTCTCGCTGCAGTCCGCGCGCTACGCGGTGCGGCGCAGCACCTGGACGCCGCCGGGCGGCGCGCCGGTCGAGCTGGCCGTCTACCACCACCCCGGGCACGAGCGCAACGTCGACCGCATGCTGCGGGCGATGGAGGCCTCGCTGGCGACCTTCCACGAGCGCTTCGGCCCCTACCAGTTCCGCCAGGCGCGGGTGCTGGAGTTCCCGGCCTATGCGAACTTCGCGCAGGCCTTCGCGCACACCATGCCCTATTCGGAGGCGATCGGCTTCGTGCAGGCCGAGCCGGCGCCAGACCAGATCGACCTCGTCACCTACGTGACCGCGCACGAGATGGCCCACCAGTGGTGGGCGCACCAGGTGATCGGCGCGGACCAGCAGGGCTCGACGATGCTCAGCGAGAGCTTCGCGCAGTACGGCGCGATGCTGGTGATGGAGAAGCTCTACGGCCCCGCGGCGATGCGCCGCTTCCTGAAGTTCGAGCTGGACCGCTACCTGCGCGCGCGCGGCGGCGAGGTGGTGGAGGAACTGCCGCTGATGCGGGTGGAGAACCAGCCCTACATCCACTACCAGAAGGGCGCGCTGGCGATGTGGTGGGCGCACGAGGCGATGGGCGCCGACGTGGTCGGCCGCGCGCTGCGCCGGCTGGTCGAGCGCCACGCCTTCCAGCCGGCACCCTACCCCAATGCACGCGACTTCCTGGCGCTGCTGCGCGAGGAGGCCGGCCCGGCCCACGCCGCGCTGATCACCGACCTGTTCGAGACCATCACGCTCTACGACATGAAGGCGCTGGAGCCGCGCGCGCGCCGGCTCGACGACGGCCGCTGGGAGGTCCGCTTCACGGTCGAGGGGCGCAAGCTGCGCGCCGACGGCAAGGGCCGCGAGACCGAGGTGCCGCTGGACGAGGCCTTCGAGCTGGGCGTCTTCGATGCCGAGCCCGGCCGCAAGGGCTTCGGCGCCGGCAACGTGCTGCACGTCGGGCGCCAGGTGCTGCGCAGCGGGCGCACCGAGGTCCGGGTGGTGGTGGACCGGCGGCCGACGCACGTCGGCGTCGACCCCTACAACAAGCGCATCGACCGCAACTCGGACGACAACCTGGCGGCGGTGGCGGCGGACTGATCGTCCCGCCGCCGCTCAGCGCCGATCGAGCAGCGCACCGAGGGCCGCGCCCAGCCCGAGGCCCAGCGCGTCGGCCAGCAGGTCGCCGAACTCGGCGCTGCGCCCGGGCACGCCGAGTTGCACCAGCTCGATCAGCACGCCGAAGGCGAACAGCCCGGCGAGCGCGCGCAGCCGCTGGGCCGGGAACACCCGCCAGCCCACCGCCATCAGCGTCGTGAAGGCCAGCAGGTGGTTCAGCTTGTCGTGGGAGTTCGGCGCCGGGAACTGCCGCCCCGGGATCCAGGCCAGCACGGCGATCACGACCACCAGCAGCGCAAAGGCCACGCGGCCGGCGCGCAGGTGGCGGCGCCGGGCGGGCGTCCGGGACGGCACCGGGCGCGGCGCGTCGTCGTCGTCGTCGTCGACACGCTGCTCCGGCACGGGCGGCAGCGCGGCCTTCAAGCCAGCAGCCCCCGGTCCTTCAGCATCGGCTCGATCCTCGGATCGCGGCCGCGGAAGGCGCGGTAGGTGGCCGCCGGCTCGACGCTGTCGCCGCGCGCGTAGATGCAGCGCAGCAGGCGCTCGGCGGTGGCCGGGTCGAAGGGGTCGCCGGCCTCGACGAAGGCGTCGTAGGCGTCGGCGTCCAGCACCTCGGCCCAGAGGTAGACGTAGTAGCCCGCGGCGTAGCCGGAGCCGGCGAACAGGTGCTGGAAGTGCGGCAGCCGGTGGTTCATGCCGACCGCCGGCGGCAGGCCGCGCTCGGCCATCACCCGCGCCTCGAAGGCCACCACGTCGTCGATCGGTTCGGCCTGCTCGTGCGCGGCCAGGTCGACGATCGCGCTGGCGGTGTAGCGCACGGTCTCGTAGCCCTGGCCGAACTGGCGCGCCGCCTCCAGGCGCTCGATCAGCGCGTCGGGCAGCGGCTCGCCGGTCTGCCAGTGGCGCGCATGGCGGCGCAGCACCTCCCGCTCCTGGGCCCAGTGCTCGTAGAGCTGCGACGGCAGCTCGACGAAGTCGCGCAGCACCTCGGTGCCGGCCAGGCGCTGGTAGCGCACGTCCGACAGCAGGCCGTGCAGGCCGTGGCCGAACTCGTGGAACAGCGTGCGCACGTCGTCGGGCGAGAGCAGCGTGGGCTCGCCGGCACCGGCCTTCGCGAAGTTGTTGTTGTTCAGCACCACCGGCACCTGCTCGGCGCCGTTGCGGTGCTGGTTCGACAGCGTGTTCATCCAGGCCCCGCTGCGCTTGGTGGCGCGCGCGAAGTTGTCGTGCAGGAACAGGCCGATCACGCGGCCGGCGGCGTCGGCCACCTCGTAGACGTCGACGTCGGGGTGGTAGGCGGCGAGCTCGCGCCGCGGCGTGAAGCGGATGCCGAACAGGCGCTGCGCGCAGTCGAAGGCAGCCGCCACCATCGCCGGCAGCGGGAAATAGGGCTTCAGCGCCGCCTCGTCCAGCGCGTAGTGCTGCTGGCGCACCTTCTCGGCCCAGTAGCGCCAGTCCCAGGCCTCGATCGGCCCGCTCGCACCGGCGGCGGCCTGCGCCTGCGCCAGCATCGCGCGCTCCCGCTCCACGGCCGGCAGCGCCCGCGCCCAGACCTCGTCGAGCAGTGCCCAGACCCGCTCCCGCGTGCCGGCCATGTTGTCGGCGATCGCGTAGTCGGCGAAGGTGGCGTAGCCCAGCAGCCGCGCCTGCTCCTGGCGCAGTGCGAGGATCTCGGCGGCGATCGGCCGGTTGTCGTGCGCGCCGTCGGCCTCGCCGCGGCCGACCCAGGCCCGCCAGGCCGCCTCGCGCAGGTCGCGCCGCTCCGAGAAGCTCAGGAAGGGCACGATCAGCGAGCGCGACAGCGTGATCACCGGCCCGCCGAGGCCGCGCTCGGCGCCGGCCTGGCGCGCCGCGGCGCGCACGAACTCGGGCAGGCCGGCCATCGCGGCCTCGTCCGGCAGCGGCAGGGCATAGGACGATTCGGCCTGCAGCACGTGCTGGCCGAAGGCGGTCGTCAGCGCCGCCAGGCGCTGCATGATCTCGGCGTAACGCGCGCGCGCGGCCGGCGCGAGCGCCGCGCCGGCGCGCACGAAATCGTTGTGCACGCGCTCGACGAGGCGGCGCTGCTCGGCGTCCAGGCCCAGCGCGTCGCGGCGCGCGTGCACGGCATCGATGCGCCGGAACAGGGCCTCGTCCTGCAGCACGGCGGACGCATGCGCCGCCAGCGGGCCGGCCATCTCGCGCTGCACGGCCTGCAGTTCGGGGGAGGTGGCAGAGGCGGCCAGGCTGTGGAACACGGATTCGGTGCGCCGCAACAGTTCGCCGGCGCGGTCGTAGGCACCCAGCGTGTCGTCGAAGCCGGGCGGACGCGGGTCCGACGCGATGCGGGCCAGCTCTTCCCGGTGCAGCGCCATTGCACGTTCCAGCGCCGGGCGGAAGTCCTCGGCGCGGATGCGGCTGAAATCGGGCAGGCTGACCGGGGCATTCCAGTCGATCAGCAGCGCATTGGTCGGCATGTCCATGGGCGGTCTCGTCGGGTGGCGGCAAGTCGGGCGGCGGCCGCGCGGCCGGGTGGGCCGGGCGCCGCATGTGCAGCGGCCGCCTTTCGGCGGCCGCTGACCCGGGATCATGCCACCGGCCCGCCGGTGCCGTGACCGCGGCCGGCAGAGACCGCAGTCGCGCCGGGCCCGGACGGCTCGGGGCCGCCGGAACGGCCGGCAGGGCCGGCTGTCGCGGAGGCCCGGGCCGATCCGGGTGGCCCGGTGGGCGCCGCGCTCAGGCGGCCAGGCGGAACACCGCCACCGCCTGCACCAGCTGCTGGGCCTGCTGGCGCAGGCTCTCCGCCGCCGCGGCGCTCTGCTCGACCAGCGCGGCGTTCTGCTGCGTGGTCTGGTCCATCTGCGCGATCGCTTCGCCGACCTGGCGCACGCCGGCACTCTGCTCCGCGCTCGCGGTGCTGATCTCGTTCACGATGTCCGTCACGCGCCGGATGGACTGCACCACCTCGGCCATGGTCTCGCCGGCGCGGTCGACCTGCGCCGTGCCCTGCTCCACCCGCTGCACGCTGGCAGCGATCAGGGCCTTGATCTCCTTGGCCGCCTCGGCGCTGCGCTGCGCCAGGCTGCGCACCTCGCCGGCCACCACCGCGAAGCCGCGGCCCTGCTCGCCGGCCCGCGCGGCTTCCACCGCGGCGTTCAGCGCCAGGATGTTGGTCTGGAAGGCGATGCCGTCGATCAC
>NZ_BBYR01000040.1 GCF_001293525.1 Pseudideonella sakaiensis | reverse complement strand
GGCTCAGGCTCAGGCTCAGGCTCAAGCTCAGGCTCAGGCTCAGGCTCAGGCTCGGCGTCAGCCTCAGCTGCAACCTCAGCGGCAGCTTTCGCGCCGCCCATCGCCCGCGACCTGCTGGCCCTCACCGGCGTCGCGGCCATCGTGCTGGCGACACTCGCGTACGACCGCCAGCGCGCCTTCCCCGGCCCGGCGGCGCTGCTGCCGACCCTCGGCACGGCGCTGGTGCTGCTCGCCGCGCGGCCGGGCGGGTGGGTCGCGCGTGGCCTGTCGATCCGGCCGCTGGTGGCGCTCGGCCTCGTGAGCTACGGCGCCTATCTGTGGCACCAGCCGCTCCTGGCCTTGCAGCGCTATGCGAGCGAGGCGCCGCCGTCGGTCGGTGCGCGGGCGGGCGCGCTGCTGCTCGCGCTGGCCTGCGCGGCCGCGAGCTGGCGCCTGCTCGAGGCCCCGTTGCGGCGTGCGCAGGGCCGGTCGCCGGGACGCTTCTGGCGGGGCCTGCTGGCGGCGGCGCTCCTCGTCGGTGGGCTCGCGGTGCTGCTGTGGCACAGCGGGGGGTGGCCCATGCGCTGGTCCGAGCCGCAGCGCCAGGTGCTGGCGCTGGGCGAGCGCCCCTATGCCGAGGCCTACCGGGAGGGGCACTGCTTCCTGCGCGCCGACCAGCCGCCGGCCGCGCATGCCGCCGGCTGTCCGGACGCCGCCGTCGACGGCGGCCTCGCGGTCTGGGGCGATTCGCATGCCGCCGCGCTGGCCGCCGGCCTGCGCGGCCTGGCGGGGACCGGGCCGCTGCGGCAGTACACCGCCAGCGGCTGCCCGCCGCTGGCCGAGGCCGCGACCGGCCTGCCGCCGAACTGCCGGGCCTTCTCGCACGCGGTCGGCGAGGCGCTGCGCCGACGGCCACCCGCCCGGCTGCTGCTGCATGCCCGCTGGTCGGACCACGCCGGCGCGGTCGACGAGGCCGCCCGGCCGGCTGCGCTGCGTGCGCTGCAGGCCGCGCTGCCGGGCACACGGATCCTGCTGCTCGGGCCGGTGCCGCGCTGGTACCCGACGCTGCCGCTGCATCTGGCGCGCGGCCCCGAGCCCTGGACCGCCGCCACCGAGGGCCCGGATGCGGGCGCCGCCGCCGACGGGCCGCTCGAGCGGCGCCTCGCCGGGCAGGCCGCGGCAGCCGGTGTCGACTACCGCTCGCTGCGGGCGCTGGCCTGCCCGGCCGGTCCCTGCCGCCAGGTGGTCGGCGCACCGGGACAGGAGGCCCCGCTGGTCTGGGACGAAGCCCACCTGACGCCCGAGGGTGCGGCCTGGCTGGCCCGGGCCCTCGTCCCCACCTTGCCGTGATGCCGGACGACACCCGCCCCGCCCCGCGCGCCCCGGCGCGCCGGGCCTATGCCGCGCGCCACCCGGCTCTGAAGGCCCTGCTCTGGGGCCTGGATGCGCTCGACGCGCTGCGCGGCATCGGGCCGGCCGCACTGCCCCCGGCGCCGCCGCGGCGCATCCTGGTGTGCAACCAGGCCCACCTGGGCGACGCCATCCTCGCCACCGCGGTGCTCGCGCCGCTGCGCGCGCGCTTCCCCGGGGCCGAGCTGGGCATGCTGGTCGACGTCGGATCCGCCGCGGTGGTGGCCGGCCACCCGGCGCTCGCGCGGGTGCACACTGTCGCCCACGCCCGGCTGCAGCGCGGCGTCGGCTGGGCCGAGCGCCTGCGGCGTCACCGGGCCCTGCAGCGCGCCTGCGAGCGCGAGCTGCGCGCCGCCGGCTACGACTTGGCGCTCGACCTCTACCACCACTACCCGAACAGCCTGCCGCTGCTGCGGCGCGCGGGCGTGCCCACGCTCGGCTGGCGCAGCGGCGGCCATGGGGCCGCGCTGGCCGCGAGCCCGCCGGAGCCGCCGGCGCCGGCCGCGATCCTGGCGCGCCACGCGCTGCTGCTCGAGGTGCTCGACCGGGCCTTCGGCCTCGGGCGAGGTGCCGAGGCAGCCGCAGCCGCGACCCCGACCCCGACCCCGACCCCGACCCCGACCCCGGTCCCGATCCCGATCCCGATCCCGATCCCGACCGCGCCCGCGCCCGCGCCCGCGACCGCCAGCGCGACCGCGCTGCAACCCTGGCTGGCGATCGACGAATTCGCCGCGGCGCGCTGGCGGGCCCGCCGCGCCGACGCGGGCATCGCGGACGGCTATGCGCTGCTCCACCTGGGGGCGCACGACGACCTGAAGCGCTGGCCGCTCGGCCACTGGCAGGGGCTGGCGCAGCGGCTCGCGGAGACCGGCCGCGCGGTGGTGTTGCTGGGCCAGGGCGCGGCCGACCGGGCCGCCTGCGCGGCGGTGCGCACGGCCTGCCCGACCTGCATCGACCTGGCCGGGCAGCTGGATTGGCCGACCTTCGTCGCCGCGGTCGCCGAGGCCGCGCTGCTGGTCGGCCACGATTCCGCCGCGGTGCACGTGGCCGCCGCCTTCGAGCGGCCGCGGCTGGCGATCGTGCCCGGCATCGTCGACCCGCGCGTCTGGCACCCGCCAGGGCCGCGGCGCGCCGTGCTGACGCAGCCGGTGCCCTGCGCGCCCTGCCAGCGCGGCGCTGGCTGCGCGGCCATGGCCTGCGTGCGTGGCGTGACCGTGGAGGCGGCCTGGGCCGCGCTGCAGGCCCTCCTCGGCGACTCGGCCGACCTCGCCCGCCGGACGCCGGGCTGAGCACGAGGCCTCCCGTCCCCTTGGCTTCGGGCGTCCCGAGCTCACACTCACAAGAAAACGCCGGGCCGCCCCAAGTTTTCTTGACCCCCGCGGGGGCGGGACGGGCAGCGCCCGGCCCTGGGGGCGGTCTCAAGCGCCCGTGGCGATGTTGCTGCTCACCCGCATGGCGCCGTTCCGTCCGCGGCCTCGCGCTGCGCCTGCGCGAAGGCCGCGAACTCGCGCAGCAGCGCGTCGCCATGCACGCTGTCCGGTTCGAGCAGGTTGCCTTCGGCCCATTCGTTCCAGGACTTCACGAACAGCAGCGGCGGCCGGCCGCTGCCGGCGTGGCGGCGCAGGTGGGCGCCGGCGGCGTCGAGGTGGCGGCGGAACACCGCGGGGTTCAGGCCGTCGACGATCACGCCGTTGCGACCGTGCCGCGGCGTGGTGTCCCAGCCGGTCAGCACCGTCGGGACGAACTCGGCGGGCGCTTCGGGCGGCACGAAGCCGGCGGTCAGGCGCTCGAAGTCGAAGTGCTGCGGCGAGCTCTGGATGCGCAGCTTGGTGCGCGCCTTCTCCTTGATCCAGTTCAGCCAGAGCTTGCGCCAGTTGGTCCAGAAGCCGAAGGCGCAGCTCCAGGCGTCCAGCCCGGCCGGCACGCGGGAGCGGAAGTTCACCAGGTCGCCGACGAGGAAGGGCGGCGGCAGCCCGGCACGCGCGCAGCCCTCGCGCCAGGCGTCGACCCAGACCGCGAAGTCCGGGATGTGCTCGGGCTTGTAGACGAAGACCAGCGGCCGCCCGCCGATGCGCACGTAGTGCTCGGACTCGAGGTGCGGCCGGCTGGCCTCGAAATGGGCCGCGTAGTCCGCGCGGCCGAGGTAGCGCTGCTCGGCCAGGCGGCGCCGCCGCAGCTGGTCGGCCCAGGAATGGTTGGCCCACGCGAGCGCATAGCGGAACGGCAGGCGCCGCGCCAGCGCCTGCGCGAGCGGCCGCTCCAGCAGGCGCCGACCGCCGCCGAGCCAGTAGTCCCAGACCAGGAAGCCATCCAGCCCGTGCGCCTGCGCGAGCGCCCACTGGGCGGGCATCACCGCCGGGTCGAGCAGGTCGTAGCGCCCGAGCGGCGGCACGGGCTGGCGCACGCGGTGGCCGGGCCGCCAGGCGCGCGCGCGGGCGAGGTGGGTCCATTCGGTGAAGCCGGGCTCCCACCAGGCGTCGTTCTCGGCGATGCGGTGGAACTGCGGCAGGTGGAAGGCCAGCGCCAGCAGGCCCTCGCCGCTGCCGGCCGGCGGCGCCGCAGCGTCCGCCGGCCCGTCCAGGCTCACACCAGGCTCCGGTACAGCGCCAGCGTGCGCGTGCGCATCGTGTCGACCGAGAACTCGCGGCGCACCCAGTCGCGCGCCGCGGCACCCATGCGGGCGCGCAGCGCCCCGTCGAGCACCAGCCGGTCGAGTGCGTCGGCCAGCGCCGGCACGTCGCGCGGCGGCACCGCGAAGCCGGTCTCGCCGTCGCGCGTCAGGTAGTTGACGCCGTTGCCGAGCTCGCAGACCACGGTGGGCTTGGCGCCGGACATCGCCTCGGCGGTCGCGATGCCGAAGGCCTCCGACGGCTCGATCGACGGCAGCGTGAAGACGTCGCAGCGCCGCAGCAGCGTCGCCAGCCCGTCGTCGGACAGCTCGCCGGCGAAGCGCACCCGGGCGTCGACGCCGAGCGCCGCCGCCTGGGCCTGCAGCGCCGACGTCAGCGGGCCCTTGCCGACCATCACCAGCACCGCGTCGCTGCGCAGCCGGGCCAGCGCCTCCAGCAGGAAGCCGTAGCCCTTGTAGTAGACGTGGCGGCCGACGGTGAGCAGCAGCGGCCGCCCGGCGGCCCACGCGTCGATGTCGGCGCGCAGCACGGGGTCGTCGGCGCGCCGGTCCAGCCGGTCGAAGTCGATGCCGATCGGGATGCTGACCAGCTTGTGCTCGAGGCCGCGGCCGCGCAGCTGCACCGAGCTCTCGTAGTGCTTGGGCGTGAACACCACCAGGCGGTCGACGCGGTCCAGCGTGCGCCGCTGCAGCGGGCCGTACAGGCGCATCAGCCGGCGCTGGCGCACGATGTCGCTGTGCCAGGTCATCACCACCGGGTGGCGGCGCGTCGTCAGCGCCGCCAGGTCGCCCCAGGGGTTGGGCGCGTGCAGGTGCAGCAGCTCGGCGCGCCCGCCGGCGAACTCGCGCCGCACCGCGCCGAGGATGCCCGGGCTGAGCGGCACCGAGGCCAGCGTGCCGGCGGTCGGCACGCCGACCACGCGGTAGGGCAGCCCGGCGGCCTCCGGCGGCTGCGCGCCGCGCGTGGCCACCAGCACCGGCTCGGCCTGCGGCTGCAGCGCGCGCAGCAGCGTGTCGATGTGCGCCTCGATGCCGGCGTAGGGCGGCGGGATGTACTTGCCGACGTGCAGCGGGCGCAGCGGCGGCCGGGGCTCGGAGGGGGGCGGGGACAGGGGGCTCACGGCTTCGGGAAGGTCGGATGCGGCCGCGTCGGGCCCGGCCGGCCGGCAGGCCGGCGCGTCGTCATCGGGCGGCACTCGCGCGCGGCCGGGCCGCCGGCGCGCGCAGCGCGTCCTGCAGGGCCTCGACCGTGGCATCGGCGGTGCGGTCCCAGGAGAACTGGCGCGCGCGCTCGCGGCCGCGCGCCCGGCGTTCGGCCCGCTCGGCGGCGGTCCGCGCGGCATGCGCCAGCAGCAGCGCCTGCAGGGACTCGGGGGCCCGCGGGTCGAAATAGTCGGCGCAGTCGCCGCAGACCTCCGGCAGCGCCGCGGCCCGCGCCGCGAGCACCGGCACGCCGGCGGCCATCGCCTCCAGCGGCGGCAGCCCGAAGCCCTCGTAGAGCGAGGGCACGACCAGCGCATCGGCCGCGGCCACCTGCCGCCGCAGCGCCTCGTCCGGCAGGAAGCCGGTGAACTCCACCCGCCCGCCGAGCCGTTCGAGGCAGGCGCGCACGGCGGGCTCCGGGTCGCGGTAGCCATCGGCCTTGCCGACCAGCTGCAGCCGGTGCGGCAGCTGCGGGGCCACGGCCTCGAAGGCGCGCAGCAGCAGGCCGAGGTTCTTGTGCGGCCGCCAGTTGCCGATGCACACCAGCCGCGGCACGCCGTCGGCCGGCGGCTCGGCCGGGCCGTCGAACCAGGCCGGGTCGACGCCGAGCGGCGTCACGCGTGCCGACGCCGGCGGCGTGCCGACGTCGCGCGCGAACTCGGCCCGCGTGAAGGCGGAGTTGAACAGCAGCAGGCGCGCGGTCGAGCGCAGGCTGCGGAAGTACAGGCGCGCCGCCTGCCGCACCAGCCAGTCGCCCGCGCGCTGGGGCGCGACGGCGAGCTGGGCCACGTCGTGCACGGTGGCCACCAGCGGCGCGCGGGTGAACAGCGGGTGCGCGAGGCTGGTGGCCCAGAACAGGTCATCCGGGCCGATGGCGCGGCGCAGCGCGGCCTGCTCGTGCAGCCCGAGCGGCGGCGCATCCACCTCGACCACCGTGCAGCGCGCCGGCAGCCAGCCATGGCGTGCGGCCGTGCCGGCCTCCACCACCGCCGCCACCGGCACCCCCGGCAGGCGCTCGACGACGCGCGGCATCACCGAGCGGATGTAGGTGCCGATGCCGGAGTCGAAGGCCTTGCGGGCGTCGATCAGCAGGCGCATGCGCCCTCCCGCCGCAGGCAGAAGTTCCACGCGAAGGCCGCGAACTCGTCGGCGCGGCCGAGGCTGAGCCGGCTCAGCCACTGCGAGCGCCGGCCGGCGATGTCCGGTGCGCAGGCGACCGCGGCCAGGCCGTGCGCGGCGAACAGCCGCAGCGCGCTGCGCCGCGTGAAGAAGCGCAGGTGGGTGCGGTCGAGCACGCCGTCGCGGCGGTAGCGGAAGTCGCCATGCAGCAGCAGCTCGCTCAGCACCGCGTGGTGGCGCACGTTCGGCAGCGCCACCAGCAGGTGGCCGGCGGGCGCGAGCCAGCGCAGCGCCCGCCGCAGCACGGCATCGGGGTCGGCGAAGTGCTCGAGCACGTGGCTGAGCACCAGCAGGTCGAAGCTACCGGCGGCAAAGGGCGTGGCCGCGTCGTCCAGCACGCTGCCGACGTGCACCGCGTCGAGCCGGCCGCGCGCCACCGCGGCCGCCTGCGGGTCCGGCTCGATGCCGACGGTGCGGCAGCCGGGCCGGCGCTCGCGCAGCAGCCGCAGGTTGGCGCCGGCGCCGCAGCCGATCTCCAGCGCCGCCTGCGCCGGCCGGTCGCCCAGCAGGTCGAGCAGCGCCGTGCGAGGGCTGTCGAAGTAGCTGTCGAAGTCGCGCGCCGCGTCGTCCGGCGCGGGCCCCAGGCGCTCGTGCAGGGTGCTCACGGTGCCGGGCTCCCCGGCCGGCGGGCCGGACGGGCCCGCACCCGCGGGCGCGCCGTGCGGGCAGCGTGCGCGCCGCGCCGGGCCTCGCCCGGCGCGGACTCGGCGGCCATCTGCCGCTGCAGCATCTCCATCAGCGCCATGAAGATCGGGAAGTAGAAGTAGGGCCGCTGCGAGAAGAACAGCGCGACCAGCGCGACCACCAGCAGCTGGTGCGCATCGCGCGCGGAGCGGGCGCAGCGCAGCAGCCGCGCGAGCAGCGGCAGGTAGAGCACCAGCGCCATCAGGCCGGAGTAGCCGAGCGGCCCCAGCGGGTTGGCCGCGAAGTGGCCCAGCGTGCGCTCGGCCGCGCTCCAGCCGGCGCCCCAGACCGGGTTCTCGATGAAGGCCTCGTAGGCCAGCTGGACCTCGCGCGTGCGGTTGTCGCCGGAGACGGCGCGGTCGTCGTCGGCCTGCGCGGTGTCGGCCGCGCCGAGGCGCCACTGCAGCGCCTCGACCAGCGGGTTGTCCGACAGCGCCAGCGCGGCCACCGCCACGCCGGCCACCACCAGCCAGGTCTGCCAGCGCGTGATGCGCGTGGCCAGGTAGATCAACGTGATGATCAGGAAGGCCAGCGAGAAGGTGGCCAGCCCGGCGAACACCAGCAGCACCACCTCGCGCCGCCAGCGCTGGCGCAGCGCCGCGCTGGACACGCCGATCAGCGCCAGTGACAGCAGCACGAAGTGGGCGAACTGGCCCGGCTCGTCGAACAGGAAGGCCGGCCGCGCGAAGATGATCAGCTCCGGGTTGTCGAAGCCGAAGTTGATGTTGGTGAGGCCGAAGAAGGGCAGCGAGCGCTCGTCGCCGAGCAGGGTGCGCCACCACGGCGCCATGTCGAAGGCGAAGTAGACGGCGAAGGAGACGATGGCCAGCGCCGCGCCGCGCGCGCCGGCCCAGAGCAGCGCGTCGCGCACCGCGTCGAGCAGCCGCCGCTCGGCCAGCGTCAGCTGGAACGACAGCAGCAGCGACAGCATGAACTTCACGTACAGCAGGTCGAAGCCATGCACCGCGAACAGCGCCGCCGCGGCGGCGAGCGCGAGGCCGTGCATCACCACCTGGCTGCGCCGGATGCGCCGCAGCCGGCCGCCGAGCGCCAGGCCGAGCGAGGCCAGCGCGAAGGCGAGCACGCCGATCACCTCGCTCTTCGGGAAGAAGGCGAAGGGCGCGCTGAACAGCAGGCCCAGCACGAAGCAGACGGCGGCCACGCGCAGCATCGGCGGCAGCGGGCGCACGGCACGGGTGTTCACGGCGCCACCGTTCATGACCCGCTCCACTTCCGCAGCTCGCGCCGCAGCACGCGGAAGGGCAGCAGCAGCAGCAGCACCAGCGGCACCCGCGCTCGGGTGGCGGGGCGGCGCCACAGGATGCGCACCTCCTCCATCGAGGCCTCCACCACCTGCGTGGCCGAGACGCCGTGCGGATCGAAGTGGATGGTCTCGCGCGCGAGGAAGGCGTAGGGCAGGTCCTGCGGCAGCCGCGCCAGCCACTCCAGGTCCATGTGGATGCGCACGCCGGGCTCGAACAGGCCGTGCGCGTCGAACAGCGCGCGGCGGAACAGCGTGGCCTGGTGCGAGATGTAGAGGAAGCCGTCGCGGCCCGGGCGCAGCGCGCGGCGCGGGATGGTGAAGTCGCGCTGCAGCACGCGCGCGAAGGCGCAGACCATCGCCACCCGCGCGTCGGCCCGCTCGACCATCGCGCCGAGCGAGCCCGCGTCGGCATAGGTGTCGCCGCCGTTCAGGAACTGCACCCAGGTGCCGCGCGCCGCCTGCACGCCGGCGTTCAGCGCCTGCGAGATGCCGGGCGCCGCCGCGTCGACGCGGCGCAGCCGCGGGTCCGCCGGCAGCGCCGCGTCACGCGAGCGGCCGGCCAGCACCAGCAGGTGCTCGTAGTCGGCGAACTGCTGCGCGCGGGCCGAGGCCAGCGAGCGCAGCAGGCCCTCCGGATCGTCCTTCGAGATCGTGACGATGCTGACGGTCGGGGCGGCCGGCGCGTTCACGGCGCGCCTCCGGAGCAGGCGCGCTCGACGATCGCGAGGTAGGTGCGGGCGAAGGCGCGGCGGCGCGCCACCGCGTCGCCGTCGGGCGCGCCGCTGCCGTCCGCGGCGCGGCCGGCAGGGCCTGCCGGCGCGGTCCAGCGGCGCCACATCAGCGTGGCCAGCTGCTCGACGTCCTGCGGCGCGAAGAAGTCCGCATCGGCCGGCGCCTGCTCGCGGTGCACCGGGATGTCCGACAGCACGATCGGCTTGCCGGCCGCCTTGGCCTCCTCGACCGTGGTGCTCCAGCCCTCGAAGCGCGAGGGGTTCACGACGAAGCGGCAGTGGTGCAGCAGCGAGGCCACGTCGTCGTAGGGCAGCACGCCGAGCACCCGGTAGTCCTCGGCCACGCCGAGCCGCGCGATCTCGGCCTCGACGCCGGCGAAGAAGTCGGGCTGGCGGTAGTCGGCGGTCTTGCCGGTCGACAGCACCGTCAGGCGGCGGCCGTCGCGGCGCAGCGCCGCCACCGCGCGGATCACCGCGAGGTGGTTCTTGTGGCTCCAGTACTGGTTCGGCAGGAAGACGAAGTCGCCCGCGAAGCCGTAGCGCGCCTGCAGCGTCGGCAGGTCGACGAGGCGCGCCGCGGCGGGCACCGGGCCGGCGAAGCGCAGCACCTCGGCCTTGGCGGCGGCCTCGGGCGCGATGCGCAGCAGGTCGCCGCGCGCCGACTCGCTGCTGACGATGACCCGCGTGCAGCCGCGCACGATGCGCGCGATCTCGGCATTGCGGCGCACCAGGTCCCAGCGGCGGAACACCTCGGGCAGGTGCAGGTGCTGGAAGTCCGGCACCCAGCCGAGCGTCGGGATCGGGCTGCCGGCGCCCAGGTAGCCGGCATGCGACAGCAGGTCCACGCCGTGGCGCTGCAGCAGCCGCCGCAGCGGCGGGTCCGACAGCGTGAACTTCTGGTGCAGCTTGCGGCGCAGCCAGGGCGCGGACCAGCGCTCGACCATCGCGTCGCGCACCACCTCCACCGGCGGGAAGCCGGCCAGCAGCCGCTCGTCGGGCCGGCGCCCGGTGACCACGACGAACTCGACGCCCGGCGCGGGCAGCTCCTGCACCGCGCGCACCAGGTTGCCGAAGTAGTTGACGCCGCCGAGCCAGCCGTCGGAGAACTCGACGTGCAGCGCAATGCGCCGCCGCGGGCCGGCCGGCGCGTCCGGCTGCGCGGCCGCGGCGGCCGGCGCAGCCGCGGGGAGCGGCATGCGCGCGTTCACGCGGCCGACCCGTGCGCCTGCAGGAACCAGCGGGCGTAGCGGCGCAGGCCGTCGGCCAGCGCCACCGTCGGCGTCCAGCCGAGCTGGCGCCGCGCATGGCTGCAGTCGGCGGTGAGGCGGCGCGGGTTGCCGCTGTGCGCCTCGCCGTTGAAGGCGGGCACCAGCGGCAGGTCCAGCGCCTGCGCCAGCGTGCCCAGCACCTGGCGCGTGCTCGCATGCACGTGGCCGCCGTTGTAGACGTCGAAGCGGCCCGACGGCGTGGTCGCCACCGCCGCCAGCAGCGTCGCGGCGTCGTCGACGTGGATCCAGTCGCGCAGCTCGTGGCCGGTGCCGAAGAAGCCGGTCTCGCCGCGCATCAGCTTGTTCGCGGCATCCCACAGCAGCTGCTTGCGCAGACCCTCGCCGTAGACCGAGAACAGCCGCACCACGCCGACGTCGACGCCGAAGAAGCGGGCGTAGGAATCGCCCACCTGCTCGGCGGCCTGCTTGTGGAAGCCGTAGGGCGACATCGGCGAGCGCACCGAGGTCTCGGTCAGGTCGACGTCGCCCTGGTCGCCGTAGACGGCCGCGCTCGAGGCCAGCACCACGCGGCCGCGGCCGCGCCGGCGCACGTGCTCGAGCAGCGCGGCGGTGGTGGAGACGGAGCGGTGGAAGTCCGTCAGCGGCGCGGCGTAGGAGGCGCCGACCGCGCTGCCGCCGGCGCAATGCAGGTAGACGTCGACGTCCGCGTCGCCCACCAGCGCGTCCAGGGTCTCCAGGCCGATGTCGCCGGCCTGCCAGCGCGCCAGGCCCCAGTCGGCCGGGGCGCTGCCGGCCCAGTCGCCGTGGCCGAGGCCGATCACCTCCAGGCCGCGCTGCGCCAGCGCGCGCGCCGCGCGCCGGCCGATGAAGCCGGCCGCGCCGAGCACGACGGCGCGGCTCATCGGCGGCCTCCGCAGCGCAACCGTCGGCGGCCGGCGGAAGCGGTCGCTGTCGCTGCCGCGCAGGCGGGCGCGGGCCTGCGGCGGGCGGTCGGTTCGGCGGCGGTCGGGGGCATCGTCATCGGCGGCGGCAAGCCCGCGATTCTAGGCGGCGGGCCCCGCCGGCCCGGCCAGCACCGGCAGGCGCCGCAGCCGCCAAGCGAAGGGCAGCAGGCAGCACACCGCGAAGGCGCCGGCCGAGGCCCAGAGCACGCCCGCGGGGCCGAGCAGCGGCGTCAGCAGCAGCTTGCCCGCGATGGCTGCCGTGGCGGTCACCAGGGCCACGCCGACCTGGAAACGCACCAGGTGGGCCGCGTTCAGGAACATCGCGAGCGCGAGCCCGATCGCCTCCAGCACCTTCCAGACGGCGAAGGCGATCAGCAGGCCGCGGCCGACGCCGAGCTCGCTGCCGGTCCAGGTGCGCAGGATCCAGGGGCCGAAGACGACCAGGCCCAGCGACAGGACGGCCGCGCCGCCGCCGGCCAGCAGCAGCGAGCGCCGCAGCGTGCGCCGCACCCAGTCGGCATCGCCGCGCGCCAGCGCCTCGCCGTAGGCCGGCCACAGCGGCGTCAGCGCCAGGCCGAGCAGCATCGTGATGACGCCGAACAGGCGCTCCGTGACCGCGAAGGGGGCGACCGCGCCGGCGCCCAGCAGCTGGGCGATCACCATCGGGTCGGACGCGTAGGTGAGCGCGGCCACCGCCTGCAGCACGAAGAACAGGAAGCCGGTGCGCGCCAGCACCGACAGCACCGGGCGGGAGAGGGCGGCCGGCCGCGGCGCCAGGTCCGGCCGCACGCGGCCGAAGAACCACAGCGTGTTGGCCAGCGCCGCCAGCAGCGGCAGGCCGGTGAAGCCGGCGACCAGCCAGGGCAGCCCGGCCTCCAGCCGGATCGCCAGCAGCACGCCGGCCAGGCCGAGCAGGTTGCCGCCGATCTGCCACAGGTTGGCGAGGAAGCCGCGCTGCAGCCCGAGCTGCACGCGCTGCACCACCGTCAGCGGGATCGCGAGCGCTAAGCTGGCGCCGAACACCGCGAAGGCCGGGCCGGCCTCGGCCACCGCCTGGGCGCTGCGCACGTTGAACAGCCGTGCCCAGGGCACCCAGGGGTGGAGCAGCGCGAGCGCGAGCAGCAGCAGCGCCGCGATGCCGCACAGCGCGACGCCGGCGCTGGAGATCACCCGCCGCAACGCCGCGATGTCGCCTTCGCCGTGGGCCTTGGCCACCAGCGTCAGCACGCCGTTGCCGATGCCCAGGTCCGCGAAGGCGAGCAGCGCGGCGAGCGAGCTGAGCGCCATCCACAGGCCGTAGCGCTCGGGGCCGAGGTAGTTCAGCGTCAGCGGCACCGACACCAGCAGCGTGGCCACCGACACGGCCTTCGCGGCGGCTGCGGCCGCGGCGGTACGGGAGATGCCGCGGCGGCGCGCGGCCGCGCGCGCCTGGCGGGCGGCGTGATCGTCGTCGCCGCCGGCGGCGGGAGGAGGGGGGGCTGGGGCGTGAATGAGGCAAGCTCCGTGCGGCGCGCGCCGGTCGTGGCCCTTCGGGCGGCCCGGCGGGCACCTCGGCGGGCGCATCGGCGGGCTCATCGGCGGGCGCATCGGCGGCGCCGATTGTCGCCGCCGGGCGGCGACGGGCCCGCGGCTACACTCGGCGCCCGCCGATCCCGTCGCCCACGGGCCTGCCGCCCGACCGTCCCGACGACGCGGCGCCGTGGGCCGCCGGTGCCGCGGCGCCCTCCCTGCCCCGCTCCGTCCTGCGAACCGTGTCCCGATGAACCGAGGTCCCTTGCTGAAGCTGCTGGCCGCCGCGTGGCGCGGCGTCGGCGCGCTGCTGCACTGGCCGGCGGCGCGCAAGAAGCGGTGGCGCTGCGTGCTCGGCGAGGGTGCGGTGCTGCACCCGAGCAGCCGCATCCGCAACGGCCAGCCGCGCACGCACATCGAGGTGGGCGCGGGCTCGCAGGTGCTGGCGGAGCTGCAGACCATGGGCCATGGCGGCCGCATCCGCATCGGCCAGCGCTGCTTCGTCGGCGAGGGGACCCGGATCTGGTCTGCCGCCTCGGTGACGATCGGCGACCGCGTGCTGATCTCGCACGGCGTGAACATCCACGACAACAACGCGCACGCGGTGTCGGCGGCGGCGCGCGCGCGCCACTTCGACGACATCTTCTCGAGCGGCCACCCGAGCACCCTCGACGACGTGCCCGCGGCACCGATCGTGATCGGCAACGATGCCTGGATCGGCTTCAACGCCGTGGTGCTGAAGGGCGTGACCATCGGCGAGGGCGCGATCGTCGGTGCCTGCTCGCTGGTGACGCGCGACGTGCCGCCGTATGCGAAGGTGGTCGGCAGCCCGGCCCGCGTGGTGGGCACCGCGGAGCGCTGACGCCCCTGAACCGACACGGCCGCGCCCCGGCCGGCCCTGCTGGAACCCCGATGAGCCTGAAGCAACAACTCGCCCACACCGTCCAGAAGGCCGGCAACTTCGCCCTCTTCAGCCTGCGTGCCGACCCGCTGCTGGAGCGCGCGCTCGCGCTGCAGGGTGCCACCGCGGCGCTGCAGCAGCGCGCCATCGAACGCGTGCGCTGCCTGGCGGACATCGAGTTCTCGGTGTTCTCGCAGTGGGGCGAGGACGGCATCCTCGAGTGGCTGGTGCACCGGCTGCCGGAGATCCCGCAGAGCTTCGTCGAGTTCGGGGTGGAGGACTTCCGCGAATCGAACGCGCGCTTCCTGATGATGCACCGCAACTGGCGCGGGCTGGTGATCGACGGCAGCGAGACGAACATCGCGCGCACCCGGGCCGATGCGATCAGCTGGCGGCACGACCTGACGGCCACGGCGGCCTTCATCACGGTGGACAACATCGACGCGCTGATCGCGGACGGCGGGATGCGCGGCGAGATCGGGCTGCTGAGCGTGGACATCGACGGCAACGACTACTGGGTCTGGCAGGCGATCCAGGGCGTGCGGCCGTGGCTGGTGGCGGCGGAATACAACTCGGCCTTCGGCGACCTGCTGCCGCTGTCCACGCCGTATGCGCCGGACTTCGTGCGGGGCCGCGCGCACGCGTCGAACCTGTACTACGGGGCATCGATCGCGGCGCTGAATGCGCAGGCGGCGGCGCGCGGCTACGTGCTGCTGGGCAGCAATGGCGCGGGCAGCAACGTGTTCTACGTGCGGGAAGACCTGGCGCCCGCGTTCGAGGGCCGGATCGAGGACCGCCGCCCGCGGCCCTCGCGCTTCCGCGAGGGCCGCGACGAGACCGGGCGTCTGACGCACGCGCGCGGCGTGCGCCGTTCCGAGGTGATCGGCCACCTGCCCGTGACGGACGTATCGTCGGGGCGTACCGCGCCGCTGTCGGACTTCGGCGAGCTGTACTCGGCGGAGTGGCGGCGCTGGCTCGAGGGGTGAGCAGCGGGCCCCCCCCCCCAGCCGCTCAGGCCTCGATCAACATGAACCGCCGCGTCATCGCGCTGCGCAGCACGCTGGCGACGCGCTCGACCTTGGCGCCGTAGCCCTGGATGGTGGGGTGGAAGGCGTCGGACATCTCGGTCGGCTGGTTCTGGTCGATGACGAGGTCGTAGGCGGCGTAGAGCGGCCGGTAGGACTCGACCAGCGGCGAGATGGTGGAGGTGGGGACCGGGTTCGGCGTCTCGAAGACGATCGGGATGCCGGCATCGCGCGCGGTGGCGTAGAGGCCGGCGAGGGTCTGGCGGAACTGCTCGGGGGTGTGGCCGTAGAGGGCGTCGCAGATGCCGACGCCGACGATCACGGCGTCGTAGGGCTGCAGCTGCAGGCGCTCGGCGAAGGGGCGGATGCTGCCGATGTCGTTGCGGATCAGGCCGCCGGTCAGCAGCAGCGCGCCGCTGACCGCGTCGTTGCCTTCCTCGCGCACCTCCAGCGGCGCGTACTCGGCCAGGGTGGCCTGGATGAGGCCGGCGAGGTGCAGGAAGGTGTAGTTGTCGGGGTAGGGCGCGGGGTTGCCGTTGTACCAGGCGCCGCGGGTGGTGCTGTCGCCGAAGTAGCCGATGCGCAGCGTGGTGTCGCGGCGCTGGATCGGCGGGCGGATCGGCAGCGGGATCTTGCGCGCCCAGGCCGGCACGGCCGCCGCCGCGGCGGTGGCCGCAGCCACGCCCGCCTGGAGCAGCCGGCGCCGCGGCAGCGCGGCGGGCGGGCGGGCGGCGTCGGGCGGCGGCATGCGCGTCACTCGTTGTAGTCGTAGGCCCGGAAGCCGGCGAGCTTGACCAGGCTGTCACGCTTGGCCGACTGGTAGTCGGACTCGACCATTTCCTTGACGAGCTCGGGCAGCGTGATCTTGGGCACCCAGCCGAGCTTGGCCTTGGCCTTGCTCGGGTCGCCCAGCAGGGTCTCGACCTCGGTGGGGCGGTAGTAGCGCGGGTCGACGCGGACGATCACGTCGCCGGGCTTGCACTTGGCCTTGAGCTCGCCGCCCACCGGTGCGACCTTCTCGACGGTGGCGATCTCCTGGTCGCCCTCGCCGCTGAAGACCAGCGTGATGCCCAGCTCGCGCGCGGCGAACTCGACGAACTGGCGCACGCTGTACTGCACGCCGGTGGCGATCACGAAGTCCTCGGCCTGCTGCTGCTGCAGCATCAGCCACTGCATCTCGACGTAGTCCTTCGCGTGGCCCCAGTCGCGCAGCGCGCTCATGTTGCCCAGGTACAGGCAGTCCTGCAGGCCCAGCGCGATGCGCGCGATCGCGCGGGTGATCTTGCGGGTGACGAAGGTCTCGCCGCGCAGCGGGCTCTCGTGGTTGAACAGCACGCCGTTGCAGGCGTAGATGCCGTAGGCCTCGCGGTAGTTGACGGTGATCCAGTAGGCGTAGAGCTTGGCCACCGCGTAGGGGCTGCGCGGGTAGAAGGGCGTGCTCTCCTTCTGCGGGATCTCCTGCACCAGGCCGTAGAGCTCGGAGGTGCTGGCCTGGTAGAAGCGCGTCTTCTTCTGCAGCCCGAGGATGCGGATCGCCTCCAGGATGCGCAGCGTGCCGATGCCGTCGGCGTTGGCGGTGTACTCCGGCTCCTCGAAGGACACGGCCACGTGGCTCATCGCCGCGAGGTTGTAGATCTCGTCGGGCTGGACCTGCTGGATGATGCGGATCAGGTTGGTGGAGTCCGTCAGGTCGCCGTAGTGCAGCGTGAAGCGCGGGTGGTCGGCGTGCGGGTCCTGGTAGAGGTGGTCGATGCGGTCGGTGTTGAACAGCGACGCCCGGCGCTTGATGCCGTGCACCTCGTAGCCCTTGTCGAGCAGCAGTTCGGACAGGTAGGCGCCGTCCTGGCCGGTGACACCGGTGATGAGGGCGACTTTCTTGGGGGCGGTGGCGGTCATGGGTGCGGGGTCGGGCTCGGGCGGGCGGGGCCGGCGCAGCAAGATTCGTGCGGGCGGCCGACGCGGGAGCCCGGATGATACCGACCCGGCCCCGGCGGCCCGACCCGGCGCCGGGCGGGTGCGGCCACGGGCGTGGACGAATCGACGAACCCGCCGCTGGCAGACGGCCGGCCTGGGGCGCCTGGCGTGGTCAGGGCTCCTCGCGCACCCGCAGGAAGCTCGCGAAGCGCGGCAGGCCCGAGGGCGTGCGCTCGCGGTAGCGGAAGCTGACGATGCTGCCGAGCGGTGGCGGCGTGTCGCGCTCGGCGTCGCTGAAGCCGGTGCCCAGCCGCAGGCGGCGGCCGTCGGCGAGGCGCAGCTCGAGCGCGCCGAGGCGGCCGGCGTGCCGGCCCTGGCCGGGCAGGTGGGCGACCACCACGCCCTCGGCGTCGAACTGCGGCTTGAGCTTGACGAGCAGCTCGCTGCGCCCGGTCCGGTAGGGTGCGTCGGCGCGGTGCAGCATCAGGCCCTCGCCGCCGGCGCGCACGGTCTCGTCGAGCAGGCGCATCAGCTCTGCCCGGTCGGCGACGCGCCGCTGCTCGACGGCCTGCAGCGGCGAGCCCGGCCGCGCTGCGGCCAGCGCCTGCAGCTGGCGCACCCGCTCGTCGAAGCGCGGCGCGCCGCCGGGCAGCTCGAACAGCAGGTAGCGCAGCGCGCGCCAGGCCGGGTCCGACGGCGTGGCGCGCCGCACCAGGCCGGACAGCGCGTCGAAGCGGCGCCGGCCGAGCCAGAGCTCGCCGTCGAGCGCGGTGCCCGGCGGCAGCCACGCGAGGAACTCGTCCGGCGCGGCGATCGTGCGGCCGCTGCGGAAGCGGAACTGCCGGCCGTCCCAGTGGGCGCGCACGCCGTCGTACTTCTCGCTGACGAGGTGCTCGCGCGGGTCGACGTGCGGCCCGTCCTCGGTGGCGAGCAGCAGCGCCGGCGCGCCGGCGGCCGCAGCGGCGGGCGCGGGCCAGGGGCCGGCCGCGAACAGCGCCGCGGCGGCCAGCAGGCGCCGCCGCCCCAGGCGGCCCAGGGGGCCGAGGTGTTCCGCGGGCGGGGTGGGCCCCGCCGCCTGCTGCCGTGTCGCCATGCCGTGCTCCCGAAAGATCCCCGGGGAGCAGTCTGCGCCCGGCTGCGCGCTAGCATTCGCCCCCGTGGCTCCCCATTGGGCGGGGAGGACGGAAAGCGAAACATGGCGATGGATGTGGTGGACTTCGAGATCAAGGGCTCGGAGATGCAGTTCGTCGAGGTCGAGCTCGACCCGCAGGAGGCGGCGGTCGGCGAGGCCGGCAGCATGATGTACATGGATGCCGGCATCGGCATGGACACCGTCTTCGGCGACGGCTCGAAGAGCCAGGGCGGGCTGTTCGGCAAGTTGCTGGGTGCCGGCAAGCGGCTGGTCACCGGCGAATCGCTGTTCACGACGGTCTACACCAACCAGTCCGCGCAGAAGCAGAAGGTCGCGTTCGCGGCGCCCTACCCGGGCAAGATCCTGCCGATGGACCTGCGCCAGCTCGGCGGCATGCTGGTCTGCCAGAAGGACGCCTTCCTCTGCGCCGCCCGCGGCGTGTCGCTGGGCATCTACCTGCAGCAGAAGCTGTCGGTGGGCTTCTTCGGCGGCGAGGGCTTCATCATGCAGAAGCTCGAGGGCGACGGCCTGGCCTTCGTGCACGCCGGCGGCACCGTGATGCGGCGCGAGCTGCAGCCCGGCCAGACCCTGCTGATCGACACCGGCTGCGTCGTGGCCTTCACGCCGAACATCAACTTCGAGATCCAGTACGTCGGCAAGATCAAGACGGCGCTGTTCGGCGGCGAGGGCCTGTTCTTCGCGAAGGTCACCGGCCCGGGCACGGTCTGGCTGCAGAGCCTGCCGTTCTCGCGCCTGGCGTCGCGCGTGTTCGCGGCGGCGCCGCAGCGCGGCGGCTCGCGCGAGGAGGGCTCGCTGCTCGGCGGCTTCGGCGCCGGCGGCCTGCTGGGCGGCGTGCTCGGCGGCGACGACGAGTGAGGCTGCGCGGGGCGGGCCGCGCCCCGGCCGGCCCCGCGGTTCTCCTGCCGCCGGGGGATGGGAGCCGGGGCGGCCCGCTCGGTCATCCGGGCCGCGCCTCAGGGTTGCCCCTAAACTCGTCGGTTTGACCGACTGGGTGGCCCTTCTTGACCTGCAGTGCGCTGAACCACGTGGATTCCCTCGATCGCGGCGCGGCCGGTCCGGCGGGGCGGCGGCGCCTGCTCGCGTCGGCGCTCGCGCTGGGGATGGCCGGCCTGGCCGGCAGCGGCGGCGCGCGGGCCCAGGGGGCGCCGTCGGGCGGCGCGCGGCCCGGGCCCGCGGGCGGCCCCGGGGCGGTCGCCGGGGCCGCTCCGGCGCAGACCTCGGCGCCGACGGCCGCCGCGCCGCGGCCGTCCGCCGCGCCGGCCTCCGCGTCGCCGGCCACGGCCCCCGCCGCGAAGGTGGCGCGGCCGATCTTCGTGCTGAACTCGCTCGACGCCACGATCAGCGTGATCGAGCCCGGCACTTACCGCGAGCTCAAGCGCATCCCCACCGGCAAGGAGCCGCACCACCTCTACCTGACGCCGGACGAGAAATCGCTCATCGTCGCCAATGCGATGAGCGACTCGCTGACCTTCGTCGACCCGGTCACGGCCGAGGTGCAGCGCGTGCTGACCGGCATCCGGGACCCGTACCACCTGCGCTTCTCGCCGGACATGAAGTGGTTCGTCACCGCGGCGAACCGGTTGGACCACGTCGACATCTACCGCTGGGAGCCCGCGGATGCGGCCCAGCCGCTGAAGCTGGCCGCCCGCATCGCGACCGGCAAGACGCCGAGCCACCTGGCGATCGACCGCCGCAGCAGCGTGGTCTACAGCTCGATGCAGGACAGCGACGAACTGGTCGCGATCGACTTGGCGACGCAGAAGATCCGCTGGAAGATCCCGGTGGGCAAGATGCCGGCGGACGTGTTCCTGACGCCGGACGATCGCCAGCTGCTGGTCGGCCTGACCGGCGACAAGTTCGTGGAGGTCTACGACGTGAGTGCGAACCCGCCGAAGCTGGTCAAGCGCATCGAGAGCGGCGAGGGCGCGCACGCCTTCCGCGCCGCCGGTGACCAGCGCCACGTCTACGTCAGCAACCGCGTGGCCAACACGGTGAGCAAGATCGACCTGCAGGCGCTGGCGGTGGTCGACCGCTACCCGGCGCCCGGCGGTCCGGACTGCCTGGAGGTGCTGGCCGACGGCCGCACGCTGCTGGTCAGCTCGCGCTGGGCGCGCAGGATGAGCGTGGTCGACATGGCCACGCGCCAGGTGGTGCGCCAGGTGCCGGTCGGCCGCTCGCCGCACGGCGTGTGGACGCTGGACCATGCGCCGCGCTGAGGCCTCGCTGCGCCGGGACACCCGGCCGCACGAGCCGGCTCCCGAGCCGACCCACGGCGCGCCCGGCCCGAGCCGCCGCCGCCTGGGCGCGCTGGCCTGCGGCGCGGCGGCGGCGTTGCTGGTGCCGGCGGCGCGCGGGCAGGGCGCGCGCCCGGCGGCCGAGGGGCCTCCCCGGGGCGCGGCCCCGGCGCCGGGCGCTGCCCAGGCCCCCGGCAGCGCCCCCGTCCCGGCCGGCGCCTGCAGCGGCGCTGCCGGCGACAAGCCCGTCTACCTGACCTTCGACACCGGCCACATGGGCGTGGCGCCGCTGATCGCCGAGGTGCTGAAGCGGCACCAGGTGCCCGTCACCTTCTTCCTCGCCAACGAACGCACGCGCACCGGCGGCGCCAGCCTGGACGACGAATGGGCCGCGTGGTGGAAGGCGCGGGTCGCCGAGGGCCACCTGTTCGGCTCGCACACCTTCGACCACGCGGTCTGGCAGGCCGACACGCCGACCGGCTTCAAGGTGCGCCCGACGGCCGGGCCCGAGTCGGGCCACGTGCTGGACTGGACCGCGCAGGATTACTGCGCCTCGCTGCAGCAGGTGGCGCGGCGCTTCAAGGACATGACCGGCGCCACGCTGTCGCCGATCTTCCGCGCCGCCGGCGGCAAGACCTCGCCGGCGCTGCTGGCCGCGGCGCGGCAGTGCGGCTGGGCCCACGTGCCCTGGGCCGACGCCGGCTTCCTCGGCGACGAACTGCCGAGCGAGCGGGTGTCGAATGCCCAGCTGCTGCGCCGCGCGCTGCGCGACATCCGGCCCGGCGACATCCTGCTCGCCCACCTGGGCATCTGGTCGCGCAAGGACCCGTGGGCGCCCGCGGTGCTGGAGCCGCTGATCGTCGGGCTGAAGGCGCGCGGGCTGTGTTTCGCGACGCTGCGCTCGCATCCCGACTATGCTGCGCGGCTGCAACAGCGCTGAGGGCCCGCCGGGCCGGGACACCCGCCGCAGCACGAGGAGAACGACGATGAGCGCAGGATCGACGACGACGGGGCGGCGCACCGCCTGGGCGGGCCTGTGGGCCCTGGCGGGGGCGGTGCTGCTCGCCGCCTGCGGCGGCGGCGGCGGCGGGGGTTCGACGCCGCCGGCCACCGGCCCGACGATCTCCGCCGCATGCACCGACAAGCGCGGCGTGGCCGGCTACGACGTGGTGCTGCTGATCGGCCAGTCCAACATGTCCGGCTACGGCGCCTACATCGTGCCCGGCTTCGACACCACCGACCCGCGCATCCAGCAGTGGACGATGGCCGGCGGCATGGCGCTCGCGTCCGACCCGCTGCAGCACCCGGACGCGCCCTTCAACGTCGGGCGCATCGGCCCGGGCATGAGCTTCGCGCGCGCCTACCTGGCGGCGCTGCCCACGGCGCGCAAGGTGCTGCTGGTGCCCGCGGCCTACAACGGCACCGCCTTCAGCAACCGGCGCTGGAACCCGGGCGACGACCTGTTCGAGGCCGCCGTCACGCGGCTGAACGCGGCGCTGGCCAGCGACGGCGGCAACTGCCTCGCGGCCATCCTGTGGAGCCAGGGCGAGTCCGACGTCGACACCATGACGGGCGCGCAGTACCAGGCCGCGCTCGACACCATGATCGGCACGCTGCGCACGCGCATCGCCGCGGGCCAGGGCGGCGCCACGGTGCCCTTCCTGCTCGGCCAGTTCTCGCCGGACTGGATCGCCCCGGCGCCGACGCCGGGCCAGCAGGCCATCCTCGACGTGATCAACGGCACGCCGGGCCGCCTGCGCTACACCGCGGTGGTGTCCACCGCCGGCCTGACCAGCAACCTGACCCAGGGCCTGAACGGCGCGGTGCACCTGGACGCCAGCTCGCACCGCATCTACGGCCGCCGCTTCTACGAGGCGCTGCCGGTGGCGCTGGCCAACACGCCGCGCTGAGCGCCGCCCGCAGGAGCCGCCCGCCCGATGCTCGACGCCCTGGTCAACGCCTTCGGCGAGGCCCAGCAGCGGCTGTTCGAGGCCGTCGTCCAGCCGCTGATGTTCCAGGCCGGCGCGGCCAACCTGCTGGAGGATGGCTACGTCGCGACCGGCTGGCTGCTGGTCGGCCTGCTGCAGCTGCTCGTCATGCTCACCGCGCTGGCCGCGCTGCAGCGCTGGCGGCCGGTCGAGCCGGTGACCGACCGTGCGGCGATCCGCGTGGACATCGTCTACACGCTGATCCACCGCCTCGGCCTCGTCCGCGTGGCGCTGTTCTTCCTCGTCGACCCGCTGTGGGACGCGGTCTTCGGCCGCCTGACGGTGGCCGGCTACGGCGGCTTCCAGCTTGACGCGCTGATGGCGCCCTGGTGGCCGGGCGTGACGGACTCGGCGCTGTTCGCGTTCGTCGTCTACCTGCTGGTCTTCGATTTCGTCGACTACGCGATCCACCGCGGCCAGCACGCGCTGCGGCCCTGGTGGGCGCTGCATGCGCTGCACCACAGCCAGCGCCAGATGACGATGTGGAGCGACCAGCGCAACCACCTGCTCGACGACCTGCTGCGCGACGTGATCCTGGTGCTGGTGGCGCGCGCGATCGGCGTGGCGCCGGGCCAGTTCGTCGCGGTGGTGGCGACCACCCAGCTCGTCGAAAGCCTCTCGCATGCCAACCTGCGGCTGTGGTTCGGCCCGGTGTTCGAGAGGGTGCTGGTCAGCCCGCGCTTCCACCGGCTGCACCACAGCATCGGCATCGGGCACGAATCCGCCGGGCCGCGCAGCCTGGGCGGGCACAACTTCGCGGTGCTGTTCCCGCTCTGGGACATCCTGTTCGGCACCGCCAACTTCGAGCGCCGCTACGACCCGACCGGCATCCGCGACCAGCTGCCCGAGGAGGGCGGACGGGACTACGGGCGCGGCTTCTGGTCGCAGCAATGGCTGGGCCTGCGCCGCCTCGCCGGGCGAGGCTGAGCGCCGGCCGGCCACGGCCCCTCGCACCGGCTGGACGCATGACGCTGCTGCTCGATTCCTTCTGGCGCGCCGCGGCCTACTGCCTGCATCCGCGCGTCATCGCGCTGTCGCTGCTGCCGCTGCTGCTGATGTCGGCGCTGGCCTTCGGCGCGGGCTGGTTCTTCTGGGAGCCGGCGCTCGACGCGGTGCAGGATCGCATCGGCTCCTGGGCCCTGCTGGGCAGCCTGGTCGCGGCGCTGGAGGGCGCCGGCCTGACGGGCTTGCGCGCGGCGCTGGCGCCGCTGGTGGTGGTGCTGCTCGCGACGCCGGTCATCGTCGTCTGCTCGCTGCTGGCGGTCGCGATGCTGATGACGCCGGCGATGGTCTCGCTGGTCGCCGCGCGGCGCTTCCCGCAGCTGGAGCGGCGGCGCGGCGGCTCGCTGCTCGGCGCGCTGTTCGGCGGCGCCTGGGCCACGCTCGCGGCGCTGCTGGCGCTGCTGCTCAGCCTGCCGCTGTGGTTCGTGCCGCCGCTGGTGCTGGTGCTGCCGCCGCTGATCTGGGGCTGGCTGACCTATCGGCTGATGGGCTACGACGTGCTGGCCGAGCATGCCGACGCGGTCGAGCGGCGTGCGCTGCTGCGCGAGCACGGCACGACGCTACTGGCGATGGGCGTGCTCTGCGGCTACCTGGGCGCCGCGCCGAGCGTGGTCTGGGCCTCCGGCGTGCTGTTCGTCGCAATGGCGCCGCTGCTGGTGCCGGTGGCGGTGTGGATCTACACCCTGGTGTTCGCGTTCTCGGGCCTGTGGTTTGCGCATTACGCGCTGGCGGCGCTGGAGGCGCGACGGCGCGCGGCACCGGCGGCGCCGCCGTCCGCCGCCGCGGCGTCCGGGCCGGTGCTGCCGCTGCCCCGCGCGGCCGAGCCGGCGCCTCTGGCGCTGCCACCGCCGCCGGCGGCCGCCGCTCCGCCGCCCGCCGCGCTGCCGCCCGGCGCGGACGCGCCACCCCCGGCCGGCGCGTCCCCCTGGCCGGGGCGCTGAAACGGCGCCGCCGCCGTCTGCACGCCGTTCCGCCGTCCTCCCGTCCCCTCATGCCGGCGCCCCCCGCCGCCCCCCGCGATGTCCTCCACCCTGACCGTCGGCCTCGTCATCGTCGGCGACGAGATCCTCTCCGGCAAGCGCGCCGACAAGCACCTGGCGAAGGTGATCGAACTGCTCGGCGCCCGCGGCCTGTCGCTCGCGTGGGCGCGCTACGTCGGCGATGACCGCGCGCGCATCACCGCCGACCTGCGCGACGCCTTCGCGGCCGCCCGTGAGGGGGCGGTGGTTTTCTCCTGCGGCGGCATCGGCGCCACGCCGGACGACCACACGCGCCAGAGCGCGGCCCAGGCGCTGCACCGGCCGCTGCTGCTGCACCCGCAGGCGCGCGAGCTGATCCTCGAGCGCATGCGCGAGGTGGCCGCCGAGCAGAACCAGCCCTTCGAGCCGGAGCGGCCGGACAACCTGCACCGCCTGAACATGGGCGTCTTCCCCGAGGGCGTGGAGATCATTCCCAACCCCTACAACCGCATCCCCGGCTTCGCGCAGCGCTACGCGCCGCCGGCCGGCCACGCGGTGGGCGGCGGCGTCTACTTCGTGCCCGGCTTCCCGGTGATGGCGTGGCCGATGATCGAGTGGGTGCTGGACACCCACTGCGCCGGCGTCGGCGACCGCCGCCCGCAGTCGGAGCGCTCGGTGATCGTCTTCGGGGCGATGGAGGCCAGCCTGACGCCGCTGATGGAGGGCGTCGAGGCGGCCCACCCCGGCATCAAGGTGTTCAGCCTGCCCAGCGTGGACCACCCGGAATGGGGCCGGCACATCGAGCTGGGCGTCAAGGGCCAGGAGCCGGCGCTGCTCGCCGCCGCCTACGCGCGGCTGCTGGCCGGCCTGCACCAGTTCGGCGCAAAACTTGGCCCTGAATTGGTGCGTTGAGCGGAATGCCCGGCCATTCGCGCCCGGTCGGCGGGATCGGGTGTCAAATGCGCACCGTTCCCGGGGCTGGTCGCCCCGGCGTTCACCAAAACGCGGCGTCGCCGGCGACGGCGGCGGCTGCCCGCCCACGGGGGCCGCGGGCGGTTTTGGGCATGCTTTCTGCTACCTTCCGACCGCAATTCACCCCCAACCCAGAAGCATCCGCTAGGAGAGTTTGATGGCCAAGACCGTTGCCGACGTGATGAAGATGGTGAAGGAGAACGAAATCAAGTTCGTTGATTTCCGGTTCACCGACACCCGCGGCAAAGAGCAGCACGTCAGCGTGCCCGTTTCCGCCTTCGACGAGGACAAGTTCACGTCGGGTCACGCCTTCGACGGTTCGTCGATCGCCGGCTGGAAGGGCATCGAGGCGTCGGACATGCAGCTGATGCCCGACCCGAACACGGCCAACATCGACCCGTTCTTCGAAGAGCCCACGCTGATCCTCACCTGCGACGTGATCGATCCGGCCGACGGCAAGCCCTACGAGCGCGACCCGCGCTCGCTCGCGAAGCGCGCCGAGGCCTACATGCAGGCCTCCGGCCTGGGCGACGCTGCCTACTTCGGCCCGGAGCCGGAGTTCTTCGTGTTCGACAGCGTGCGCTGGCAGGTCGACATGTCGGGCTGCTTCGTCAAGGTCGAGTCCGAAGAGGCCGCGTGGAACACCGGCAAGGACTACGAGCACGGCAACTCGGGCTTCCGTCCCTCGGTCAAGGGCGGCTACTTCCCGGTGCCGCCGGTGGACAGCGGCCAGGACCTGCGCTCGGAGATGTGCCTGGTGCTGGAGTCGCTCGGCATCCCGGTCGAGGTGCATCACCACGAGGTGGCGAACGCCGGCCAGATGGAGATCGGCACCAAGTTCAGCACGCTGATCCAGCGCGCCGACTGGGTGCAGCTGCAGAAGTACGTGATCCACAACGTCGCGCACTCCTACGGCAAGACCGCCACCTTCATGCCGAAGCCGATCGTCGGCGACAACGGCAGCGGCATGCACGTACACCAGTCGGTCTGGAAGGACGGCAAGAACCTGTTCGCCGGCGACGGCTACGCCGGCCTGAGCGAGTTCGCGCTGTACTACATCGGCGGCATCATCAAGCACGCCCGCGCGCTGAACGCGATCACCAACCCGGGCACCAACAGCTACAAGCGCCTGGTGCCGGGCTTCGAGGCGCCGGTCAAGCTGGCCTACTCGGCGAAGAACCGTTCCGCGTCGATCCGCATCCCTTACGTGGCGAACCCGAAGGGCCGCCGCGTCGAGGCGCGCTTCCCGGATCCGCTGATGAACCCCTACCTGGGCTTCGCGGCGCTGCTGATGGCCGGCCTGGATGGCGTGGAGAACAAGATCCACCCGGGCGAGGCCGCCACGAAGGACCTCTACCACCTGCCGCCGGAAGAAGACGCGAAGATCCCGACCGTCTGCTCCAGCCTCGAGCAGGCGCTCGAGTACCTGGACAAGGGCCGGGCCTTCCTGACCAAGGGCGGCGTCTTCACCGATGCCTACATCGACGCCTACATCGACCTCAAGATGCAGGAAGTGCAGCGTTTCCGCATGACGACGCACCCCTGCGAGTTCGACATGTACTACGCGCTCTGAGCGCGGCTGCGCGTCGGAAAACCCCGGGACGGCGTCAGCCGTCCCTTTTTGTTTGCGCGGGCGACACGGTAGGATCGTCCTCGATGCGATCACACGGGCCGTGGCGGCCCGCCCGCGGCGGCCCGGTGCCGCCGGGCGGTGCCGGGCCGGCGAGGAAACCTTGGCGATGACGGACTGGCGGTGGCGGGCGGGTTGGCGGGTGGGCGCGGTCGCGGCGGCCCTGCTGGCGGGCGCGGCGGCGCAGGCGCAGGTGGTGCGCAACGTCGTCTACCGCTGCCCCGGCAACCCGGTGCTCTACACCGACGCGATCTCCGAGAAGGAGGCGCGCGAGCGGGGCTGCCGCACGATCGAGGGTGCGCCGATCACCGTCATCCAGACCCGCCCGGCCGCACGCAGCGGCGGCACCCCGGTGCCGCCGGTGGCGACGGCGGCGCCGGCGCGCGGCGACCCGTCCACCCGCGTCGATCCGGGCGAGCAGCGTGCCCGCGACAGCGACCGCCGCGCCATCCTCGGCGCCGAGCTGCGCCGCGAGGAGCAGGCGCTGGCCGACCTGAACCGCGAGTACAACCGCGGCGAGCCCGAGCGCCGCGGCGACGAACGCAACTACCAGAAGTACCTCGACCGCGTGGCCGAGCTGAAGGCGAGCATCGCGCGCAAGGAAAGCGACGTCGCGGCGATCAAGCGCGAGCTGGCGAAGACGCCCTGAGCCCGGCCGGCACGCCTGCTGCGCCTGCACCCCGGTCGCGCCGGGTCGTCCGCGCCGCAGCGCCGTCCGTGCGGGTCCGGCGGATCCGCGCGCCCCGGAACGCCTCGAGGGGCGGCGTCATCCTTGCTAACGGTGCCGGCAGCCCGTCCCGCGGCCCCCGCGCCGCCCCTTCCTGCCCCCCATGGCCGTGACCTCCCGTGCGCCGCGCGCCGCCGAATCGGCGGTGTCGCCCTACCTCGCCTTCGATCACCTGGCCACCATGGTCGCGGTGGTCAGCCCCGGCGGCCGCTGCGTCTTCGCCAACGCCGCCTTCGAGCACGTGCTCGGCCTGTCGCGGCGCAGCGTGCAGCGCGGCTCGCTGTTCGACTGGTTCGTCGACGGCGGCCTGGTGCGCGAGACGGTGTCCGCGGTCAGCCGCAACCAGTTCTCCACCAGCCGGCTCGACGCCCAGCTGCGCCGCCCCGGCGGCCTGCCGCCGGACGTGGTGCCGGTGCACGTGATCGTCAACCAGATGGACGCGTCGCTCGACGTGGTGATCGAGCTGGTGGAAATCCAGCAGCAGACGCGCATGGACCGCGAGGAGCGCGCGCTCGGCCAGGCGCAGGCCACCAAGGAGCTGATCCGCAACCTCGCGCACGAGATCAAGAACCCGCTGGGCGGGATCCGCGGCGCGGCCCAGCTGCTCGAGATGGAGGTCGACTCCAAGGCGCTGACCGAGTACACCCGGGTGATCATCGGCGAGGCCGACCGGCTGCAGGCGCTGGTCGACCGGCTGCTGGCGCCGCACCGCCGGCCGCACGTGGTGGGCGACGTCAACATCCACGAGGTCTGCGAGCGGGTGCGCTCGCTGATCATGGCCGAGTTCCCGCGCGGGCTCGAGGTCGAGCGCGACTACGACATCTCGATCCCCGACTTCCGCGGCGACCGCGAGCAGCTGATCCAGGCGGTGCTCAACATCGCGCACAACGCGGCGCAGGCGCTGTCCGAGCGCATCGCCGGCGGCGACGCCCGGATCACGCTGCGGACCCGGGTGGCGCGGCAGGTCACGCTGGGCAAGCAGCGCCACCGACTGGCACTGGAATTGCATATCGAGGACAACGGCCCGGGCATCCCGGAGGACATCCGTGACCGCATCTTCTACCCCCTGGTGTCGGGCCGCGACGGCGGCTCGGGCCTCGGGCTCACGCTGGCGCAGACCTTCGTCCAGCAGCACCAGGGCATGATCGAATGCGAAAGCGAACCGGGCCGGACCATCTTCAAGATCGTGATGCCGTTGCACTCGCCGCAGCCGCCCGCGGCCGGCGCGGCGGACGCACATGTTTGGGCAGGGCATGAAACCCATCTGGATCGTTGACGACGACCAATCCATCCGCTTCGTGCTCGAGAAGGCGCTGGCGCGCGAGGAGCTCGCCGTGCGCAGCTTCACCAACCCGCGCGACGTGCTGAGCGCGCTCGACGACGACGAGCCGCAGGTGCTGGTCTCCGACATCCGCATGCCCGGCGGCTCGGGCATCGACCTGCTGGCCAAGGTGAAGGAACGGCTGCCGGCGCTGCCCGTCATCATCATGACCGCCTACTCCGACCTGGACAGCGCGGTCAGCGCCTTCCAGGGCGGCGCCTTCGAGTACCTGCCCAAGCCCTTCGACGTGCCGAAGGCGGTCGAGCTGATCCGCCGCGCGCTCGACGAGAGCGTGCGCGAGGACGTGCGCGATGTCTCGCAGTCGCAGATGCCCGAGATGCTCGGCCAGGCGCCGGCGATGCAGGACGTGTTCCGTGCCATCGGCCGCCTCAGCCAGAGCATCGTCACCGTGCTGATCACCGGCGAGTCCGGCTCCGGCAAGGAACTGGTCGCGCGGGCGCTGCACAAGCACAGCCCGCGCGCCAACGGCCCCTTCGTCGCGATCAACACCGCCGCGATCCCGAAGGACCTGCTCGAGAGCGAGCTGTTCGGCCACGAGCGCGGCGCCTTCACCGGTGCCCAGACGACGCGGCGCGGGCGCTTCGAGCAGGCCGACGGCGGCACGCTCTTCCTCGACGAGATCGGCGACATGCCCTTCGACCTGCAGACGCGCCTGCTGCGCGTGCTCAGCGACGGGCAGTTCTACCGCGTCGGCGGCCACAACCCGATGCGGGCGAACGTGCGCGTCATCGCGGCGACGCACCAGAACCTCGAGGACCGCGTGCGGCAGGGCGTGTTCCGCGAGGACCTGTTCCACCGCCTGAACGTGATCCGGCTGCGGCTGCCCGCGCTGCGCGAGCGCGCCGAGGACGTGCCGGCGCTGACCCGCTTCTTCCTGCAGAAGAGCGCGAAGGACCTCGGCGTCGAGGCCAAGCGCATCACCGAGGCGGCGCTCGGCCGCCTGATGCAGTTCGAGTTCCCGGGCAACGTGCGCCAGCTCGAGAACATCTGCCACTGGCTGACCGTGATGGCGCCGGCCCAGGTGATCGAGGCCAAGGACCTGCCGCCCGAGTTCCAGGCGCCGTCGGCCTCCCCGGCCGCGCGGGCCGCGGCGCCGGTGGCGCCGCCGGCCGTCGTGCTGCCGTCGCTGGCCGAGGGCCCGGCGTCGCTGGCCGAGGCGCTGGAGGCGGTGCCGGCCGCATCGCCCGAGCCCGCGGCGGCCCAGCCCGCCGCGCCCGCCGCGTCCGCGGGCTGGCTGCAGGACCTCGAGCGCGAGTCGCGCGCGATGCTGCAGCGCGGCGTCCCCGAGGTCTGGGACCACCTGACGCGCCAGTTCGAGGCCCAGCTGATCCAGACGGCGCTCGACATCACCCGCGGCCGCCGCATCGAGGCCGCGCAGAAGCTCGGCATCGGCCGCAACACCATCACCCGCAAGATCCAGGAGCTGGGGCTGGACGACTGAGTCATCCGGCGCGGCGGGCGGCGCGGCACGCCGCCGGCTGAACGCCGTGTGCGACCGCGGCGTTCAGCCGGCCAGCTCGAGGATCACCGGCGCATGGTCGCTCGGCTGCTTCCACTTGCGCGGCGTGCGGTCGATCCGGCAGCCCCGGACCTGCGGCCGCAGCGCCTCGCTCGCCAGCAGGTGGTCGATGCGCAGCCCGCGGTTCTTCTGGTAGCCGAGCATCCGGTAGTCCCACCAGGAGTAGCTCTTCTCGGGCTGCTCGAACAGCCGGAAGGCATCCACCAGGCCGAGCGCGAGCAGCGCCTGGAAATGCGCCCGCTCCTCCCGCGTGTGGTGGATGGTGTCGCGCAGGCCCTCGGGGTCGAAGGAATCGCGGTCCTCGGGCGCGACGTTGAAGTCGCCCATCAGCAGCAGCCGCGGGTGCGCCGCCAGCTCCGCCGCGACATAGCGCAGCAGCCCGTCCAGCCAGCGCAGCTTGTACGCGAACTTCTCGCTGCCCGGCGCCTGGCCGTTGACGAAGTAGCCGTTCAGCACCCGCAGCGGCCCGCCGGGCGCCTCCACCGTCGCGGCGATCACGCGCGCATGCTCGTCGTCGAAGCCGACGATGTTGCGCACCACGTCGCGCAGCGGCGTGCGCGACAGCAGCGCCACGCCGTTGTAGGTCTTCTGCCCGAAGGCCGCGCAGTGAGGGTAGCCCGCCTCCGCCAGCGCCTCGGCGGGGAACTTGTCGTCGGTGAGCTTCAGCTCCTGCAGCCCCAGCAGGTCCACCGGCTCCAGCGCGGTCCAGTCGCGCACGTGCTGCAGGCGGGCGGTGAGGGAGTTGACGTTCCAGGTGGCGAGTTTCACGACTGTCCTGAGGATCGGTGTTGGGCGGGCCGTGCGGGCATCCTACAAGCTGCCGCGCGGGGCGCGCCGGCCACGGGCCTGCGGCATCGCCCGCATCACCCGCATCACCCGGCCGGCGAGGGCTGCCGTGCAGCGGTCGCCCGCGCCGGCTCGGCAGGCCCCGCCTCGCGCTCCGGCCGCCCGCCCTCGTCGGCCAGCCGCGCCAGGCTCGCGATCAGGTCGGCGAAGCGCTCGCCCTGCACCAGCACGTGGCTGCGCACGCAGCGCACCGCGGCCTCGCCGTCGCCGTCGCGCAGCGCCTGCACGATCGCGGCGTGCTCGGCGTGCGAGTTGCGCATGCGGTTGCGCACGCGCAGCTGCAGCCGGCGGTAGGGGCGCAGCTTCTTCTGCAGCGCCACCGCCTCGTCGCACAGGAAGCGGTTGTGGGCGCTGGCGTAGAGCGCGTAGTGGAAGCGCTCGTTGGCGTAGAAGTAGGCGTCGGTGTCGCGCAGCTCGGCGGCCTGCCGGCATTCCTCGTGCAGCCGCTCCAGCTCCTGCAGCTCGGCATCGGAGATGCGCCGGGCCGCGAGCCGCGCCGACAGGGCCTCCAGCTCGGCCATCACCTCGAACATCTCGACCAGGCGTTCCGGCGTGATCTGCGCGACGACGGCGCCGCGCCGGTGGGCGGTCTCGATCAGGCCCTCGCCGGCCAGCAGGCTGAGCGCCTCGCGGATCGGCGTGCGCGACACCTCGAAGCGCGCCGCGAGTTCGAGCTCGTCCAGCCGCGTGCCCGGCAGCAGCCGTCCGGTCGCGATCTCTTCCTCGATGGCTTCCCGCAGGCGTTCCGACAGTTTGGTGCTCATGCGCCTCCACGGTGGCTGGCCGGATTATGGCCGCGGGCGCGCCCGGTGCGGTGCCTGATCGATCCATCGTGTATTCCCGAATGACGCTCTTGCATACACGGACATAGCATCTGCGTGACAAACAGGCATCACAGGATGCAAAGGAGGAGAGCATGGTTCGAACGAGGAGGCCGGCCGCGTTGGCCGCGCTGCTGCTGGGCACGGCCCTCGGCCTGGCCGTCCCGGCCCAGGCCCGCGTGACGCGCATCGTCATCGATGCGCGGACGACGGTGACGGGCCAGGCGCTGGCCTACGAGCAGATCCGCGGGCGGGCCTTCGGCGAACTCGACCCGGCCGATGCGAAGAACGCGGTGGTGACCGACATCGCGCTGGGCGTCTCGGCGGACGGCAAGCTGCGCTACGAGGTGCCGTTCTCGCTCACCAAGCCGGTGGACCTGTCCGCCGCCAGCGGCTTTCTCTGGCACGACGTGCCGAACCGCGGCGGCAACGTCGCCCTCGGTGTCGTGGAGCGCGGCCTGGGCGACATCGGCCTGGTCAGCGGCTGGCAGGCCGACAACGCCGGCAGCACCGTGATCCCGGCCGACCGCGCCACCGGCACCAACTTCTGGGCCGCGGTGCCGATGGCGCGCCAGGGCGGCCAGCTCGTCACCGGCAAGGTGCTCGGACGGATCATCAACCAGAGCGGGGTCGCGTCCCAGCCGCTGGTCGTGTCGCGGGCCAGCAGCCCCATCCCCTACCTGCCGGCGAGCCTCGACACCACGCAGGCCACGCTGACGATCATCGACAAGGAGACGGTGGACGGCAAGGTCACGGTCGGCGGCACCGTGCCCTCCGGGGACTGGGCCTTCGCACGCTGCGATGCGGCCAACCCCTTCCCCGGCACGCCGATCGACATCGACCCGGCGAAGCTGCCGTCCAACCTGCCCGTGCACGTCTGCGTGAAGGGCGGCTTCCAGGCCGGCAAGCTCTACCAGGTGGTCTACACCGGCACCAATGCCTACGTGCTGGGCGCTGGCCTGGCCGCCTTCCGCGACGTGGGCTCCTTCTTCCGCTACGCGCAGGCGGACGACGCGGGCACGCCGAACCCGATCGCGTCGGCGGTCAAGGGCTCGGCGGTGCGCGGGGTCTCGCAGTCGGGCAACATGATCCGGCAGCTGATCTACCTGGGCATGAACCAGGACGAGGCGAACCGCCGGGTCTACGACGGCGCCTGGCCGCAGATCGCCGGGCGGCGCGTGTCGGCGAACTCGCGCTTCGCGCTGCCGGACGGCACGCTCGAGCTCTACCAGATGGGCAGCGAGGGCGCGCAGTGGTGGGTCGACTGGGCCGACACCGCGCGCGGCCTGCCGACGCGCGGCATCTTCACCCGCTGCAGCGCGAGCAACACCTGCCCGAAGGTCTTCGAGCACTTCGGCTCGTCCGAGGTCTATGCGCTGAAGATGACCACCGAATGGGTCGGCACCGGCGCCGACGTCGACATCCCGGTCACCCGCAACGTGCGCCGCTACTACGTCGGCAGCACGACCCACGGCGGCGGTGGCGGCGGTTTCGTCCACCTCCCCGCGACGACCACCGGCGCCTCCTGCCCCGGCAACAACTACGGCCGCGGCACGTTGCTGGCCAACCCGGTGCCGCTGACCCAGCTGATCAACGTGCTGCGGCTGGCGATGCGCGACTGGGTGCTGCAGGACAAGGCCCCGCCGCCGAGCCGCTACCCGACGCTGATCGGCGGCACGCTGGTCGAGCCGACGCAGGCCGCGATGGGTTTCCCGAGCGGCGTGCCCGGCATCCCCGCGTCGACGTTCCTGCCGGAGAACTTCGTCTGGCCGGTGTTCGACTACGACTGGGGCTCCGGCTTCAACCATGCCGATGCGACCGGCGTGCCGACCCAGGTCCCGCCGACGATCAAGAAGGTGATCCCGATGCGGGTGCCCAAGGTCGATGCCGATGGCAACGAGCTGGGTGGCGTGCCGACCGTGCTGACGATGGCGCCGCTGGGCACCTACCTGGGCTGGAACATCGGCGCCGCGGGCTTCTTCGCAGGCCAGGTCTGCAACTACGTCGGCGGCTACGTGCCCTTCGCCCGCACCCGCGCCGAGCGCCAGCAGACCGGCGATCCGCGACCGTCGCTGGAGGAGCGCTACGTGAATCATGCGGGCTACGTCGCCGCGGTGCGCGAGGCCGCCCGCAAGGCCTTCGAGCAGGGCTTCCTGCTGGCCGCGGACCGCGACAGCCTGGTCCAGGCCGCCGAAGACAGCACGGTGCTCAAGTGATGCGCGCCGCCTTCCAACGACGTCCCCTGCGAGGCTTTCCCATGACCCCTGTCACGAGACTCGGCCTGCTGGCCCTCGCACTGCTGGCCGGCTGCGGCGGCGGTGGCGGCAGCGGCGAGCGCTGGGCGCTCTCCGTCACCGACGCGTCGCGCAGCCTCAGCAGCCCCGGCATGGCGAGCCGCTCCGCCGACGCGACCTCGCTGACGCTGGTCGGCGGCAACGGCACGGCGGCCTCCGCCAACGCCTCGGCCTGCGCCGGCGGCCAGTATGGCTTCAGCAGCAGCGGCTGCCGCGTGGTGGCAGCCAGCACCGACGACAGCGTGCGCGGCACGCTCAGCTTCGACTGGAGCTACACGACCCGGGACAGCAGCGGCCCGGGTGCCGACCTGCTGAGCGTCGTTGTCGACGGCAAGGAGATCGGCCTGTCCGATCCCGGCGGGCCGCTCACGCAGTCCGGTCGCCGCACGGTGACGGTCGGCGCGTCGATCGCGTGGGTGCTCAACTGCACCGACTGCACCCAGGGCGAGGCCCAGGCGGTGATCTCCGGCATCAGCGTGCGCTAGCGGCCGGCCGCGAGCCGGCGGGCCGCGGCCGCCGCGCCCGTTAATCGGGGGTTAAGCCACGGGGCCCAGCATCCGCTCCATTCCTGGAGCCTTCGATGCTGGCCATGCCTTCCACGCCCCTCGCGGCGAGCCCCTCCGTCACGCTGCACCCCGCCGGGGACCCCGGCCGGGCCGAGGTCGAGGCCTTCGTCGCGGCGGTCTTCAGCGAACGCTACGGCGCCGAGCTGCGCCAGTTCGCGCCGATGCTGGCGGCGCGCCGCGACGAGGGCGGGGCGCTGGTGGCCGCGGCCGGCTGGCGCGTGGCCGACGCCGGCCCGCTGTTCCTCGAGCAGTACCTGTCGCGTCCGGTCGAGGAACTGCTCGGCGCGCCGCGCGGCCGCATCGTCGAGGTCGGCCACCTGGCGGCGGCCCAGGCGGGCGAGGGCCGGCGCCTGATCCTGCAGCTGGGCCCGCTGCTGGCGGCGGCCGGCGCCGACTGGGTCGTCAGCACCGTCACCGAGGAGCTGCGCCACCTCTTCCTGCGGCTCGGCATCGCGCCGCTGGCGCTGGGCGTGGCCGATCCGGCGCGGCTGGGCGCGGCGGCCGGGGCCTGGGGCCGCTACTACGAGCACCGGCCCGTGGTGCTGGCCGGCGCGGTCGGCCCGGCGCTGCAGGCGCTGGCGCGGCGCCGCGGGAGCCGCTGATGCTGCCCGCCCGCACCCGGGTCCTCGCGACCCTGCTCGACAACGGCGCCGACTTCATCGCGCTCGACGAGGCGGCCGCCGCGGCCGGCGTCGTGCACGTGCCGCTGCCGCTCTTCTTCACGCCGCAGCAGCGCCTGCATGCGCTGCAGGCCGCGGGCGCCGACACGCTGGTCACGCCGCAGGGCGTCGAGCGGCTGCCCTTCGCGACGGTGGCGCTGCCGCCGGGCACCGCGAAGATCACCTTCACCTCCGGCACCACCGGCACGCCGAAGGGCGTGTGCCTGTCGCAGGCGGCGCTGCAGGCGGTGGCCGACGGCCTGCGCACGGCGATCGCGCCGCTCGACGTGCAGCGGCACCTGAACGTGCTGCCCTTCGCGGTGCTGCTGGAGAACATCGCGGGCCTGCTGGCGCCGCGCCGCGAAGGCGTGGCCGTGATCACGCCGCCGCTGGCCGAGGTGGGGCTCGAGGGCTCCTCGCGCTTCGATCCGGCGCGCCTCGACGCGGCGGTGCGCCGGCACGAGGCGCACAGCCTGATCCTGCTGCCGCAGATGCTGCGCGCCTGGGTCGGCCACCTGGCCGCGACCGGGCAGCGCGCGCCGGCCGCGCTGCGGCTGGTGGCGGTGGGCGGCGCGGCCGTCGGCGCGCCGCTGGTGCAGGCCGCGCGGGCGCTGGGCCTGCCGGTGGCGGAGGGCTACGGCCTGTCCGAGGGCGGCTCCGTCCAGACCCTGAACCTGCCCGGCCAGGGTACGCCCGGCAGCGTCGGCCGGGCCCTGCCGCATGCGCGACTGCGCGTCGACGCGGACGGCGGGATCGCGGTGGCCGGCAGCCTGATGCTCGGCTACCTGGGCGATCCGTCCCCGGTGCCGGACTGGTGGCCCACCGGCGACCTGGGCCGCCTGGATGCCGACGGCCAACTGTGGATCGATGGCCGGCGCCGGCACGTGCTGATCACCGCCTACGGCCGCAACGTCAGCCCGGAGTGGGTCGAGACGGGCCTGCGCGGCCACCCGGACGTGCTGCAGGCCGTGGTCTTCGGCGACGGCCAGCCCGCGCTGTCGGCGGTGCTGTGGCCGACCCGGCCGGGCGCCGACCTGCAGGCCGCGGTCGATGCCGCCAACGCCCACCTGCCCGATTACGCGCGCATCGGGCGCTGGACGCCGGCCCGTGCCGCCTTCGATGCGGCCAGCGGCCTGGCCACCGCCAACGGCCGCCCGCAGCGGGCGGCGATCGCCGCGCTGCATGCCGAGGACCTGCGGATCGAGGCCTGACACGGCCGCCGCGCCCACCCCCAACGAATCCAACCGAACGAGGTGCCCCGAATGAGTTTCCACACCCGGCTGCTGGCCGAGACCGCCGAGGCGCGGATGCGCCTGCTGAAGACCCCGATCATCCAGGGCGTGCTGCAGCGCGGCGAGGTCTCGCTGCCGAGCTACATCGCCTTCCTGACCGAGGCCTACCACCACGTGCGCCACACCGTGCCGCTGCTGCGCGCGATGCGCGCCGCGCTGCCGGCGCACCACGCCTGGCTGCAACCCGCGCTCGACGAGTACATCGACGAGGAGGCCGGCCACGACGAATGGATCCTCGACGACCTGCGCGCCTGCGGCGCCGATGCCGAGGCGGTGCGCCACGGCCGGCCGGCCCCGGCCACCGAGGTGATGGTGGCCTATGCCTACGACACGATCGCGCGCGGCAACCCGCTCGGCTTCTTCGGCATGGTGCACGTGCTGGAGGGCACCAGCGTCGCGCTGGCGCTGACGGCGGCGGACGCGATCCAGCGGCCGCTGCGCCTGCCGGACGCCGCCTTCTCCTACCTGCGCTCGCACGGCACGCTGGACCAGGAGCACACCGCGCACTTCGCGGCGCTGATGGAGGCCATCGAGGACCCGCAGGACCAGGCGGCGATCGTGCATGCAGCGCGGCTCTTCTTCCGCCTGTATGCCGACGTGTTCGCGGGGCTGCCGCTGCCGCAGCCGCAGCCGCAGCCGCAGCCGCAGCGCGCGGCGACGGCCGACGAGGTGGCCGCATGAAGCTCGTCGATGCACGCGTGCTGCTGACCGGTGCCGGCGGCGGCATCGGCCAGGCGATGCTGCGGCGGCTGCAGGCTGCCGGCGCCGCGGTGATCGGTGTCGGCCGCCGCGCCGGCCCGGCCGGGCTGCCCTGGGTGCGCGCCGACCTGTGCACGGCCGAGGGCGTGGCCACGGTGGCCCGGGCGGCCGAGGGGCTGGGCGTGAACGTGGTCGTGCATGCGGCCGGCGTGCCGGCCTTCGGCCCGCTGGCCCAGCTCGATGCGGCCCGCATCACCGAGGTGCTGCAGGCCAACCTGCTGGCGCCGATGCTGCTGACCCAGGCGCTGCTGCCGCAGCTGCAGGCGCGGCCGCGGGCGCAGATCGTCTTCGTCGGCTCGGCGCTCGGCCGCATCGGGCTGCCCGGCTTCAGCGTCTACGGCGCGAGCAAGGCCGGCCTGCACGGCTTCGCCGAGGCCCTGCGCCGCGAGCTGGCCGACGGGCCGGTGCGGGTGCAGATCCTCGGCCCGCGCAGCACCCGCACCGCCTTCAACGACGCGGCGGTGCAGGCCTACAACGAGGCCACCGGCACCTCGATGGACACGCCGGAGACGGTGGCCGAGGCGCTGTGCCGGCTGCTCGAGAGCGAAGCGGCCGAACGCTTCGTCGGATTCCCCGAACGGCTCGCGGTGCGCCTGAATGGCGTGCTCGGCGGGCACCTCGACGGCAGTTTCGCCCGTCACCGCCGCCAGCTCGCGCTGGCCGAAGGAGCCCAGCCATGATGTCCCGACGTTCCCTCCTGCGCGCCGCGCTGCTGTCCGCCGGCCTGTCCGCGCTGCCCTGGGCCAGCGCGCTCGCTGCCCCCGTCGACGACGCGGTGGCCGAGCTCCAGCGCGACTGGGAGGTGGTGCGCTACCAGACCCCGCCGGCCGAGCGCGCGAAGCGCTACGAGGCGCTGGCCGGCAAGGCCCACCAGGTGTCGGCTCAGCATCCCGGGCGCAGCGAGCCGCTGGTCTGGGAGGGCATCATCGTGAGCTCCTGGGCCGGCGAGAAGGGCGGCCTCGGCGCGCTCGGCCTGGTCAAGCAGGCCAAGGCGCTGTACGAGCAGGCGATCCAGATCGACCCGAAGGCGCTCGAAGGCTCGGCCTACAACAGCCTGGGCGTGCTGTACTACAAGGTGCCCGGCTGGCCGATCGGCTTCGGCGACAAGGAGAAGGCGCGCGAGCTGCTGCAGAAGGCGCTCGCGATCAACCCGCAGGGCATCGATCCGAACTACTTCTACGCCGAGTTCCTGGTCGAGACCCGGCAGCCCGAGCAGGCGCTGGCCTACCTCGACAAGGTGCTGCAGGCGCCGCCGCGGCCCGGCCGCCAGATCGCCGATGTCGGCCGGCGCGAGGAGGCCCGCGCGCTGCTCGCGAAGATCAAGCCCAACTGACGCTCCCTGCGCGCCCGTCGCCGGCGGGAGCCGGGGCGGGCGGCCGGTCCGGCAGACGGTGCAGCGTCGCGACGACGCCCTGGCCGTCCGGCCCGCTGCCGTGGTCCAGCTGCAGCCCGTGCAGCGCGGCCACCCGGCGCGCGATCGACACGCCCAGGCCGCTGCCGCTCTCCGACTGGCCCTCGCGACGCCGGAAGCGCTCGCCGAGGTGCTCGGCCACCGCGGCCGGCAGCGGCGGGCCGCCGTTCTCCACCGCCAGCCGCCCCGGGCCGAACTGCAGCCGCACGAGGCTGTGCTCCGGCGCGTAGCGCACCGCGTTGTCCAGCAGGTTGCGCAGCAGCACCGCGAGCAGGTCCGCGTCGCCGCTGAGCGGGAACGCCGCCGGGTCGCCGTCGCAGGCGAGCTCGACGTGGCGCCGGTCGGCCAGCGCGAGCTGGTCGCTGAAGACCTGCTCGACCAGCGCGGGCCAGTCGACCGGCCCGGTGTGTGGCAGCCGGTCGGTGGCCTCCAGCCGCGACAGCACCAGCATCTGCGTCACCAGCCGGTCGAGCCGGTCCAGGCCGCCGGCCATGCGGGCCTGGGCGCGCGCCCGCGTGGCCTCGTCGGGCGAGGCGCGCAGCAGGTCCCACTGCGCGCGCAGCACGGCCAGCGGCGTGCGCAGCTCGTGCGCGGCGTCCGCGGTGAAGCGGCGCTCGCGCGCCAGCAGCGCCTCGATGCGCAGGAACAGCCCGTTCATCGCGACCAGCATCGGCTGCAGCTCGGCCGGTGCCTGCTGCGCGGCCAGCGGGCGCAGGTCGTCGGCCTCGCGCCCGCGCAGCTCGCCGGCCAGCACGCGCACCGGGGCCATCGCGCGGCGCACCGCCCAGGCCATCGCCGCCATCAGCAGCGGCAGCACCGCGAGCCACGGCAGCAGCTGGCTGCCGAGCAGGTTCCAGACGAGCTCCTCGCGCTCGTCGACGCGCTGCCCGGCGGCCACCAGCCACTCGCCGTTCGGCGCCTGCAGGTAGTACACGCGCCAGGGGTCGCCGTCGATCGTGATGTCGACGAAGCCGGTCGCGTCCGGCCGGCGCGGCAGCTGCGCGCCCTCGCGGTCCATCAGCAGCACGCGCCCGTCGGCGTCCCAGACCGCGATCGCCAGGTCGCGCAGGTCGGCTTCGCCGCTCGGCGGCGGCGGCGTCGCCGGGCCGGAGGCATGCAGGCCGACCAGCGTGGACTGGACCTGGCGCGCCAGCCGGATGATCTCGGTGTCGAACAGCTCGTCCACCTCGTCGCGCGCGCGGTGGATCGACACCACCGCCGCCAGCGCCCACACCACCGGCGCGCCGACCAGCAGGAACAGCAGCAGGCGCCGCTGCAGGCTGCCCGAGAACGCGGGCAGGCGGCGGCGCGGCGCGGCGCGCGGCGTCACAGCGCCGCCCCCAGCGCATAGCCGACGCCGCGGACCGTGCGGACGATGCCCGGGTGGATCTTGCGGCGCAGGTGGTGCACGTGCACCTCGAGCGCATTGCTTTCCGGCTCGGCGCCGCTCCAGTCGTAGAGCTTCTCCTGCAGCTGCGCCTTGCTGAGCACGCGCTGCGGGTGCATCAGCAGCGTTTCCAGCAGCGCCAGCTCGCGGCCGGTGAGGCTGAGCTCGCGGCCCTCCCAGCGGGCGCTGCGCGCCGACGGATCGAACTCGAGCGCGCCATGCGTCCAGACCGGCTGCGCCCGACCGCCGGCGCGGCGCAGCAGCGCGCGCAGGCGGGCCGCGATCTCGTCGGTGGCGATCGGCTTCACGAGGTAGTCGTCGGCGCCGCCGTCGAGGCCGGCGATGCGCTGCTCGGTGCCGTCGCGCGCGGTCAGCACCAGCACCGGCAGCGTGAGGCCGCGTGCGCGCCAGCGCTGCAGCCACACCAGGCCGTCGGCGCCGGGCAGGCCCAGGTCCAGCACGAGGGCGTCGTAGGGGGCGCCGGCCAGCGCCGCATCGGCGGCGCCGCCGTCGCGGAACCAGTCGACCGCGTGGCCATGCAGCCGCAGGGCCGCGGCCAGGGCCTCGCCGAGGGCGGCGTCGTCTTCGACGATCAACAAGCGCATCCGGCGATGCTATGCGATCCCCCCGGCGGCCGAGGCTGCCGGCGCCCCCGCGGGTCCCCCGTGCGGGGGGCGGCGGCGCGGGCATGGCAGGCCCAGGCTGTGGTCCTGGAACGCCCGCCATGCCCACCGACGATGACGCCCTGCCGCTGTTCCGTGCCGAGGCCCTGCAGGCGCAGGAGCTCGGCGCCTGCGGCAGCGTGCGCCTCGGCCACCGGCCGGCCTTCAGCGTGGTCGCGGCGCTCGCGCTCGCGGCGGCGCTGGCGGTCGCGGCCTATGCGGCGTTCGGCGAGGCCAGCCGGCGCGCCCGCGTGCCGGGCCTGCTGGTGCCGGCCGGCGGCCAGGTCGGCGTGGCTGCGCCGGCCGCCGGCGTGCTGCGCGAGCGCCCCGTGGCCGAGGGCGCCGTGGTGGCGGCCGGCCAGCCGCTGTTCGTGATCGACACCGACCGCGTCACCGGCGCCGGCGAGGCCGCGGCCGAGCGCAGCGCCCAGCTGCTGGCGCGGCAGCGCCGCACGCTGGTCGAGGAGCAGGCCTGGCGCGAGCGCCTGCAGCAGGCGCGCCGGGCCTCGCTGGAGGCGCGCGCGCGGGCGCTCGGCGCCGAGGGCGAGCAGGCGCAGCAGGAGGCGGTCCTCGCCGACCGCCGCGCCCGCCTCGCCGGCGAGACAGCGCGGCGCTACGAAGGGCTGGTGGCCGACGGCTTCGTGGCCGAGGTGCAGCACCAGGCCCGCGTGGTCGAGGCGCTGGACCTGGAGGCGCGCGCGGCCGCGGCGCGGCGCGTGCTGCTCGGCCTGGCGCGGGCGCGCCGCGAGCTCGACGACGAGCGGCGCAGCCTGGCCGCCGTGCAGGCGGCCGAGGCGCTGGCCACCGAGCGGGCGCTGGCCCAGCTCGACCAGGCCCGCGCGGAGAACGCGGCGCGACGCCGCGCGCTGGTGCTGGCGCCGCACGCCGGGCGCCTCGAGGCGATCACCGTGGAGACGGGCGCGGCACTGGCGGCCGGCCAGACCCTGGCCACGCTGGTGCCGCTGCCGGCGCAGGGGACGGGCGGAGCAGGGGAGGGCGGAACGGACCGGACGGCCGCGGGCGGGCCCGGACCGGCCGTTGCCGACGTGGGTCCCGGCCGGCTGGAGGCACGGCTGTATGCGCCCGGCCGCACCGCCGGCTTCGTGCGTCCCGGCCAGGCGGTCCGCCTGCGCTATGCCGCCTATCCGCCCGGCCTGTACGGGCTGGCCCAGGGCACGGTGCGCGCGGTCTCGGCGGTGCCGCTCGCGCCGCAGGACCTGCCGCCGGGCCAGCTCTCGCTGCTCGCCGGCCTGGCCTCGGGCGCCGGCACCGCCGAGCCGCTCTTCCGCATCACCGTGGCCCTCGAGCGCCAGTCGGTGCGGGCCCACGGCCGCGAGGAGCCGCTGAAGCCGGGCCTCGCGCTGGAGGCGGACGTGCTGCAGGAGCGGCTGGCCGTCTGGCAGTGGCTGTTCGCGCCGCTGCTGGCGGCGCGCGCACGGGCCGCCGCATGAGGCCGCGGCTGCAGCTGCAGGCAGAGGCCGGCGAATGCGGCCTCGCCTGCCTGGCGATGGTGGCCTCGGCGCATGGCCTGCCGGCCGACCTCGCCGACCTGCGGCGCCGCTTTCCCGGCTCGTTGCGCGGCGGCACGCTGCAGCGGCTGGTCGAGCAGGCGGCCGCGATCGGCCTGGGCGCGCGGGCCCTGCGTCTCGAGCCGCAGGAGCTGCCGCAGCTGGCCTGTCCCTGCATCCTGCACTGGGACCTGGACCACTTCGTCGTGCTGCTGCGGGCCGATGCGCGCCGCGCGCACCTGCTCGACCCGGCGCTCGGCGAGCGTCGCCTGCCGCTGGCGGTGCTGTCGCGCCACTTCAGCGGCGTCGCGCTCGAGCTGCAGCCGCAGCCGGGCTTCGCCGCGGCGGCGCCGCCACGGCGGCCCGTGTCCTGGCGCGAACTGCTGGGGCCGGTGCCGGGCGGCGCCACCGCGCTGGCGCAGGTGCTGGCGGTGGCGGGCGTGCTGGAGCTGTTCGCGCTCGGCGGGCCGCTGCTGCAGCAGGCGGTGGTCGACGAGGCGCTGGGCCGCGGCGACACCGAGCTGCTCGGCGTGCTGCTGCTCGGCGCCGCGCTGCTGCTGGCCGGCCAGACCGGCCTGGGCCTGGCGCGCGGCTGGATGCTGCTGGTGTTCGGCCAGAGCCTGGCCCTGCAGTGGGGCGGCCGCGTCTTCGCCCACCTGCTGCGCCTGCCGCCGGCCTACTTCGAGCGCCGCCACCTGGGCGACATCGTGAGCCGCTTCTCTGCCGTCGGCGCGATCCAGCAGTCGCTGACCGGCGTGGCCGCCGAGGGCCTGCTGGACGGCCTCATGGCGCTGGCCGCGCTGGCGATGATGCTGGTCTATGCGCCGGCGCTGGCCGGCGTGGTGCTGGCGGCGCTGGCCGCCTATGCGCTGCTGCGCGCGCTCGCCTTCGGGCCGCTGCGCGACGCGGCGGCCGAGCGGCTGGTCGTCGCGGCCCGCGAGGGCAGCTTCTTCCTCGAGACCCTGCGCGCGATCGTCCCGCTGCGGCTCTACGGCCGCGAGGCCGACCGGCAGGCGCGCTGGCAGAACCTGCGCATCGAGCTGCACAACCGCGACCTGCGCACCGCCCGGCTGCTGCTCGGCTTCTCGACCGCGCAGGCGGCGATCTTCGGCGCCGAGAACCTGCTGGTGATGTGGCTGGGCGCGCAGCGCGTGATGGCCGGGCCGGCCGCGGCGGAGCCCTTCACGCTCGGCATGCTGTTCGCCTTCCTCGCCTACAAGCTCCAGTTCACCGGGCGGGCCGCCGCGCTGGTCGATCACGTGGTGGCGCTGCGCATGCTCGGCCTGCATGCCGAGCGCCTCGCGGACATCGTGCAGGAGCCGGCGGAGCCGGCCGGGGACGGCGTGGCGGCGCCCGGCGACGACCCGCAGCGGCCGCTCGTGCCGCGGCTGAGCCTGCATGGCGTCGGCTTCCGCCACGGTGACGGCGAGCCCTGGCTGCTGCGCGGTGTCGACTTCTGCGTCGAGCCCGGCGAGTGCGTGGCGCTGACCGGCCCGTCGGGCGCCGGCAAGACGACGCTGCTGAAGCTGTTGCTGGGCCTGCTGGAGCCGACCGAGGGCGAGGTGCGCTACGGCGGCGTGCCGCTGCGCCAGCTCGGCGCCGGCCGCCTGCGGGCCACCATCGGCACGGTGATGCAGGACGACGTGCTGCTCAGCGGCAGCCTGGCCGAGAACATCGCCTGCTTCGACCCGGCGCCGCAGGCGGCGCGCATCGAGGACTGCGCCCGCCTGGCGCAGGTGCACGCGGACATCCTGGCCATGCCGATGGGCTACCGCACCCGCGTCGGCGACCTCGGCCAGGGCCTGAGCGGCGGGCAGCGCCAGCGGGTGCTGCTGGCACGCGCGCTGTACAAGGCGCCGGCGGTGCTGGCGCTGGACGAGGCCACCAGCCACCTCGACCTCGCCGCCGAGCGCGCCGTCACCGCGGCGCTGGCCGCGCTGCCGATGACGCGGCTGGTCATCGCGCACCGGCCGCAGACGCTCGCTGGCGCGCAGCGGGTGGTGCGGCTGTCCGGCGGCCGGCTGGTGGAGCTGCGGCGCGGACCGCCCGACGCGGCGCCCACGGCCGGCGGCACCGATGAACCGCCGGGCCGTGCACCGCCCGGCGCCGAAGCCTTCAGTAGGTCTCGAGGTGCAGCCGGCCCTGGGACTTGAGCGCCTCGGCGGTGGCCGCCCAGTCCTGGCCGGCCTGGGTCGCGATGTCGCGCAGCGCGAGCACCACGCCTTCCTCCATGGCCTTCAGCCCGCAGACGTAGAAGTGGGCGTTCGGGTCGGCCAGCAGCGGCGCCAGGTCGGCCGCGCGTTCGCGCATCAGGTCCTGCACGTAGCGCTTCGGGCTGCCCGGCGTGCGGCTGAAGGCGAGGTGGATGTCGATGAAGTCCTTCGGCAGGTTCTGCAGCGGGCCGAAGTAGGGCAGCTCCTCGCGCGTGCGGGCGCCGAAGAACAGCAGCAGCTTGCCGCCCTCGACGGCGCTGTCGTGCCCCTGCCGGGCGCCGGCGGCCGCGGCGGCGCGCTGGCGGCGGCGCCACTCGGTCATCGCCCGCATCGGTGCGCTGCCGGTGCCGGTGCAGATCATCACCAGGTGCGAGCGCGGGTGGTTGGGCATCAGGAAACTGCTGCCGAAGGGGCCGATCACCTGCACCGTGTCGCCGACTTGGCGGTCGCAGAGGTAGTTGCTCGCGACGCCGCGCACCGGGCGACCCTGGTGGTCCTCCAGCACCCGCTTGATCGTCAGCGAGACGTTGTTGTAGCCGGGGCGCTCCCCATTGCGCGGGCTGGCGATCGAGTACTGGCGCGCATGGTGCGGCCGGCCCGCCGCGTCGCTGCCCGGCGGCAGCACGCCGATCGACTGGCCCTCCAGCACCGGGAAGGGCGTGCTGCCGAAGTCGAGCACCAGGTGGTGGGTGTCGTACTCGGTGCCGACCTCGGTCACGCGGACGTTGCCGACCACGGTCGCGGTCACCGAGCGCTGCGCGGCCTTCGGCCCGTAGAGGTTGGTGTAGGGGTGGGCGGCCGACCACGGCGGCACGGTCGCGCCGTAGGCGACCGAGACCGCGCTGGCGGCGGCCTCGGCGCCGACCTCGGTCGGCGCCGCCGGGACGGGCAGCGCCTCGCCAGCCGTGTCCGCCGCGCCGGCTTCGGCCAGCGCCTCCGGCGGCAGCTCGTCGGGCAGCTCGTCCCAGCCCAGCTGCTCGGCCACGCTGTAGGCGCGCGCCAGCGGCACGCGCCGCCAGTTGTCGATCGAGCCGGTCGGGCAGGGCGGCAGGCAGGCCAGGCAGGCGTTGCACTTGGCCGGGTCGACCACGTAGTTGCGGTCGTCGTGCGTCACCGCGCCGACCGGGCAGGTCGCCTCGCAGGTGTTGCAGCGGATGCAGATCTCGGGGTCGATCAGGTGCTGCTTCAGCACCACGGCGTCGGCCAGGTCCACGGCGCAGTCTCCGGATCTCAGGCGAAACGCACGTACTCGAAGTCGATCGGCTGGCGGTTGATGCCCATCACCGGCGGCGCGATCCAGTTCGCGAACTTGCCCGGCTCGACGACGCGGCCCATCAGGCTCGCGACGAAGGCCCGGTCGGCCGCGGTCGGCAGCCAGTCGTCGACGCGCGCGGCCCACCCGGCCTCGCCGACCACCTGGCCCTCGGGCGACACCTTCAGGCCGGCCAGGCCGCCGATGTTGCGGTGGAAGGCCTTGTGCGGCGTCTTCAGGCGGAACGGGATGCCGGCCTTCTCAATGACCTTGTTCCAGCGCTCGACGCCGGCGATCGAGTCCTTGATGTAGTCGTCGCGCAGCACCTCGTTCAGCGCGTTCAGCATCGGCACCTCCTTCTCCACCAGCTGCCCGCCGTGGGCCTGCAGCACGCGGTAGGTCTGGCCCTTCAGCACGTGGTCGTCCTGGCGCTTGCCCTCCTCGTAGCGGCCCTTCAGGCCGGTCGAGTAGAAGGTCGCGGCATTGCTCGACTCGTCGGCGCCGAACAGGTCGATGGTCACCGAGAAGTGGAAGTTCAGGTAGCGCTGCAGCGTCGGCAGGTCGATCACGCCGGCCTCGCGCAGCCGCTTCGGGTCGTCCGTCTTCAGCTCGTTCATCACCGCGCAGGTGCGCTGGATGACGCGGCTGACGCCGGACTCGCCGACGAACATGTGGTGCGCCTCCTCCGTCAACATGAACTTCGTGGTGCGGGCCAGCGGATCGAAGCTGGACTCCGCCAGCGCGCACAGCTGGAACTTGCCGTCGCGGTCCGTGAAGTAGGTGAACATGAAGAAGGACAGCCAGTCCGGCGTCGGCTCGTTGAAGGCCTGCAGGATGCGCGGGTTGTCCTGCTGGCCGCTGCGCCGCTCCAGCAGCGCCTCGCCCTCCTCGCGGCCGTCGCGACCGAAGTACTTGTGCAGCAGGTAGACCATCGCCCACAGGTGGCGGCCTTCCTCCACGTTGACCTGGAACAGGTTGCGCAGGTCGTACTGGCTGGGGCAGGTCAGGCCGAGGTGGCGCTGCTGCTCCACCGAGGCCGGCTCGGTGTCGCCCTGGGTGACGATGATGCGGCGCAGGTTGGCGCGGTACTCGCCGGGCACGTCCTGCCAGGCGGCCTCGCCCTTGTGGTCGCCGAAGTGGATGCGGCGGTCCTTCTCGGCCGGGTTCAGGAAGATGCCCCAGCGGTAGTCGGGCATCTTCACGTGGCCGAACTGGGCCCAGCCCTGCGGGTCCACGCTGACTGCGGTGCGCAGGTAGACGTCGAAGTCCTGCGTGCCGTCCGGGCCCATGTCGTTCCACCACGCCAGGTAGTTGGGCTGCCACTGCTCGAGGGCGCGCTTCAGGGTGCGGTCCTCGCCCAGGTTGACGTTGTTCGGGATCTTCTCGCTGTAGTCGATCGTGCTCGTGCTCATGCCGGGTGCTCCAGGAATCGGGGTGTCGATGCGCTGCGCTCGCTCAGACGCGCTTCCAGTCGAAGCCGGCCTTCTCGCCGGTGCCGTAGACCTTCAGCGCGCCGCGCTCGCCGACCGCGTTCGGGCGCTGGAAGATCCAGTTCTGCCACGCGGTGAGGCGGCCGAAGACGCGCGTGACCATGTTCTCGGGGCCGTTGAAGCGCAGGTTGGCTTCCATGCCGGTGAGGGCGTCCGGGCTCATCGCGACCCGCTCCTCGATCGCGATGCGCGTCTCGTCGGCCCAGTCGATGTCGTCGGGCGCGGCCGTGACCAGGCCGAGCGCCAGCGCCGCGTCGGCGTCCAGCGCCTGGCCGATCGCCGCCCGTGCGGCGTCCAGCGGCGCCGTCTCGCCGTAGAAGCGCCGCGCCAGGCGGCTCTCGCCGGTGACCATCGGCAGCGCGCCGAAGTTCGCGGCGGACAGCGTCAGTCGCGGCGTGCGCTCGGGCTCGTCCGGCAGCATCAGCATGTAGCTGCGGTCGCAGGCGAAGGCCAGCTCGGCCAGGCTGCCGGCGAAGCAGGAGCCGGGCTCGATCAGCGCGAACAGGCTGCGCGAGGTGACGTCCAGCCGCGCCAGCGTGCGGCGCAGCAGGCCCTGGGTCTCGCGCACCAGCCAGTGGCCGGCCTGGGCCTGCATCAGCGCGTCCAGCGTCAGCACGGCCTCGGCCTCGCCCTCGGTGCGCAGCAGCCAGGTGCCGATCTCGGGCTCGTTGCTGCGCAGCGAGAGGATCGCATCGTCCAGCTCGCGCCCCATCTGCAGCGGGTACCAGGCGGCGCCGGCCGCCTCGATCGCCGCCAGGTCCGCCGGCTGCTCGCCCTGCGGCGCACGCACCGTCAGCGTGGCGGTGCGGCGCGCGCGGTCGATCGCGACACCGACGTGGGCGTAGTGCAGCGCGTCGGGCTCGATGCGGCGCTCGAGCGGCGGCAGCGGCACGCCGCGGGCACCGGCGGGCCGGTCGCTCGCGGCGGCGAGCTGCAGCGCCCGTTCCTGCACGCGGGCGGCGAACTGCGCCGGCTTCGCGATGTCGTCGACCAGGCGCCAGTCCTTCGCGCGCTGGCCGCGCACCCCCTCGGTGGTGGTGCAGAAGATGTCCGCCAGGTCGTGGCGCACCTTGCGCTTGTCGGTCACGCGGGTCAGGCCGCCGGTGCCCGGCAGCACGCCCAGCAGCGGCACCTCGGGCAGGCTGACCGCGCTGGAGCGGTCGTCCACCAGCACGATCTCGTCGCAGGCCAGCGCCAGCTCGTAGCCGCCGCCGGCGCAGGCGCCGTTCACCGCGGCCAGGAACTTCAGCCCGGAGTGGCGCGAGGAGTCCTCGATGCCGTTGCGCGTTTCGTTCGTGAACTTGCAGAAGTTCACCTTCCACGCGTGGCTGGACAGCCCGAGCATGAAGATGTTCGCGCCCGAGCAGAAGACCTTCTCCTTCGCGCTCGTCAGCACGACGGCGCGCACTTCCGGGTGCTCGAAGCGGATGCGGTTCAGCGCGTCGTGCAGCTCGATGTCGACGCCGAGGTCGTAGCTGTTCAGCTTCAGCTTGTAGCCGGGCAGCAGGCCGCCGTTCTCGTCGAAATCGGCCACCAGCGTGGCCAGCGGGCCCTCGAAGTTCAGGCGCCAGTGGCGGTAGCGGGACGGGTCGGTCTGGTAGTCGACACGCGGCGGTTGGGACATGCGGCCTCCTTCAGGAGATGCAAGGCAGTGCAGGATCGCGGGATGGGCTGTTGCGCATGATAATGCACGTCGCTTGCCAAGATCAAGCAGTTTGATGCATGTCCCTGGGCAGGCCCAGGGCGTCCCGCACCAGGCGCCGCAGGGCCTCGAAGGTCTCCGGCAGCGGCCGCGCACTGGTGTCGAGCTGGAAATCCGCCTTCGAATAGAACGGGGTGCGGCCGGCCAGGATGCCTTTCAGGTCCTCCATCGCCTCGCGGCTGGCCGCCATCGGGCGCATGTCGCCCTGCAGCACCACGCGCCGCATGTGGTCCTCGGGCGCGGCCTGCAGCCACACCGTGGTGCAGTGGGTCAGCAGCAGGTTGAAGGTGGCCGGGTCGGACACCAGCCCGCCGGGCGTCGCGATCACGGCCTCGGGGTGGATCTGGATCGCCTCCTCGAGCGCGCGGCGTTCGTAGCGGCGGTAGGCGTTCTGGCCGTACAGGCCCTGGATCTCCGAGATGCTGCAGCCGGCGAACTGCTCGATCTCGCGGCTCAGCTCGACGAAGGGGCAGCCCAGGTCCTCGGCCAGCAGCGCGCCGAGCGTCGACTTGCCGGCGCCGCGCAGCCCGATCAGCGCCACCCGCGGGCTGCGCACGCGGCCGTTGCCATAGGTGCCGCCGGTGCCGAGCAACTCGCCGACCGCGATGCGCACGCGCCGCAGCGTGGCCTCGTCGCGCCGCTCGAGGAGTTCGCGCAGCAGCAGCCACTCCGGCGACGAGGTGGTGACGTCGCCGATCAGCTCGGCCACCGGGCACTGCAGTGCCTCGGCCACCTGCACCAGCACCAGGAAGGAGGCGTTGCCGATGCCGTACTCGAGGTTCGCGAGGTGGCGCTCGGACACGTCCGCCGCCGCGGCCAGGGCCTTGCGCGTCATGCCGCGCCGGGCCCGCAGCGCGCGCACCCGCTCGCCCAGCGCCACCAGGCGCGGGTTCTTCTCGTCGCCGCCCGCACCCGGCCCGGCGCTGCCCTCGCCGAGCGGCGCGGCGGCCGCCTCGTCTGCGATCGGGGGAAACCCGGGGGGATGAACTATAGTGCTTGACATGGACGGGCGGCGACCCTAGAGTCTTCGGAAGCACAATACTGCATCCTCACGCGGAGGGCAAGGCAGGCCGCCCGCGGCCCTTGCCCGGCGCACAGGACCGACCCATGACCGTCGCCGACTTCCGCCGCGAGATCCAGGCCCTGACCGGGGAGCTCGCCGGGCGCCCGCTCGATGCCGCGCTCGACGCCTGGCTGAACGCCCACCACGGCCCCGGCAGCGCCACCTACGCCGCGCTGAAGGCCGCCTGCGAGCAAGGCGTCGCCGAAGGCTGGCTGTGCGAGCGCGAAGGTGGCGGCCTGCGCTACGGCCGGGTGTTCGACGCCGCGGAGGACCTCGCCGGCTTCTCGGTCGACGTGGTCGACATGTGCGACATCGCCGGCCCGCACCACGTCCACCCGGCCGGCGAGATCGACCTGGTGATGCCGCAGGAGGGCGACGACGCGCGCTTCGACGGCCGGCCGGCCGGCTGGCTGGTCTGCCCGCCGGGCAGTGCGCACCGCCCGACCGTGAGCCAGGGGCGGGCCCTCGTGCTCTACCTCCTGCCCGGCGGGCGCATCGAGTTCACGCGCCGCGGCGCGGCCCCGAAGGATCCTGCATGACCGACCTGCTCCCCAACCACCTCGGCGGCCGCTGGCAGGCCGGCACCGGCGCCGGCAGCGTGCTGCGCGACCCGGTCACCGGCGAGGCGCTGGTGCGCGTCGACGCCGAGGGCCTGGACCTGGCCGCCGGCTTCGCCCATGCGCGCGAGGTGGGCGGTGCCGCGCTGCGCGCGCTGACCTATGCCGAGCGTGCGGCGCTGCTCGGCCGCGTGGCGGAGTGCCTGCAGGCGCACCGCGCCGACTACGAGGCGATCGCGACCGCGAACAGCGGCACCGTGCGCAGCGACTCGGCGATCGACATCGACGGCGGCATCTACACGCTCGGCCAGTACGCGCGGCTGGGCGCCGGGCTCGGCGAGCGCCGCTGGCTGCCCGACGGCGAGCCGGCGCGGCTGGCCAAGGCCCTGTTCGAGTCGCAGCACGTGCAGGTGCCGGTGCGCGGGCTGGCGCTGTGCATCAACGCCTTCAACTTCCCGTCCTGGGGCCTGTGGGAGAAGGCCGCGCCGGCGCTGCTGTCGGGCGTGCCGGTGGTGGTCAAGCCGGCCAGCGCGACGGCCTGGCTGACGCAGCGCATGGTGCGCGACGTGGTCGACGCGGGCCTGCTGCCCGAGGGCGCGCTGTCGGTGGTCTGCGGCCGGCCGGAGGGCCTGCTGGACGCGCTGCAGCCGCTGGACCTGCTGTCCTTCACCGGCTCCGCCGACACCGCGGCCCAGCTGCGCGCCCACCGCGCCGTCGCGCGCGACTCGGTGCGCGTCAACATCGAGGCGGACAGCGTGAATGCCGCCTGGCTGCTGCCCGGCGCCGCCGGCGACGACGCGGTGCTCGATCTGCTGGTGCGCGAGGTGGTGCGCGAGATGACGGTCAAGTCGGGCCAGAAGTGCACCGCGATCCGGCGCATCTTCGTGCCGGCCGAGGCCTACGATCGCGTGGCGGGCGCCATCGCTGCGCGGCTGGCGAAGACGACGGTGGGCAACCCGCGCCACCCGGACGTGCGCATGGGCGCGCTGGTCAGCCGGGCCCAGTGGCAGGCGGTGCAGGACGGCCTGGCGCGGCTGCGCAGCGAGGCCGGGCTGCTGCACGACGGCGCCGGCCACGCGCTGGTCGACGCCGACCCCGCGGTCGCCTGCTGCGTCGGGCCGACGCTGCTCGGCCTGCGCGATGCCGATGCGGGGCGCCTGGTGCACGACACCGAGGTCTTCGGGCCGGTGGCCACGCTGCTGCCCTTCCGCGACACCGCGCACGCGCTGGACCAGATCCGCCGCGGCCAGGGCTCGCTGGTCGTGTCGGTCTACGGTGCGGACCCGTCGGAGGTGGCGGCCGCCGCGCTGGCGCTCGCCGACACCCACGGCCGCGTGCATGCCGTCACGCCGGACGTGGCGACGCTGCACACCGGGCACGGCAACGTGATGCCGCAGTCGCTGCACGGCGGCCCCGGCCGCGCCGGCGGCGGCGAGGAGCTCGGCGGCCTGCGGGCCCTGAACTTCTACCACCGGCGCAGCGCGCTGCAGGCGAGCCGCGCGGTGCTGGACGCGCTGGCGCCGCGCTGACCCGCCACCCCGGCCCGCGCCCGTGCCGACCAGGAGACCCCGATGACCGCACCCGACCCTGCCTCCGTCGCCGACCCCGTGCCGCCGGCCCCGACCGTGGCGCCGCTGCCGGCGCGCTTCAACTTCGCGCAGCACCTGATCGACGCGAACGCCGGCCGGCCGGACAAGCTCGCCTACGTCGACGAGCTCGGCAGCCTGCGTTACGGCGAGCTGGCCGGGCGCATCCGCCGCGTGGCCGGGGCGCTGCGCGCGGCCGGCGTCCGGCGCGAGGAGCGGGTGCTGCTGCTGATGCACGACGGCGCCGACTGGCCGGTCGCCTTCCTCGGTGCGATCTACGCGGGCGTGGTGCCCGTCGCGGTCAACACGCTGCTGACGGCGGACGACTACGCCTACATGCTGCAGCACAGCCGGGCCGAGGCGGTCTTGGTCTCGGCGCCGCTGCTGCCGGTGCTGCAGGAGGCCATCGTACGCAGCGGCGCGGCGCCGCGCTGCATCGTGGCCTCCCGCCCGACGGCGGCCTTGCCGACGGGCGTGGTCGCCTTCGAGGACTGGCTGGCAGCGGCCGAGCCGGCGGCCGAGCCGGCGGCCACCGGGCCGGACGACCCTGCCTTCTGGCTCTACTCGTCCGGCTCGACCGGGCGGCCCAAGGGCACGGTCCACACCCAGGCCAACCCCTACTGGACGATCGAGCTGTACGGCAAGGCGGTGCTCGGCCTGCGCGAGGACGACGTCTGCTTCTCCGCCGCGAAGCTCTTCTTCGCGTACGGCCTGGGCAATGCGCTCAGCTTCCCGCTGGCCGTCGGCGCGACCGTGGTGCTGATGGCCGAGCGGCCGACGCCGGAGGCGGTGTTCCGACGCTGGCGCGAGCAGCGGCCAACGGTGTTCTTCGGCGCGCCCACGGGCTTTGCCGGCATGCTGGCCCATCCCGCGCTGCCGCGCCGCGACGAGGTGGCGCTGCGGCTGTGCTCGTCGGCCGGCGAGGCGCTGCCGGCCGAGCTGGGCGAGCGCTTCACCGCCCACTACGGGGTCGAGATCATCGACGGCATCGGCTCGACCGAGATGCTGCACATCTTCCTGTCGAACCGGCCCGGCCGGGTGCGCTACGGCACCACGGGCTGGCCGGTGCCGGGCTACGCGATCGCGCTGCGCGGCGAGGACGGCCGGCCGGTGCCCGACGGCGAGGCCGGCGACCTCTACATCCAGGGGCCTTCGGCGGCGCTGATGTACTGGGGCCAGCGCGACAAGAGCCGCGAGACCTTCCAGGGCGAGTGGACGCGCAGCGGCGACAAGTACGTGCGCAATGCCGACGGCAGCTACACCTACTGCGGCCGCAGCGACGACATGCTCAAGGTCAGCGGCCAGTACGTGTCGCCGTTCGAGGTCGAGGCCACGCTGGTGCAGCACCCGGCGGTGCTGGAGGCCGCGGTGATCGGCGTCAGCGATGCCGAGGGCCTGACCAAGTCCAAGGCCTTCGTGGTGCGCAAGCCGGGCCAGGCGGTCGACGCCGAGGCCCTGAAGGCCTTCGTGAAGGACCGCCTGGCCCCCTACAAGTACCCGCGCACGATCGAGTTCGTCGACGAGCTGCCGAAGACGGCCACCGGCAAGATCCAGCGCTTCCGCCTGCGCGAGCGCGAGGCGGCGGCCGCCCGATGAGCCCGGGCCTGGCGTCCGCCCGCGTCACCGACGAGCTGATCGCGCTCGAGGGCCCGGCCGGCCCGCTGCTGATCGAGCTGCGCCGGATCGAGGCCGGCGGGCCGGCGGCGCCGCTGTGCCTCTTCCTGCACGAGGGCCTCGGCTCGGTCGCGATGTGGAAGGACTTCCCGCAGCGCCTGTGCGAGGCGGCCGGGCTCGAGGGCCTGGTGTACTCGCGTCCCGGCTATGGCCGCTCGACGCCGCGCGCGGCCGACGAGCACTGGGCGCCGGACTTCATGCACCGCCAGGCGCTCGGCCTGCTGCCGGCGCTGCGCGAGCGGCTGGGCCTGGACGGCCGGCGCCGCCCGCTGTGGCTGTTCGGGCACAGCGACGGCGGCTCGATCGCGCTGATCCACGCGGCGCACGCGGGCCGCGCCGATGCCGGTGCTCCCGTGCCGGTGGGGCCGATCGCGGGCGCGGTCGTGCTGGCGCCGCACATCGACGTCGAGGACAAGGCGATTGCCGCGATCGAGGCTGCCCGCGTCGCCTACCGCGACACCGACCTGCGGCGCCGCCTCGGGCGCTACCACGACGACCCGGACTCGGCCTTCGGCGGCTGGAACGGCGCCTGGCTCGACCCGGCCTTCCGTGCCTGGTCGATCGTCGAGGAGATCGGCGCGATCCGCGTGCCGCTGCTGGCGGTGCAGGGCGAGCGCGACGACTATGGCACGATGGCGCAGATCCGCCGCATCCGCGAGCGCGTGCCCGGCACGCAGCTGCTGGAGCTGCCGGATTGCGGCCACTCGCCGCACGTCGACCAGCCGCAGCGCCTGATCGAGGCGGTGCGGGACTTCATCCAACGACAACCCCACGGAGACACGCCATGAGCCCCACCCGACTGTTCTGCCTCAGCGCCCTCGCCGCCGCGCTGGCGTCCCCCGCGATGGCGCAGACCGGCGGCAAGCTGAAGGTCGGCCTGATGCTGCCGGCCACCGGCACCTTCGCCGCGCTCGGCACCGCGATCGAGAACGGCTTCCGCCAGTACGTCAACGAGCAGGGCGGCAAGCTCGGGGGCCGCGAGGTCGAGTTCGTCAAGGTCGACGACGAGTCCGACCCCTCGAAGGCGACCGACAACGTCAACAAGCTGGTCAAGCGCGACAACGTCGACGTGCTGGTCGGCACCGTGCACAGCGGCGTCGCGATGGCGATGGCCAAGGTGGCCAAGGACACCGGCACGCTGCTGGTGGTGCCGAACGCCGGCGCCGATGCGGTGACCGGCCCGATGTGCGCGGTGAACATCTTCCGCAGCAGCTTCAGCAACTGGCAGCCGGGCTATGCGATGGGCGAGGTGGTCGCCAAGCGCGGCCACAAGAAGGTCGTCACGATCACCTGGAAGTACGCCGCCGGCGACGAGTCGGTGCGCGGCTTCAAGGAGGCCTTCGAGAAAGCCGGCGGCAGCGTCGTCAAGGAGCTGAGCCTGCCGTTCCCGAACGTCGAGTTCCAGGCCCTGCTGACGGAGATCGCGGCCACCCGGCCGGATGCCGTCTACACCTTCTTCGCCGGTGGCGGCGCCGTCAAGTTCGTCAAGGACTATGCGGCGGCCGGCCTGAAGAAAAGCATCCCGCTGTACGGCGCCGGCTTCCTGACCGATGGCACGCTCGAGGCCCAGGGCGCGGACGCCGACGGCCTGTACACCACGCTGCACTACGCCGACAGCCTCGGCAACGCAAAGGACAACGCCTTCCGGCTGGCCTATGCCAAGGCCTACAAGCTGCAGCCCGACGTCTATGCGGTGCAGGGCTACGACGCCGCGCAGATGCTGGGCATCGGCCTGGCGGCCGTGAAGGGCGACACCTCGAAGAAGGCCGAGATCGCCGCGGCGATCGAGAAGGCCCGCATCGACAGCCCGCGCGGGCCGTTCACGATCTCGAAGGCGCACAACCCGGTGCAGGACATGTACCTGCGGCAGGTGGTGGGCAAGGAGAACAAGCTGGTGAGCGTGGCGAGCAAGCAGCTGGCGGATCCGGGCCGGGGCTGCAGGATGTGACCCCCCCCCGGAGCGGCTTCGCCGCTCCCCCCCAGGGGGGCGCCACGGCTGGACCGGCGGAGCCGGGGAAGGTCCCCCCCGGAGCGGCTCACGCCGCTCCCCCCAGGGGGCGCCACGGCTGGACCGGCAGAGCCGGATCCAGCGTGGCTGCTGGAGGGGTCGGCCTGGCGGCCTCCGTCTGATGTTGGGTGAGGTTCTCTTTCTTTTTCGGCGGGGTGGATGGATTTCGCGACGTTCTTGATCCAGTGCCTGAACAGCTTGCAGTACGGGCTGCTGCTGTTCCTGGTGGCGTCGGGGCTGACGCTGATCTTCGGGATCATGGGCGTCATCAACCTGGCGCACGGCAGCTTCTACATGATCGGCGCCTACATGGCCTATGCGCTGGCGCCGGTGGTGGGGGCGACCTTCGGCGGCGGCTTCTTCGCGACGCTGGCGGTCGGGCTGGTGCTGGCGGTGCTGCTGGGCTATGTGCTGGAGTGGGTGTTCTTCAGCTACCTGTACGAGCGCGAGCACCTGCAGCAGGTGCTGATGACCTATGGGCTGATCCTGGTCTTCGAGGAGCTGCGCAGCCTGCTGGTCGGTGACGACGTGCATGGCGTGCAGGCCCCACCGTGGCTGGCCGGCAGCCTGCCGCTGGGCGAGCTGATGACCTACCCGGTCTACCGCCTCTTCGTCTCCGGCGTCTGCCTGCTGCTGGCGCTGGGCATGTACCTCGTGTTCACGCGCACGCGGCTGGGCATGATGATCCGCGCCGGCAGCAGCAACCGCGAGATGGTGCAGTCGCTCGGCGTCGACATCAAGTTCCTCTACCGCGTGGTGTTCGCCGCCGGCGTGGCGATCGCGGTGTTCGCGGGGATGGTCGCGGCGCCGGTGTCCTCGGTCTATCCCGGCATGGGCAACACGGTGCTGATCATCTGCTTCGTCGTGGTGGTGATCGGCGGCATCGGTTCGATCCGCGGCGCGCTGCTCGCGGCGCTGCTGATCGGCGTGGTCGACACCTTCGGCAAGGTGCTGCTGCCGCAGGCGGCCGGCGTGCTGGTCTACGTGCTGATGGCCCTGATCCTGCTCTGGAAGCCCGATGGCCTTTTCAAGTCCTGACGCGGGCGCCGCCTCGTCGCGCGGCGCGGCGCTGTTCGTCGCGGCGGCCTTCGCGGCGCTGGCCGCGGTGCCGCTGGTGGCCGGCAACTATGGCGTCGACCTGGTCGGCAAGATCATGATCTACGCGATCTTCGCGCTCAGCCTCGAGCTGCTGGTCGGCACCACCGGCCTGGTGTGCTTCGGGCAGGCCGCGTTCTTCGGCATCGGCGCCTACGGCGCGGTGCTGCTGTCGCCGGCCAGCGAGCCGGCCGGCCTGGCCTGGCTGCTGCCGGCCTGCATGGCGGCTGCCGCTGCCTATGCGGGGCTGGTGGGCGCGCTGTCGCTGCGCACCCGCGGCGTCTACTTCATCATGGTCACGCTCGCCTTCGCGCAGATGGCCTACTACGTGGTGCACGACACGCCGCTGGGCGGCGGCACCGACGGCATCTACCTGATGCTCAAGCCCGCGCTCGGCAGCCTGCTCGACCTGGACCGGCCGCTCGTGCTCTACGGCTTCACCTGGGCCTGCCTGCTCGGCAGCTTCGGCTTCCTCGCGCTGCTGCTGCGCTCGCGCTTCGGGCGGGCGCTGGCCGGCATCAAGGCGAACGAGCAGCGCATGCGCGCCGCCGGCTTCTCCACCTACCCCTACAAGCTCGCCGCCTTCGTGGTCTCGGGCGCGCTGGCGGGGCTGGCCGGCTTCCTGTTCGCGGTGAAGGACGGCTACGTGAACCCCGAGCTGCTGAGCTGGCACCTGTCGGGCGCGGTGCTCGTGATGATCATCCTCGGCGGCCTCGGCCACCTGCGCGGCGCGCTGATCGGCGCCTTCGCCTTCGTGCTGCTGCAGGAGTTCTACAAGTCCGAGGCCGTGTTCGGCAGCTTCGCGAAGCACTGGCACCTGGGCCTGGGCCTGACGATCATCCTGTGCGTGGCGCTGCTGCCGCGCGGCCTGGTCGGCGTGCCGCAGCGGCTGCGCGAGCGGCTGGTCGGCCGGCCGGGCGGCCGCCGCTCGACGGCCGGCGAGGCGGCGCGATGAGCGAGGTGCTGCTGCACGGCCACGAGATCACGCGCCGCTGGGGCGGGCTGGTCGCGGTGGACCGCGTCTCGCTGAGCCTGCACCGCGGCGAGGTGCATGCCGTCATCGGCACCAACGGCGCCGGCAAGTCGACGCTGATCAACATCCTGTCGGGCGAGATCCCGCCGTCGTCCGGCCGCGTCGAGCTGCTCGGCCAGGACGTCAGCGCCTGGAGCCAGCCGCGCCGCGCGCGCGCCGGCCTGGGCCGCAGCTACCAGCGCACCACGATCTTCCCCGCGTTCAGCGTGTTCGAGAACTGCCGGCTGGCGGCGCAGGCCGCGGTGCAGCGGCCCTGGCACTGGTGGCAGCCGGCGCGGCGCTGCGCGGCCAGCGGCGAGGCCGCGCGCGACGCGGCGGCCCGTGCCGGGCTGTCCGAGGTGATCGCGCGCCCGGCCGGGCTCCTGTCGCACGGCCAGAAGCGCCAGCTGGAGATCGCGATGTGCCTGGCCACCCGTCCGCAGGTGCTGCTGCTCGACGAGCCGCTGGCCGGCATGGGCGCCGAGGAGACCGAGCGCATGCTCGCGCTGCTGGCCGAGCTGCGCGCCGGCCATGCGCTGCTGCTGGTGGAGCACGACATGGACGCCGTCTTCCGCATCGCCGACCGCATCACCGTGATGGTCAACGGCGCCGTCATCGCCACCGACCTGCCGGCGGCGGTGCGCGCCAGCCCCGAGGTGCAGGCGGCCTACCTGGGCGAGCACGAGGAGGCCGGCGCATGAGCCCGGGCGATCGATCGTCGACGTGCGCGGCCCCGGCCCTCGCACGGGGGGCCGGGCGGTGAGTGCCGCGACGCACCCGACCCGCACGGCCATCGCCGAGCCGCTGCTGGAGGCCCGCGGCCTGCAGGCCTGGTACGGCTCCAGCCACGTGCTGCACGGGGTCGACCTGGCGATCGCGCGCGGCGAGACGGTGGGCCTGCTGGGCCGCAACGGCATGGGCAAGAGCACGCTGATCCGCACGCTGCTCGGCCACGTCGCGCAGCGCGAGGGCCGCATCGCCGTCTTCGGCCGCGACATCTCGCGCGCCCGACCGCACGAGGTGGCGCGGCTCGGCGTGGCCTACGTGCCCGAGGGCCGCGGCGTGTTCCCCAACCTCAGCGTGCGCGAGAACCTGGTGATGGCGGCGCGCCCCGGGCGCGACGAGCGGCGCGACTGGCCGCTCGAGCGCGTGCTCGACACCTTCCCGCGCCTGCGCGAGCGCTTCGGCCACCTCGGCGGCCAGCTCTCGGGCGGCGAGCAGCAGATGCTGTCGATCGGCCGCGCGCTGATGACCCACCCCGAGCTGGTGATCCTGGACGAGGCCACCGAGGGCCTGGCGCCGAAGATCGTCGGCGAGATCTGGCGCGTCATCGGCGAGATCCGCGCCAGCGGCATCGCCACGCTGATCGTCGACCGCGACTACCGCAAGGTGCTGGCGCGCTCCGACCGGGCCGTGGTGCTGCAGAAGGGCCAGGCGGTGCTGGGCGGCGCCTCGGCCGCGGTGGCTGCGGACCCGCTGCTCGGCAGCTTCCTCGGGCTGTAGCGGCCTCAGTCCCCGCCGCCGTCCCCGCCGCCATCCCCGCTGTCGTCGCCGTCGCCGTCCGTCCGGTCGCGGCCGGACGAGCCGCTGCCGTCCCCGCCGGCGCTGCCGCCGTCCGGGCGACGGTGCGCCTCCTCGCGCCGGGCCTGCCGCCGCGCCAGCCACAGCGCCGCGCCGCCGACGCCCAGGATCACGAGCACGGCGACGGGATCGATGGCCATGCTCAGGCGCCGGCCTTCGCGCTGGGCCGCGCGGCGATGCGGTCGCGCCAGGCCTGCAGGGCCTCGAAGCCTTCGTCGGCCGGCCGGAACTTCATCAGGCCGCGCGCGAACTCCAGCGCGCAGAAGGCGGTGATGTCGGCGATCGTGAAGCGCTTGCCGGCCACCCAGTCCTGCCGCTGGAGTTCGCCATCGAGCCAGCCCGCCACCTCGCGCAGCTTGCGGCCCTGCGCGGCGGAGAAGTCCGGGAACTGCGGCTGTTCCAGCGGCGCGAGCCCGGGGTGGCCGTGGCGGATCCAGTTCGCGATCGTGCCCAGCAGGTAGAACTCGACGCGGCGGTCGGCCGCCTCGATGAAGGCATGTTCCTCGAAGCCGATGCCCATCAGGTTGGGCTCGGGGTGGCGGCCCTCGAGGTAGCTGCAGATCGCGCGCGTCTCGCCGAGGGCGCGGCCGTCGGGCAGTTCGAGCACCGGCACCTTGCCGAGCGGGCTCCTGGCCAGGTAGGCCGCGCTGCGGTGCTCGCCGCGGCCGATCTCGACGCTGGCCAGCTCGACGTCGCCGATGCCCTTCTCGGCGATGAACATCAGCACCCGGCGCGGGCTCGGCGCGCGGGGCGAGACCCAGAGCTTCATCGCGTGTCCTCCTGGCGGGCGTCGTCGGCCGCGGGCCTGGGCAGCGAGCCCCCCCGCTCCACCATCGTGCGCGCCTGCTCGGCGAAGGCCTGGGCGCGTTCGTCGCCGTCGCGCGTCAGGTCGACGGCCGACGGCGGGATCCCGATCCCCCGCTGCACCGCCGGCCGGGCGCGGATCTGGTCGCGCCAGCGCTTCAGGTGCGGCAAGCCCTCCAGCGACACGCCGGACCAGCGGTGGGTGCGCACCCAAGCCCAGTTCGCGATGTCGGCGATCGAGTAGTCGCCCGCGAGGTACTCGTGGCGGGCGAGGTGGCCGTCGAGCACCGTGAACAGCCGCCGCGTCTCGCCCTGGTAGCGGTCGATCGCGGCCGGGATCTTCTCGGGGAAGTAGCGGAAGAACACGTTCGCCTGGCCCATCATCGGCCCGATGCCGCCCATCTGGAACATCAGCCACTGCAGCACGCGCGAGCGGCCCTGCGGATCGGCGGGCATCAGCCGGCCGGTCTTCTCGGCCAGGTAGACCAGGCAGGCGCCGGACTCGAACACGGCGAAATCGCCGGCCGCGCGGTCGACGATCGCGGGGATGCGGCCGTTCGGGTTGATCGCGAGGAAGGCCGGCTGCTTCTGGTCGCCGCGGGCCAGGTCCAGCACGTGCACGGTGTAGGGCAGGCCCAGCTCCTCCAGCGCGATCGAGAGCTTGTGGCCGTTCGGCGTGGCGGCGGTGTAGAGGTCGATCATCGGGGCGGGGTGTGGCGCGGGGCGCGCTCGTAGGTCACGTAGGCGAGCTCGAAGCCGTTCGGCGGTGCGGCCCGCGCGGTTTCGCGCGCGACCTCGGTCCAGGCGGGGTCGGCGCGGAAGTCGGGAAAGTGGACATCGCCGTCGAAGACCGCGTCGATCTCGGTCAGCACCAGCCGGTCGGCGCGCGGCAGTGCCTGCGCGTACAGCTCGGCGCCGCCGATCACGAAGATCTCGCGCGGCGCGTCGGGGTGGGCGTCCAGCCAGCGGGTGGCCAGGTCGAGGGCAGCGTCGAGGCCGGCAGCGCGTGCGAGGCCCTCGGCCGCCGGCGCTGGCAGGCCGCCGCGGCTCAGCACCACGTTGAGCCGGCCGGGCAGCACCCGCCCGATGCTCTCGTGGGTGCGGCGGCCCATCAGCACCGGACGACCGAGCGTGGTCCGCTTGAAGTGGCGCAGGTCCTCGGGCAGGTGCCAGGGCATGCGCCGGCCGCCGACGCCGATCAGGCGGTGGCGGTCCATCGCCGCGATCAGGCTGAGGCGAGGGGCGGGCGGTGGCATGCCGGCATTGTGGCAGCCGGGGCGCCCCGCTGCCGGCCGGTTCGCTGCGGTCGCGCCGGGTGCGGGGTCGGGCCGTCCCGGCGCGTCCTCAGCCCGCCGCCGCCTCGCGCCCGGCGCCGATGTGCGCGCGCATCAGCGCCTGGGCCTGCGCCGCATCGCGCGCGCGCAGCGCCGCCATCACCGCGCGGTGCTCCTGCAGCGAGGCCTCGACCCGGCCCTCGCGGCTCAGCGAGTGGTGGCGGTGCAGCTTCATCACCTTGCGCAGGTCCTCCACCACCTGGATGCGCCAGCGGTTGTCGGCCAGCTCGAGGATGCGCCGGTGGAAGCGCTCGTTGGCGCGGAAGAAGGCCTCGCGGTCGCCGGCCTGGCGTTCCAGCTCGTCGTGCAGGGCCTGCAGGTCGGCGAGCGCCGCGTCGCTGGCCTCGCGCGCCACCGTGCCGGCGGCGTCGCTTTCCAGCAGCGCCATCAGGTGGTAGACCTCGGACAGGTCGCGCGCGCTGACCTCGGTGACGTAGGCGCCGCGGCGCAGCTTCATCGTGACCAGCCCCTCGGCGGCCAGCACCTTCAGCGCCTCGCGCAGCGGGGTGCGGCTGATCCCGTAGGCGGCGGTGAGGGCCTGCTCGTCGATCCAGCTGCCGGGGGCGAGGTCGTGGCTCAGGATGCTGGCCCGCAGCCGGTCCGCGACCTCGGCGTAGAGGGCGCGGGTCGCGCCGGGCGGGCGCAGGTCGAGGGCGGTGGACATCGGGGTGCTGTCTGGATCTATAATTCAATTTTGAATTATGACGGAAAGCCGGGCGTCCGTGCCAACGCCCGAGCCCGCGAGCCACGAGGTTTTCCCCATGTCCGACGCCCCCCGCCCCACCGACTTTGCCGACTCCCGCCAGCTCGCCGCCTGGGAGAAGGCCGCCGCGAAGTCGGCCCCGGGAGGGGACCTCGCCGCGCTGAACTGGACCACGCCCGAGGGCCTCACCGTCAAGCCGCTCTACACCGCGGCCGACCTGCAGGGCCTGCCGCACACCGACACGCTGCCCGGCTTCGCGCCCTTCCTGCGCGGCCCGCAGGCCACGATGTACGCGGTGCGCCCATGGACGATCCGGCAGTACGCCGGCTTTTCCACCGCGGAGGAGTCGAACGCCTTCTACCGCAAGGCGCTGGCCGCCGGTGCGCAGGGCGTCAGCGTGGCCTTCGATCTCGCCACCCACCGCGGCTACGACAGCGACCACCCGCGGGTCACCGGCGACGTCGGCAAGGCCGGCGTCGCGATCGACTCGGTCGAGGACATGAAGATCCTGTTCGACGGCATCCCGCTGGACAAGGTCAGCGTGTCGATGACGATGAACGGCGCGGTGCTGCCGGTGCTGGCCGGCTACGTGGTGGCGGCCGAGGAGCAGGGCGTGCCGCAGGAGCGGCTGAGCGGGACCATCCAGAACGACATCCTCAAGGAGTTCATGGTCCGCAACACCTACATCTACCCGCCCGAGCCGTCGATGCGCATCATCGGCGACATCATCGCGTACACGGCGCGGCAGATGCCGAAGTTCAACTCGATCAGCATCTCCGGCTACCACATGCAGGAGGCCGGTGCGAACCAGGCGCTGGAGCTGGCCTTCACGCTGGCCGACGGCAAGGAGTACGTGAAGACGGCGCTCGCGAAGGGTCTGGACGTCGACGACTTCGCCGGCCGCCTGAGCTTCTTCTGGGCGATCGGGATGAACTTCTACCTCGAGATCGCCAAGATGCGCGCAGCCCGGCTGCTGTGGCACCGCATCATGAGCGGCTTCGGCGCGAAGAACCCCAAGAGCCTGATGCTGCGCACCCACTGCCAGACCTCGGGCTGGAGCCTGACCGAGCAGGACCCGTACAACAACGTGGTCCGCACCACCATCGAGGCGATGGCCGCGGTGTTCGGCGGCACGCAGAGCCTGCACACCAACAGCTTCGACGAGGCGATCGCGCTGCCCACCGAGTTCAGCGCCCGCATCGCCCGCAACACCCAGCTCATCATCCAGGAAGAGACCCACATCACGAACGTGATCGACCCCTGGGCCGGCAGCTACCTGATGGAGAAGCTGACGCAGGACATGGCGGATGCCGCGTGGGCGATCATCGAGGAGGTGGAGGCGATGGGCGGCATGACCCGTGCCGTCGACTCCGGCTGGGCCAAGCTGAAGATCGAGGCCAGCGCCGCCGAGAAGCAGGCGCGCATCGACAGCGGCCAGGACGTGATCGTCGGCGTCAACAAGTACCGCCTGGACAAGGAGGCGCCGGTCGACATCCTCGAGGTCGACAACGTGAAGGTGCGCGAGGCCCAGGTGGCGCGGCTGCAGCGGCTGCGCGCCGGGCGCGACGGCGCGGCGGTGCAGGCCGCGCTGGACGCGCTCACCGCGGCCGCGCGCAGCGGCGAGGGCAACCTGCTCGACCTGGCGATCCATGCCACCCGGCTGCGCGCCACCGTCGGCGAGATCAGCGATGCGCTGGAGACGGTGTACGGCCGCCACCGCGCCGACATCCAGAAGGTCACCGGCGTCTACGCGGCGGCCTACGACAGCGCCGAGGGCTGGGAGAAGCTCCAGGCCGAGATCGCGGCCTTCGCCGAGGAGGCCGGCCGGCGGCCGCGGGTGATGATCGCCAAGCTGGGCCAGGACGGCCACGACCGCGGGGCCAAGGTCGTGGCAACGGCCTTCGCCGACCTCGGCTTCGACGTCGACATCGGCCCGCTGTTCCAGACGCCCGAGGAGTGCGCGCGTCAGGCGATCGAGAACGACGTGCACGCGGTGGGCGTGTCCACGCTGGCGGCCGGCCACAAGACCCTGGTGCCCGCGATCATCGAGGCGCTGAAGGCGCAGGGGGCCGACGACATCATCGTCTTCGTCGGCGGCGTGATCCCGGCGCAGGACTACGACAGCCTGTACCGGGCCGGCGTGAAGGGCATCTACGGTCCCGGCACGCCGATTCCCGTCAGCGCGAAGGACGTGCTGGAGCAGATCCGCGCGGCCCAGGTCGCGGCCTGAGCGGCCCCGAGGCGCCCGATGTCCGCCACCCCCCTCGACCCCGCCCGCCTGTCGCTGACGCCGGCCGACGACGGCGACTTCGAGGCCCTGCTCGCGCTGCGCATGGCCGCGATGCGCGAGAGCCTCGACCGCGTGGGCCGCTTCGACCCGCAGCGCGCCCGCGAGCGCCTGAGCCGGGGCTACCTGCCGGCCTACACGCGGCACATCCGGCTCGATGGCGAGCTGGTCGGCTTCGTCGTCGTGGTGCCGCGCGAGAAGGACTGGCTGATCGACCACCTCTACGTCCACCCCAGCGCGCAGGGCGAAGGTGTCGGCTCCTGGGTGATGGAGCGCGTGCTGCGCGATGCCGATGCGCAGCACAAGGCCGTCTCGGTCACGGCGCTGAAGCACAGCGCCGCGAACCGCTTCTACCTGCGCCACGGCTTCGTGCTGCAGGCCGAGGGCGAGTGGGACCTCTACTACCTGCGGCCGGCGGCGCCGCGCGAGCCGCGCGGCTGAGGCCGCCGCGCCGGTTGCCGTTCCCGTTCCCCGTCCCGTGCCCCCAACGCCGTTCCGCGCCATGTCCTCCGTCGTGCCCGCCCCCGCTGCGCCACCGGCGGCCGAGGTCCCGGCCGTGCCCGGGGCGGCCCTGCCGCGCGCGGACGAGCGGCTCGACGCGTCCGGGCAGCGCCTGCACGACCAGGTCGTCGGCGCGGACCCGGTGGCGCGCCGCCGCGCGATCGCGAAGACGATCACGCTGCTCGAGTCGACGCGGCCCGACCACCGCCGCCGCGCCGATGCGCTGCTGAACGCGCTGCTCGCGCAGGCCGGGCGCTCGCTGCGCCTGGGCATCTCCGGCGTGCCGGGCGTCGGCAAGAGCACCTTCATCGAGGCCCTGGGCCTGCACCTGATCGGCCGGGGTCACCGCGTCGCGGTCCTCGCGGTGGACCCGTCGTCGAGCGTCTCCGGCGGCTCGATCCTCGGCGACAAGACCCGCATGGAGCGGCTGTCGGTCGACGAGCGGGCCTACATCCGCCCGAGCCCGGCCTCCGGCACGCTCGGCGGCGTGGCCGAGCGCACGCGCGAGGCGCTGCTGGTGTGCGAGGCGGCGGGACACGACATCGTGATCGTCGAGACCGTGGGCGTCGGCCAGAGCGAGACCGCCGTCGCCGGCATGACCGACCTGTTCGTGCTGCTGCAGCTGCCGAATGCCGGCGACGACCTGCAGGCGATCAAGAAGGGCGTGATGGAGCTGGCCGACCTGGTGGTCATCAACAAGGCCGACATCGACCCCGACGCGGCGACGCGTGCGCGGGCCCAGATCACCAGCGCACTGCGCCTGGTCGGCCTGCATGGCCGCGCCGACCGTGCCCACCACGACACCGGCCTGTGGCACCCGCGGGTGCTGCCGATGAGCGCGCTGAAGGGCGAGGGCGTGGCCGACTTCTGGCAGGCGGTCGAGGATTTCCGCCGCCTGCAGACCGCCAACGGCCGCCTCGCCGCGCGCCGGCGTGCGCAGGACGAGGCCTGGATGTGGGAGCGCATCGAGGCCGGCCTGAAGGCGCGCTTCCGCCAGCACCCCGGCGTGCGCGACCAGCTGGCGCCGCTGGTGACGCAGGTGCGCGACGGCCGCGTGGCCGCCTCGGTGGCCGCGCGCCGCCTGCTCGATCTCTTCGCCGGCCCCTGACGGCCGGCCTCACCGACCCCCTGGAACCCGACCCGAGCGACCCGGAGTAACCCGCCCCATGCACGACATCATCGAACGACTCGAGGCCCAGCGGGCCAAGGCCCGCCTCGGCGGCGGCGACAAGCGCATCGCCGCCCAGCACGCGAAGGGCAAGCTGACCGCGCGCGAGCGCATCGAGCTGCTGCTCGACGAAGGCACCTTCGAGGAATGGGACATGTTCGTCGAGCACCGCTGCCACGACTTCGGCATGCAGGACAACAAGATCCCGGGCGACGGCGTCGTCACCGGCTACGGCATGATCAACGGCCGGCTGGTCTTCGTCTTCAGCCAGGACTTCACCGTCTTCGGCGGCGCGCTCTCCGAGGCGCATGCCGAGAAGATCTGCAAGATCATGGACCAGGCGATGAAGGTCGGCGCGCCGGTCATCGGCCTGAACGACTCGGGCGGGGCGCGCATCCAGGAGGGCGTGGCCTCGCTGGGCGGCTATGCCGAGGTGTTCCAGCGCAACGTGCTGGCGTCCGGCGTGGTGCCGCAGATCAGCATGATCATGGGCCCCTGCGCCGGCGGCGCCGTCTACTCGCCGGCGATGACGGACTTCATCTTCATGGTCAAGGACAGCTCCTACATGTTCGTGACCGGCCCCGAGGTGGTGAAGACCGTCACGCACGAGAGCGTCACCGCGGAGGAACTGGGCGGTGCGACCACGCACACCAGCAAGAGCGGCGTGGCCGACATGGCCTTCGAGAACGATGTCGACGCGCTGCAGATGCTGCGCCGCCTCTACAACTACCTGCCGCTGAACAACCGCGAGAAGCCGCCGGTGCGCCCCAGCAACGACCCGGTCGACCGGCTGGACCACTCGCTCGACACGCTGGTGCCGGACAACCCGAACAAGCCCTACGACATGAAGGAGCTGATCGTGAAGACCGCCGACGACGGCGAGTTCTTCGAGCTCCAGCCCGACTACGCGAAGAACATCGTGATCGGCTTCTGCCGCATGGACGGGCACACGGTGGGCGTGGTGGCGAACCAGCCGCTGGTGCTCGCCGGCTGCCTGGACATCAAGAGCTCGATCAAGGCGGCCCGCTTCGTCCGCTTCTGCGACGCCTTCAACATCCCGGTGGTGACCTTCGTCGACGTGCCCGGCTTCATGCCCGGCACCAGCCAGGAGTACGGCGGCATCATCAAGCACGGCGCCAAGCTGCTCTACGCGTACGCGGAATGCACGGTGCCGAAGATCACCGTCATCACCCGCAAGGCCTATGGCGGCGCCTACGACGTGATGAGCTCCAAGCACCTGCGCGGCGACGTCAACTTCGCGTGGCCGAACGCCGAGATCGCGGTGATGGGCGCGAAGGGCGCGGTGGAGATCATCTTCCGCGAGGACAAGGGCGACCCGGCCAAGCTCGCGGCGCGCGAGGCGGAGTACAAGGCCCGCTTCGCCAACCCCTTCGTCGCGGGCGCGCGCGGCTTCATCGACGACGTGATCCAGCCGCACGAGACGCGCAAGCGGATCTGCCGCTCGCTGGTGATGCTGCGCGACAAGAAGGTGGAGAACCCGTGGCGCAAGCACGGCAACATACCTTTGTGAGCCCCCCAGTCGCTGCGGAGGCAGGGCCCCCCAGTCGCTTCGCTCCTGCCCCCGAGGGGCGCCGCCCGTCGGACCGGCGGAGCCGGATCCTTGGGCGTTGCTTGATCTCGACCGGGCGTGGCCGGTCGGCTTTATTCGGAACATCGCATGTTTGACAAGATTCTGATTGCGAACCGGGGCGAGATTGCGTGCCGGGTCATCAAGACGGCCCGCAAGATGGGCATCCGGACGGTGGCGGTGTATTCCGACGCCGACCGGGACGCGCGGCACGTGTCGCTGGCGGACGAGGCGGTGCACATCGGTGCGGCGCCGTCGCGCGAGAGCTACCTGGTGGCCGACCGCATCATCGCGGCCTGCCGGCAGACCGGGGCCCAGGCCGTCCACCCCGGCTACGGCTTCCTGTCCGAGAACGAGGCCTTCGCGCGGCGCGTCGAGGAGGAGGGCATCGTCTTCATCGGCCCGAAGCACCACTCGATCGCCGCGATGGGCGACAAGATCGCGTCGAAGAAGCTGGCCGCCGAGGCGCAGGTCAGCACCATCCCGGGCTGGAACGACGCGATCGAGACCGCCGAGCGCGCCGTCGAGATCGCGCGCGACATCGGCTACCCGGTGATGATCAAGGCGTCGGCGGGCGGCGGCGGCAAGGGCCTGCGCGTGGCCTATGGCGACAAGGAGGCCTTCGAGGGCTTCACCTCCTGCCGCAACGAGGCGCGCAACAGCTTCGGCGACGACCGCGTCTTCATCGAGAAGTTCGTCGAGGAGCCGCGCCACATCGAGATCCAGGTGCTGGGCGACGCGCACGGCCACGTCGTCTACCTCTGGGAGCGCGAGTGCTCCATCCAGCGGCGCCACCAGAAGGTGATCGAGGAGGCGCCGTCGCCCTTCCTCAGCGAGGCGACCCGCCGCGCGATGGGCGAGCAGGCGGTCGCGCTGGCCAAGGCGGTGCGCTACCAGAGCGCCGGGACGGTGGAGTTCGTGGTCGGCAAGGACCAGCGCTTCTACTTCCTGGAGATGAACACCCGGCTGCAGGTGGAGCACCCGGTGACCGAGTGCATCACCGGCCTGGACCTGGTGGAGCAGATGATCCGCGTCGCGGCCGGCGAGCCGCTCGGCTTCACGCAGGAGGAGATCCCGCGCCAGGGCTGGGCCATCGAATGCCGCATCAATGCCGAGGACCCGTTCCGCGGCTTCCTGCCGTCGACCGGCCGGCTGGTGAAGTACCAGCCGCCGGCGCAGACGATGGAGGCCTCGGTGCGCACGCTGCAGGGCGGCGAGATCGGCGGCGTGCGGGTGGACACCGGCGTCTACGAGGGCGGCGAGATCCCGATGTACTACGACTCGATGATCGCCAAGCTGATCGTGCACGGCCGCGACCGCGCCGATGCGATCGCCCGCATGCGCCATGCGCTGAACGGCTTCGCGATCCGCGGCATCCACTCCAACATCCCCTTCCAGGCGGCCCTGCTGGGCCACCCGCGCTTCGTCAGCGGGGACTTCAACACCGGCTTCATCGCCGAGCAGTACCCGAAGGGCTTCTCGGCCGAGCGCGTGCCGAACGAGGACCCGGCCTTCCTGCTCGCGCTGGCGGTGGTGGCGAACCGGATCCACCTGCACCGGGCCTCGCGCATCACCGGCCAGCTGCCGGGCCACGAGCTGAAGCCGCGCGAGGACTTCGTCGCCGTGGCGACCGCCGCCGACGGGGCGCAGCAGCACGTGCCGGTGCGGGTCCACGTGCGCGAGGACAAGAGCTTCGACGTCACGGTCGAGTCGCGTGACTACCACATCGTGTTCCGCACCCCGCTGCGCGAGATCGTGATCGACGGCAGCGTCAACGGCCGGCCCTTCTGCGCGCAGATCGAGCGGCTCGGCCTGCCCTACCGCATCAGCCACGGCGGCACCCAGGTCGACGTGAAGGTCTTCACCCCGAGCGCGGCGGCACTGCAGAAGCTGATGCCCTTCAAGGCCCCGCCGGACCTGTCGAAGTTCCTGCTGTCGCCGATGCCGGGCCTGCTGGTCGATGTCGCGGTGCAGGCCGGCCAGAAGGTGCTCGCCGGCGAGAAGCTGGCCGTGATCGAGGCGATGAAGATGGAGAACATCCTGGTGGCCACGCAGGACGGCGTGGTCGCCAAGGTGGCGGCCGCCAAGGGCGAGTCGCTGGCGGTCGACCAGGTCATCCTCGAGTTCGCCTGACGTCGCGAAAGGACGTGGACATGAGCACGCAACGACCCTTCCGGGTGCTGGGCATCCAGCAGGTGGCGATCGGCGGCCCGAGCAAGGAGCGGCTGCGCCGGCTGTGGGTGGACACCCTGGGCCTGCAGGTCACCGGCCAGTTCGTCAGCGAGCGCGAGAACGTCGACGAGGACATCTGCGCGATCGGCGACGGGCCGCAGCGCGTCGAGGTGGACCTGATGCAGCCGCTGGACCCGGAGAAGAAGCCCGCGGTGCACGCCACGCCGCTGAACCACATCGGCCTGTGGATCGACGACCTGCCGGCGGCCGTGCAGTGGCTGACCGCGCAGGGCGTGCGCTTCGCGCCCGGCGGCATCCGGCGCGGCGCCGCCGGCCACGACATCACCTTCCTGCATCCCAAGGCCAGCGACGAGTTCCCGATCGCGGGCGAGGGCGTGCTGATCGAGCTGGTGCAGGCGCCGCCGGAGGTCGTGGCCGCGCTCGGCGGCTGACGCGGCCGGCGGGCGTCGGCGCACCCGGCGGTTTGGGTAGAGTCGGGGCTTCGCGCCCCCCTCGTCCCGATGCTGCTGCTGCTCTCGCCCGCCAAGTCCCTGGACTACGAGTCGCCGATCCCGGCCGTCCCGCTGCGGCGGCCGGCCTTCGTGCCGGAGGCCGAGGCCCTGGTGGCGGCGCTGCGCGAGCGCTCGGTTCCGCAGCTGCAGGCGCTGATGGACATTTCGCCGGCGCTGGCCGAGCTGAATGCCGCGCGCTATGCGGCCTGGCGGCCCCGCTTCACCGCCCGCAACAGCCGCCCCGCGGTGCTCGCCTTCGACGGCGACGTCTACGGCGGCCTCGAGGCCCGCTCGCTCGACGCGGATGCGCTGGCCTGGGCCGACGAGCACCTGGCCATCCTGTCCGGGCTCTACGGCCTGCTGCGCCCGCTCGATGCGCTGCAGCCCTACCGGCTGGAGATGGGCGTCGCGCTGCCGAATGCCCGCGGCCCCAACCTCTATGCCTACTGGCAGGACACCCTGGCGCGGGTGCTGAACCGCCGGGTGCGGGCCCAGGCCGCGCCGGTGCTCGTGAACCTGGCCTCGCAGGAGTACTTCAAGGCGGTGCCGGTCGAGCGCCTGAAGGTGCCGGTGCTCCAATGCGTCTTCGAGGACTGGAGCGGCGGCGAGTGGAAGGTGCTGGGCCTGTTTGCCAAGCGTGCGCGCGGCCTGATGGCGCGCCACGTGATCGATCACCGGATCGACACCCCGCAGGGCCTCGAGGATTTCGACCGGGAAGGCTACCGGCTGGACCGCACCGCCTCGTCGGCGGACCGGCTGGTATTTCGGCGCAAGGAGAAGACGACATGACGCAGACCACGGGCCGCCAGCACATCACCGACGACCTGCGCCAGTGGATCGTCGCCCAGGCCACCGCGGGCCACGCGCCGGACGTGGTGCTGCAGTCGATGCTGAAGAGCGGCTGGGACGAGGAGACCGCGGCCCAGGCGCTGGAGGAGACGCTGCGCGGCTACCTCAGCGAGCATGCGCGCGCCAACGGCCTGCCGGAGCCCAAGGTGGTGCCGGAGCCGATGACCCTGGATGCCGCGCCCGAGCTGGACGGCGGTGACCGCCGCGTCCAGGTGCTGGCGAGCATGCTGCACCCGCGCGTGGTGGTGCTCGGCGGCCTGCTGAGCGGCGAGGAATGCGACGAGCTGGTGGAACTGGCGCGCGCCCGCCTGGTGCGCTCCGAAACGGTGCAGCTGGACACCGGCGGCAGCGAGGTGAACGAGGCGCGCACCAGCGACGGGATGTTCTTCGGCCGCGGCGAGAACGCGCTGTGCGCGCGCATCGAGGCGCGCATCGCGGCGCTGATGCAGTGGCCGGTGGAGAACGGCGAGGGCCTGCAGGTGCTGCGCTACCGCCCCGGCGCCCAGTACAAGCCGCACTACGACTACTTCGACCCGGCCCAGCCGGGGACGCCCGGCATCCTCAAGCGCGGTGGCCAGCGGGTGGGCACGCTCGTGATGTACCTCAACACGCCGCAGCGCGGCGGCGCCACCACGTTCCCGGACGTCAAGCTGGACGTCGCACCGATCAAGGGCAACGCGGTGTTCTTCAGCTACGACCGGCCGCACCCGATGACGCGCAGCCTGCACGGCGGCGCGCCGGTGGTGGAGGGCGAGAAATGGGTCGCGACGAAGTGGCTGCGCGAGGGCCGCTTCGAGTGAGCGCCCCCAGGGCCGGG